>CAZBWM010000128.1:0-14820 GCA_964495375.1 uncultured Planctomycetaceae bacterium | reverse complement strand
CATGGCGTGTCCCCTGGTGAGAATGGTGGGAGTGACTAGAGGCGGATTCAAAGCCTGGTTTGGGTGGCACTGCCGTTAATTCTACGAATCGGGTGGCCCGGCTGCTCGCAGCCGGGTGGCGCAGCCACAAGAATCCTTTCATGCCGCGCGGCCCGTGTCAGCTACGTCGATTTAAGAAGGTTTCTTGTCGCTTCGGCCTTTGTTTCTGGGCTCGCTGAGCGAGCGTGCCGGCGAGCGGCTGGGCCACCCATGTTTGCCGATCAAAAAGGTTATTGAAAACAAGTGGCGACCGACGAATGATCGTCGCCAACTTTGCAGCTAGTTCTACAGCAGTCCGTACTCAGTCAGCGTGCGGCGCAGCTTGGTTTCTTCGGCCGCGGACAGCGGCGTCATCGGCATCCGCAGTTCGCCCGTGTCGCGCCGCAGGAGCTTCATCGCCGCCTTGAGCGGGATGGGATTGGTGGCCAGCCCCAGCATGTCGCGACAGAGCGGGAACAGCTTGCGATGGCATTCCTGGGCCGCCACGCGATCGCCGCGCTCAAAAGCGTTCAAGAGCGCGAGCATATCGCGCGGCACAATGTTGCCCACGACCGAGATCACGCCCCGTCCACCGATCGCCAACAGCGGCAGCGTGATGCTGTCGTCCCCCGACAGCACGGTGAGGTCCGTCAGCGCGATCGTCTGCGAAGCCTGGTCCATCGAGCCGGTCGCTTCCTTGACCATGGCGATGTTCTTCATTTCGGCCATGCGGGCGATCGTCTCGGGCTCGATGTTCTTGCCCGTGCGGCCGGGGATGTTGTAGACGCAGATGGGGATGTCGACCGCTTCGGCCAGCGCCTTGAAGTGGAGGTAGAAACCTTCTTGCGTCGGCTTGTTGTAGTAGGGAGCGACGACGAGCGCGGCGTCGGCCCCGGCCCTGGCGGCCCAGCGCGTGAGGCGCAGGGCCTCGGCCGTGCTGTTGGAGCCGGTGCCCGGCATCACCTTGATGCGGCCGGCCGCGGCCTCGACCACCGTGGCGATCACGCGCTCGTGCTCTTCGTGCGAGAGCGTGGGGCTTTCGCCCGTGGTGCCGACCGGGCACAAGCAGTGGGTGCCGGCGTCGATCTGGAACTGGACCTGAGCCTTGAGGGTGTCGTAGTCGACTTCGCCATCCTTGAACGGTGTGGTGATGGCGACTGACAATCCGGCGAACGCTTCGCCACGAGTTTTCATCGGCGGGAATTCCTGGCGGGCTAAGGGGCAAGGGTGCGGCGGTGCGGGCCAGTGCCGTCCTCTGACGACCTGCGCGAGCGCCGCAAGCATCTTACTGTCGGCGGTCGACGGAAGAAACCAGATCGAGGCCGAAATGTGATCTTATGCGGCGATTGCGGCCACTCAGCCGCGCAGCAGCGATGTGGATGGACGGGTGGCGGACAGCGCCGGGACGTGTAGCAGCGCGACAGGTCGCCGCCACCAGGAAGGGCTCTCCCCTTTCTGGCACCCGCCCCGATCCCCCGACTACAATACACGGCTTCGGCAGACTGACTTCGCTGGAGATCGCGTCGCTCGGAGCGAGAACGTGCAAGGGGCCACAGCCGCACGTTAGGATGCCGGCAGCATCGAGGTGAGCCATGACACGACGAGTCGGTTTCGCAATCGGCGACAAGCTCATTTATGTCGAGTTGACGCGACGCAGCCGACTCTGGCTGCCACTCTTGTATATCGGTCTCTTCGTGGGCATCGTTCTGTTGAAGTTGCGCCATCCTACGCAACGCATTGTGCGTCTGTCGTCATCGATTGCTTCCGAGGCATAGCCACCGCGGGAGTCGATTCTGATGCAGGATCGTCCACGTTATCTCGCCCCCCCCTGCGATCGCCGGCACTTCTTGCAACAGGCCGGCGGCGGGCTCGGCATCGTCGCGCTCGCCGCGCTCTTGAATCGTGACGCACGCAGCGCGCCCGCAACTGCCACGTCTGCTTCGGCGACTAACGCAGCCCACCCCACCAGCCCCCTCGCCCCCAAGCCGCCGCACTTCGCGCCGCGCGCCAGTCGCGTCATTTACCTGTTCATGCACGGTGGGCCAAGTCACGTCGACTTGTTCGACCCCAAGCCCGAGCTGCTGAAACATGCCGGGCAGCCATTGCCCGAAAGTGTCGGCCCCGTGATGACGCGCCGCCAGGTGGCCCACAATCCGCTGCTAGCGCCGGTGAAACCGTTCCGCCCGCGCGGGCAGTCGGGCCTCGAGATCAGCGACTTCCTGCCGCACACCGCCCAACTGGCCGACGAGCTTTGCGTGCTGCGCGGCTGTCACGGCGACAGCGTCAATCATCCGCAGTCGGTCTATCAGATGAACACCGGCAGCATCCTCATGGGGCGGCCGAGCCTGGGGAGTTGGATCGGCTACGGCTTGGGGAGCGAGAACGACAGCCTGCCAGGCTTCGTCGTACTCCCCGATCCGGGCGGCGGTGTGAAAGGGGGCCCGCCCGCCTGGGGCAATGGCTACCTGCCGGCCACCTATCAAGGGACCACGCTGCGCCCGACCGGTATGCCGATCGTCGACCTCGCCCCGCAGCCGTCGATCAGCGCGGCGCAACAACGCGCGACGCTCGAGTTCGTGCAATCGCTCAATCGCCGGCATCTCGCCCAGCGCGGCCCTTCGACCGAGCTCGACGCCCGGATCGAAGCGTACGAGCTGGCCTATCGCATGCAGAGCGCGGCGCCGGCCGCGGTCGATCTGGCGGACGAATCAGCCGAGACGCTGGCCCTTTATGGCGTCGGCGAAAAGCACACCGATGAGTTCGGCCGCCGCTGCTTGCTGGCCCGCCGGCTGGTCGAACGCGGCGTCCGCTTCGTGCAGCTTTACTCCGGCGACACCAACGGTTGGGACGCCCACAACGACGTCGCCAAAAATCACACCGATTACTGCCGGCGCACCGACAAGCCGGTCGCCGGGCTGCTCACCGACCTGCGCCGCCGCGGCTTGCTCGACGATACGCTAGTGATCTGGGGCGGCGAGTTCGGCCGCATGCCCATGAGCGAACAAGGGCGCGGCCGCGATCACAACCCCTGGGGCTACTCGGTCTGGCTGGCCGGCGCGCGACTGCCCGGCGGCACAGCTTACGGCGCGACCGATCCTTTCGGCCTCCGCGCCGCCGAGGGCAAGGTGCACGTTCACGATCTGCACGCCACGATCCTGCACCTGTTGGGCTTGGATCACGAGGCCCTCACCTTTTCGCACAACGGTCGCGACGAGCGCTTGACCGACGTGGCCGGCCGCGTGGTGACGGAGATTTTGGGATGAGGCGATTGCCTGCGACACTGCCGCTGGTGATTGCGTTCGTGGTGATGGCGTTACCGCAAGGCGAAGCGGCTGAAAGTGTCGCCACGCCCGTCGAGCGCCCGATCACCGCCGACGAGCGCGATCATTGGGCCTATCGATCACTGCGCAAAGCCGAGCCGCCGGCGGTCGACGACCCGCGCTGGGGCCAGCATCCAATCGACCGGTTTATATACGCAGAGTGGCAGGCCAAATCGCTCGCGCCGTTACCGCGCGCCGGTCGCGCGACCCTCATCCGCCGTTTGTCGTTCGACCTCACTGGCTTGCCGCCCACGCCCGCGGAAGTCGATGCCTTCGTACACGACGCTTCGCCCGATGCGTACGAGCGGCTGGTCGATCGCTTGCTCGCCTCGCCCGCGTACGGTGAGCGCTACGCCCAGCACTGGCTCGACCTGGCGCGCTTCGCCGAAAGCGACGGCTTCGAACACGACCTGGTGCGCCCCAACGCCTGGCGCTATCGCGATTGGGTGATCGACGCCTTGAATCGCGACTTGCCATACGACGAATTCGTGCGGCTGCAAATTGCCGGCGACGAACTGCGGCCCGGCGATCCGGCCGCCGCGGTTGCCACCGGCTTCTTGCTCTGTGGGCCGGACATGCCCGACATCAACTTGCAAGACGAACGCCGGCACTTGCTGCTCAACGAAATGACCTCGACGGTCGGGGCGGTGCTCTTGGGCCTGCAAGTCGGCTGTGCCCAGTGTCACGACCATAAGTTTGACGCGATCACGCAGTATGACTTCTACCGCCTGAGGGCGTTCTTCGAGCCGGCCGACGTTTTCGGCGAGCATCCGATTCCGACTGAAGCGGAGTTGACGGCCCGCCGCACTGCCGAAAGCGCCTGGAGCAACGAGGACCACAAGCGGGCCAAGCGCCGCCGAGAGCTGGAACAAACCGCCCGCAAGCGGTTCCGCGACAAGAACCCCGATGAGCAGCCGCCGCTCGAAGTAATGCTGGCCGAACTGAATGACAAGGAGCGCGCCGAACATACCGAGCTCGTCGCGGCGCTGGCCAACTTACCGCCCCTCCCGGAGCTGCCCTTGGGGCGCGTGATGCGGGCGCAAAAAATCGCGACCGATGGTACGAATGACGCGCGGATCGCAGCCCACCTTTATCTGCGCGGCGACTTCCACCAGCCAGGCCCCGAAGTGAGTTGCGGAGTGCCGCGCGTGCTGGGAATAGCGCGCGACGAAACGGCTAACAGCGTCGCGCCCGATTCCGCACTGCTGGACAAGCCAGCAGTGGCACCCAGCGATACAACTTCGAACTCAAACACCTCGCGCACCGCATTAGCGGATTGGCTGACCGGCAACGCGCAACCACTCGCCGCCCGAGTGATCGCCAATCGCCTCTGGCAATGGCATTTCGGCGCCGGCATCGTCGGTTCGCCGAGCGATTTCGGCGTGATGGGCGAGAACCCCACGCACGCCGAGCTGCTCGATTGGCTGGCGGTTCAACTCGCCGCCGACGGTTGGAGCCTCAAGAAAATGCATCGGCTGATCGTCACCAGCCAGACGTATCAGCTTGCGTCCGCGCCGCACGACGCCGCGTGGTCGACCGCGGAAACCGAGCAAGCCCGCGTGGCGTTCGCGCACTCGTCGGCCGCCGATCCGCGCAATCGCCGCTGGTGGCGCCGCAACCGGTTACGGCTCGATGGCGAGTCGATTCGCGATGCGATGCTGGCCGCCGGCGATCGGCTTGCGCCGCGCAATTTCGCTCAGCAAGGTGGGCCCGGCGTGCGCCCGCCCCTGCCGCCGGAGATCACCGTCACGCTGCTCAAAGACCAGTGGAACCCCAGCGGCGACGAGGAGGACCATCGCCGGCGCAGCATCTACCTGTTCGTGCGGCGTAATCTCCGCTATCCGTTGTTCGATGTTTTTGATCGGCCCGATACGAACGCCACTTGCCCATTGCGGCACGAGTCGACGACCGCCACGCAGTCGCTGGTGCTGTTGAACTCGGCGCTGAGTCTCGATGCCGCCCGTCATCTGGCCGGCGCGGTGCTGTGTAGCGCGCCGATCGATCGCGCCGGTCAAGTCACGCAGGCGTACCGGCGCGTCTTCGCGCGAGGGCCTGATGCCGACGAACTGCAATCCGCGCTCGATTTTCTGGAGCGGCAAGCCGCGCAGCTCAACGACGCGAAGCGCGAACCTGTAAGTCTCGCCCTGCCCGATCCGCTGCCATCCGGTGTCGATCCCCCCGCCGCCGCGGCGCTCGTCGATCTCTGCCTGGCACTGTTGAACAGCAGCGAAGCGGTGTATATCGATTAGCGACGCGGTGCCGAGAGAATTTGTAGGGTGCGTGAAACGCACCAGGAGAGCACGTAGCATTCGGAGAGAAATCGCTCCGCGTTCATTGCGATGCTTACAACTGGTGTGCTTCGCACACCCTACTGCATTTGTCGGGTGCGTGAAACGCACCAGAACTGGATGCAGACATCCGCGCAGCGCGCCATGATTAGCCGCATAGCGGCAATTGCATTAGCCGCGCAGCGGCGGCAGCATGTAGCCGTGGGCGCGAGCCCACGGAACCGTTTGCAATCAACCCCTCAAGCCGCGTAGCGGCGACATCATTCGGGGGCAAGACGCGTGGCCGGAACCTACACCAAGCTCTGCTACCATATCGTGTTCAGCACGAAGAATCGCGCGGGCTATATCACGCCAAGCATCGAAGACGAACTTCACAAATATCTCGGCGGCATCGTCCACGGCCTCGGTGGACTGAGCGTGGAGGTCAACGGCATGCCGGACCACGTCCACATGCTGGCCATTCTGCCACCGAAAATCGCGGTTTCGGACGCTCTCCGGGTGATCAAGACGAACTCGTCGAAGTGGGTTCGCGAGTCAAAACGCGACCTGGCCATGTTCGGCTGGCAGGACGGGTACGCGGCGTTTACGGTGAGCCGCTCGCAAATCGATGCCGCGGCCGAGTATGTACGCCAGCAGAAGACGCATCATGCGCGGCGAGACTTTCAAGCGGAGTTCTTGGAACTGCTCGAGAAGCACGGCGTCGAGTACGACCCGCGCTACCTCTGGGACTGATGTCGCCGCTGCGCGGCTTGGGGGTTTAATTGCACGTGCCTCCGTGGGCTGACGCCCACGGCTACCTGATTTCGCCGCTGCGCGGCTGGGAAACGGAGCAGCTCGCCCAGCCCCATACGACGTAGCAACGCACGAATCGTACGCGATAAAATATGCTTGTCGGGTGCGTGAAATGCACCAGATCAGAACGTAATGTTCTGAGTTCGTCGCGAGTATCGTCGAGATTTGCGCACGACCGCATTTTAATGGTATCCTCCTGGAATGGAGGAAACACCCGAGAAAACGACGTCGCACGAGCAGCGACTCGCGAAGTGGGAATCCAGGTCTACATTCGCCGGCTGCGGCGGAACTGTTTGTCTCGGGTCGGCGCTACTTCTCGTCTTCTATAACATCTTAGTCGATCCGGCCGGTGAGACTTGGACAGTCGGCGAAGCGATCCTTGGGCTATTGGCTACTAGCGCGCTATGTTTCTGCATCTACTACTGGTTCAACTTGCGATGGAAGAAAGAACTTCTGCGGCGCTCTTAGTCTCGTGATTCCATGCAATTCCTATCCGGTCCGCGTCGCTTCGCAACCCCTTGCCTCTTGCGCACCCTCGCCCTATCGTAAAATACTCTTGGCCGCTGTTGGCCCCGGACGAGACGCGCCGTACCCGGTTACGCAAAGACGACGCCCTACAATCCTGCGCCCAGCGCGCAGCCAAGGGAGGCCGTCATGGCGTGGCTCATTCTCATTGTCGCCGGGCTGTTTGAAACCGCTTGGGCCGTCGGGCTCAAATACAGCGATGGCTTCACCCGCCTGTGGGCGAGCTGGTTCACGATCACGTGCATCGTGATCAGCATGTTCCTGCTCTCGATCGCGGTGCGCGAGTTGCCGATCGGCACCGCGTATGCCGTGTGGGTTGGCATCGGCGCGGCCGGCTCCGTGCTCCTGGGCATCTGGCTCTTCAACGAGCCGGTGAGCGCGGTGCGAATCTTCTTCTTGATCTTGCTGTTGGTCGCCATCGCCGGATTGAAAGCCACCGCGCAGCATTAAGGCGAAGTCGAGGGGCTTGAACCGTGCCACTGCTTGCCGGTCGATCGAGAGGGAAGCTGGCAACGAGCCGGCACCGGCAAGCAGTGCGATCGTCGCGCGAGCAAAAACCGCACAGCGACGACCGTTTTCAGCCGCGCAGCGGCGGCAGCAAGTAGCCGTGGGCGCGAGCCCACGGAATCGTAATTAGCCCCTCAAGCCGCGCAGCGGCGACATACAGGAACGGAAGCGTGATGTCGCCGCTGCGCGGCTTCCTTGTTCTTATTGCGCGATGCCTCCGTGGGCTCACGCCCACGGCTACGGGATTTCGCCGCTGCGCGGCTGAGGAACTGCGCGCAACGTGAAGGCGACCACACGGCACACTCAAAACACGCGAATCGTGCGCTCCCGAGTCCGACAATCACCCCCCCGGCACTGCTTGTTCGTCGGCGGCCGCGCGTCAACATCGACCGAGGCGCCGCCGCGCCGACTGCCAAGCAGTGGCACACCCTGCCGAAAGCATGCTTCGTCGTGTCGTGGCGTCGTCGTGGTACATCGTTCGTCGAGCCGAGGGGGACAGGAGTCGTTACTGATCGGCGCTGTTGGTGATCGCGATCTGGAGCGCAGAAACGACTCCAGTCCACGGGCTGCGCCACCGCGCACTCGCCGCGCAAAAAAATGACCTCGGCGAGCTCAACCGAGCTCGCCGAGGTCGAACCGTACCGTCTGCTCTGTTCCGCATTTCTCCGAACCGTACTGCCATGTATCGCTCGGCGGGCCGCCGCGGCGCGCACTACCCCAACTGCTCCAGCGCCCCGTCCAAAAAGCTCGCCAGCTCGCGGCAGCGCTGCGGGTGTTGCAGCTTGCGGACCGCTTTGGCCTCGATCTGACGGACCCGTTCGCGGGTGACGCTGAAGATCTTGCCGACCTCTTCCAGCGTGTAAGCGTAGCCGTCGGCCAGGCCGTAGCGCAGCCGCAGAATCTCGCGCTCGCGGTGGTTGAGTCCTTCGAGCACGTCGCTGATCCGCTGCTTGAGGTGCTCGTGCGTCATGTCCAACAGCGGGTCTTCGTCGTGTTGGTCCTGGACGAATTCGCCGAAGAAACTGTCGTCGTGCTCGCCGACCGATTGATCCAACGACAACGGGTGCCGCGTCATCTTCATCACGCAGCGCGCCTCTTCGAGCGAGAGGTTCGTCGCCTCGGCCATCTCTTCGACGCTCGGTTCCCGGCCGTGGATCTGCAGGAAGTCGCGGCTCACTGTCCGCACCCGGCTCATCGTTTCGATCATGTGCACCGGCAGCCGGATCGTGCGGCTCTGATCGGCGATCGCCCGGGTGATCGCCTGGCGAATCCACCACGTGGCGTAGGTCGAGAACTTATAACCCCGGGCGTGCTCGAACTTGTCGACCGCCCGCATCAGGCCGGTGTTCCCCTCCTGAATCAAGTCCAGGAAACTCAATCCGCGGTTGCGATAGCGCTTGGCGATCGAGACGACGAGCCGCAGGTTGCCGGCCGACAGCACGCGCTTGGCGGCATCGTAGGCCTGTTGCAGTTCGGCGGTGCGCTGCACGCGACGCGTGAGCGTGCGGCGGCTCTCCAGCGTCAACTGCATCAACTGATGCAACTCCTGTCGCAGGCGTTGTCGCACGACTTCGTTGCCGGCATAGGCCGGCTCGCCGAGTTGTTCGGCAATCGCCTGCATCCGCTGGGCGATTTCGCCGAGCTTCTCCAACAGCGGCTGTAGGCGCTGGGTGCGTAAGCCCAGCTCTTCGATGAGCGCGACCGATTTGAGGCGCCGCAGCACGATGCGTTTCCAAGCGGCGCGGCGAATCGCCATCGGCTGGCGACGGTCGATCGCAATGTGGAAGTCCCCCTGGTTCTGCGCCAGCAGGTGATCGAGGGTGTGCAGGTTCGGCCCGAGCTTGGCCAACACGCGCTTCTTCTCGGCGGCGTCGGTCACCGACACCTCGACCGTGCGATCGAGCCGCAACTCGCCGTCGCGCACCTTGCGCAACAGCGTGACGGCGCCGACCAGCACAAAGTCGCTCGCCAGCATGCTGTTGCGAAACAGGGTGCGGGTGCGCTCGATGTCCTTGGCCGACGACAGCTCCTGCTCGCGCGTCAGCAGCGGGATCTCGCCCATCTGCATCAGGTAGATGCGCACCGGGTCGTCGATGCGCGAATCGCCCAGCGCCGAGTCGATTTGGCTGTCGCCGTAGGCATCTTCTTCCAATTCGTCGGCCGCGTCGGCGCGGAAATCGTCGGCCGCCGCCTCGTCGTGCAGCGGAGCATCATCCTCGTCGAACAACGGCGCCGGGCTCGGCTCGGTCAGACGATCGTAGTCGCGCACGGCCGGCCGCGATCGCCCGGGGCGGCGGCGGTTGGTCACCGAAGTCGTGTTGGTCGCGGTTCGACGAAGAGGCACAGATTTCCGAGTCACTTTACGCAAGGTTCGACCCTTTCGGTCCAGTTGAAAGCTGGGCACAGTCGCATCGAGCACTACGGCATCTCGCGCCGATGGTCGAACGCTTGGGAGCACGCCGGATGCCGCGGCCCCTGGGGGCGCGACGTTGATGGGTTGAAAAGTATTTCTAGATAAAGACTTAGGTGAGAAACTTCCCTTGCCAGATATGGTCATGCAGATGGCTCTCAGGTTGCGAAAAGTCGACTACGTCGCGCCCCCACGTTGCGCCGCGACAACATCCACCCTCAACTCCTGCCTAACACGCAATTACAACGAACGCTATGGTCTGGTGAGCTTACCGGTGAATTAATTCGATTTGTCGGCGAGAAAAGAACCCCCGCCAATGGGTGGTTAGTTTGGATTTCGTGTGCGGCGGGCAAGTTGGTGCGATTTTCGTTCACACGTGGGGTGGATAAATCGCTCGCCATAGCTGCGCAGCGGGATTGTCTTAGCCGCGCAGCGGCGGCTCTTGTCTTAGCCGCGCAGCGGCGGCAGCAAGTAGCCGTGGGCGCGAGCCCACGGAACCGATCGGCCAACAACCCCTCAAGCCGCGTAGCGGCGACATAGGCTCGATCTCAAGTCGCTGTCGCCGCTGCGCGGCTTGAGGGGTTTATCGCGCGACGCCTCCGGGGGCTTACGCCGCCCGGCTACCTGATTCCGCCGCGTAGCGGCTAATGCGATCGATGCAGATCCGCTGTCGGCTCACGACATCAAACGCTGGAACGACTCCAGTCCCCGTATGCATATTCATCTGCAAAACACAACGGGGACCGGCGCGGTCGGCACCATGTCCGACCTACCGGTCCCCGTCGCGCCTCTCTCTCCCCTCCAGGGGGGCGATTCCTCGTCGCCCAAGCCAGCGGCGGTTGGCGCGCGTCATGTTGCCATCACGCAAAGTCGTCATCACGCTCCGCGGCGTGATGATTCCGTCTCGCGGAGCGAGACGACTACACTACGCGCCAATCCGCCCGTGTTCGGTTCCCCTGGACCCGCGGGCCGACAGTCGGTTGGGCCTGTGGGGCCGACTGACGACCGGCCACGCCGGTGGTCAAACCACCCACGGGGGGCCAGGGAACCTTGGTCGTGTCACCTGCCAGTCGATCGCTTTCTGACGTGGGCGCGCGGGCTTCGCGGGTCTCGCTCCCCGTCGCGCCACCCGTCAAGTTGTGTCAAAATACTCCCCGACATGTCCACCACACTCGCGTGCGATTTCGCACCGTTGGGGCGAGCAGCCACCAACTCATGGTGTTGCTTCCGCAGTTCCTGGCAGCCACGCGCCTTTCCCGGTGGGTGTGGAATGTCGTAACCGCAACTACCGTGCGATGGACAACGTCGGGGAGTCGACCACTGGCAGGTCAATTCACCTGCTGAAGTTGCTGTCGAGAAGCCTCTCTCTTCTCGCTTGTCTGGCCGGCCGCAGCTCGCGGCCCTGTTCGAGTTCTTAGGCTCTCGTTCTTATCCGTATCAACACTGCACGCCACAGAATGTAACAATCGTTAGCGGGCCGCGACTTCTGCCATCGGCGCCGGAGCGTACCGCGCCTCGTGAGCCAGACTGTCCAAAAACCGTCGGGCCGCCAGGTAATCGCCGCTCGACAGGTTCGACAGATCGTCGCGGAGCAGCGCCTTGAGCGATTGCGTCACCGTCTGCACTTGCCGATAGAACGAAACCGACGGCGCGGTATCGCCGCTCACTCGACTAGCGAACAACTCGCTGAGTTTACTACGCAGCGCGTCGTACTTCGGTTGCTCGAGCACGGCAGGCCACGCCAGCGCGCCGTCGTGCCCCAACTCGGCGGCCGTCAATCGCGCCGGCGTGCGGCTCTGGTTGATTCGTTCGATTTGCACCGCGGTCAGCTTCGGGCCCGCCTCCTCGCGACGCGCTTCGGTATTCACGCGCCGGTTATGAAAGTACGTCTCCACCGCCAGTGAGTCGTTCTGCAAAGCCAACTGGCGGGCCTGCTCGCCGAAGACCATCCCTTGGCTCGTCATCAAGTTGTATTGCCCCCAACTTTGCACCAGGTCGCCCATGCCGCGGAGGTAGCCTTCGGCAATCGTCGACGAGTGGTAGCCGCCCCAGCCTCCCCAACCGCCATACCAACCGGGGCCATAACCATAAGTCGAGGGATAGCCGCCAACGTAGCGGCCATGCTGAAAGCCTTGAAAACCGGGGCTGAACGCCTGGCTGCTGAGCGGATCGTCGGCCAGCGCCGCGCCGGCGGTTAGTGCCGCCAGGGCCGCCGTGAAGGGGAGCATGCGGGACATCGTTTCGATTCCTTGTATTGAGTGACCACTTTGGGTGATCGCGGTTTCCTGCTCGCGGGCGTCTGGTCGAATCGTTTTGCTCGGTTCAACCTGACGTGCCCAATAGATCGCAAGGCCGGTGCCAACAGATCTGCTTAATCGCTCGCCGGCCGGCTGGTATGTTCGTAAGTGTTTTTATTATGTATACTTACGAATACAAAGAATGCCGCCCCGCCCTCTTCGACCGCTGCCCGTAACCCCTCCAATTCGGTCTCAATTCGATAACGGTCGTCCCGAAATGAGACTTGCGCCGCGCCCAGGTCGCTTCGTGGCTCGACTTCCTTCCGCATGTGCCAGAAGCCCATGCCACGAGCGACCGCGCATCCCCCTTCCTGCCGCCCCTCCCGCGCCCCCTGCCCGCTGCTATCATGACCCGTTCGCCTCGGCTCGCGGCCGCATTACCGCCGCACGCCCCGGGGCATGTTCTCGCACCACTAAGGAACGGCCGAGAAATAACTTCTCCCCAAATCCCTCTCCCCTTGCGGGAGAGGGGTCGGGGGTGAGGGGGCCAAGAAATCTGGAAGTTATTTCTCGGCCGTTCTTAAGCTCGGCTCACACCGTGGGGGATTGGCTGCCGATGGCAAGTCCGGTTGCTTCGACGACGACAGAAGATCTTTCAGCGCTCGCCGCGCGCTTCAAAGTGGAAGCCGATAAGATCGCGCTAGGGGGCGGCCCCAAAGCCATCGAAAACCAGCATCGCAAGAATCGCCTTACCGCCCGCGAACGGATCGCCGCGCTCATCGACCCCGGCACGTCGTTCTTCGAGGTTGGCCTCTGGATCGGCTGGCAGATGTATACCGAGTGGGGCGGCGCCCCCGGCGGTGGGGTCGTTTGCGGCGTCGGCCAGATCGGCGGCCGCCGCCACATGATCGTGGCCAACGACGCCACGGTCAAAGCCGGCGCGTTCTTCCCGGTCACCGCCAAGAAAGTGCTCCGCGCCCAGCGCATCGCCTTTCAGAACCGCCTGCCGCTCGTCTATCTCGTCGATTCGGCCGGCGTCTTTCTGCCGCTGCAAGAAGACGTCTTCCCCGACGAGGACGATTTCGGCCGCATCTTCCGCAACAACGCCGTGATCTCCGCGGCCGGTCTCACGCAGATCGCCGCCATCATGGGCAACTGCGTCGCCGGCGGCGGTTATCTCCCCGTGCTCTGCGACAAGCTGCTGATGACCGACGGCTCAGGCCTGTACCTCGCCGGCCCCGCCCTGGTGCGCAGCGCCATCGGGCAGCGGGCCAGCCACGAAGAGCTCGGCGGCTCGGTGATGCACTCGCAGATCAGCGGCACCATCGACTATCGCGACCCGACCGACGAAGCCTGCCTTGCCCGCCTGCGACGGCTCGTCCAGCTCGAACGTCCCGACTCCGCCGACCCCCCTGCCCCGTTCGCCCGCTCGGCCCCGGCCGAACCCTCGCGTCCAGCGACCGACCTTTACGACCTGGTCCATCCCGATCCGCGCAAAGACTACGAAGTGCGCGACGTTATCGAGTGCGTCGTCGATCGCGATTCGTTCGACGAATACAAAGCCGAGTATGGGCAGTCGCTCGTCTGCGGCACTGCCAAGATCGGCGGCTTCTCGGTCGGCATCGTCGCCAGTCAGCACCATCAAACGCGCCCCGCCACGGGCCCCATCCAATTCAGCGGCGTCATCTATGTCGATAGCGCCGAAAAAGCCGCCCGCTTCGTGATGGCCTGCAACCAGGATTGGCTGCCGATTATTTTTATTCAGGACGTCAACGGCTTCATGGTCGGCCGTGACAGCGAGCAGGAAGGGATCATCAAAGCGGGCGCCAAGCTGGTCAACGCCATCAGCAACAGCCGCGTGCCGAAGCTCACGCTGCTGCTGGGCGGATCGTTCGGGGCCGGCAACTACGCGCTCTGCGGCAAGGCCTTCGATCCGCGGTTTATCTTCGCCTGGCCCAACGCCCGCTGCGCCGTGATGGGCGGAGACCAGGCCACCAGCACGCTCTTGGACGTGCAGGTCAAAAGCCTCGAACGCCAGGGGCACCAGGTCGATGCCGACGAAATGGCGGCGCTGCGTGACAAGGTCAAAGGCTCGTACGACGCGCAGATGGACGTGCGTTACGGCGCGGCCCGCGGTTGGGTCGACGCGATCATCGACCCCGTGCAGACACGCGACACGTTGATCGAAGCCCTGGCCATCTCGACGCGCCACCCCAGCGAAGAACCGTTCCGCCTCGGCGTGTTCCAGGTGTGATGGTCTCGCGCGATGCTCAACTGAGTGTGCCACGGGCTCCTTCGCGCGTAGCTCAATTGCCGGTCGCGAAAACGGTGCCAGGAACCGTTTCCATCTGGCGTCGTGATCCAAACGAGCGGTTTGCAGAATCGGTTCCTGGCACCGTTTTCACGGCGCGTCTCCTAGCGTGAAGACGCACGCCTTTCCCCGGGTGCCACGGGCTCCGCCCGTGCTCTTTCGTGAGTGCATTTCTGTATCCGCTCGTGTACAGCCGCGCAGCGGCACAGTGTAGTCGCACCGCTCCGCGTGACGGAATCTCATCACGGCGGAGCGTGATGACGACACAAATCGGGTGCCACTGCTGGCTTGCCCAGCAGTGCTTCTCCTGAAGCCTCAGGTCTCAAACCTCAAGTCTCTCCCCGGGTGGCCCAGGGTCGCGCAGCGACAAGAGGTCTCTCTAGAACCCTCGTCGCTCGCGCCGCTTCACAAC
>CAZBWM010000127.1:0-16417 GCA_964495375.1 uncultured Planctomycetaceae bacterium | reverse complement strand
ACACCCACGGCTAAGCGCCGCGGCCACTACGTGGCCAATGACATCGATGATTCGCGTCAGCCAGTACCAACGGCGAAGACACTTTCCACCGAGTTGCCGCTCCAGTCGCAGGTCTGCCTGCCGTGGACTAGCTAGCTAAGATGTGTCGAGACCACTGCCTCCGCAGTGCTCGGTTGACGCCGAGGCGCGAATGATGTCGAAGCTTGTTAGCCGTGGTGTTCAATCACCTCGGCGAGCCCGCTCGCGGTGCGCCTAGATGACGTTCACCACAACGACACGAAGGAGAGGTGACACAAAGGAGAATTGACTCTGGGTGTGCGGGCGCGTTCAATCCTGTAGGGATTGCATCGTTCAGCCTAGGGTTGCGAGCCTGCGAGCTACCCTAGGATTCCGAGCATCAGAATCGTCAACCCTGAAAGGGTTGAATCCATCCTGCATCTGGAATGGATGCAACTCTTTCAGAGTTGGCGGTTGTTCGGCATTCGCAAACCCAGGGTAGTCGCTGCGCGACAACCACTGGGCTGAAAGCTTCGATCCCAGTTGGGATCGTCAGACCGTGACGATTCGCCGGCTGCGTAGCTCTCGCAACTTTATCACGAACTAGAATCGTACCGGCCCTCGAGATTACTGTACGTACACGCGCCGTCCGGAAGGACTCCTGTCCCCCTTGGGCGTTGCGCGCAAGAGCGGTTCACCACAACGACACGACGACACGAAGGAGTAACATGTCTTCCGACCGGAAAGGCCAGTTCAATTAGCCCAGGCCGCAGTGCAGCCGGGAACCGGCGCAACGCAGGCCTGGGTACACGGGACAAAACCGTGCCTCGGTCCTGAAGGGACCGTTCATTCGTGCCGCCGCGTGCTGGCGCGACCGCCCGAGTGAGGGAGTTTCATCACGGCGGACCGTGATGACGACATAGAAGTGTTGCCGCTGCGCGGCTCGTTCGGTGCGCTGGCAAAAGGCTCCGTGGCTTTCAACAACGGCTAAGTTCTCTCGGCCGCTGCGCGGCGAAGACCAACGCAGCGGAAGTGTGATCGCCATCGTGTGCATTCACCTCGGCGAACCGGCTCGCGTTGCGCGTTGACCAACACAAAACACATCCACAGAAAGGCACAGAAGAACACAGAACGATCGAAACGCTGCCACACCGCGCCGCAGCGGAAAATTCTGGGTCCCTCTGCGGGCGTCTGTGGATGCATTGCCGTTTTGCGCGTCGCGAGAACCTACTCACGCGAAGCGGGAGTAGAATTCATTGACCACGGATTTCGCGGATCACACAGTTGAACTGGAACCCGATTCAATCATCCGTGCCATCCGTGTCATCCGCGGTTCAAATCTGCGGAGGCAAGCGCCCGGCGTCGGACGTACATCGGACGGTGTTCGGACGCAAAATGCCGCCAGCCGCCTTCGCCCGAAGTTGTGCCGTCCATTCGAGTTCGGGTCCAAGAGGAGAAACGTCGGACGCATCGGACGCAGAACCCCGGAAACACCTGGCAGTGGCTAGTGTTCAGTGGCTAGTCTCGATGCCTGCCGGCGCCTTGCTGTGTCCCCCACTTGAAGACGGGGCCCATAGCAAAAACACCCGGACGCAAAATCGGCCACCCGGACGCAACCCGGACGATCACCCGGACGCAAAATGCCGCGAGCCTCATTCGCCCCAAGCTGTGCCGTCTAATCGAGTTAGCGTCGCATAGCAAGACACCCGGACGCACCCGGACGCAAATTCCCGGAAGACTTTATGGGGGAGGGGGGGCAGAGATTGGAGCAGGGGGTCAGGTGAGCAGGAGAATCAAGCTGCCTAGCCACTGACCACTCGTCACTAGCCACTACCTTTTGGGCCTTTTCCCCTGCCCGCGTTCGGGTTACATTCATGGTTTCGTCAACACAACCTCGCGGTCGGGCGAACCGGCCGGCACCTCAAGACTGTCTAACCCTATGCGCATGGCCACGAAAAAGCGCTCACGATCGGGCGCCCGCAGCAAGAAGAAGGATCCGATCTTTGTCGATGGCAAGCGGCCACGGCCGATGTACGTCGATTACAAGGACCTGGAGCTCCTGAGCAAGCTCATCAGCCGGCACGGCCGGTTGGTCAGCCGCCGCAAAAGTGGCTGCACCGCCGTGAGCCAGCATGCGGTGACCTTGGCCATCAAGCGTGCCCGCTACATGGCGCTGCTGCCGTACGTCGCCGAATAGCGCCGTTGCCGGGTGCTGCGCTGCGGCGGTTGCCCGCCGGCGATGATTGCTCGCATTTCGGCGGCTGGCCGGCGCAAGTACAAGCTAGAATTGAATCCGCGCGGGAATGGCGGAATTGGCAGACGCGCTAGGTTGAGGGCCTAGTGGTGGCAACACCGTGCAGGTTCAAGTCCTGTTTCCCGCACTCGCTTCTTGGTCGAGCCGCGCGCTGCTTGCGCGGCTGAATCGTTGATCGGCTGCGCACGCGAATTACGCGACTGCTCCCGCGAGCGACTGACTTGATGGCGTCAGGTACGCGCGTTTCCGCTACTGCTGCAAGCCAGGTAGCGCCGTTGTTGTGGGCAGCGGTTGCGGTTGGCTCGGCTGGAAGTAGATTTGCCGAGGTGGTTGCGGCGCCGCGACTGGTTGCTCGGCCTTGGCGGCCTCGTGGTCCGCAGTCGGCCGGAAGATCCGGCTGAAGAACGACACGCCCTTCACCCCCGCGGGCTTCGGTTCTTCCGGGTTCAGCCCCTCTGGTTTGGGATCGTCGGCCGGCACTTCGTCGAGCGGCGTCTCCGGCGAAGTCATCTTGGCGTCATCGCTCGGCAGCTTGCCATCGGCCGGCAGATCACAGTCCTCAGGAGTTCGGCAATGCTGGCAGACGTCTTCGACCACCCATTTGATCGACGGAACTTTGCGCGTGACTTCTTTTTTGACAAGCACCTTGCGCGTTTTCACGTAGCCACAATTCGGCTTCCAGATCTTGTAGGTCCAGCAGCCGCATTCGTCCTGCTTGCAAACCTCACCGCAACAGCAGCTCCGACCGGGTACGCAGACATCCTCGCACTTCACGTCCCAGCAGACTTTTTTGACTTCCTTGGTGTCGGGCACCGGGCGGCACACTTTACAGCAATTGTCGGGGCAACCGCAGCGGCAGCAAAGCGGGCCAGCCACGGCTCGCTTGGCCGACGGAGTGGCGCCGAGCGCTAGCCCCATCGACAACATGCTCACGACGAGGATTGGCAAGCGATTCACGGCGATTCCCCACAAACAAGTTATTGCGCGGCGCGGTGCGGCTACGCGCGTTGGTCGCGAAGCTGGCGGCCTCGAGTCGACGGGCAATGACGTAAAAAACGATTCACGTTTGCCTTGCCGCTGCTAGGGGTAGTTTCGGACGTAGCATTAGCGCGGGTATCGCCGAACGAACTGACGGCATAAAGACTCCGGCACCGCTGCGGAGAACCCCAGCGGCAGAGTCCCCGCAGTTTGCCCGCAGTGCGGGCGCGAGAGCTGCCGGTAGCGCCGATGCTGGCGCTGCTACTGGCGACACGGCGGTTGCCGATCAGTTGCCGAATCCAGCACGACTTACGTCATGATTTCGCGAATCGGCCGGCCGAAATCGATCTCGAGCCGCTTGCGGCCGGGCACTTCGAGCCGGCGCGGATCGAGCCCCAGCCGATCGAGCACCGTGGCGTGCAGGTCGGTCACATAGTGCCTGTGCTCGGCCGCGTGGAAGCCAAGCTCGTCGGTTGCGCCGTGAACGACGCCCCCCCGGATGCCGGCCCCGGCCAACCACACCGAGAACCCATAAGGATGATGATCACGCCCGTCGGCCCCCTGCGCACCGGGCGTGCGGCCGAACTCACTTCCCCACACGACGAGGGTTTCGTCGAACAGCCCGCGTTGCTTGAGATCCTTGAGCAGCGCGGCGATCGGCTGATCGACCTGCTCACACAGCGCCGTGTGGCCCACTTTCAGCCCGCCGTGCGCATCCCACGCGCCGGCGCCACCGTTAGAGCCATGAAACAACTGTACGAATCGCACTCCGCGCTCGACCAACCGCCGCGCCGCCAGGCACTGCTGGCCAAACGGTCGCGTGACGTCGCGATCGAAACCGTAGAGCGATTGCGTGGCGGCCGTCTCATCGCTGAAACGCAGCACCTCGGGCACGGCCATCTGCATCCGGAACGCCAGTTCGTACGCCTTGATGCGAGCGCGCAGCGCGGCATCGTCCGGGTACTCGATCGCCGACAAGCCGTTCAACTGCCCGACGAGTTCGAGTTTCTCGCGAGCCTCTTGCCACGTGACGCCGTTGGGGGGCAGTGCATAAGGGAGTGGCTGCTTGGGATCGACGGCCAACTGCACCCCTTGATGCTCGGGGCCGAGATAGTTCGATCCGTGGGCACCGACCCCGCCGCAGCAATCGGCGATCGGCGTACCGAGCACGATAAACTGAGGCAAGTCGTCGTTTAGCGAACCAAGCCCGTAGTGAATCCACGAACCGATCGTCGGGAAATGACCCTCGAGCGCGTGCCTGCCCGTGTGAAACTGCAACTGCGCGCCGTGATCGTTGTCGGTGGTCCACATCGAGCGGACAATCGCCAAATCGTCGACCTGTGCGCCGACGTGCGGCCACCAATCGCTGACTTCGATACCGCTTTGCCCGCGCGGGCGGTAGCCGACTTGCAAGGGATAGATCGTCGGCTGCACCTTGTGATTGCCGGCAATGAATTCGCGCAGGTTCTTCTTCAAATAGGGAGAGTCGAGCACGCCGGCGTGCGGCGTTTCGGCGATCGTCTTGCCCGCGTGCTGGTTGAGCGCCGGCTTCGGGTCAAAACTCTCGACGTGGCTGGTGCCGCCAACCATGAACAGCCAAATCACGCTTTTGGCCTTGGGGGCAAACTGCGTTAGGCTCTCCGTCAATGCTTCGAGATTAGGCGTGGCAGCCCGCACGGCCCCGTCGCGCGCGAGCATCGTGCCGAGCGCGAGCCCGGTCAGCCCCATACCCATGTCAGACAAAAAAGTGCGCCGCGATACGCCGGTGCAATTCGCGTGCTGAGCGCCGATCGCGCGTTGGGCCGCGTTAAGCGACGAATCGGATCGGCGTTGTGATCGTGGATCAAATGTCACAGGGCGTCCTCCGCCAGCGTGCTAACGGATCGCTAAAAAGTCGTTGTGATTGAGTAATGCATGGATCAAGTTGGCCCGAGCGCGATCAAGCGTCGGCGAAAGTGTGTTTGCGCCGCTGGCGCTCGCTGGTTTCGCTACCTGCGGCGCAGCAACGGTGCTACCGCCACCGACGCCTGCCGGCACGGCGTCGTCTGTGTCGGCGGCGACGAGTTGCTCGCCGGTGCCCGCATGTCGCGAAAGGTAATCAAGGCACGTCGCAATCTCGCCTGCGGTCGCGTCGCGGCCCAGAATGGTCTCAAAGGCGATCGCGACAAAACGCTGCTGGTCGGTCGCGGCGATTTCACCCAATCGATCAGCAAAACGTGCCGCTTCGCGATTGGCGAATTCACTGTTCAAGAGGGCCAACGCTTGCTGCGGTACCACGCTTTCTGTGCGCTGGTAACCCTCGGCCACGCCCACCTGGTCGAACAGTTCGAGGAACGTCACGCGCTTTTCGTTGGCATGCCGGTAGTACAGGCTGCGGCGGAACGATGTGTCGGCGGTTTTGCTGTCGATGTCCGGGCCACCGTGCGCAGGATCGAGCGAGCCGGCCAGATAAAGCAGGCTATCGCGGATGACCTCGGCCTCCATGCGACGCGTGTGCGCGCGCCACAGCAAGCGATTGTCGGGATCGATGGCGCGATGACTGGCTAGGGCGTCGGCCGTGGCCACGGAGTCGCGTTGGTAGGCAGCCGACAGCACGATCGCACGATGTAGCGACTTGATGCTCCAGCCGCTCTCCATGAACTCAGTCGCCAGCCAGTCGAGCAACTCGGGATGCGTCGGCGGTTTGCCGTTGAGCCCAAAATCAAACACGGTGCTCACCAAAGGACGACCGAAATGCCGCAACCACACATGATTCACCAGCACGCGCGCGGTCAGCGGATTGCCATCGTCGGTAATCCAACGTGCCAAGGCCGCGCGCCGCCCGGTGCTTTCGCGCGGATAGGTCACGCCAACTGCAGAGTAATTGCCGTCGATACTCGCCAGCGCTGCGTGTGCCGCATCGACGGCCTTGGTGGCGTCGGCCAACGCTCGCGCGGCCGTGTCGAGAGCTCTCTTTGTCACCTCATCGGCCAGCGGTTTCGCGGCGAGTTTCGCATGGTCGCGCTGAGTAAGCAGGACCTGCAACTCTGCGGCCGCCAGCGCGTGTTCCCGTTCGGCACGCGCCGCGGTGCGCATCAACTCGTCAACGTTGGACGCTTGCGGATCGAGATAACGAGCGCGATCGGCCACCAGCCGTGTCGAGATCGAGACCAGATTCGCGTCGGCGACGGCCAACTGCCGCTCGTCAATGTGGAGCGCCGCTTGAACGCCTGCCGCCAGCGCTCGAGTAATCTTGAGCCGGTGCCGATCGAGCTCCGTCGGCCCGTCGATCGATGGCTCGATCAGTTCATCGAGCATTTGCATCGTGGCGGCCTGCTCGTTATCGTCTGCGTGCCATCGCGCCAACTCGGCCTGGCGCTGCTGCAATCGGGTCGCAGCCGCATCGCGTTCCGCTTGCGCTTTGGTCACGAGTGCCGCGCCATGCTCAGTGTTCAGCGCCGGATACCAGGCAGCCGGCGGCAGCGGCACCGCTTCGACTGTCGTCGGTGCGCTCTCGAGAAAGCTCGGCAAACCTGGCGCCAACGGGCGCGACGTGTCAGGCTCCTTCTCGTCGCCGCGCACAAAAACGTGCGTCGTACGATCGGCATGCGCATCGTACACGCGGGCGATACCGTCACGCGTCACATCCAATTCGCCGCCCGCCACGTCGGTCCGCACGTCGTGCGGCTCGAAGAACGCCCTCAACCGGTAATAGTCGTCCTGAGAAATCGGGTCGTACTTATGGTCGTGGCAGCGGGCACAGTTAAAGGTCAGTCCCAGGAACGCCTTGCCCGTGTGCTCGATCGTGTCTTGCAGCCAGGTGTTGCGATTGAACTTGTACCAGTTGCGGGCGAGATAGCCGGTCGCCCGCAGCGCGTCGGGATCGGCCGGCGCCACTTCGTCGGCCGCCAGCATCTCGACAATCATCCGATCGTAGCCTTTGTCGGCGTTGAGCGATTCGACGATCCAATCGCGCCACCGCCACAGGTGCGGTTGACTGTTGCGCACCTCGGCGCCGTAGCCGTACCAGTCGCTGTAGCGCCACACATCCATGAAGTGCCGGGCCCAGCGCTCGCCGTAACGAGGATCAGCCAGCAGACGATCGACGACCTGCGCGAATGCGTCGGACGAAGTGTCGGCAACAAACGTCTGTAATTCGTCGCGAGTCGGTGGCAACCCGATCAGATCGAGGTACACGCGCCGCAACAGCCGAGCACGCGACGCGCGCGGAAACGGCTGCAACCCGCAATCGTGAAGCTGCACGTCGACAAACGCGTCGATCGCTTGGGTCGGCGTAGGATTGCCCTCTGGAGATTGAACTTCGGCCTCGACGACCGGTAGCGGCCCCCGCACCGGCGCTCGAAACGCCCAATGCCGCGCTGGATCGGCCGGGGCAACTTCGTCCGCCGGCACCGGCGCGCCGGCGTCGATCCAGCGCGCGAGCAGGGAAATCTCGTCGGCCGTCAGCGGTTCCCCCTCGGGAGGCATTCGGTAGCCGTCGACGCCGGTCACCGCGCGAACCAGCAGGCTCTCATGACCTTTGTGCGGCTCGATGGCAGGACCGCTCTCGCCTCCTTGCCGGATCGCTGCCGCCGTATCGAGCCGCAATCCCTGCTGTTGCCGCAATGCTCCGTGGCAGGCAACGCAACGGGCCTCAAGCAGCGGCTTGATGTGGGCCGTATAGTCGTTGGCAGTGCCCTCGACAGTTTCTGCGGCTGAATCGGCGGCACGCGGCGCTGCTGGTGGCGGTTCATCCGCCCCGGTCGTCGCCGAAGCGATCACGAGCACGATCCCCGGCAAGGCGAGTCGCCTGAAACCGCGAGCAATTCTTAGCGAACGAAGCGTCATCGGGACGGTAATCCCTTGGCGACGTGGGCGGAAATTGGGCTGCGGCGGGACGCTGCGTTAGCGGAGATTCGGCAACGGCTTACGCCGCCGCCCGAGCAAGCCCCCTTAGGCTATCGCAACCCGCGACGGGGGTCAAACTTTCAGGCGCTCGCGCCCTGTAAGGCTGGCTGCCGCAGCCCGTATCATGCCGGTGCTCCAGTGCAGTCCGGTTGATCATCTCTCCCGCTTGGTCGTGGAACGTTGAAGGGTAGCCAACTGATGTCGCGTGTAAACAATCATCACACGACGGCCAGCGCAATGTGGCCATTACTCATTGCTTTGGTGTCGGCCTCGATAAGTGTCGACCCCACAACGGCCGTCGCGGCCCCATCGCCGTACCTAAAGCAACGATCGAGTGTCGGCACCCCAGTCGCGGCGGTTGCTTACACCACAGACGGTCAGTTGATCGTCGCCGGTCGAGCCCCCACCGTGCGCGGTTTGGACGCTCAGCTTCGACAGGTATGGGAGCAAGTGCTCGACAGCGAGTTCACGTCCACGACCGGCCTGGCCGTGCGCGGTGACGGCGCATTGGTTGTCACGGCCATCGATGAATGCGAAATGTACGTTTGGCGGCGCGACGACCCTGCCGCTCCCACCACGCATCTGTTGCTCGAGGATTGCCCGCTGGCTTTGGCTTTCTCCCCCGATGGCCGTCACTTGGCGGCCGGCTGCGAGGAAGGCGTCGTTTCGATCTGGGATACGTCGAAGTGGCTATCGGGGCGCAAACTCGCATCCATCGATGGCGACCCTCAGCGCACAATCGACTTGAAGTCGGACGACCTCGTGGCGATCGCCTACTCGCCCGACGGCAAGCACCTGGCAGTCTCTGTTCGCGAAGTCCTCCCCAACACGAAGACCAAAATCTTGAATGCGTCGACGGGCGTCGTCGAAATGGAGTTCAGCGCCAGCGGGACCGAGCTGACGTTCTCGCCCGATGGTCGTCGACTGTTCAGTGGCAACCGGGTGTTCGATACGTCGAATTGGGAAACGGTCTATCAGCTTGAATACCCCTTCACCGTCACGGCCGCCGCCTTCTCGCCCGACGGCGCCTGGCTGATCACCGGAGGTAATGACAACCGCATCGTGTTTTGGGATGCCCGCTCGGGCAAGCGCATGGCCGCCCTGCGTGCGCACGACGACGTCGTGACGGCGATCTCGCTCGACGCACGGGGCCAGTCCCTCGCCTCGGGAAGCGACGATTGGACGGTCGCTCTCTGGGACGTCCAACGCATCTTGCAGGAGAAACCACACGCCGAACCTTTCGCGAAGCTGGCCAACACGCCCGAAGCGCTCGACTGCTGGCGCCTGGCGACCGACTGGACGCGGGGCATGCTCGCCGCGCGGAACGACAAACGCCAGCCCCCCCCGCTTGGCGCGGCGATGGCGCGTGCGAAGCAGTTGAAGATCACGCTACCCGAACTGCCGGCCGATCTCGACGCCGAGCCGGCGGTCGCACGAGTGTTCACCCAGTTGCCAAGAGTCGCCACGGAACTTAAGGAGCGATACAGCCAAACGCACGCTGAAGTCTTTGCGACCTGCGTGCTGCTGCAGATCTTTCAGTCGTACTACGATTCGAACAATCCGCAGATGGCGCAGTTCAAGGAGAAGGCGCTTCCAGGGTTGCGCCAGGGATTGATCGACGTCTGCGGCGGCGCGCCCGACATGCTCGATGGCCTGGAGGCGGCACTCGGCGCCACAGGAGAAAATGCCGGCGCCGCCGTGCGAACCAGCTTCAAAAGTCTGATTCGCGAGGTTGACGTCTACCTCGAGGCCCAACATCTGGCACGCAGCAAATCGGCGCGATGAATTCTAGACTCTCACGGATCGATCGGGCACTAGCGACGTAGCCAAATCTCACTCATCTCGAGGTACATATCATGGAACGAGACTATTCCGATCAAGCATGGCGCGCTCTGGTGTTACTATTATTGCTGTTGCTATAGTTCGAGCGAAGATCCGAACACTTGGCCGTAGTCGAGTTGCCCACTGTCGCCAGCTTCTGGTTGAAATGCCGTTCTGAGAATGGCGAGTCGAGGAGCGCCATGCCATTTCGATCAAGAAAGTCGCTCGCCGAAAAAACGCGGCAAGAACTCAAAGCGACGCGAATTGCCCACGTCGTACTTGCCGCGCTAATCGTCACGGCGTGCGTTGCCAATTATCTACGTCATCCCAATTGGTTTAGTCTGATTTACAACGGCGTTGGTATGCTATTTATCCTCGGATGGCTGGCTATTGCCATCCGACAAATCGCCTGCGAGCTTGGCCGGCGACGTAGTACTTCCTCATGACATTGGACGCGAAGACCACTGACTACCGCCGCCTGCTCGTTCACACGCTCTGGGCCATCGCGCTGGGCACGGTCGCGGTGGCCGTCTGCTACCAGTGGGTCGATCGCCCCGTGGCATTCGCCGTCCAGCGAAACGGCCTCGACAAGATCGCGCTCTTCAAGCTGTTGACCGATCCTCCGCCGCTCATCGAGCGATTCTGCCCGCTGGTGCTCGCACTCTTGGCGCTGCGTCGCGTGTGGAGTCCTTGGCCGCGCTGGGAACTGACGCTTTTTACCGCCTGTCTGAGCCTGATCGTGGCCGACGAATGTCGCCAGTCGCTCGGCGATCTCTGCGGCCGCTACTGGCCCGAGACCTGGTTCAATAACAATCCGTCGCTATTGGGCACGGGCGCGTATGGATTTCATCCGTTTCATGCCGGTGACGACGTGGGGAGCTTTCCGTCGGGGCATGCGGCGCGGGTGCTCGGCTTCGCAGTCGTGTGGTGGATCGTCGTGCCGCGCTGCCGCTGGATTTGTCTGCTGGTCTGTCCGCCGTTGATATTCAGTCTGGTGGCGATGAACTATCACTTCGTCGGCGACGTCGTGGGCGGGAGCGTCATCGGGGCGATTGTGGGCGCGTGGGGAGCGACGCTGGCCGGCCTGCGCGATCGACAATGACCACTTGGCCGCTGAAAATCTGGTGGGCCTACGCCGACGCGCCGGCCTCAACCTTCTCGCAGGTTTATCGGGCAATCAACCTCGTCGAAGGATCGATCTGGTGCGTGTTGGCGGCGCTCGTCCTGCTGGGGTTTGTCCGGCACCGCAAGAGCGGTTTGGAGTTGCTCTATGCCGGGGCGTTTCTCACCTTCGGCGCCAGCGACTTCCGTGAAGCCATCGCGCTGGAAACCTGGCTCATCCTGGCCAAGGGAGTGAACCTGATCGCTCTAGTTTGGCTGCGCCGGAAAGTGCTGATGCGATACTACCCGACGAGCCGCACGCATTAGTCGTTCGGCTACTTTTCCGGCGTTGGGCTGAACGCCGGGCCGATGACGCGCCACGTTTCGTCGGCCAAACGCTCTTGGCCGGCGGCCGTCAGATGGATGGAATCGATCGTCGCCCCGCCGGCTCGCAGCACGCCGAGCAGCACATGCTTGGGAATCAGGTACACGCCATGCTCCCGGCACAATCTGCGCTGGGCACGTCCGTAGCCATGGCAGAATGGCAGCAACGGCAATTCAAACAGGACCACGGTTCGTCCCGGTCGGCAGATGTCGCTCAACAGGGCTTGTAGGTCGCGCTCGAATTCGGCCGTCGACGTTGTACCCAACAGGTCGTTGCCACCGATCTCCATGACCACGACGCTTTCAACCGGCGTGAGCAGCGCCGCCTGCTTGCGGGCAGACGCACATTTGGCTCCCGGCTGCGACTGGTCGTTCACCCGTATGTGGCGCGAGCGGGCCAGAATCCGCGGCCAGGTCTCGGGTTCATTGTCGCCGATCTGCATGCCGGCCGTGACCGAGTCGCCGATCACTCCAAGCGCCGGCGAAGCAACCACAGATAACTCGGGTCGCAAACGATACGGCACTTCCCAAGCCACTGCGGCCAGCCAGCCAAACACGGTGCACGCGGCGGCAATTCGTTTCCACTTCGAACTTATGCGCTGCGACCCCTGCATCAACAGCCAGGCGAGCGTGACGAGCGTCAACAGTACATACGCCCAGCGCGGCAGCGGGGTGACCGATAGCGTGACGAGAATCGTACCCAGCATGAGGCAGAAGTTGCGTGCCCACCGCACCCACCCACCGCGAAACGCCGTCGCCACGACGACGCCTAGCAGCAGCAGGGCGCTTCCCGAGAAGAAGGCCTGGCCACTTGCCAGGTGATAGACAATGGCATTGGTGACGCCTTCGAGCATGAAGCTAGCCAACATTGGGATGCGATCGCGGAAGTATCCGTGGCAGCAACACGAGCGAATGTACTACGCAAAGAACACGTCGCCGCGCTGTCGCCGTCGACGCGGCGCGCTAATTCTGAGCGCGCAAGTCGTAGCAGACGACCGTATCCCCTTCGCGCAAGTACAGTCGGCCAGCGAGGATCACCGGGTGTGCCCAACTCGGTCGCTCGCCGCTTCCTGGCACGGTGAAATGACCGACCTCGTCAAAACCGTCGGGCGACGCGGTCACCAGCGTCATCGTGCCATCGGCGTAGTGGACGTAGAGGTGCCCGTCGGCAGCCGCCACGGCCGCCGATTCGCGCCCCGAGCCGCGCGATTTCCAATTGACCTCGCCGGTCAGCAACTCGGCGCAATAGAGGATGCCGCGATCTTCGGAATCTCCGTAGAGGTAGTCCCCAACGAGCACGACGCCGCCATGCTTGTTGCCCAGGTCGGCCTTGAGCGGATAAACGACCTCGATCGCGACTTCCGCTTCTGCACCGGCGGCACTCGGTACTTGCTTGAGCAACGCGCCGCCGCGGCCGTATCCGGAGACAAAGAACACCAGATCGTCGCGCACGACTGGCGTGGGAATCACCGAGGTGGTCTGATCGATATCGAAGGTCCAGAGTAGCTTGCCGTCGTGAGCGCGAATCCCCATCGCGCCGCTGCCCGTGGCTTGCACGTAGACGCGCGCGCCGGCGATCTTCGTGATGACGATCGACGAATGCCCCGCGCCGCGATCGTTCGGTCGTGACGCGCTCCATAGCAATTCGCCCGTCAACTTGTTGAGCGCGACGAGCGTGTTCGTCGGACCGCCAGGGGTGCAGATCAGCCGGTCGCCGTCGACGAGCGGCGACTCGCTGTAACCCCACTTGTCCGCCTTGACCCCCGCGAAATCCTTAGTGAGATCTTTGCGCCACAGTTCGGAGCCGCTGGTCTGGCAGCAGATGAGCACGCCGAACGCCGTGAGGACATAGACGCGATCGCCGTCGACGGTCGGTGTGCTGCGCGAGCTCTGCCAGTTTGGTTTCCCCTCGGCCCAGGGCGAGCCCGTCTTCACTTTCCAGAGCGGCTGCCCGTCGGCCTGGTCGAAGCAAACGAGGTATTCGTCCTGATCACTCGCCGTCGAAGGTGCGTCACCGAGCGTGTAGATCCGGCCATCGGCGATGGCCAGGCTGGCGTAGCCGCGCCCCGCGCCGACCGCTTGCCAAACAAGCTTGGGGCCTCCCTCGGGCCAGGAATTCAGCAATCCGGTGTCGGGGGCAACCGCCGTGCGCTCGGCGCCGCGAAAAGTCGGCCAGCTTGAACTGGTCGACTGAGCCGGCGCGACTTGCAGCGCGCCGCAGACGAGGCTCACGAATACGACCACACGTTCGAAGGAACGGCGCATTGCGGATCTCCGCTGTTGATCTTGATGGTCATCTGGCTTGCGCTTCACTCGGGATGGCGATCGCGAGCGTGCGACGGGCAGAACTGGTTGGTGGCGGGCGGTTTCTTGGGGCGCGACCACTTCACTAGACCATCCGTCGCCGCGACCGACAACTCCCTCGATCGAGTGGCGTGCTTCGTGGTCGCTTGCTTGAAGCAGCCCAGCGCTCGGGGTATGTTGCGGCCCGGTGCTCCCGTGCGACATGTCGCTGCGGTCGGCGCGCTCGATTCACAAAGGCACCACATTCCGTCATCACGAGCCAGATGCCCCAGCCTGCCGACGATCGATCTGCATTGAACGCTTCGCCACGCGGCGAAGGTCGCCTGCTGCGCACTGCGCGGCGGGAAGCGGTCGTCGTGTTTGCGATCTGGCTGGCGGCGATCACCTACACCGTCGGCTATTCGTACACGTTCGGGTACGACCGCCCCGAAGAGAGCATCACCTATCTCTATGGCGTGCCCGACTGGGTGATGTGGGGTGTCGTACTGCCGTGGGCCATTTCGACGGTCGCCGCCGTCTGGTTCGCGATATTCTTCATGACCGACGAGCCGCTCGGCGATGAGCTTGCGCCGGGCGACGACTTCGATGTGCCCAGCGACGATTGGGGTAAATCATGAGCGGCACGGCGCCACTCGGGGCCGTCGCCATTGCAGTGCCGCTGGCTGCCGCGACCGCGTCGGCTGGCCTAGGTGCCATCGTCGCGCTGGCGGCCGTGATCGTCACCTCGGTCTGGCTCGGAACCGTGGCCCAGCGCGCCGTGCGGCGCGGCACGTTCGTCAAAGGATACTTTCTCGGGAACCGCGCGCTCGGTTCCTGGGCGATGGCCCTGACCGCCACGGTGCAAAGCGGCGGTACCTTCATGGGCTATCCGTCGCTGGTCTACACGCACGGCTGGGTCGTGGCGCTCTGGATTTCGAGCTACATGATCGTGCCTTTGGCGAGCTTCGGCGTCATCGGTAAGCGGCTCGCACAACTGTCGCGCCGTACAGGGGCCATCACTGTGCCCGATTTGTTTCGCGCGCGGTTCGACAGCCCGGCCGTAGGGCTCACAGCGTCGCTGCTGATCATGTTCTTTCTGGCCTTCATGATGGTCGCGCAATTCAAGGCCGGTGCGTCGATCATGAAGGTGGCCTGGCCCGGTGCCGGCGCTTTGGCCTTAAGCGACGACTTGCCGATGTACCGGCTCGACCCGCCGGCGCTCGACGAACTGGCGAAATCGGGCCAGCTCGACGCGAAGGCACGCGCGGCGCTCGAGCCCCTCGTCGGCCAAGGCTTCGCCAATCGCGCTGAGCTTTCCGAAGCTCTGCAAACTGCGCTGCCCGCCGAAGACCACGCCGACAACCCCGCGCTGCGCACAGCGATCGTCAAAGCTGCCGAGCAAACCGACTGGTTGTTTTACCTCGGGCTGGCGATCTTCACCGTAACCGTGGTGGGTTACTCGCTAGTGGGCGGTTTCTTGGCGGCCGTCTGGACCGATCTGTTTCAGAGTATCTTGATGTTCTTGGGCGTCATCGTGCTGTTCATCTTGGTGATTCCAGCAGTCGGCGGGCTTGAAGTCGCGTCGCGCAAGGCGGCCGCCGCGACCGGGCCGGCGTTTTTGTCAGGGCCTGGTTACTCGCCCGACGGACGGCAGTTTCTGCCGCTGGGGATGGCGATCTCCTATTTCTTCTTCTGGGTATACGCCGGGGTCGGCTCTCCGGCCGGTATCGTCCGCGTGATGGCGACCAACAGCACCAGCACGCTGCGGCGCTCGATCGTACTCTTGGCAGGCTACAACTGGTTCATCTACTTGCCATTGATCGCTATCTGCGTCGCGGCGCGCAGTGTGATGCCGGCGCTGGAGCAATCCGATGAAGTGATTCCGCGGATGTCCCTTTGGGCGACGCGCGACTTGCCCGCCGGCTCGTACATCACGGGGCTGATTCTGGCGGCGCCGTTCGGCGCGGTAATGGCCACGGTCAGCTCGTACCTGGTGGTGATCGCCTCGGGGCTGGTGCGCGACGTTTATCAGAAGTTCGTCAATCCCACGGCCAATGACATGGTGATCCGCCGGCTCACTTACCTGACGATGATCGTGATGGGCACGATCGCCGTCGTCGCCAATCTAAGGCCAATCCAATACCTGCAAGCGCTCGTGCTCTTCAGCGGGGGTGGGCAGGCCGCGACCTTCGTGGTGCCAGTCGTCATGCTGGCTTATTGGCGCCGCGCGACGACGGCCGGCGTGCTGGCGGCGATGCTCGGCGGGGCCAGCACGGTGCTGGGGCTGTTTATTGCCGGCTGGCTGGGCTACGGCTCTTCGCTCGTGGGCCAGTCGACGCGCTTTCGCCCCTATTACCTACTCAACTGCGACCCGATCATCTGGGGCCTGGCCGTTTCGCTGATCGCAGGCGTCGGGGTGAGCTTGCTTACGGCACCGCCGCGGCGCGAACTGGTCGGCAAATTGTTCGACGCGGAAGAATGCGACTCAGGTGCAGCCGGGCAGTGAGTCTTACGTTAGCCGCGGAGCTCGCTCCGCGCGCGCTAGCGCTTGAGACGCTGCCTGGTGCGTTCACGTTGAATCGAGTCACGCCGCTCAAACTAGCACGCGGGATAAATCCCGCGGCTAACAGGAGTTGGCAAATATCCGAAGCGCAGCAAAAAGGCGAGCCGAGCTTTGTTCGCTCGACTCGCCAAATTTGCATCAAATTTGTG
>CAZBWM010000126.1:0-16782 GCA_964495375.1 uncultured Planctomycetaceae bacterium | reverse complement strand
CCCCGGACACGCGGATTATGATTCCGCTGCTCTAACCAACTGAGCTACGCCGCCAAAGTCGTTCAAATAAAACGACTTATTGACAAATGGCCTCGGAGCAATACTTTGCAGGTGATACCAGTTTTGACACCTGCATGCCTCGGCATCACTGGTCATGCCCAAGATTAGCACGAAAGCGCCCGCCAACAAGCCCGTCAAGCCTTACCTCTTGAGGTGTTTTGCTTGCTCTGTGGTGACGATGGGGCTGGCCCTTTCGGTATCGACCGCCTTTGGGCAGTCGCCGACGATTACCGATGCGGTCCTCGATCCCGGCGGCTGGTACGTACACCGGGTCACGTCTCCCTACCAGCAGGGCGAAACCGAAATCCGCGTTTTGGTGCCAGAGAAGTCCACCGAAGATGAGCGTTTCCCGGTCATCTATGTGCTACCCGTGGAAGCTGGGAATGATCACCGCTACGGCGACGGGCTGGCGGAAATCAAGCGACACGATTTGCACAACATCCACCGCGCGATCTTTGTCGCGCCGACCTTCTCGCACTTGCCCTGGTACGCTGACCATCCGACCGAGCCGACCATACGTCAGGAGAGTCATTTCATCCAGGTCGTCGTGCCGTATGTTGAGAAGCACTATCCTGTGGTCGGAGAACCCAAGGGCCGACTTCTCCTCGGCTTCAGCAAATCGGACTGGGGGGCATGGAGCCTGCTACTGCGTTATCCAGATTTCTTTGGAAGAGCCGCGGCGTGGGACGCGCCACTGATGCTCGACAAGCCAGGCAAGTATGGCTCCGGTGAAGTCTTTGGTTCGGTCGAACACTTCGCGAACTACCGGATCTCAACAGCGCTGCGCGCGAAGGCTGGCAGCTTGCGAGGAAGCAAGCGACTAGTGCTGTTGGGCTACGGAGGTTTCCAGCAAGAGCACCGGTCCATTCACGCGCTTCTGGAAAAGCTGGAATTGCCGCACGTCTACCGTGATGGGCCAGAGCGTAGGCACGACTGGCAAAGCGGTTGGGTGCCGGAGGCGGTTGAGTTGTTGATCGCCGTTGATCAGGGCTCGAGATAGCGACCGAAATCTCGGACAAGGCCGAGTCTCCGTCTAGCGGGTTGAACCCAACCGTCGCATCCGGTAACGACTTCACCGGCTGCAAAACACGCAGTTACAAACTTGACCGCAGTGCCGGCATCAGTAATCTCATTTTTCGATCTCCGCTTGGCCCCCGCGGCTCACGATCGAGCTGGCTGCCCTTCACGGCGTTTTCAAGTGGGATTCCTTCTATCTCTGGGAGGCCTTGCTACGGGCGGACGCCGCGACGCGTGACATAAGCCAGGGGGGCAGCACGAAAAGCAAGCCGCCGCGGGCAACCCAAGTCCCAGCGACTAAGGAACGGCCGAGAAATAACTTCCAGTTTTCTTAGCCCCCTCACCCTACCCTCTCCCGCGAGGGGAGAGGGGATAAGGGAGAAGTTCTTTCTCGGCCGTTCCTAATTCAGCGTGATGTCGTGGTAGACGTTCTGGACGTCGTCGCAGTCGTTGAGCATGTCGAGGAACTTCTCGAAGTGTGCCTGGTCTTCCGCACTTAGCTCTTTGCGGCTGTGCGGCAAGAAAGTGATTTCCTGAACCTCTAGTTCGACTCCGGGAAACGCTTCGAGCACCGCGGTCTTGGCCTTAAAGAGCTCGGCGGGTGGCGCAAAAATGGTGATGTAGCCTTCTTTGCTTTCTACCTCGTCGACGACCACATCCGCGCCAAATAGCGCTTCCAGCACCTGGTCTTCGTTGTCGCCCCGAAAAGACAGCACCGCCAGGTGGTCGAAGGAAATTGCCACCGAACCATTGGCAGCGAGTTTAGAGCCGGTCTTGGTGAAGCAACTGCGAACGTCGGAGATCGTGCGCTGATTGTTGTCGGTCAGGCAGTCGACGATCACCAGCGCCCCGCCCGGTCCAAAGCCCTCGTAGCGCGCCTGCTGAAAGTCCTCGCCCGCCGCGCCGCTCGCTTTCTGGATTGCCTTTTCAATGACGTGGCTGGGAACGTTCTCGCGTTTGGCTTTCTCGATAATGTTGCGCAAGCCCGGATTGGCGTTTGGGTCGGCCACACCATTCTTGGCCGCTACGTACAACAGCTTGCCGTACTTCGCATAGAGCTTCGATTTCTGCGCCGCGGTCTTGAAGATCGACTCTTTGCGCTTCTCAAAAATTCGTCCCATACGAAATCGGACCCTACAATGAGTTGACGCGGCCAGGCAGTTGGAGTTTCGCCCGGGCGGACGTCGGTTCAATCCGTTACCGGCCGCCGCAGTTGTCAGGCGGGCGGACATGGTTGCCAATTTTACGGCTTGCCTTGCGGTCTGAACAAGCCGCCGTCGGTGAGTTGCCATGTCGAATGGACGGGCTGAGCCGGCGATGCGGTCAGCCTGCCGAGGGGCGATTTCGAGCTATATTTCGAAAGACCTCCTAGCCCGACAAATGTGGTACAGCCGTGTCAGATCTTGCCGCAAAATTCAACGTGGTCGTGTTCGCTGCCTTGGCCGCCATTGCGTATTACACCTTCGCGCAACCACCAGACACGGCGCCGCCCGAAGATCCCTGGTTTCGCCAGACGGTCGTGGAGCAACCCGACCTGGTCGTCGTCAAGTTTGGCGCCGAGTGGTGCGGCCCCTGCCGAATGCTCGATCCCGAATTGAGCCAGCTAGGCAATTCGCTGGGTGGATTGGCCCAGGTCGTGCGCATCGATATCGACAAGCACCCCGAGCTTGCCCGGCATTACGGTGTTTCGTCGATTCCTCGGATGTTCGTCTTCTATCACGGCAAGATCCTGGCCGATCGCGTGGGCTACGCCGACCACAATCAATTGCGCGAGTGGGTCAAAGGCGTGCAGATTCAGTAGCCAGAAACAACGCGCGCCGCGGCTCTCGTCGAGGAACAGCGCTGCGATCCCGTTTCTGCTTCTCGGCTGACGCGCCCCCCCGTGAATGCCGCGGCGCGACTGCCATCTCGGCCAGCAGCCCCCCGACGGCGTCCGGGGCGTGAGTACCAATTCATGTTGATCGCGGAAATGCCGCCCGAGCGATTGTGACCTCGCCAGCGAACCCATCCGCACCGGCAACTGTCACTGCATCGTGACCCCTTCGAGTAGAATGAGCCCGGGCAAACACGGAACAAGCGCGGCGGGCAAGCCACGTGAGAAGCGGCCATCGGCAATGCAGCATCAGGAAAATGAGCAGCCAAGCAGCGAAAGCCAGCCTCAAGAGCGGCTCATCTTGCTGATTCTCTCGGCGGTGCAGTTTACGACCATCGTCGATTTCATGATCGTCATGCCGCTGGGCCCGCAACTGATGCGCACGCTGGCCATCGGGCCGGCCGAGTTTGGCTTGATCGTCTCGTCGTACACCTTCGCGGCCGGCGCCGCGGGGCTCGTGGCATCGTCGATCGTGGATCGCTTCGCCCGCCGCAGCGCGTTTCTGGTTCTTTATGCCGGCTTCCTGCTGGGGACACTCTTGTGTGGCCTGGCGACCACCTACCACGCGCTGGTGTTGGCTCGCACGGTCACCGGCGCGTTCGGCGGAATCTTAGGCGGCATGACGATGACGATCATCGGCGACGTCTTTCCCGAACAGCGCCGCGGACGCGCCACGGGCTCGCTGATGACCGGTTTTTCGCTCGCCTCGGTCGCCGGAGTGCCCTTGGGGCTATTTCTAGGGACCAACTACGGTTGGCAGTTTCCGTTCTTTGTTTTAGTGGCCTGCGGATTGCCGGCGCTCGTGTTGACGATCTTCGCCCTGCCGCGACTGGACGCCCACACGCACAAGGCACACGCGCATCCCTTGCAAATGCTGGTCGCTACGTTCAGTCGGGCGAACCACCTGAACGCCTTCGCGCTGATCACCGTGCTGATGATCGCAGGCTTTAGCATCTTTCCTTACATCAGCACCTACTTCGTGGCCAACCTAGGCATGACCGAAGACCAGCTTCCGCTGATCTTCATCGTCGGCGGCGTGCTGACGCTGGGGTCGTCCCCCGTCATCGGCCGCTTGGCCGATCGCTTTGGCAAGCTCAGGGTGTATCGCATCATCAGCCCGCTCTCGGCGCTGTTGTTCGTAACGATCACGCACTTGTCCACGGTCAGCGTGCTGGTGATCGTGGCGGTTTACGGTGCGCTGATGGTCTGTAACGTGGGGCGCATGATCGCCGCTATGGCGCTGATGACCGGCAGCGTCGAGCCGCACATGCGCGGCGGCTTTCTGAGCGCGAATGCCTCGGTGCAGCACATTGCCAGCGGCCTGGCCGCGTCGCTGGCCGGGCTGGTGATCGCCGAAGCGCCCGATGGCCGGCTGGAGAACTTTGGCACGGTCGGTTGGATCGGCGCCGTGGCTACGCTCGCGAGCATCTGGCTCGCCGGCCGCATCCGCCCAGCAGCGGGGCACGCGCCCTCCGCTACCGAGATCAGCCTCGCCGCCGCCGCCGAAGCCACGGTCGACGCGGGTGAACCAATTCTGGGCGTGGTCGAAAGCGACTAGCCTGCAGCGGAACGATGGTGCTAGAACGGCCACGATGGCTAACCCAAACACAGGTGGGACGAGGCACTCAAGCACCGCTGCAGCGCAGGGTTCGACGAGCATCGGCACCCAGGTTATGCGCCGTTTGCAGACCTCGCTTCGATCGCGTCCGCCAACTCGGTGGCAGACCGTTTGGCCTACGCGCCATTCGCCCCGCGAATTCCAAACGCACGCTTGGTTACTAAAGAATCAGCGGCACAAGGGGCAAGTCCTGGTCTCGTTCGCGCCAGGCGGTTGCAAGGCGACCACACCGCGAGCCAGCGAGATCAGGCCGGTCACGACAACGCAGATCGCCGCCACGCGCAAGAGTCGCTGCCGGTTGATGACCGAAAGCAGCGAGCCACTGCTACCGGCCAACACCATCAATGGGACAGTCCCCAATCCAAAGCAGGCCATCGTGAGCCAACCTTGCCACAGCCCGCCGGCCGAGGTCGCTAGCGCGAGATAGGCGTAGACGAGTCCGCAGGGAAGCAGTCCTGTGAACACGCCGGCCAGAAAGGCCGCAGCCGATCCACGGCTGCGCAGTAAACTGCCAAGGCTGCCAGTGAACGGGCAACCGGCGCTCAGGCCCGTTACCCGCTGTAGCCGTAAGTACCCGGCCGAGTGCAGCCCCTGAAGTACGAGCAGCAGTCCGGCGACCAGCGATAGGATCGCTTGCACGTTGACCAGCGACGATGCCATGCCGGCCAGCCGGACACCGCCATAGCCAACGGCAGCTCCGATGATCGCATAAGTTGAGATTCGTCCGGCACTGTAGACGAGCTGTCGGCCCAGGTTCGCGCGCACATCTCGCGCTCCCGCGCCCAGCAACAGCGCGAAACCGCCGCACATGCCGACGCAATGGGCCGAGCCTAGCAGCCCACCTACGAAAACTAACGGCAGCTCGAGCATCGGATACTCAACGTGTGGCAAGCGGCAGTGGTGACACGGGTGAACTTACGGCGGCACCGACTGGCATCGGCGCAGCATGTAGCGGTCGCATCGCGTTATCGTTCAAGTTGTCCGCGGATGTGGACGTTGGGTCCTTCCGCAATCGCAGTGAATTGCCGATCACCAGGGCGCTACTGGCGGTCATGGCGGCCGCGGCCAGTGCCGGATTGAGCCAGCCAGCGGCGGCGAGTCCCACGCCAATCACGTTGTAGGAAAACGCCCAAAATAAGTTCTGGCGAATTACGCTTGCACTGCGGCGTGCCAAGGCGATCGCCCACGGCACGCGCGCCAGATCGTCTCCCAACAGACATACCGCGGCCGACTCGCGCGAGATATCGGCTCCGCAAGCCAGCGCGATTCCCAGATCGGCCGCCGCCAATGCCGGGGCGTCGTTGATGCCATCGCCGACCATAGCGGTCGGGCCATGGACCGCCCGTAGCCCGCGCAGCGCGGCTACCTTCTGTTCGGGCAGCAGTTCGGCATCGACCGCAACGTGCAGCTCGCGGGCAAGAATCTCTCCGCGAGCGAACGAATCGCCGGTCAACACGCGCACCCGGCAGCCGAGTTGTTCGCACGCGGTCAATGCGGCCGCGGCCTCGGGGCGCAGCGTCTCGGCCAGGAAAAACGCGCCGCGCAATTGGCCATCCCAGCCGATCGCTGAAACCGACTCGCCGCGCGCCAGGGCATCGTCCATCCGGCTCGCTAATTGGGGATTGGTTGCCAAGCCCGCGTCGGTGAGCCAGCGCCGGCTACCCAACAACGTCGGATTGCTTTCGCTGGCGAACCTGGCTGCCACTCCGCGCCCGGCAACCGTGCGTGCGTCGTGCCGATCCACCGAGCAATCGCTGGGATTCGTGTGGTGGGCGAAATTGCCAATCGCCGTCGCGAACAGATGGGTGGAGCCGTCAGCGAGTTCCCCCGCACGGCGCAAGATTTCCTCGCGGTCAGCTTCCTTCGCCATAACAAATTCGACGACGCGTGGTTGGCCCGTCGTGATGGTGCCGGTCTTGTCGAAGCAGATCGCACGGATGCTGGCCAGTCGCTCAAGTGCTTCGCCGCTGCGGAACAACACCTGAGCCTGGCTGGCGGTGCCCAGCGCCGCCCAAACCGCCATCGGTGTCGCCAGGCCAAGCGCGCAGGGGCAAGCGATCAACAGCACGGCCAAAGCCGACATGATGCCTGTCTCCCAGTCTCCTTGCCAACCGCGGACCACGAGCGCACTGGTGGCGATGACCAGAACCACAGGCAAGAAAACGCGGGTCACGCGATCGGCGAGGCGCTGGTAGCGCCCGCGGCTTTGTCGCGCCGCGCGCACCAGCTCGACGAGTCGAGACAAGGCACTCGACGCCGGTTCGCTGGTGACTTCAATCAGCAATTCACCGTTGAGATTCAAGCTACCAGCCAGTACCGAGTCTCCCACCGCGCATTCAATGGGGCGGCTTTCGCCGGTTAATACCGCGGCATCGACGTCGGCCAGCCCTGCCATCACGCGCCCATCGACAGTGATTCGTTCACCTGCCAGCACGCGCACGCGATCACCCGGCACAATCGAGGTGAGCGGCACGCGTTGCTCAAGGCCGGCGTTAACGCGTCGCACTTCGCTGGGCAACAGTCGCTCGAGCGCATCGAGGGCCGCGGTCGTCTGGAGTTTGCCGGTCGCTTCCAGCCAACGCCCGAGCGTGACCATCACCAGCACAATGCAACCGACTTCAAAATAGACATGCCCCGCGCCGCGCAGCACCGAAACGACCGAATAGAGATAGCTGGCCGCGACTCCCAGCAAAATCAAGAGATCGGTGGGGAGCAACCCGCGCCGCCAGAGCGCTAACCCCTGCTCGGCCAGGGGCCAGCCCAGCAGGAACAGCACGGGCAAGCTCAACACCAGGCACAAGTAGCGAAATAAATCGGCAAGCGGCGCGGCCAGGCGGTCGGCGCCCGGGCCCAATGCGTCGTGCATGTCCTGCGACCAGAGGGCCATCGTGAACATCATGACGTTCATCGAGAGAAACAGCGCCAGCCCAAGCCGGATGAGCGCTGTTTGCGCGAAGCCTTGCTCGCCACGCTGCCCGGTGATCTGGGCCGCGAGTCGACAGCCCAGGCAGCAGTATTGCAATTCGTCTGCATCGATCGGCTCTTGGCGACGCCAGCCAACCCGGCCGCTCGGCAACGGTAGATGGCAATAGTGACACGCGGCCGCGCCGCCAGCGGGCGCTCCGGCCCCCTGCGCGCTCAACTGTGCGAGCTGTTCGGCGGCGTTCATGGTGGGCTCGTCAGCTCAACGGCCAGCGCCGGGAAAAGGTACTGCACCGTGTAATAGACCGCAAAGGCCCAGAACAGCAGCCAAATCAAGCGCACGTACCACGGGATGCGGTTGCCAGAATAGTGGTGAAACCGATGCTCGGCGCCGGCCGTGGTGGGATCTTGAGTCGTTTTCTCAGCTTCGACCATGGCGGCTCCTCATGGCATAGGGCTCGAGGGATGCGTCGCGCGAGCGGGCTGCGCGCGCCCAAACAGTTTGCTCGGATTCGCTACCCGTCGCGGCACCCTCCAACTGGTCGAGCCAGCGCTCGTTCTCCAGCAGCGTCAGCTTGGGGCGTTCGATATCACGAAACATGCCGTGCCACACGGCCCAACCGAACAAACATAAAAAGCCAAGGCTGGCCAGCAGGTAGTTGACGATCGGGGTGATGGCAAACACTCCTTCGACGTCCCCCCGATAGAGCGCGATAAACTCGAGGAACTTACTGCCGAACCCGTACAAACTTGGCAACAGAACCGCCAGCGCCAGCAGGACCATCAGCAGGCGGTTCGAGCGGCGAGCGGGCTGTGTGGCGTTCATGGATGATCTGCTTGATTCGAGGTGCGTTGTTTGCGGCGATAGTCGCATGGCAGGCGGTCGACGGGCTACGGCTTCAGTCGCTCCGCGAGCGGTTGGTAGGCTTCGTAATCGGGATAGCTTTCGAGCCAAGAGCCGAGCCACTGCACGTAGGTGATCAAGGCCAGGCCGCGCCGGTTGGGCTTGTCGGGCGCGCCATCAAAGAGCCAGGGATACTCGGGCATTGGCGAATCGATCGAAGTCAACTTGGGCCGGTAGAAATGGACCGCGTGCCAGTCGTTCGAGCGGCGGCCCCCTTCGCGGCACAGATCGGGTCCGACACGTCGCGTGCCGAACATCACCGGACGCTGCAGTTCGTTCTGATACTCCCAGGTCGCGGAGACGGGTCCCCAGCGATCTTCCTCGCGGGAAACTGGCCGGACGAACTGGCTGTGACAATGCCAACAGCCTTCGCTTACATAAACCTGGCGACCGAGTCGCAGGGCCTCGGCGCACTCGTCTTGAGTCGGCTCGCCGATGTACTTCTTGAACTGCTCGGGATAACGGTGGCTCAGCTCTTCGAACTGATACATCAGATTCGAGTTCTTGGCCACGAGCTCGGTCGTCGTTTGCTCAGGCAAGTCGCGATACATGAGCATCGGCACGACCGCGTTCGACAAGAACGCAAACGCGAAGAAGCCCAGCCCGCCGACGAGCAGCACGCCCGATTTACTTTCAAACATCGCCGAAACTCCCTAACCACTGCGCGTCAATTGACCGCTTTGCTTCAGTTCACCATCGAGCCAACGGAAGTGGCAGTCGCCGCCGGGGCCGGCACGCTCACGCGCGACAGTCGCCAGGTCATGTACAGGTTGTAGAAAAAGCAGAGCTGCCCACCGATGATCGCCAAACCCGCGAAGACGCGCACGATCCAGAACGGCTGTGAGCCGTCGACCGAAACTTCCCACGGGGCAAGCGACGCCCAGTAGAAGCCCTGGAACACGCCGCCGAGGATCAAATCGCCGGCCATCACGAGCATGCCGCCCGCGGAGAGCCAGTAGTGCCACTCACACAGCGCGCGACTGTACCACTCGGTGTGCCAGAGCCGGGGAAAGAGATACGTCATGATCCCCAGCAGCCACATCGAGAAGACGCCAAACATCACCAGGTGGGCGTGCCCCACAACCCAGTCGGTGAAGTGAATCAGCGCTTGAAACGTCAGCGTCGTCTGCATGGCGCACTGCAGACAGGTCAGGGCGTAGTACACCATGCCCGTGTAGAACCAGCGGATCGGCAGGTTCGTCACGATTTCTCGGCCAGAGCCGCGCAGTGTGGCAAAGAAATTGATGATCACGGTCAACACGACCATCTCGACGGCGATCGTCGAAACGATGGCGCCGTGTTGCAAGAACATCGGGATCGGCGTGTACAGGAAGTGATGGATGCCGTTAAGCGGATAGAAGAACGCCAGTCCCCAGAAGCCGACGAGCGACAGAGCATGGCTCCACATCGGTTTTCGCAACAGGATCGGCACAAAGTAGTACATCAGCCCCCAGCCCAGCGGCGTGACGAACAGGCCGACCAGATCGTGAATGAACAGCCCACCGACCGCTCCGGCGCTCGTGCCAGCCAGTGCATATTGCGGCAGGAAGTTGCCCATCGCGTACGTGAGAAACGTCCAGACGAATGCCGCCATGAAGTACCACAGCGTTACATATAAGGGCCCAGGGGCCTGCGTGATCGGCGCCATGAAGTTCACGGCCACCAACAGCAACCCGGCCAGCGCCAAAGGATCGATCCAAGTGGGCGTTTCTCCCCATTCGAGACCTTGGGCCCCCAGCGACCAGGGGAGCGCTTGCAAGGCCGGAATCGTGGCCTGCAATGTGGGCCCGGCGACGATGCCGATCGCGGTCGAGAGTACCACGACTTGCCAGGCGACGAAGATGAACCACGACAGCGACTGGCTCAGCACCGGCCGTAGCGTCAGTCGCGGCACCGCCCAGTGCAGTGCGCCCAAGAACGCGTTCGCCAGAAAGCCATAGGCAATCGCGTTGGTGTGGACCATCCGCCAACGCCCCGGCGACAGCAACTCGATCCCGCGCAGCGGATTCCAATGCACGAGCTGCAGCGCCATGAGCATGCCCGCTAACAGCGAGATGCCCAGGTACGTGAGCGCCGCGATGAAGTAGAACGCGACGATCCGGCGATCGACCAACTGGTCGTCTACCGCCGGCGCGGTCGTGCGTTGGGTATCGATCATGTCTCGTCCGACTCCAGGCGGTAGGGAATGTAGCGCCCCAGGCGGTAGATCAAGAGCATCGTCCAGCCGAACACCAGGTGCGTGAGCGCCGCCACCCAGGGGGGAACTTGCTCGACGATCCACCGCCCGCCAAACAGCAGCGGCTGTAACCAGGAAAGAATGCCGTAGAAGTTGACGATCCAGAGCGCCAGCGAGAGCGCGCTGACGGCCGCCAGCCGCGCTGGCGCCGAAAGTTGCGTCAGGTAGCGCGTCAGCACGACCTCAAACAACATTCCGTAGACCATGCCTGTCGCCAGGTACAGGCAACAGCCGATGGCGAGAATCAGGCCGTTGTCGACGGCATTAAAATGCAGGGCCTGCTCTCCCATCGGAAACGTCAGATAGACGCGAATCAACTGCAGTGGGTGCTGCTCGAACATCAGCGCACCGATGATGTTAAAGAGCAGACTGCTCATCGCCGCTACGGCGCCGAGCAAGAAGCCGGTCGTGGCGTGATACGCGGTGTAGTACTCGGTTGCCTGCCAGGCGGGCGTCGCCGGCTCGCTGCCAATCGTGGCTTCGAGCTCGCGCACTCTTGCACGTAACGTCTCTAGCTCGTGCTGTTGGTTCTCGCCGCCATTCATGATGCAGGCTCCTCTGCGGCGGGTGCGGCTGCCGGTGGTTCAGCGGGCGGCTCGGCCGGCGGTTGCGCGGGCTGCGCTGGTTCCGCTTCCGACGCGGGCGCCGCCGCGGGTGCATCACTCGGCGGAGTGGCGCCCGCGCCGGCCGGAAACTGCACGCCGTGCCGACGCTGGTCCGCAAGGTGCAGCACGTAGTGCACGAGATACCAGGTGGCGTCCGGATCCTCGGCCAGAATGTCTTTGAAGGCGGGCATCGGCGTGCCGTTAATGCCCGCATGAATGCGGCGGTAAACGTCGACGGGCAACTGTCCACCGTGCAGCATGCCCGAGGTCAGGTCGGCCGCGGCCGTTTTCTGTCCCCAAGCATCCACGCCCACTTCAATACCGCCGGCCAGGCCACCCCGACCGTCACGACCGTGGCACTTGAAGCACTCGCGCTTCTGAAAGATCGCCTGTCCTTGGGCGACCGTCTCAGGACTGAACGGAGGCATCTTGCTGACCGGTTCGACGATCTGATCATCGGCTGCGGCCCATTGGTCGACGATGCTCTGAGCCAGCTCTTGCGCGGCTTCGTCGGTCAGTTCGCCTTCGCTCTCCGCTTGAGAAGCGAGCAGCGTCTCCAGTTCGCCGCGATGGGTCAGCGCCAGCACGTAGTCGACCACCGCGTCGAGATCCTTCTTTTCCATCCTCGCGAACGAAGGCATCGACGTGCCCGTGACACCGTGGGTGATGGTGCGCACCAGGTCGTCCCGTCGAGGCTTGTTGCCGTATCCGGTCGAGGTGAATTTGAAAACCCCCTTGCGATAGTCGCGGGGCTTGGGCGAGAGATATCCGGCTGCCAGCCCGCCGCCATCGCCGCTGACACCGTGGCACTGCACACAGTTCTTGCGATAAACCTGAGCGCCGCGCTGGAGGTGTGCATTGAACTTCGCCTCGCCACCGAGCGTCTGAGGGTCGGCGCCCAACAATTTGGGTCGCGCCGGAGTGCCCGTCAGCGCGGTCAACTGCTGCTGCACAGCTTGCTGCAATTGCGCGTCGAGCGCAGCGACTTCTGGCGCCGGGACGAACTTCAACTCGGCGGCGGGCTCACATCCCACGAACAGCAGCACCAGCGTCGACGAACCCATTGCCCATGGTGCCCAGCGCGAGCCGGGACGTCTGGAGTGAAGCATGTGCGTCTCAGTTCTCATGCCGATGCTCGAGTCAAATTTCCGAGCGAAGACTTGCCGTAGAACTCATCTGCCGTTGGCGAGCCGGGCGAACGCAATTTGAATGCCAGGGCCAGCGGTCGACGGACGGGGCGCCCAGCGTCGCGTGGCTTGCCGTGCCGTCGAATGCCGGCAGCAAACGGGAGTTTTTCGCGGTCGGCGCTGTCAGAAATCGCGCTAGCATTTCGATGCGACAGGTGCTGGCCCGTACAGTCCGGCGCGCGGCCGGCGTGCGGATTCGCACAGTCCCCTGAGCGGATCTGGCGCGCGACGAGTTACGACAGCTCTTGGCTTCAATTGGACCGCGCAACTCCACGCCCGCCGCTGACCGCGACAACGCCAAGGCACATCGCGATTTCGCGTCAGGCGTTATTCAAGCAGAACCGAGACGCCGATGATGGCCCGCGCACCATCGAACCAGCGTGGTGTGAAAAGTGCATTGCAGCGGCGTCTTCGCTCTTGCACCTCGGAGAAGTCGCTCGCGCGAAAACGATGTCCCGCCCGCGACGATCCCGTGCAAGTAAATAAGAGGTGCGGCGTACCGCTCCGGCGCGTTGTACCGCACGACCAACCAATTCACTAGTTCCCCCTTGCAGGTGATGCCAACATGATGAAGCTCGCCTACCAACTTTCTGCGGTTGTCGCCGTGCTCGGTTTGTTCAGCTCGGCTTGTCATAAGTCGGTCGCCGCGACCCCCGAAGCGCCGCGCATCGGTCACCACGTTCCCAGCTTCGCGCTCAAGGATTTCCGCGGCAAGGTCCACTCGCTCGAGAAGCTGTCCCATCATCAGGCAGTCGTCATCGCGTTCTTGGGCGTGGAATGCCCGCTGGTCAAGCTTTACGCGCCGCGGCTCGAAGAGTTAGCCAAACGGTTCGGCGTGCAAGGGGTCGCCTTCCTGACGATTGACGCCAACTGCCAAGACTCGTTGGCGGAGATGGAACACTTTGCCCGCACGCACTCGTTGACGATTCCGTTTCTTAAGGATGTCGGCAATCTCGTGGCCAATCAGCTTCACGCCGAGCGCACTCCCGAAGTCTTCGTGCTCGATCGCCAGCACGTGGTGCGCTATCGTGGGCGGATCGACGATCAATACGGATTCCAGGCCGGCGTCGGCTATCAGCGGCCCGCGGCCACACAACAAGACCTGGCCAACGCGCTTGAAGATCTATTGGCAGGTCGCGAAATTCGCCTGACCACGACGCACGCCCCTGGGTGCCTGATCGGTCGCGCGCAAGTTACGCAGGAGAATTCGCCCGTCACCTACGCCAGTCAGGTCTCGCGCATCTTCCAGAACCGCTGCGAAAGCTGCCATCGCGACGGCGAGATTGGTCCGTTCGCCATGTCGAGCTACGACGAGGTGGTCGGTTGGGCGCCGATGATCGGCGAAGTCGTGCGCGAGGGGCGCATGCCGCCCTGGCACGCCAGCCCCAAGCACGGGCAGTTCGCCAACGACAGCCGCTTGAGCGACCTGGAACGCCAGCAGATTTTAACTTGGGTCGAGCACGGCGCGCCGCTGGGTGACGCCAGCGATTTGCCCACGCCGCGCACCTACACCGTCGGCTGGCAGATTCCTCAGCCCGATCAAATCGTGCCGATGAGCGACACGTCGTTCATCGTCCCCGCGTCGGGCGAGGTCGAGTACCAATACTTCCTGGCCGATCCCAAGTTCACCGAGGACAAGTGGGTGCAAGCCTGTGAGTGCCGGCCGGGCAACCGTAGCGTCGTGCATCACATCATCGTCTTCATCGTGCCCCCTGGCGAAGAACCCAAACGCATGGCCGAAGGAACCGCGACTCGGCACCTGCTGGCCGGCACCGCGCCAGGCAATCCCCCCACGGTCTACCCTGCCGGCATGGCCAAACTGCTCAAAGCGGGCTCGCGCTTGCTGTTCCAGATGCACTACACGTCGAACGGCCGCGAACAAGAAGACCGCAGCAGCATCGGCCTGATCTTCGCCGATCCGGCGAGCGTCACCCGCGAGGTGCGCACCGACCTGGCGATCAATCCGTTTTTCGAGGTGCCGGCCGGAGCCGACAACTTCCCGGTCGAATCGTTCAAGAAGTTCCGTCAAGACACGCTCTTGCTTGGTTTGATGCCGCACATGCATCTGCGCGGCAAAGCGTTCCGTTACACGCTGGAGTACCCGGACGGTCGCCAGGAGATTCTGCTCGACATCCCGCAATACGATTTCAACTGGCAGAACAGTTACCAACTTGCCGAGCCCAAGCTCGTGCCGCGCGGATCGCGACTCCACTGCGTTGCCCACTTCGATAACTCCGCGGAGAATCTGGCGAATCCCGATCCCACGAAGCCGGTTCGCTGGGGCGAGCAGACTTGGGAGGAAATGATGATCGGCTGGTTCGAGCGGGCGCCGGCGGTCGAACGCGAACCGGTCGCGGACGTCGTGGCTGAGGACGATGCTGACAACGGCGCCGAGCCGAAGTGAACGACCTCACCACCGCACGATACATCCATGGGCTGCCGGCACGTGGAACAGTGATCCTAGTTCATGGATGTCCCCGCATTGTTTGCCGCACTATTGCGAGGAGCTTTGACCTGCACACGAGCCGTTTGACATAACCATCGCGGCTTCGTCACGGCCACGATCCGGGCCGCGTTGACGTTCGGGTCTGGGTTATGCTGGTGGTCCCGGGTCATGTTTGGCGTCGCTTTCTCCAGATCAGCCAGCCGACGAAGCCGACAACGACGACTAGGCCGATCACCACAAAGGGAGTCAGGTCGTAGCGAACTTCAAAATCATGGACGTAGATGTCGGGCATGCCCCGATTCTACCTGTCAGCCGTGCCGCCCTCGAAGAATTCTGACCGTCGAAGTAAAGCACTACCTCGTCACGCCACATTTGACTTCCCCCTGCCCGCCCGTCACGATTAGTCCCCGGGTCGGGCGACCTCCAGGCCACCATGCCCTTTTTGCAAAGGGGGAGAATCGTGATGCGTCAATCATTGCGCCGATGGTTGTTGGTCGGCTCGTGCTCGCTGGTCCTGTTGCTGTCGACCTCGCCGCTCGTGGCCGCCGAGGCGATCGTCGACGAGCAGCTCGATTTCAGTGTCGTGTTGCCCGAGGGCTATGTGGCCGACACCGAGCAGAAGCAAGGCAACGTGCTGTACGCGTTTCACCTCCCTTCGGCCGATGAAGATCATCTGGGCAACTACATTCTCGTCCGCAGCTTGGGCGGAACGTTGGGCGCAGGAGAGCCCTCGGTTGAGGACGTCACCCAGGCCAATGCCGATGCTGTGGTCGAGGTGGCCTACTGGAAGGAGCACGAGATCGTCGTCGCGCGCGTGCCGGAACGCATCGAGGAAGTCGACTACGTGAATCTCAACGCTTACGTGCCGCTGCAGCCCGAGGCGATCCAGCTCACGCTCTTTGGCGAAGCAACGCGCGAGGCTGAGCTGCGCACGACGCTGCACGGCTTGCTCGATCGGGTCGAAGGGAAAACCAACTGGGACGATAAATCTCGCGGCCTTCGCCCAGGCAAATTGCTGCGGGCGGGGGTCGCGGTATTGGCGATCGCCGGCGCCGCGCTGGCCGGCCTGAAGAAAAAGCTGTTGGGCGGTTCGAGCCCGACCGAATTGACCACCCCGCCGAGCGAGCCTGGCTCGCCCGACTAAATGAACGCGTTACGGGCACGCGTCGACGCCGCGCAGCAACGATTCCCCGTCGGGTGCCACTGCTGGCTTGCCCAGCAGTGCGGTGACTGGAGTCGTTCGGGGGTCGGTGTCTGGAACCGCCGAGCTTGCGATTGATCCAGAGCCTTGCACGTCGTCGAAGGTGGTTCCTGACACCGTCCCCCTGGCGCGGCCCCGCGCCCGACTCGGCGCACCCACACTAGCCCGAAGCGCAGCGAGGGAGAGTTGAGGTTGCCTTGCCGATTCGCGTCGCACGCGCAGCGACGAGACCCTCGACCTCTTGAACGGCAACGCCGTGGCCGTCAATAGCCAGGTGGCGGAAGCCCCTGGTCTGGTCATGCAATCGAGCGCAAAGCCCCAACCGGGGCGACAGGAAACCGCCCTGACGCGCCAAAGGATGTTGCGCCACGCAATGCCGCCGCAAGCGTGAAGGGGACTGGAGTCGTTCCGGCGTCGGGGATCGATCATTGTTCTCGTGCCGAACAGGATTGCTCCTGTCCCCCTGGGCCCCGCGCGCGACGTGAACACTACTTGCCGGTGCTAGATAGTTTCTATCCCGCAGGGATTACAGCTTTCAGCCCAGGGGTTGCGAGCCTGCGAGCTACCCTGGGTTGCGGTCAACCGGAGCCGTCTACCCTGCAAGGGTTGGATCCGCGCGGTCCCACAACGTGCGTCGTCGAGTTCTTTTGGCGCTACTTGTGGAAGTGCTGCAACCCTTTCAGGGTTGGCGCGGATCATCGGCATTCGCATAC
>CAZBWM010000125.1:0-16812 GCA_964495375.1 uncultured Planctomycetaceae bacterium | reverse complement strand
TCAGCCGGACGATTTCGCTTTCGTCCGGCTTGCCGGCGACCATGGCCGAGCCGCTCGCGCCCCCCTTCATCAGCGATTCGTAGTTGTGGAGCTGGTACTCTCCCTTGGGCTCTTGCTGCCCATGACAGGCGATGCACTTGCCGACCAGGATCGGGGCGATCTCGTTCTTGAAGCTGGGGGCCGGCGCGGCAGGTTGCTCGGGCGCGGCGGGTGCTTCGGCAGGCGATACGTCCGCGGCGGGCGCTTCGGCAGGTTTTTCAGCCGCGGCCGGTTGCTCTGGGGTGCCACTGCTGGCTTGCGCAGCAGTGTTCTCGGCGGGGGGCGCATCGTCAGCGCGCGACGCGCCCGTCGGCAGAGCAATCGAGGTCAACAAACCCAGCAGCGCGACGAAACCAGCTCTTCGCATCGTTGCCAATCCTTGGAAAAGGGAAAGTGCAACGGCAAGTATGCAAGCTGGCCCGGCAGGCCGCAAGCAGCGGCCGCGGGGGGCGGCAGAGCGAGAACGCGGGGGACGCGGAGTCTACTTCTTGCGGTGGCGGATTTTTGCGCGCATGCGGCGCTTCTTGCGACCTAGCTTCCGCCGACCTTTGCCCGTCTTCTTTACTCCCACGCCCTGACTCCGTCGCTAATTAGAGAACGGTCTTGCCCGAAAATGAGACCTGTGGTGCGTTCGTCGCGGCCCACTTGCTCGCCGAAAGAATCGCGAGCCTCGCGACTGCAACATGGTACCAGCCCTGCGAACCGTCCACAAGCGAGCCTGCCGTGAGCGCCAAAACCGGCAAAATCAGCGGTTTGACGTCGTTGCGCCTCGGCGCGGCAGCCGCAGCGTCGGCGCGACCTCGACATCCAGCGGTGCGACCAGCCCCGCCCGCAGGCGTTCGATGGCCAGCGCCCCCATCACGGCGTTATCGGTCGACAGCTCGGGCGGAGCTAACAGCAGCTCGGCGCCGACGGCCTTGGTTTCGGCCGCCAGGCGCTGGCGCAGCCGGGCGTTGGCCGCCACACCCCCGCCGATGGCCAGCCGCCGATGCCCGGTTTGAAACAGCGCCGCCAGCGACTTCTCGACCAGCACGTCGACGACCGCTTCCTGAAAGCTGGCCGCCAGATCGGCTAGCTCCCGCGGTGTGAGCGCCGGCCGCGGAGGGCCCGACGGTGGAAACAGCAGATAGCGCACGGCCGTCTTCAAACCGCTGAAACTGAACTCGAGCCGCGCGTGGTCACCACGAAACGAGCGCGGCAACCGATAAGCCCTCGGGTTGCCACCGATCGCGGCCGCCGAGATCGAAGGGCCGCCGGGATAGGGCAAGCCGAGCAAGCTGGCCACTTTGTCGAACGCTTCGCCCGCGGCGTCGTCCAACGTGCCGCCGAGCCGGCGAAAGTCGAGCGGATCGCGCACTTCGTACAGGCTGGTGTGGCCGCCGCTGGCCACGAGCCCCACGCAGGGAAAGATGTCGTGTCCGGCCGCGATGCGACAAGCGAACAGATGCGCTTCGACGTGATTGACCGTTGCCAGCGGTTTATCGAGCGCGATGGCCAGCGCCTTGGCGGCCGACAAGCCGACCAACAGCGAACCGGCCAGCCCCGGCGTGTTGGCGACCGCCACGGCATCGACATCGGCCAGTGTGACGCCTGCCTGCTTCAGCGTGCGGTCGATCACCGGCAGCAGACGTTCGAGGTGCGCACGCGAGGCGAGCTCTGGCACGACGCCGCCGAACTGCTCGTGCAACTCAGTTTGCGAAGCAACGACCGAGCCGAGCACGCGATACTGGTCGTCGACGAGGGCCGCGGCCGTTTCGTCGCAGGTGGTTTCGAGACAGAGAACGAGCATCAAGGTGGATTACGACTTCGGCGCGAGTTGCTGGCGAATGTAGTCGAGCGCCTTGTTCAACTGACGATCGACAAAGCCCGCGTGCGGCTTGCTGTCGTCGGTCGAACCTTCGCCGGCTTCCTCGGCGCCGTCGATCGGTTGTTCGGCGCCGTCGTCTTCCGGGGCACTGCCATCTTCGGGAGCGCTGTCGTCATTCGGAGCACCGTCTTCGCTCGGCTTGTCCTCGGCGGGGACCGCTTCGCTCGGTGTGGCTTCGGCCGGCCCGTCGTCGTTCCCTTCAGCAGGCTTGGCTTCGGGTGTTTCGCTCGGCTTCGCTTCGGCAGCGCTTTGCGGCGCCGCGCTGTCATTGGCCGAAGCGCCATCGGCCGGCTTGGCTTCCGGCGTCTCTGCTGGTTTCACTTCGGCGGGCTTCGCATCTTCGGGCTTCGTTTCGTCCGGCTTCGTTTCCTCCGGCTTGCTTTCGGCCGGCGCGACGTCTGGCTTTTGCGCGCCCCCCTCGGGCGTAGCCACCTGCGTTTCCGCATGCTTGCGCTCGTGGACCGGCAGGATGTCGCGCAGCCGCCGCGAGGCGACCATCTCGCGCATCTCGCTTTCGCGCAGCTTCACTTCGTACCCGTCGTTCGGCATCACGCCCCACACGTCGGTCTCTTTGGCATCGGGGAAGCGATGGATGTTCTTACCGCTGGGGCGCAGGTAGCTGGCCGTGGTGAGCTTCAAGGCGCTGCGCCCCCCTTCCAGCTCGATGACGTTCTGCACGCTTCCTTTGCCCCAGGTACGCTCGCCGACGATGATCGCCCGACCGTGATCTTGCAGGCAGGCCGCGACAATCTCGCTCGAACTGGCGCTGTAGTGATTCACCAGCACCGCCATCGGAAAGCCTTCGAACGTCCCCTCGGCGTGGGCTTCCCACACGCGGGGCTCGCTATTGCGTCCTTCGGTGCTGACGATCTTGCCGGCCGAAATGAACAAATCGCTCATCTCGATGGCCGCGGTCAACAGCCCGCCGGGGTTGAAACGCAGGTCGAGCACCAGGCCGCGCATGCCGTCGGCCTTGAGCTGCACGAGCGCCTTGCGAAGCTCATCGACCGTGTCACGGCTGAAGGTCGTGACGCGGATGTAGGCGATCTTTTCCACCGGATCGAGCATGTAGTTCCAGTGGTCGTCGGCCGAGTGCGTATCCCCCATCACCGTTTCGAGGTGGACGATCTCGCGAGTGAGCGTAACTTTCTTCGGCTCGGTCTGCCCGGCGTGGACGAGGGTGACCGTGACCGTGGTGCCGACTTCCCCCTTGAGCTTGCGAACTGCTTCCTCAAGCGTCATGTCGCCGGTGGGCAGGCCTTCGATCTCGGAGATCGTGTCCCCCGACTGCACGCCAGCGCGATACGCCGGGCTGCCGACCAAGGGGCTGAGCACCTTGAGCTTGCCGTCGTCAACGGTGATCTGAATGCCGATGCCGCCGAACTGGCTTTCAACACTGGTGCGGAACCGGGCGACTTCCTCGGGCGCGATGTAGTTCGAGTAGGGATCGAGCTTCGAGAGCGCCCCGTTGATCGCCGCTTCGATCAACTCGCGGCGGCTGATCGGCTTGACGTAGTTGCGCTCGATCTGATCGAGCGTGTCGACCAGCACGCTGAACAACTCGTAGTACTGGTCTGACTCCGCCGCCGCGGCCGGGCTGCTGGCAGGCTCGGTCGACGAGTCGGTCTCAATGGCCGGAGGTTTCGCGGGCACGCGCGCGGCGTCAGGCGACTCTTCGCCGGCCGCGGGGGGCGCAGGCTGTTCTGTCGGAGCGGCAGGCTGCTCACTTGGCGCTGCCGGTTGCTCGGTCGCCGCCGGTTGCTCCGCAGCGGCAGGCTGCTCCGTAGTAGTCGGCGAATCTTCCGCGAGCACCGCCGCCACGCGGCCACAGACGAGCCCAAGTGCGAGCACCCCGATCCAGACGAGTCCACGGCGCTGCATGACGGGAAAATCCTTCCTCGAAGGGCACTCAGACGCAATCGAAGCGCAAGTTGGGGCAACTGCGCGACTTGAAGAAAGTATAGATAATGGCTGCGGCCCTAGCAATAAAAGCTAAGGCCATAGCGACCGCGTGGTTCCGTTAGCCGCGGGATTTATCCCGCGCGCTAGCTTGCGCGACGTCGCCGGCGCTAGCGGATGGGTCGAGCGTGGTGCACCCAGGCGGGCGGCAGGTTGGCCACGACCAGCTCGCTGCGCAGCCGATGCTCGCCGAGCCAGCGCTTCAGCACGCAATCGACGCCGTGCAACCGCCGGCGTTCATGATCGCGGCTTAATAGAGTCTTTGCTTTTCGTACCGCGGCGTACTCGAAGAACGACACGATGCCGCCGGGACGCAGCAGCCGCCCAAACGTGCCGAGAATCTGCGCCACGTCCTGCCGGCTGAAATTGTTTAGCGGCAAGCCCGACACGATCAGGTCGTAGGCGCCCACTTCGGCCACGTCTTCGACCTTGCCGTGCAGCACGCGGACTCGTCCGTTGGCACGCTTAAAATGCGGATCGCCGGCCAACCGTCCGTTGAGCACGTCGACAAACGCCGAGTTGAACTCGACGAGCACCAGGGCGTCGGCCGGGGCCAGCGCCGCGATCAACTGCCGCGTGACCGCGCCGGTGCCGGGCCCCGCTTCGAGAATCCTCCGCGGCGCGCCGTCTGTCGGCGGCTGGCGCACGTAGCGGGCCAACTCGATCCCCAATGCGCGACCGCTGGGCAAAATCGCGCCGGTGGTGCGAAAGTTCCGGCGGAACTCACGAAAGAACAATCGCTGATGGTGTAAACCAGGCATAACGCTCCGTGGCTAACGTCGACCGCTCGCGGCCTGTTAGGGCTTGTGATCGGAGCGTTCAACTTAACGCCACGTCGGCGAATCGCAACCGGCGTCCGAACCGTGCAGGAGTGGGCGGGTAACGGACGGCAGTTAGCCGCGGGATTTATCCCGCGCGCTAGCTCGCGCGAGTGAGATTCAACGCCCGAACGGAGTCTGATGCGACATCGATCGCGCTAGCGCGCGGAGTAAACTCCGCGGCTAACAATCAGAATGCTCGCGCGGCAGCGAGCCGCCCCTCAATAGTCGTACCACATCCCCAGGCCGAGCTGTTGTTCCCAGTCGGGAAAGAACGAGAAGTCGACCGTCTTGCCGTTGAAGTACTGGATGCCGGTGCGCAACAGATGCCCCGGCCCTTCGCCGCGCCACTGCCAACCGAGCTGCGCGTTCAAGCTGCCGCCGAAGTTGACTTCCTCGCGCAGGTAGCCGTTGACCGCGAAGAACGGCAGCCCCCAGATGGTCGTCGGGTTCAGGCTGCTGACGTCGACGCCGAACTGAAACTCCCACGGCTCGGCCCCGCCGTCGCGACGAAAGGCGTAGGCCGCTTCGCCGTAGAGCCGCACCGCAGGCACCACGCGGTAGGCCACGCCGCCGACAATCGCGTCGCGCACGTAATTGCGCCGCGTGTCTAACAGCGCCGGGTTGCGAATCAGGAGCTCGTCGCCGATGTGCGCGCTGATGTGGTAATACGCCAGCTTGAATTCCCAGGGCCCGTAGCCAAACGTCAAAGGCACGCCACCGCGAAAGTCAGAGTCGTTCAAATCCCAGTTGTTCGACAGATCGAGTCGCGGGAAGGCCGCTCCTTCCAAGTCGAGTTGAAAGCCATCGGGTCGCGGGCCGGTGCCGCTGCCATAGCGCAAGATGCCGACGCGCCCGCCGAGCGTCAGATCCCAGAACTGCGAGCCGTTCTGCCGCCAGTTGACGACCGTCCCTAAGCGCGGCTCGCGCGGGCCGGCCAGATACGATCGATAGATCAGGCCCGACGGCAACAACTGCCAGCGCCAGGGAGGGCAGTACTGGTACTGCGTCGGCGTGTACTGCTTGTTGCCGTAGTCCAACGTGATCGAGCTCGAGGGTATGGTCCCCGCGGGCGCCGCGCCCGGCGCTGTAATTCCTGGGTAAGCAGCGCCAGTAGGACCGGCCCCCGGCGGAATCGTGTACTGCGGACCGACTGGGCCGGCCGGCGCCATCATCGTCGTGATGCCAGTGTCGTACTGCGGAACGACAACCCCGGGCACGCCAATTTCATCGCCATAGGGAGATTGCGGTTTGCCAAGCCGCAACTGGGCTTTGGCAGGCGGCGCATGTGAACCAACGGCCGCGACCGACACCGCCAGCAGATAAACCCCGAATCGGCTGAGCGCCGCCCGGGCGGCCGATCGCGCTGAGCGCGCAACTTGGCGAATCGCCCTGCCGAGCACCATCGGCGGCAGGTAGCGAACCAGGTTGCTGCGATATCGCGGCGCGCGTGCCATGCAACCGCCGCGCGCTGGCGCGGCACTTCGTTGTTCCGGGATCGGATCTGAATCGAATGAGATGAGCAACGAATCGGCCGGCGAGGAAAACCCCCGGCACAAAGAGCGGCGTACTTTAGCGAGAGTTAAAAAAAGTCGCCAGACGAGCCGCGGACTGTCGCGGGGCCGCGAATCCGCTTGCCACGGGCCAAATCGGTCGCACTACGGCCAACTCGCTAAATCCTTATCCCCGGCCCGCTATCGCCGCGGCTGGCGGGCTCTATAATCGATTACCGGCAGAGAAGTTGCCCACGATTTGCCCGGAGAGCTCGTTACCGCTATCACGCCTGCTATCAACTTGTCGCGCGATGATCGCCCAGCGATTGCCTAGCCTGATCGAGGATCTGCGTCGGGCCCTGGGTGGCGACAATGTATTGGCAAATCGATCTGACCTTTTGGTCTACGAGTGCGACGGCTTCGTCATCGAGAAGAACTCGCCCGACGTAGTAGTCTTCCCGCACTCGACCGCCGAAGTCGCCGCGGTGGTCCGGCTGGCCAATGAGTACGACGTCCCCTGCCTGCCGCGCGGCGCCGGCACCAGCTTGGCGGGCGGCTGCTTGCCTGTCGGCGGTGGCATCGTGCTCTCGCTCACCCGCATGAAGCAAATTCTGGAGATCGACCTCCGCAATCGCTTCGCGCTGGTCGAGCCCGGCGTCGTCAATGTCTGGCTCACGCAGGCCCTCAAGGGGACCGGTTTCCATTACGCCCCCGATCCGTCGAGCCAAGGGGCCTGCACGATCGGCGGCAACCTGGCGACCAACTCCGGCGGCCCGCACACGCTCAAGTACGGTGTGACCGTCAACCACGTTCTCGGCCTCGAAGCGGTGCTGGCCGACGGTTCGATCGTGCAGATTGGCGGCCCGGCCGAAGATTCGCCGGGGCTCGATCTCACCGGCGTGCTCGTCGGCAGCGAAGGCACCCTGGCCATCGCCACGAAGATCTGGGTCCGCCTCACGCGCGATCCGCAGGGCTACCGCACCCTGCTCGGCGTCTTCGAATCGGTTGACGACGCCACGACCGCAATCAGCGAGATCATCGCCGCAGGCATTGTACCCGCCGCGCTCGAGATGATGGATCAGGGGATTCTCGCGGCGCTTGAAGACGCATTTCACTTCGGCTTCCCGCTCGACGCTCAGGCAATTCTGCTGATCGAAGTCGACGGGCTCGAAGCCGGGCTCGACGAGCAGCGCGACCGCATCATCGAAATCTGCCAGCGTTGCGCCGCCCGCGAAGTGCGGCAGGCCGTCGATGCGGCCGAGCGTCAGAAACTATGGAAGTGCCGCAAACAGGCCTTCGGCGCGGTGGGCCGCTTGAGCCCCAGCTATTGCACGCAAGATGGCGTGGTGCCGCGCACCAAGCTGCCGCATATGCTCAGGCGGATTTACGAAATCGGCACGACCCATAACGTGCGAATCGTCAACGTGTTCCATGCCGGCGATGGCAACCTGCACCCGATCGTCCTGTTCGACGAGCGCGATGCCGATCAGGTGCGCCGCGTGCTGGCCGCCAGCGAGGAAATTCTCGACGAGTGCATCGCCTGCGGCGGCAGCGTCACGGGCGAGCATGGCATCGGCGTCGAGAAAATCGACTTCATGCGCAAGCTGTTCACGCCCGACGACCTCGACGTAATGGAACGCCTGCGGATCGCCTTCAATCCCGATGGTCGCTTGAGCCCGCACAAAATGCTGCCGACCGCCGGCGCGTGCGGCATTGAGCAGCGAGCCCCGGGGCGCCGTGCGGCGCTATGACCACGAGCGAATGACTTAGCTGAACGAGCTAGCGCGCGGGACAAGTCCCGCGGCTAACGAATCCTGATCGAAGTCCGATCGACGAAACATGCCGACCCAAGTAGACAACACGCTGCCGCTCGACGACACGTTGGCCCCGGCCGACGAAGCCGCCGTGGCGCGCCTGGTTCGCGACTGCGCGGGCAGCCGGCGTGCGGTCTACACATTGGGCGGCCAGACGAGTCTCGACAGCGGATTGCCAGGGCGCCGCCGCGGCGTCGGTTTGTCCCTGGCCAGCTTGAACCGTGTCGTCGACTATCCGGCGCGCGATATGACGATCACCGTCGAAGCGGGCCTAACGATTGCTGAACTGGCATCGACCCTCGCCGCCGAGAATCAGTGGTTGCCGATCGACGTTGCGCAGGCCGATCGCGCCACGATCGGCGGTGTGATCGCCACGAACACGAGCGGCCCGCGTCGTTTTGGCCAGGGGACGATTCGCGATTACGTAATCGGCATTCGCGCCGTCGATGGTCGTGGGGTCGCGTTTCAGGCGGGTGGTCGCGTAGTGAAGAACGTCGCCGGCTACGACTTTTGCAAACTGCTTTGCGGATCGTTCGGCACCTTGGCGGTCATCACGCAGGTCACGCTCAAGATCAAGCCGCGCCCGCAGGCGTCGGCCTGGGCCTGGTGTGAGGTGCCTTCGCTGGCAAAGGCCGACGAATTGCTCGCGGCCCTGGCGACGACGGCCACCACGCCCACGGCCATCGAGCTCATCTCGGGACCACCCTCGATCACAGGCGACGTGCCGCAGCCATTTGCCTCCTCTGCGGCCGCACGCGTGCTCATCGGTTTTGAAGGAACCAAGGTCGAAGTCGATTGGCAGCTCGCGCGATTGGCCGATGAATGGCGGGCCGCCGGCGCCGCGCTAAAGTCGATCAGCGAGCCAGATGCGGTCGCGGCACTCTGGAGCCAGCTCACCGAATTCCCTGTCATCGATGCAGCTGCGGCGGCCGTTCCCGCAGCGGTTACCTTCACGCCGGCGATTGCGGTTCTGAAAGCCAGCGTGCTGCCGAGCAAAGTGACCAGTTTCATCGAGCAGCTACGGCTACTGGCTCCCGCGGCGTCGATCGTCGCGCATGCCGGAAGCGGTATCGTGCTGATCCGATTAAGTGAAGCCCCCGTCGGTGGCCTGGCGGCGGCGATCGTGCGACACTGGCAGCCTGCCGCCCGCGCCGCCGGCGGCAATCTGGTGGTGCTGGCCTCGCGTGAAGCTGCCGAGTTGACGCGGCAAGTCGTGTGGGGCACCCCGCGCGACGACGCCCGACTGCAAATCGCCGTTAAAGCCCAGTTCGATCCTCAGGACATTTTGAACCCCGCGCGGTTCGTTTACGGCTCCGTATGAGTGCTCCTTCGACGAATCCCGATGCTGCTTCCGCCGCGGGCGCTACGTCGGCACATACTGCCGACACTACCGCTGCGTCGTCTGCGCTCGCCGCGCCGCCGGCTACCCCGGGTGGCGCCGTCCATCCCGCGGTCGTGGGCTCAAGCGCTCGCGAAGGAGGTCCCCCCGCGCCGTCGCACACCGTCGCTCAAGAGGGCTCGGCCCATAGCGCCACGCTGGCCCCCGCGGCCAACCCCGGCGCCGGCATCGATTACGAGCTGTTTCTCGATTGCGTCCATTGCGGGCTGTGTACGGCGTCGTGCCCCACGTACCTCGAACTGGGGAATGAGAACGACAGCCCGCGCGGCCGCATCTACTTGATGCGTGCGGTGACCGACGGGCGGTTGGCTCCCACGCCGGAAGTTCGTCGCCACTTGGACCTCTGTCTCGATTGCCGGGCGTGCGAAACCGCTTGCCCCTCCGGCGTGCAGTACGGCAAGTTGATCGAGCCCTTCCGCGTCGCGCTCGAAGCGCACGGCGAAGAGGCCAGCAAGACCGACGACTGGTTCCACCGCTGGATTCTGTTCGGGTTGTTCACCAACCCCGCCAGGCTACGCATGGCACTAGCGCCGGCTCGCGTCGCCCAGCGCCTGGGCCTGATGCGGGTCGCCGAATCGCTCGGCCTGTTTCGCTTGTTGCCGGGCCGACTGCGCCAACTGGTGACGATGCTTCCGCCGCCTTCGCGGCCGCAGCGCGCGCTACCAGCATTTCTGCCGGCCAAAGGGCGGCGCCGCGCTCGCGTGGCGCTCTTCACCGGCTGCGTGGCCGACGTGATGTTCCGCGGCACGAATTGGGCGACCGCTCGCGTCCTTCAAGCGAACGGTTGCGATGTGATCGTATCGCCAGATCAAAGTTGCTGCGGCGCGATTCACTTTCATGCCGGCTCGAGCGAGCCGGCCCGCGAAATGGCCGACCGCAACGTGCGGGCCTTGGATGCGTCATCGGTCGATGCGGTGATCGTCAACGTCGCCGGCTGCGGATCGATGCTCAAGGACTATGGCCATCACTGGCACGACGACGGAACCGCCGGCCGCGAGCAACTGGCCGACAAAGTGCGCGACGTCAGCGAATTTCTCGATCAGCTCGGGCTGATCGCCCCCGAAGGCCCGATGCCTTTGGTGGCCACCTACCACGATGCCTGCCACTTGGGGCACGCCCAGCGCGTGCGCGAAGCCCCGCGCCGCTTGCTGGCCAAGGTGCCTGAGCTCAAGCTCGTCGATCTGCCTGAGACCGAAATCTGCTGCGGGGCGGCCGGAACCTACAACCTCACCGAGCCGGAAATGGCCGGCCGCTTGAGCCGCCGCAAGCTCGACAACATCCTGCGCACCGGCGCCCGCGCCGTGCTCACGGGTAACGCCGGCTGCCTGCTGCAGATCGCCCGCGAGGCACGCCAGCGCGGCGAGCCACTCTGGATTGCGCACCCGATCGATCTCTTGGACATGAGTTACCGCCGCGCCAAGCCGCCGGTGTGATTGGTTGCCGGAGGTTGGTTGCGCGAACGATCGCAATGGCTTGTCGTGTTTTGGCTGGTGTTTGGCTGTTGGCTGCTGGTGCTGCTACTTATGCTGGTACTGGTGGTTCATGTTGTCGTGATCATGCCGATGATGATCATCCTGCTGTTGTCCGTCATGATCGTGATGGCTGACAGCGTTGTGTGCGTTGGATCATTTCAGTTGGTTGATCTGGCGGCGACCGCAGAGGACCAATCCCAAGCGCGGGGATTCCGGCTGGGTTAATTTGGCGGGGACTCATGCGCCTCCGAGGTGCTGGAACGCCGCAGTTACGTCCCCTTTTGGCTTGTTTCTCTTTAAATAAAACGTACTGTGGGTACTGTGGATACCCATATGGAGTCAAATTTAAAGAAATTGCTCGAACTTCACCGGCCTGGCACGGTGAGCCTCGCCTCGTGGCTGCAAAAGCAGGGCATTTCCCGTGACTTACAAAAGCGATACCGCCGCAGCGGATGGCTCGAGTCAATCGGGCCCGGTGCATTCAAGCGGCCCGGCGACGAAGTCACCTGGCGGGGCGCGCTCCATGCCCTTCAGGTCCAGGCCGACCTACCAGTGCACCCGGGAGCCTTGACCGCCCTGGCGATGCAGGGGTACGCCCATTACGTACGGCTCGGCCAGGAAACTGTGTTCTTATTCAGTCCGCCCAGAGCCACGCTGCCCGCATGGTTCAAGCAATACGATTGGGGTGCCCGGATCCAGCACCTTCGCACGTCAATGCTTCCTGTTGCGCTTGGGCTCCAGGACTATGACGACAGAAATTTCGCGGTGAGAATATCATCGCCGGAACGCGCCATCCTCGAGTGTCTTTATCTCGCGCCAGATGAGATGGATCTGTTGGAGTGCGCGCAACTCATGGAGGGGCTCGTCAATCTGCGACCCAAGCTGGTTCAGACACTATTGACTGCTTGCTCGTCAATCAAGGTAAAGAGGCTTTTCTTGTTTCTGGCAGACAAGTTTCATCATCCCTGGTTTCCGCTCATTGATGCTTCGAAAATCGAGCTTGGCCGTGGCGATCGCAGCCTAGCAAAGGGCGGCGTCTATGTCGCGAAATACCACTTAGTTCTACCTGAGTCGCTGGTCGCCCAATGATCTCGCCGATCTATCGCGCTCAGGTCGATCTGCTGCTGCGTGTCTTGCCCTACGTCGCGATGGAGGAGTCACTCGCTCTAAAAGGTGGCACGGCGATAAACCTGTTTTTGCGCGACATGCCACGTTTCTCGGTCGACATCGACCTTACCTACTTACCTCTCGCCACGCGCGACGACGCGCTTAGCGGCATTTCGGATGCCCTACGTCGAATCAAAGTCCGACTTGAGAAAGCCCCTCCACGAATCGCTGCCACAGTCCTCGCCCAAGGTAGCGATCAAGAGGCCAAGTTGATTTGCAAGTCGGCCGAAGCGACGATCAAAATCGAAGTCAACACGCTGATTCGCGGCCATCTATGGCCAACACGCAAGCTGGAAATCACCCCGAACACGCAAAACGAATTCGGCAAGTCAGCGGTCGTCAACGTTTTGTCAGATGCTGAGCTCTATGGTGGCAAGATCTGCGCGGCCCTTGATCGGCAACATCCACGCGACTTGTTCGATATTCACCAGCTTTTTGCCAACGAGGGGTTAACGGAACCAATACGCCTCGGCTTCATCGCTTTGTTAGTGAGTCACTCCCGACCAATTCATGAGATCCTCCGCCCGAACTTCCAGGATCAACGCACCCTTTTCGCGACACACTTCGACGGCATGGCACTTTTGCCCTTCACGTACGATGATTTTGAAGCCACACGCGAAAAGTTAGTCGCGGAGATCCACATGCAACTCTCTGCTGACGAACGGGCGTTCCTGATCAGCTTCAAACAGGGACAGCCCCACTGGAGCCTGTTCCCGCTCGCCAACCTGCAGAACATGCCCGCTGTGAAGTGGAAACTCAGCAACATCCGGCAACTGAAGCAGAAGAATGCCGCCAAGCATGCCGCTCAACTCGAGGCGCTCAGGCGAGCCCTTTCTGGCTAAGACACCGCCATGACCGCGCCGCAGATTCGTGGTCGCGACAGAACATAACGCGAATCGAAATTGATGCTTGGATCGCAGCCTCAACCGCTGCTCGCGGGAGTTCGACTTAGGTCTCTGCCCAGCGACGCCCTCATCCCGGCAACTTGGGTAACCCCGCTCCAGCTCGTCCGCCAACTTTCGTTGGCGGAACCGGCCGCGCCCGTCCGAATAATCATCAGGGTCGCTACGACCAGCAAATCTACACGCGCCCGGAGCCCAACTTCGGCGGTCGTGTAAATCGCGGTCGCAGTGCGCTCGGTGCCTGTTTGGGGGGGGATTTTATGCTGTCATGCTTGCGCGCCTGCGACGGCGCTGTATTGCGGCGCGACCGGCTTCGGCCGTCGGTTGCTAGTGCTCCGCGGAAGTGCCCACGCGCCTGGGGATGGTTGGCCACGTCGCTCGCCACGTTGGCGCTCACGGCCGCGGCTCACGGCGCCCAGCCCGTTCCGCAAGGCAATAGTAGCGCCACCGCTCGCAAAGCGGCCATGCGCGATCTGCCGCTCGACAAGATCGACGAGGCCGACCGCCAGCGCGTGATCGAAGTGCTCAAGCACACGAGCGTCTATCGCCGGCTGCCGACGCAGGTCATGCGCTGCGATCCTGAGCTGTTCCAGTTTGTCATCGACCACCCGGAAGTGATGGCCAACATCTGGCAACTGCTGGGCATTGAAGATATCCAGTTGCACCGCACCAGCCCGACAACCTTTGACGCCGACGACGGCGAAGGGACCCGCGGCAATGTCGAGGTGCTGCACCGCACGCACGATACCTGCCTGGTCTACGCCGGCGGATCGTACGACGGCCCGCTGTTCACCCAACCGATCACCGGCAATTGCGTGCTGATGCTCCGCACGGCCTACAGCCGCGAGCCGGACGGTTTCTATTACATCACCACGCGGCTCGACGTCTTCGTGCAGTTGAACCACGTCGGGCTCGATTTCCTGGCCAAGACCTTCCAGCCGCTGGTCTGTCGCGTGGCCGACTACAACTTTGTCGCGACGTGCGGTTTCATCGAGACGCTGTCGCAAACCGCTGAGTCGAATGGCCCCGGCCTGGCCCGCCTGGCCACCCGGCTCGAAACCGTCGCCCCCGCAGTGCGCGACGAGTTCATCCTGGTCACCGAGCGCGTCGCCACCCGGGCAAAGGAGCGCGATCGGGTCGCCCGCGTCGAACCGCCGGTTCGTCGGGCAGGCTACCAAGAAGGAAAACCGCGCTCGCGATAAGCAAGCGTGATGGCCTGGCACGCATGTCCACTGCAAACAAATCGGGTGCCATGTCCCACGCTTGCGTGGGCATGAGTGACACATCGACGAGCATGGCCACTTCGGAGTACCTCAGTGGCCATGGCACCCCAGCTACGCGTCGACCTGAGCGCAACTAGCGGGTTGCCGCCGTGGCCGGCATAAAGTGCTCGGCCGCGCGATCCTTCATCGCCTTCAGGTCGAGCTTGCCGGTCCCCAGCACCGGAATCTCCGCGACCTCAACAAAACTGTCGGGCGAGGGGAGCCACACCTTCGGCAAACCCGCATCGGCCAACTCGCGGCAGATTTCGTCCGGCGTTTTGTCGAGCGGCGTGTGCAGCACCACGATCCGTTCGCCACGGCGCGGGTCAGGCACGGCCGTCACGACCGCTTTCAGTTCGTCCTCGTCGGTCGAAAGCAGTTTCTGCAACGTCTCTTCGATCTTGATGTGCGGCACCATTTCGCCGCCGATCTTCGAGAACCGGCTCTCACGCCCGGTGATCTTGATGAATCCGCCATCGTCGATCAGCGCGATGTCGCCGGTGACGTACCAGCCGTCGCGGATCACCTGGGCCGTCAAGTCGGGGCGCTTGAGGTAGCCCTGCATGACGTTCGGCCCGGTGATCATGAGCATCCCTGGCTCGCCCTGCGGCATCGGCTCAAAGGTCTCGGGATTCACGATTTTGGCCCGCACGCCAGGGATCGGCCGGCCGACCGTTCCCTCGCGGACGCCGCTGCGGTCTTTGCTGGGGGACCGGCTCTCGGGCACGTTGACCGCCACGAGTGGCGACAATTCCGTCGCGCCGAACGCCTCGACTGGCCGGACGCCGAACTTCTTCTCGAACGCTTCGGAAAGCTCGCTCGGTAACCGTTCGGCGCTGGCGAACACCACATCCACCGCGGCGAAATCTTCCGGCTCGCAGCGCTTCAAGAAGTTCCGCAAGAACGTCGGCGTCGCCATCAAAATCGTCGCCCGGTGCTTGCGCGCCATGTCCCCGACCACTTGCGCCTCGAGCGGCGTGTAGTGGTACACCCCCTTGGGCTTCAGCGCCAGCATGGTCCAAAGCGTGGCCGTGTAGCCATAGGAATGAAAGAACGGCAACACGCCAACGGCGACATCGTTCTCCGTCAGGTGCACCACCTGGTTGATCGAGTCGACGTTCGAGCCGACATTCTCATGGCTCAGCATTACCCCCTTGGGCTCGCCGGTCGAACCCGAGGTGAATAGCACCGTCAGCAAATCGTTCGGCTTGATCTGATCAATGCCCATTAGGCGATCCAGCAGCCAGGCGGGCGTGGCGTACGCCTGCACCGCGGCCGCGAGCTTGTCGGCCAGCGTCACTTTCTCGCGGAAGTCCTCAAGAAAGACGAGCTTGGCCTTCAAGTCCAGCTTCATCTTCTGCATCACGCGCTTGCTGGTCAGCACCTGGCGGATGCCGCACTGCGCGATGCACGAGTTGAGAATATCGGACGAGGCCGTGTAATTGAGGTTCACCGCCACGCGGTGCGCCATCGGGAGCGCCACATTGGCCAGCACGCCCCCCATCGACGGCGGCAGCAGCAGACCAACGAATTTCTCGTCGGGGGCCAGAATCTCGCGCTCCAGCAGCCGCTTGAAAATCAGCGTCCGCATCAACAGCGCGCCGCCGGTCATTTCCGGTGCGCCCGAGGTGTCGGCCACCTTCGGGCGACGCATGCTCCGACGACAGTTGCGGATGAACGCCCGCAACAGGTTGTAGTCAGCTTGGGAACCTTGCACGGCAGAAACCCCTATCAGGCCGGCTCGCGGGCAGCCGGGGAGATTTGCGTGGTGCGCCAGGGGCAGGCAAAACCTACTCTGGCGATTATTAACATAACGTCAAGCGTGCCAATCAGGTAGACCGCTCGGGGGCCGGGCTGGCGCCCGGGTAGAAATCTCCCTTCGCGGCGCGGACTCCCCGACATCGCTCAGCGTGGCGCGGGCAGGTTCTGTTTCCGGCGATCCGCCAGCAACTTGTGCCCCATCCTCCTCGTTATTCGGCAGAACCGGCTGTCTTATTGCGAACGCCCGCCAACTTGAGCCCTTTGACGGCGATTGGCCGCCCGGCGCGCACTGCCAGCGGCGATGCCCCCTAGCCCGCGACCGGTATTGAGTCGCTCAGCAGTTCGGGACGGTCACATATTTCTCGGGCCGACCTGATCGTTCGCCGGCCTCGTCGTCGCGTCATTGTGACCCGACCGCCCTGTGAACTATCATGCAAACGTGCGATTTACGGCCCTGTCCGCGGCTTGTCGGCGCCGCAGGGGGCTGCCACTTGTCGCTGGGGTCTTCCTTTTTTTGACCAAACTACGGTGAGGGTCCGCACCCGCCGCGGTCCGCAGGGCGACAAACAGTTGTTATGGGTGTTCCTCAGGTTGTCATTGTCGGCCGGCCCAACGTCGGCAAATCGAGCCTCTTCAATTGGCTGGCCGGCAAGCGGCTGGCCATCGTCGAAGATACGGCCGGTGTCACCCGCGATCGCCTCAACTACCTGATGGAGGTCGACGACCGCTACTTCGAGCTGGTCGATACCGGCGGCATGGGCTTCGAAGATGCCGACAATCTCACCGCCCACATCCAGCGGCAGATCGACGCCGCGATCGATTCGGCCGCGGTCATCCTCTTTGTGGTCGACACCCGGGC
>CAZBWM010000124.1:0-17148 GCA_964495375.1 uncultured Planctomycetaceae bacterium | reverse complement strand
CGAACATGGCGACGAGCTGAGTTTGGACATCGATCGCGGACTGGCCGAGCCATCGCTAACGAAGTTCGGCGAGCGATATTACCTGACGCTGCGAAACGACCAGCGGGCGTACGTCACCACTAGTGACGACGGTCTGCATTTCGACCCCATCCGCCCTTGGACCTTCGACGATGGGAGCGACCTGGGGAGCTACAACACGCAGCAGCACTGGGTCACGCACACTTGCGGGCTGTATCTGGTCTACACGCGTCGCGGCGCCGATAACGACCGCGTCTTTCGGCATCGGGCACCGCTTTTCATGGCGCGCGTTGATACAGAAAAGCTGGTGGTGCTGCGCGCGACCGAGCGCGTGCTTCTGCCCGATCGCGGCGCGGCGGTCGGCAACTTCGGCGTCACGACAGTCAGCCCAGAAGAAACCTGGGTGATCGCCACCGAATGCATGATGCCAGGCAAGCCCGAGCAGTATGGCAGCGACAACCGCGTCTTCGCGGTGCGGTTGCACTGGAACCGGGCGAATCGGCTGGCAGGCGCGATACCGTGACGCCGGGACGGGAGCCTACGAATTAGATTCGCCGTCGACAGACAGTAATCGCTGTTCTTTGATAAACATGTCGCTCGTTGCTACAGGCGTCGAATCGATTCCCTCGTACTTTAGAACAAGCTGGATTTCCAGGGCGTGTCGACCGTCGCCTGCTTGCAGCACTACTCTTAGGTCGATCGGAACGCTCATTGTCTGTAGTGGGACGATGGTGCTTTGCTCTTGCTGCATGCCCCCGTAGGAACCATTTCCGGCGTTCAATAGCTCAATGCGTTCGAGAATGACGCCCTTGTGTTGTCGCTGAAAGATCTCTTGCAGATGTCGCGACAGCATTAGTTTGAAGTCTAGTTCTAGGCCGATATGAGCCAGCAGGTCTGCCAGCCCGTCATCGTATTCGAAACCTACCATTTCGACCGTGTCAGCCATTCGAGCCCTCGTGTCAGAATCAGATCGTTATAGCCTCAAATTCGAAGGCACCACGGTTTACCCTCCCAGCTCAAAGCAAATCAACTGCTCTTTGTCCTTGATAAGCAGCCGGCCGTCGGCCACGGCGGCGTGGCTGATCGTCGCCCCCACGTCGCTCACCGTCCACTCGGCCTGCTGATCAATGCTCTGCGGCGAGATGCGGTAGGCGTGCAGCACCCCGTCGTTGGCCAGCGCCAGCAATTGATCGCCGCCGATCAGCAAAGTCGCGTAATTGGCGAGCGGCTCGCCGGCCCAGATCGTTTTGCCGGTTTCCAGATCGATGCGCACCAGCCGGCCGCGTCGCTCATCGAGCCCAATCAATTGATCGCCGTACAACACCGGCGTCGTGATATAAGGACGCAAATCGACGCTCTTCCAGGCAACCTCCGGCGTGAGCGTCCCCCCCTCGCGCGTCACGCGCACGGCCAAGAGCGGCCGCTTCTCGCCGCCGAAGATCACCAGGTCGCGCCACACCACGGGCGTGATCGCCGTTTGTTCGAACTCGGCCTCGAAGGGATGTTCCCACAATAGTTCATGGGTGCGGACGTCGAGGCCCACCATCCGCTTGCCGGTGAAGCCGATGAGTTGTCGCACCCCGGCCAGCGTCGTGATGACCGGCGATCCGTAACTCCCCCGATCGTCGAGCGCGTGCCACCGCAACTCGCCTGTCGCACGATCGAAGCCGGCGAACGCCCCCGCCTTCTTGCCGCCGACGGAGACGATCACTTCCGCGCCGTCGACAATCGCCGACGTCGCGCAGCCGCAGGGCGGGAACCAGGCGTCGCCACCGTCGGCATCGCGCGCCACGCCGCCATACTCGCGGCGACAATCGTGCTTCCAGATCACCTCGCCCGACGCCGCGTCCAGGCAGTGCAGCATGCCGCCGAGACCCAGCATGATGACACGGTCGCCATCGACCGTCGGCGTCGAGCTGGGGCCGCGCCCCGCCGAAGCATCGGGCGGCACGAACGACTCGGTGTAGCTGATGCGCCACAGTTCGCGGCCGCTTCGCGCGTCGAAGCACAAGCCACACTCCTGTCGCTCGCCATCGTCGCGCCCCATCACGAACACCCGGCCGCCGGCGACCACGGGCGAGCTGTATCCCAAGCCCACCTCGCTCTGCCATAGCGGGGCCGGCGCCGTCTCGGGCCACGCAGCGGGCAGTCGCTGACCGACCAGTTGGCCATCGCGGTGCGGTCCGCGCCATTGCGGCCACGCGTCGGCGGCATTCATCACACGCGCGCTACTGGTGACCGCGATCAGGGTAATGACGATCAGCGCACTACGTTTCATGGTTGGATGCACCCCGACTGGCGATTTTTGATCGTAGTTCCGGAGCCACAGCCTTAGGGGCAACACACTCACGCCACGGCCGAAAATCGCAGCAGTCGTTGATACGGCGCAAGCCTGGTCGTCTGACGAGTTGGAATGGTGTCGATATCCTTGATTGCAACGTGGACTTGAGAGCAGGCGACCGGGTATCGCGGGCAGGATTGGACCGTTGCTGGCTTAGGACGCAAAACTCCCCCGTTAGGACGATCTAGGACGCTCGAACAGGCTGCAGGCGTCAGGCGACAGGCTTCAGGTCCAGGACGCAGGAACAGGCGACAGGCTTCAAACTTCAGGCTACAGTTGACAGGCACCCGGACGCAAAATGCCCCACCCGGACGCAACCCGGACGATCACCCGGACGCAAAACTTGCGGAGGTCCGATCGCCCCAAGTTGTGCCGTCTATTCGAGTTCGGGTGCAATACGAAGACACCCGGACGCACCCGGACGCAAAATCCCGGAGGAGTTTATAGAAGAGGCCACAGGCTTCAGACCTCAGGCTTCAGTCGCAGGGAAGCCCCTCACCCCCAAGCCCTGTGTTTTCATTCGCATGGACCTGCAAGCAGTCCGTGCGGGTCCCGCAAGGGGCGAGGGGAGAAGGCGTGGCCCGTTTTGCGTCAGCAAAAGGCCGTTTGCGTCAGCATCGTCAGCGTTTGCGTCAGCAATTTAGGGCAGGGCGGCTCTGGCTATGTCCCAGGAAATCAAAGACTTGGGGGATCGGCGATGTGCCAAGTTCTCTCCGCTGACGCTGCTGACGCAAAATCCCGGAACACCTAATAGTGGCTAGTGGTCGGTGATCGGTGGTCAGACTCGATTTCACCTGTCCACTAACCACTAACCACTAGCCACTGACCGCGGACCACTCTCTTCCCTGGCTCAATTTGCAGTTGCAAAACCCCCGCCGGCTGTTAGATTGATTCGCTAAGTGTTGTGTTTGAGATAAGTTGGCACGCGTTCTGACAAGTCAGGCAAAGCTTTAGGGCTGGCCACAAATAACAAGGGAAAGACGACCAGCCCTCCCTGGGAAATCGCGGTTATCGATGGCAATTACGAAAGAGCGGAAACAAGAACTGATCGGGGGATTTCGGCGCGACCCCAAGGACACCGGGTCACCCGAGGTCCAGATCGCCATTCTGACCAACAGAATTGGTGAGCTGACCGAACACCTGCGGACTCACGCCAAAGACCACGCCAGTCGCCGCGGGCTGCTGATGATGGTTAGCCGGCGTCGTCGGCTGTTGGATTACTTGCGCCGAGTGACGCCCCAGCGCTACTTGGACATCATCCGCCGGTTGGAAATCCGCAAATAGCCGCTCTTTACGGCCAGGTACGCTGGTGCGCTCAACCGCGCCCCGCGCATCCCTAGGCCGAATCGTAGGTCGATTCGTGGGCCACGGCCTGCCAGGTTCGCTCCCCTCGTCGTGACGAGGGCCTTCCCCAATTGGCGAGGCCCTACGTGCGAGGTGTCGTGCGAGCACGCTGGTCTCCCGCTTCCGGGCCGTCGACAATCGCAATGGCGGTTGGTGGCTGTGGGTCGTATGACTGGTTGCAATCGTGCAATCGTCAAGAGGGCGACTCCCGTGCGGCCGCCGCGGCTGGTTTACGTATCTGAGGGCTTCCTTGGAGAGTTGCCACCCGGGCACGCTTCTCGCCTCCAGGCCTGCTATTTGTCAGAGCGCCCAAAAAGGTAGGGTGCTGCGTTGAAAGTACGTGTTGAGCGCAAAATCGGGGCCCAGACATTGTCTATGGAAACCGGCCGACTTGCCAAGCAAGCCGCCGGTAGCTGCATCGTCCAATACGGTGAGACGGTCGTCATGGCCGCTACCGCCACTGGCCCCCCGCGACCGGGCCTCGACTTCTTCCCGCTGACTTGCGACTACCGCGAGCGCGTTGCCTCGGCCGGCAAATTCCCCGGCGGCTTCCTGAAGCGCGAAGGCCGCCCCACGATGCGCGAGATTCTCACCGCGCGCTTGATGGACCGCCCCATCCGCCCGCTGTTTCCGGCCGGCTTCGTCGACGAAGTGCAGATTCACGGCTTCGTATTGGCGAGCGACCGGCAGAACGACCCCGACGTGTTGACGATGAACGCCGCCTCGGCCGCGCTCTCGCTCTCGCCGCTGCCGTTCCAGGGGCCGATCGCCGCCGTTCGGCTCGCCCTGATCGACGGCCAGTTCATTCCGTTCCCCACGCAGGATGACCTCGAAGAGAGCGATCTCGATTTGGTCGTCGCCGGTAGTGCCGACGCGATCCTGATGATCGAAGGCTTTGCCCGCGAACTGCCCGAAAATCAGATGGCCGACGCGATCCTCGAATGCCATCGCTTCATCAAGCAGATTTGCGAGTTGCAGAACGAGCTCTGCCAGAAGGTCGGCGTCACGAAGGCCGAGTTCAAGCCCGCGGCCGATACCGGTATCGCGGCCCGCGTCGAGCAGCGTTTTGCCAGCGAACTGCGCGCGGCCAAGCAGACCGTCGGCAAGCAGGCCCGGGCCGACGCCGTCAAGGCGCTCAAAGAGAAAGCGGTGGCCGAGCTATTCCCCAATCTCGAGACAACTCCTCCGGCGGAAGTCGCGGCTTTCAACTCCGCCTGGAGCCACCTGGTCGAGAAGGTCGTCCGCGACTTGATTCTGGCCGGCACTCGACCAGACGGTCGCGGTCACAAGGACCTGCGGGCGATCGAATGCGACGTCGACCTGCTCCCCCGCGTGCATGGGTCGGCGATGTTTCAGCGTGGTGAGACGCAGTCGCTGGTCACCGTCACGCTCGGCACCACGCGCGACGAGCAGCGCGTCGACGGACTGATCGACGAGTACGCCAAGAAGTTCATGCTCGATTACTACTTCCCGCCGTTCTCGGTCGGAGAAGTACGGCCCATCCGCGGCCCGGGCCGACGCGAGATCGGTCACGGCGCGCTGGCCGAGCGGAGCGTCAAGCCGGTCCTCCCAGATCCGTCTGAGTTCCCCTACACGATTCGGGTGATCTCCGACATTTTCGAGTCGAACGGTTCCAGCTCGATGGCGAGCGTCTGCGGCGCCACGCTCGGGCTGATGGCCGCCGGCGTGCCGATCAAGAACCCCGTGGCCGGCATCTCAATCGGCCTGGTTAAAGAGACCGACGACAAGTGGGTGCTGTTGACCGACATCATCGGCGACGAAGACCACTACGGCGACATGGACTTCAAGGTGGCCGGCACGCAAAACGGCGTCACCGGCATCCAACTCGATCTAAAGATCGACGGCATCAGCGAGGCGATCGTTCGCGCTACGCTGACGCAAGCCCGTGAAGCCCGCCTCTCGATCTTGAAGACGATGCTCGGCACGATCTCGCGGCCGCGGCCGGAGATTTCGCCGTACGCTCCGCGTTTGCTGCGAACGCACATTGATCCGGAAAAGATCGGCCTGCTGATCGGCCCGGGTGGCAAGACGATCCGCGCCATTCAGGAGCAGACCGGCGCCACGATCGAGGTCGAGGACGATGGCACTGTGACGATTGCCAGTGCCGAATCGGAAGGGGCCAAGGCGGCGCTGCGGCGCGTCGAGGCGCTCACCGAAACGGTGCAGGTCGGCAAGATCTACGAAGGTCGCGTCACGAGCATCAAGGATTTCGGCGCGTTCGTCGAGATCCTGCCCGGCAAAGACGGCCTGTGCCATATCAGCGAGCTGTCGGACGATTACGTCAACAGCGTGCACGATATCTGCAAGATGGGCGACTATATGCCGGTCAAAGTGATCCTGATCGACGATCAGGACCGCGTGAAGCTCAGCCGCCGCGCCGCCCTGCGTGAGTTGGAAGGGGACCAGCCCCAGCCACAGCAGGAAGCCTAACCGCGAGTAGTTACCGAGCGTTCGCCCCGCGGCCGCATACCGTGCGGCCGCGGTGGCGGCGGCGTGCGAACCGCTGCCACGGCGTGCGAACCAACGATCGATCGGTGACCGCGACAGCAGCGTGTGTCGACGGCATTCACCCTTTCGACAAGGGGGGCGGCGTGGATCCACTCTGCTGTTCTCCTGCGCAGGGATCTAAGGATAGGCGCAGTCCATGGCTCCTTCGAAACGCTCAATGGACTCAAATCGCCGAGACGATCAGACGGCCGACGGAGCGCTCGTCCCGGCTGCGCCATCGGAAGTTCTTGCCACGCCCCCCTCATCGGGACACACCGCCGCCGAGCAGGTGCTGGTCGACCGTTATACGGAGATCGCTCAGTTGGCCGGGGCCCTGGCCCACGAGATCAAGAACCCGCTGTCGACGATCCGCCTGAATATGGAGCTGTTGTCCGAAGAGTTTGCCGGCAGCGAGGCGCCCCGCGAGCGGCGGGTGCTGGCCAAGATTCAGACCGTCGAGCGGGAGTGCCAGCGCCTGCAGGACTTATTGGACGACTTTCTCAGCTTCGCCAAGGTTCGCGCCACGCGGCGCGAGCCTTCCGATCTGAACTACGAAGTCGAGCGTCTGTTCGATTTCTTCCGTCCGCAGGCCGCCGAGTCGGGCATCGAGCTGGTTACCTACTTCGATCCCGACTTGCCAAGTATCTCCCTCGATCGGGAGATGTTCCGGGCGGCCCTCTTCAACCTGGTTCTCAATGCCCAACAGGCGATGCCCGGCGGCGGCCAGCTCGTCGCCCGCACGCGCCAGCACAACGGCGGCGTTGAACTCGACCTGATCGATACAGGCGCCGGGATGGACGCGCGCACGACGGCGCAGATCTTCAATGCCTTCTATTCGACGAAGGCCGGGGGCTCAGGACTGGGCCTGCCCACCACGCGCAAGATCGTCGTGGCCCACGGCGGGAACATTTCCGTCGAGAGCGAGCCAGGTAAGGGTACCAAGTTCACAATCGAACTCCCGCGCGCCTGAATGTCGAACTGTCGCGCGCCCGTGTGCGGGCACTCTCCCTGGCAGAATTCCGTTACTGTCGCGGCGCTGGCCCAACCCGCCGGGCGCCCCTACAGCTTCACAGCGAGCCGGCGGGCCGCGATTTGCTCGACGGCAGGCCAGTTTTCTGACCGATTGTGCCGGTTACCGAAGAGGGCGAGACTTTCCGAGGGCCGGTTATTCGTCAAGGTTTCACCAGCCTTCGGGTGCGGCAAGGTTTGCGCCACAGGAGCGGTAACCTATTTGATGAAAACCACTTCGGCGCTCTCAAGGGGTCTCGATTTTGGTGCCGATACGCTAACTGTCCCTAGAAGGGGACACGTGCAAACGAGCACGTACCAGCGCGCGACAGGGAACCGATTCCACTGTTCGAGTCGATGGAATGGCTCGACGGCCCTGGCGCGAGAGACAAGGGCTGAACTGCGGATTTCGACTTTTACCCCCCGCCAGCGACCCCACGAACCACGCATTCCACACAAGTTGATCTCGCACCAGCAGGTCAACTATGCCCAGGGACGGAGCCACGGATCGGCGCTACTAACCAGCGTCGCACGGTGCCCCGCCAAGACTTTGCGGCCGCTGGGGATGCGCGCTACCGCAGTTCCAAAGAAGGAGACGTTTCTCGATGAAATGGAAAATGGTACTGGGAGCGCTAGTCGTTAGCGCCGGACTGTGTACGCAGAGCTACGGCTTCGAGTTGCTCGACCGTATGCTCGGCATTCACCACCACTCGAGCGGCTGCAATAGCTGCTGCGAGCCCGCCTGCTGCGAACCGGCCTGCTGCGAGCCCACTTGCTGCGAAGCAAACGCTTGCTGCGAACCGGCCTGCTGCGAGAAGTCTGCTTGCTGCGGCAACGGCTGCGGCAACGATTGCTGCGAGCCGAGCTGCTGCGAAGCAGACACTTGCTGCGATCCGTGCGATAGCTGCTGCGAACCTTGCTGCAAGAAGAAGTGCCTGTTCGGTCGCTTGTTTGCCTGCAAGAAGCGCTGCAATAGCTGCTGCGAACCGGCCTGCTGCGAGCCCGCCTGCTGCGAAGCTAGCGCTTGCTGCGAACCGGCCTGCTGCGAGAAGACCGCCTGCTGCCACAAGGGCTGCCACAAGGGCTGTGGCAACGATTGCTGCGAGCCGACCTGCTGCGAAGCAGACGCCTGCTGCGATCCGTGCGGTGACGATTGCTGCGACAGCGGTTGCTGCAAGAAGAAGTGCTGCTTGTTCGGTCGCCTGTTCGCCTGCAAGAAACGCTGCCACAAGTCGTGCTGCGATGATTGCTGCACCAGCGGTTGCGACGATTGCTGCAACGGCGGCTGCGACAGCTGCAACGGTGGCGCCGCCGAAGAGCACGCCCCCGCGGCTGCTGATGAAGACGGTCCCCCGGAAGGCCCTGGCGAAGACACCTCGGCTTCGATCCAGACCAAGCGTCAGATCGTCAAAGCTCATAGCACCGGCACCGTGGTTCGCCGGCACTATCGCTAGACTGATCTAGCAACTGGTTGACTCACGGGTCTGCTCGGGACTCTCGCTCCCGAGCAGACCCGATTTTTTTGCGCCGTGACCAACTCCGTTGGCCGCGGCTTTTCGCGTTGCAGTGACACTCGCTGGCGATGCCGACCTCCAGCGGAAATCGCTGCGCAACCACGGCCCTTCTACGTTAACTCGCCCGCCACCAGCGCCGCCGCGAAACCGAGCAGGTCGCCGCGCACACGGCAGGCGTCGCGCACCAGGTCGAAGCGCCGCGCACGCGCCGCCAGTTCCCACACATTAGGCGCGAGGTCCATCGAAGCAGCGCCGACCGGCAGCATCGCTAGCGAGGCGGCCAGCGCCTCTTCGGCTCGTCCCGCGTGGGCCAAAAGCGCCACGTACACTTCGGCGGCCATAGAATTGGAACCCTCGGCTCCCGTTTCATCGCTAGCAGTCCCCCGCGCTTGTTCGGCGAAAAACTCGAGCGCTCCGGCGATGTCCTCCCCAAGCAAGGCTCGAAAGTACCGGCCGCTGTCGGCATATAGCTCGCGAAATGGCGGTTCGCTGGCGAATTGATACGGCGCGGCTAAACGCCGCCCATACTCGCAGAGCTCCCACGCCAATCGCAGCGTGGGAACGTCTCCCGCCAACCGTGCGATCCGCACCGTGGCGGCCAGGTGCGACGAGTCAATGTGATAGTTCAGGTCGGCGAATAACCAATCTCGATCAGCCACGAGTTCGGGAATCGTTGCCTGATCGTCGTTTGTGGATTCCGTGGCCGCCGACGTTTGACCCGCAGGGCCGCGCCGCGCCAGATCGGCGCGTAGATTGGTCGACAGCTCCCGATGCACGTGACGCACGAGCGTCTGCGCCAATTGGGCTCGCTCTTCGCGGGTGCGGCCCTGCGCGACCGAATCGAACATCGTGATCGCGCTGCAAGTGCCGTAGTGCTCGAGCACCAACTCGTAGCCTCGCGCGGGGCAAATCCCCTCGTGCAGCGACAATTCCACCAGTAGATCGACATTCTCGGGCGTGACGGCAATCTGGGCAATTTTCTCGGCCAACTCCTGCTTCTCACCCAGCGGGCGCAGATACATCCACGCCTCGCGCAATCGATCCTGGGCGAGAAACGCAGCCCCCACCTCGCCGCACGCTTCGAGGTACGCAATTTCCAGCCGATCGCGGACGTCGGCGGGCAAGTCGTCGAGACTCGTGCGATCGTTGGCCGGCCGCCCGAGGGCATGCCGGGCCGCCATCAGACGGGCTTCGAATAGCTCGTGGTAGCGCTCTGCGTTCCGCAGCGAGGCCGTCAGCGTTTCGAGCACGGCAGCCGCGCCATTCGCCCGGCCAATTGCTGCCAACTGTTCGAAGGTCTGTGGGTCGACGTCTGGCATATAGTTTCTGGGGCACCGCTGCTAGCAAAATTGGACGATCAGACGCCGCCGGCGCCAGGGGGGTTCGCGGTCAAAGGGCCTTTCGGCAGGTGCTGGCGATGCTAGCAGACGAGCCGGCCAAACGCCACCGAGCCGGGCTTTTGAGAAGCGGCGCAAAGTTGCGCGGTCATACCAAACAAATTCGAAACTCCGAACTTGCCGGTCGAAGCTAGTTTAAAGACCCACCGGCGATCGTGCCGGCGCCGTCCCGCTCGCGATGCCAACGCGGCTCGCCCGACGAAATCGCGGCCCACCGCCGCCTCAGGAGTGTTTTCCGATGAACAGTTGCCTGCTCGTCCTCTTATTGGCGAGTGCCCCCGCGCAAGCTGGCGACGGCGCCACGACCACCGAGATCGTCGACGGCTCGATGACCGGCGACTATGGACACTCGAGCGACACGGGCTGCGAAAGTTGCGAAAGCTGTTCGGGCGACGACGAAGGAGGCTGCTCTTCGTGTGGCGGATGCAAGAAGGGCTGCGGCGGCTGCAACGAGTATGGCTGGATTCGCCGCGCCGGGCCGATGCCCCAGACCTGCTACAACCCACGACACGGTTGCTATCCGGGCAACAATCGCTTTATGCACCGCTATCCCGCCTTCCACGGCTACTATTACCGCAATCCGTACAACTACCGGGCTTTGTTCGACTATCCGTGGCACGCCGAATTGCACGAGCCCACTTCGATGTTCTCGTACAACTTTGAGGAGACGTCATCGGACACCCGCAGCACTCCGACCGAGGCCGACCCGACCGACGCACCCACGGCCAAGACAGGCACCAGCGTCGGCGCGCGTCGCATCGCCGGTTATTCGCGCAGTACGCCCGCCAGCGCCGTGCGACAAACCTCGGCACAAGCGGCCAACTCGCGATCCGCGCGCAGCCCACAGGCGAATCGAGCCACCCAGCCCAATCGTGCCGGGCAGCCGACCGCAGCCGCCGCGCGAGGACAGTCGCCAACGCCGGCCGCGGCCGCGACGGCCGAGACCCCAGCGCCGCGCTTCGGCGGGCTCTTTCAGGGTGGCCTCTTTCGCCGCGGCGAGTAGCAGCGATTGCCCTGAAAACCGCTACCGCGGGCCCGCCACTTTTCAACGCAACGTGCGGACAGTGCGCTAAATTCTGCTTCGCGGGCCGAGTTGCCCGGCCGCGTCAGACTTGACGGGCACAGGGGCAGTTTCTAGCTTAGAGGGTGCTGAAACCGTCGTCGTTGATGGCTGACGTGGCCGCCTCCCCATTGGGATCGGGCGAATACCCTGGCCAGACGAGCGGCGACCACTTGCCCGGTGGTGTAACGGTAGCACGGGTGGCTCTGGACCACTTAGTTAAGGTTCGAATCCTTACTGGGCAGTTTTGGGGTAGTTTCTCTACTCGCTACGACGCGCAGTGCTTGGCAAAGCCCGGCAAATCGCAGGTCCTGCGACGCTAGTCGATTTCTCTTGCGATCCATTGCGATCACCAGCGCCGCTATGCTGCATCGCATATTGCAGCGCGTTGTTCGTGGGTTTATGGACGGCCCGTTTGAAATGGTCGTCGGTTAGTTGCAAGTAGTGCTTGGCGGCCACGAGCTCGCTGTTGCCGAGCCACTTACATCCTACGTGCATGGGGTACGCCTCGGCGAGCTCGGTCTCGCGCATAGACCGTTCATTCTGAAACGGTATCCGCTGGGGCGTTAGTCCCGCCCTACGGGCGATACGCTCGAGCCGGGTTCGCTGGTTCGGCTTCTGATTGCGATAGCGGGTGAAGCAACACACGCCGCTCGGCCTGGCGAACGGAGACACGTCAAGAAGTTACCGATGGTCGATTTTCAGGCGGCGGCTCTGGACTTAATGCCTTCGATGAATTGCCTTCCTCGAAGTGCATCGGGCCGCAACCTTGATCCGTTGAGCAATTAACGTTGGTTCGAGGCGGCCTTAAGCAGCTTGAAGTCCGTTGTCGCGCAGGCGACCCGACACTCGTTGGCGACCTGAAGCGAGGCGTTGTCGCCAATGTCAGGATGACCAGCCGCGTACACGCTACGTCGGCGAGCTTGGCCTGCGGACGCACCCCAAAGCATTGCCCAAATTAAGCACAACCCGCATAGCCACACCCGGGGTCTCTGAACTTGACCGCCGCCGCGCGCCGACGATACAGTTAGCCCCCCGTACGCCCTGCGCACAGAAACTACGCCCTCGCAGGCGCAGGCTTTTATTCCGACGTTCGGCAATCCGATGCATCACCTGGCAGGCAAGCTCGTCACAACCATGTTCCTGGCGCTGTTAGCCGCCAACGCTGGTTGTTCGGTCGGCATGGCCTACCGCTTGCCACCCAAGCGCGACCTCTCGGTATTGGCGCAAGGCACGCCCCGCACGCATGTCATCGCCGAACTGGGTAACCCCGTCTGGAGTGGTCAACAGTCCGGTCAGCAGACCGATGTTTACGCCTTCCGTCAGGGAGTTACCAAGCCGGTCAAAGCCGGACGCATGGTCGGGCACGCGGCCGCTGACTTCTTCACGTTCGGATTGTGGGAAGTGGTCGGTACGCCAGCCGAAATGTTGCTCGATGGACAGGAGATCAAAGTCGAAGTTCAATACGATGAATCTCAGCAGATCGCGATGACGCGCGTGATCGAAGGTCAAAGCGCGTTCGACGATCGCCGCTGGCGACCAAAATCGAAGAGCTCATCGCCGAGCGAGGTTGAGCGTCAGCCGCCACCGCAGCAACTCGAACAGCCCGCGGACGACGAACCCGAACCGGGCGTGCAAGTCATGGCTCGCGACGTGCAACCGCGCCGCACCAAGCGGCGATAGGTCGGTCTGTTTCGCCGCAAGTTTCGCGAGCGCTTCTACTCGACATTGCGACTTGGCAATACCGCGCCCCGATCTTCCCTGAGCTCGGACGGCGATGCCGCTCGGACCCACGATGCTCACCAAGGCTTGGAACTGCCCGACGTCCTCTGTAGCGACGCGTAGCTCAGGTACGCCAGATAGCCGAACATGAGCCCCAGGTAGACGTCGGCCGGCTTCTTCACCAAGAGCGCGTAAGCGGCCAGCGCAGCGCCGGTGATGATACTTAGTACGATTGACTGCCGTACCCCTTGCCAGGGGTTGTACTTCATGAACAGCGTGCGCGAGATCTGTCCTCCATCGAGCGGAAAGACGGGGAACAGGTTGATGATCCCCCAGAAGATATTCACGTAGAGGAGGTCATACACGAGCCTCCACAGTTGCGGATTCGTGAGTTCCAACTGCGTTCCCGTGCCAATCCGCCTGTGGAGAAAACCGATCGAACTTCGCGAAGCGACGAGTAGCGCCACCACCAGAGCCGCCAGCAGAAACCCGGCCCCCGGCCCGGCCAGCAAGATGGCGATTTGCTCTCCCGGCTTCGACCGCGACGAGTTATACGAGGCCAACCCGCCGAAACTATACAGTGTGATCCAAGGGCGAAATCCGAATCGCCGAGCCATCAGGGCATGCCCCAGTTCGTGCACCAGAATCGACACGAACACCACGCCGACCCAGAGCATCATTGCACCTGGCTCATCGTTGCCGTTGATGCCCAATACTAATGAAGTGAGCCAGAACAGCGGGTGTACGCGCACCGGGATGCCCAGCACCGAGAAATTCAGATCGAACTGGGTTCGCGGCGGGTCTTGCAGAAACACGAAGTGATTCCCTGGGCTGGCGGTACGTGGCGGCGTCGGTCATTTTACGCCATCGAGGCGCCCCGGCGCAGGGGCAAACGCCGAACCGCCATCGGGCAAATGCCACCGCGAGCCACGTTTTCGTCGTGCTGCCAAAGTGCGCTGGCCCACGCACCTGGCCGACAGAGAATGCAGCCGATAACGAGGCTACTGTGCCGAAACGTCCCCCATGGGGCTTTCCAACTGCCGCGGCAGCATATTGGCCACAATTGGCCCGATGTTCTTCAGAAAGTCGAGCCACTGTTTTCGATCATGCACCAACCAACTGAGCTGCAAATTGCAGGCGATCGCCTGCGAGTCGACGATCCGATACGGCAAGCCGGCATAGACCAGCGTGCAACGCTTGAAAGTGCAACCGATGTAGGCGTTGCCGGTGATGTAAATCGTCTGGTCTTCGAATGTGCGGCCTTCGTGGATCAGGAACGTCGTCACGCGATGGTCTCCTAGTGGCGCTTAGTGCGCAGCGTAAGCGCGATCTAGTCCTGGAATCAACAAAGAGCACTTCGAGCCGCGCGCAAGCAGTCGATCGCTTGGGCCATTATGGCTGCACGCGCCAGCCGCATCATTCCGGAAACAGCTTGGTCGAAAGGTAGCGTTCGCCGAGGTCGGGAAGCACCACGACGATCGTCTTGCCCGCGTTCTCGGGACGCTTGGCCACCTGTAAAGCTGCCCACGCGGCCGCGCCACAACTAATGCCGCACATCAAGCCCTCGAGTTTGGCAAGATTGCGGGCAGTTTCCATCGCGTCGTCGTCTTGAACGGTGATGACCTCGTCGATCACATTGACGTTGAGCACGTCCGGAATGAAGCCGGCGCCGATACCCTGGATGGTGTGCCGGCCAGGTTTGAGCTCTTGTCCAGCTAGCTTCTGGGTAATGACTGGACTGTTCGCCGGTTCGACCGCCACGACGTGCAGGCCGGGTTTGCGCTTCTTGAGAACTTCACCCACGCCTGTGATCGTGCCGCCGGTCCCCACGCCCGAAACGAAGATGTCGATCTGGCCATCGGTGTCACGCCAGATTTCTTCGGCCGTGGTCTGGCGATGCACTTCAGGGTTAGCCGGGTTCTTGAATTGCTGCGGCATGAAATACTTCGGATTCTCCGCGACCATCGCTTCGGCCTTGCGGACCGCGCCGGGCATGCCTTCGGCCGCCGGAGTGAGGATCAACTCCGCCCCCAGCGCCTTAAGCATGCGGCGCCGTTCGAGGCTCATGCTTTCGGGCATGGTGACCGCAAGCTTATAGCCACGCGCCGCGCAAACAAACGCCAGGCCGATACCCGTATTCCCGCTGGTGGGCTCGATGACGATGGTGTCTTCTTTGATCAGGCCATCGCGCTCGGCCGCGTCGATCATCGCCTTCGCGATCCGATCTTTGACGCTCCAGAGCGGATTTAGGTTTTCGACCTTTGCCAAGACCGTGGCCCGGCTGCCTTCAGTCGTGCGTTTAAGCCGCACCAGGGGAGTGTTGCCAACGCAACTGGTGATATCGTCGTGCACTTTGCCGGTCGTCGAAGTTGCCATATGCCGGGTCCTTAGTTCCCTGGTGAATCTTGCTATTGCAGCGACAGCGTGATGCCGCAGCGCTGTCACCCACGATTACTACCCTCGAAGTCCTTTTCTCGCCGGAGTATAGGGGAATCGGGAAGAGGGGGTCAATGTTCGTCGGCGCGCTGCGTCTGCGCTACTTCCGCTCCACTTCAAGGTCGCCGAGAACATTTACTGGATGCCGTTTGATGAAACCGATCGGTTCTTTGGAATCGGGCCCGATTGTGGTTATCGACTGAACTGCCGACGGATGTTGCTGCCGCGGCCCCTGCCGGCCCGTTGTCAGATCGACTGCCGACAAGACAGCGTATTTCACGGCCAAAATCTTGCGCCACGTGGTTGGGGTCCAATCAGTGGCGCCGCCGCGCTTCGCAGCGGCTTCCCTCGCTGGCAACCCGTGATCGGCCACGGCCGGCTTTTCAGCCGCGCGGCAATCTGCGATACTTGGGCCCAGGTTCGATCCTTGGGCGGCGCGCGGACAGCCCCCAGCAGGCCGCTTGGCCCGCCGCGCAGCGAACGTCGCAACAGCCCGCCAAGATCATCGAACCGCTAAGTCGCGGGGCGTGGCGCAGCCTGGCTAGCGCGCTTGACTGGGGGTCAAGAGGTCGCAGGTTCAAATCCTGTCGCCCCGATAGCGGGCTTGGAATGCCGTAACGTGCGGTATTCCAAGCCCTTTTTGCCTCCCAGAACGGTTCACATCGTCGCCCATTCCCAAGGGCTTAGCGGCTCGGCATCAACCGCGGCATCAACAGTTTGATGTCACGCCCAGCCGTTCCAGGCACATTGCAACACGTCAACCCATGACATTCACAGAATCAAGTAGCACCGCGTCCCGAACCGCTAGCCACCCACAGCAGTCGCGACAGCGATCTTCAGAGCCTCAGTCAATGCCGTCAGGGACAGGCCACCAGTCTTTGAGATTGCGATGTCCTTTGCCTTGTTCCAGATCGTATCTTTCCTTGTTGCCTCGATAAAGTCATAGCCTGCGTAGGTCAGACGCATCACAATCATGCTGCTGGACGTAATCGTCAGCCCTTCGATTAGGCCAGCATCTTCCATTAAATGTAAGTGCAGCCGCATGGCATCGGGCGAACGACCAGGCACAGATACGTTCAGGTCTCGTGAGCCGTCTGGTCGCTCTTCGATGATTCGCAAAATCTCTCGAATCAAATCCATGTCGCGAGTCATTTTGAGGTCCCCGGTTCAGCGTAGTCAGGTCGGACAGCGAGGCATCAGATACAGTCGTGTGACGTGCGGGCCTCCCAATGGGCGAGTGCTTGAATTCTGCAACGTGCATTCTGCCGATTCATGGAAGGGCCACCAAGGGACTAGCCTTCGATGAGGTCGCAGCAGTATCGGACGACGCGACGAGAATCCGCCGGCACTTTGCCCAGTTCAAGCACTTCAAACTGATTCGCAATGATGCTGGTCGGTACCAGGCAGCGGAGCATAGAAAGGATTTCGTGATCGTCTGGACCAAATCGCGCGAAGTCTTTTCACGTTAAACAATCACCTGGTTGCTACACTGGTTCTCGCAGGACCGACCAGACTCGTCTGCAACTGGAAAACTGCGGCCACGAGCTTCTATGCGCCGCAAGCAGCGAAGACATCGTATCAATCGCAAGTTCTGCCGATCTGAAGAGCTTTAGGATGCTCGTCGAAGCCGACGAATTTCCTCGACCATCATGCTATTGCACTTCGGGCAACGCACGGGACTTCCAGGCCGATGCTCTTCTCGGGGATCGCGTCGATCGAGAATTGTCGCCTCGAAACGATTCCCGCATTTGCCACATTTCAACTCAACAACTACCATGCGCGCTTCCTTTTCGAACTAGT
>CAZBWM010000123.1:0-17268 GCA_964495375.1 uncultured Planctomycetaceae bacterium | reverse complement strand
TGCGAGACCCAGGCGCCGCGGGTGCCGCGGCGCGGCCGCACTGGGGTTGGCGGCTCTCGCTGGCCGTGCTTTTGACCGGCTGCGGCGCGCTCGTTCTGGAGATGGCCTGGACGCGGCAGCTCGTGTTGCTGCTGGGGGGATCGACTTACGCATTCACGGCGACGGTGTTTGTGGTTTTGGTCGGCATCGCGCTGGGTAGTTTGATTTTTCATCTCTGTTTGCGGCGCGTGGCGATGAGCGTGTGGCCCGTCGTCGTGCTGATTTTCGTACTCGCGGCGTCCACAATCGCCGGCAAAGAACTGATCCCGATTCTGACGTACCAAAGCGGCGAACTGATCGATTGGCGCGCCACGCCTGTGGGAAACGCGCTGTACTGCGTGGGGATGAGCGCCGTGCTCGAATTGCTGCCGGCCATCGCGATGGGAGTGCTGTTTCCGTTGATCGTGGCACAAACTCGCGAGACCGCGGCCACGGCTGGCCACGCCGTGGGGAGCGTGTATGCCTGGAATACGGCCGGTGCGTTGGTCGGGTCGATCTTTACTTCGGCGCTGTTGATTCCGTGGTTGCACGCATCGGGTGCGATTGCCCTGGCGCTTGGCTTGTACTTCGTCGCGCTGTTAGCGCTGTTGCCCTGGGGAGATGCCCGCGGTTGGGCACTGGCCGGCGCGTGCGCGCTGGTGGGGGTGGGCTGCGTGGCCGTGGCCTCGCGCCCCGGCGACGTCTTGTCAGCCAACATGGGCAACTTTATCTATGGCAACGAGTCGGTGGTTGCCGAGAATCATCGACTGCTTTACTACCGCGAAGGGCTGACCTGCAACGTGATGGTCAGTAAGCCTCGGGATTACAACTACAACATCATGCGGGTCAACGGCAAAGTCGATGCCGACGACGGGCCCGACATGGCGAACTTTTTGGGGATCGCCTACTTTTCGCGGTGCTTTTGCCCGCAGGCGAAGGACGTTTTTGTGGTTGGCTACGGCAGCGGGGCGACCGTCGGCGCGGCGCTGGCGTTTCCGGAGACCAACGTCACTTGCTGTGAGATCGAGCCGGCGGTCTACGAGGCCTCCTCACTCTTCACTACGGCCAATCACGATCCGCCGAACAACCCGCGCTTCAAGATGGTGCTCGACGATGGGCGCTCGTACTTGCAAGCGATCTCAAAGCGTTACGATTTGATTCTGACGCAGCCGTCGAACCCTTGGATGGCGGGAGTCAGCAACCTGTTCACGCGCGAGTATTTCGAGCTGGCCAAGAGCCGCTTGACTGAAGACGGGGTGCTGGCCCAGTGGATTCAGACCTACCGCATGGACGGCCAAGACTATGCCATGCTGCTGCGCACGTTGTTGGAAGTGTTTCCGCACGCGGCGCTGCTTTCGCTGACCGACGGCATCGACAGTATCGTGATCGCCTCGAATCGGCCGCTGGCGCCAACCTCGGCCGATCTGGCCCTGGTGCAACGCGCGATCGACGCATCGCCGCGCGCCACTTCCGACCTGGAATACTGGTTTGGCAGCCGGGACCTGCGCTACTTGCTGGTCCATCACTACACCTTGAGCGAAACGGAGCTGCAAGCGCTGGTGGCCCGCGACGACGGTCTGCGGCGCCAGGCCGGCGAGCCGATTCCGCTGAACACCGACCTGAATCTGCGGCTCGAGTTCGATGCGCCGCTGCGGCTGTTCCATAAGCAGAACACGCGTGAAGAATAAGAGCGGAACAGCATGGCCTGGATTCGCAAGGCTTACCGCCCGAGCGCGGCCAGCAAACTCGGCAAGGAGTTCGGGCTCGAGGCCGGATCCGCCGACTACGCCTACCAGATCGGATTGCTGTTCATGCGTCTGGCCGACGATCGCCCGGGTTACCTCGATGACGCCATTCGCAATCTCAACCAGGCGGTGACGCGCGATCAGCGCAACTTTGAGTATCGGCGGCAGTTGGCAGTGGCCCTGGAGAAACACGGTGATTGGTCGGAGGCCCAACAGGTTTGGGAGCGCGTGCTGGAACGGGCGCCTGGCGACGCGGCTGCTTTGTGCGGACTGGGTCGCTGTGTCCGACGACAGGGGGACGTCGCCGGGGCGGTCGCCTATTACGAGCAGGCCCTCAAGACGCTACCAGGCTACAGCAAAGCGACGGACCTGCTCGCTCGCCTGCTGGCGACCAACCCCGACGAGGCCCACCGCGACGGCGCGAAAGCGGTCGAGCTGGCCGAGGCCGCTTGTCGGCGGACGCAATTCGAGGATGCCGACTATCTCGATACGCTGGCGGCCGCCTACGCCGAAGCGGGCAACTTCGCCAAGGCGATTGAAACCGCGAAACTATCAATCGAACGGGCTCGGCTGGCGCGTCGGATGGCGCTGGCAGCCGCAATCGAGCGGCGGCAAAAACTCTACGAGGAAGGCAAGCCTTATCGTGATCCGGCTCCTCCGCCAGTCCGCAGTTAGCCGGTGCTGTGGCGCTCTGCGCCGCGCAGGGAACGGGCGGCTTTGAGCCGGCTCGGCAGTGGGGCTGGACGCGTTGCTTGGTGGCGCTTTGCCCCGATCGATACGGTCTCATCGAGAGGATGCAAGTTGGGATGACGCATCGCAAGCTACCCAAGACCCCTGACGTGGCGACGGCGCCGATCGGCGACCGCTGGCAAACGGAGACGGTCGGCGGGTTAGCCCTGATCGTCAGCACGCTCGTGGCGCTTTGGCTGGCGAATTCGACCTGGGCGGAAGCGGTTTCCCATTTCTGGGAAACTCCCATAAGTGTCGCAGTCGGTGACTTCACCCTGCAACTAAGCTTGCTGCATTGGATCAACGATGGGCTGATGACGGTGTTCTTCTTTGTCATCGGTTTGGAAATCAAGCGGGAGGTTCTTCATGGCGAGCTGCAGGGGTGGAAAAGCGCTTTGCTGCCACTGGCCGCCGCGATCGGCGGGATGGTGGTACCGGCCGGGATGTACCTGAGTTGGCACGGTGGTACACCTGCCGCGCGAGGCTGGGGTATACCGATGGCGACCGACATCGCCTTCGTGGTGGGAATTCTCGCGCTGTTTGGCCGACGCGTGCCGCGCGCGGCCAAGGTTTTTCTCCTCACGCTGGCGATCGTTGACGATCTGGGGGCGGTGCTCGTGATTGCCATTGCCTACACCGACAACCTCGCGCCGACTTATTTGCTGCCGGCCGCCGTCGGTTTCGTCCTGGTCGTGGCTTGCAACCGTTGGAGCGTGCGCAGCTATCTGCCCTATATCGTGCTCGGCATCCTGATCTGGTTTTGTTTCCTGAAAGCGGGTGTGCATCCGACCGTCGCGGGAGTATTGCTCGGCGGACTGACCCCCGCCCAAGCCTGGGTGCCATCGCAAGATTTGCTGAGTGTCGTCGAGCGCATCGCGGCCCGCCTGCGAGGCAATCCGGAGGTGGACGTCCACGAACAGCTACGGCAGACGACGCAGGTTGCCGTCGCAGCACGCGAGTCGGTCGCGCCGCTGCATCGGCTGGAAGCGACCATCGGTCCCTGGGTGGCGATTGCCGTCATGCCGGTTTTCGCACTGGCCAACGCGGGCGTGGCGATCGAACCGCAACGACTTACCGATGCCGTGGCGCTGGCCATATGTCTGGGCCTGGCCGCCGGCAAGCCGATCGGCATTCTTGGCTTCAGCTACGCCCTGGTACGGCTGGGCGGCGCGTCGCTGCCGAGCGGTGTCACGTGGCTCGTATTGTGTGGCGCGGCCTGCCTGGCCGGCGTCGGCTTCACGATGTCGATTTTTATTGCTGGCTTGGCCTGGAGCGGCGCCGAATTGGCCGCGGGAAAGGTTGGCATTTTAGCTGGTTCGGCTTTGAGCGCCCTGTTCGGTACGGGAATACTGCTGGTGGCCACACGGGGTGATTCATCGGCAGCGAAAGCTTGACGCCGGCGAGCGACGATGGACCGCTACTGATCCGCTCGACTCGGCGGCGAGTCGCCGGCCTGTTCCACGACGCGGCGGCAATCGGGGAGCGATTCGAGAAACGTCCGCCCGTAGGGCTTCGTGCGGATGCGAGGATCGAGAATCACGACCATCCCCCGATCGCGCTGCGTGCGAATCAAGCGGCCAAAGCCTTGCTTGAGCTTGATGACCGACTCGGGCAGTTGGTATTCGGCGAACGGATTGCCGCCGCGGGCGCGGATCGCTTCGAGCCGCGCTTCGAGCAGCGGCCGATCGGGGACGCTGAATGGCAACCGCGTGATGATTACGTTCACCAGCGCTTCGCCGGGGACGTCGACCCCTTGCCAGAAACTGTCGGTCCCCAACAGCACGCCACGCGGCTGCGCTTTGAAGTTTTCCAACAATTGATTGCGCGGTGTGCCTTCGGCTTGCGAGTACAGGGCTAGACGCCGTTGGCTGAGCCAGGGGCCGAGATCGGCCGCGGCCCGGCGCAACATCTCGTAGCTGGTGAACAAGACAAACGCGTGGCCATCGGTTCGCTCGACGTAGCGGCGAATCAGCCGCAACACGTGCCGTTCGTAGTTGGCGGCGTCGGCCGCGGGATCGGGCATGCCGTCCAACAGCACCAGCGTGGCCTGGTCGCGATAGTTGAACGGGCTGCCGAGTTGCCGCTCACCCGCTTCGTCGAGCCCCAGGCGCGACTTCAGAAACCCGAACGAGCGCGCCTTGCCCACGGCCAGCGTGGCGCTGGTCAGCACGACCGACGGAACCTTTTCGAACAAGTGCTCGCGGAGCGCCGGCCCGACATCGAGCGGCGCGGCGGCCAGTACGGTGCGGGGGTGGCGCCCAGCCACGGTTTCGAGCCAGTAGACCGAATCGGTCAGGCTGTGATCGAGCCAGCCGTTGACCTGCCCGGCCAGGGCGTCGAGGCGATGGGCGGCGGCGGTAAAGTCTTGCTTTTGCTCGGGGCGCATCCCTTTTCCGGCGTGGCGTACGCCATCGGCCAGGCGTACCAGCGCCGGCGACAGGTCATTCCCGACAATTTGCGGTTGTTCGATGCGACCATTGGCGGGCGCGTGCGACTGGGCCCAGTACCGCACGTCGGCAAAAAACTCGTCGCTGCGCAAGCGGCACGCCGCGACCTCGTGCTGCAAGTTCAGCAGATTGCCCGTAGCCAGCAGCCCGCGACCGCGATCGCTGAACAGCTTGTTGAGCGTGTATTGCACCTGGCTTGACGCGAGGTTGAGCCCCAGGTGTTCGCTGGCCACGTGCTCAAGCGTGTGGGCCTCGTCGAAGACGACGATGTCGTAGTCGGGAAGCAGATTCACGCCTAGTCGGCGCAGTGCCAGGTCGCTGAAGAACAAAGCGTGATTGACCACCAAGATCTGCGCGCGTTGGCTGCGGCTGCGAGCCTGAAAGTAAAAGCACTCCTTGAACGTGGGGCATTGCCGGCCCAGGCAATTACCGTGATCGCTACGGACTTCGTCCCAGACGTTGCCGGGCGGGCGGCGCGGCAAGTCGGCCAGCGAACCATCGTGCGTCTTCTCGGCCCAGCTAGCGACGGCTCGCAGCGCCGCCAAATCGTCGCGCGCGTCGAACAAGCCCTGGCTGCGCTGCACGGCGTTTTCCATCCGGCGCAGGCTCAGGTAGTTGCCGCGCCCTTTGACCAGCACGGCCGAGAACTCGAGCGGAATGACCGCATTCAAGAAGGGCAAGTCCTTGGCGATCAACTGCTCTTGCAAGCTGATCGTGTGGGTGGAGATCACGGCGCGCAGCGGCGGCTCGTCGTCGTCTTCGTCGTTGTCGCGCGACCGCTGCCGCACGGCTTTGGGGACAAAGCCCTCTTGAGCCGTGGCCAGGATGACGGGGACCAGGTACGCGAAGCTCTTGCCGACCCCAGTGCCAGCTTCGACGACGAGGTGCCCTACGGCGCGGATCGCGTCGGCCACCGCTTCGGCCATTTCGAGCTGCTGCGGACGCTGCTCGTACTGCGGCAAGCGCGCGGCGATCCGCCCTTGGGGGCCGAGAATATCGCTGGCCGAGAGCAGGGTCATGGGAGCCGCCGCACGATGCGTTGCTGGGTAGCGCCGGGGGCGCCGCACGCCGGGAGCGGTGGACAGCCCGGCACGTTACTTGGCGCCGATCAGTTGCGCTTTGCGCTCAGCAATCACTTCGAGCTGGATGTTGGTGGGAACACGACGGTACTTGGCGAACTCCATCGTGAAGGTCCCCTGTCCCTGCGTCATGCTGCGCAGGTCGGTCGAGTAGCCGAAGGTTTCGGCCAGGGGGATTTCCCCTTCGATCGTGGCCGTGTTCCCCTTCATCTCGGTGGCGACGATCATGCCGCGGCGGCTCGTCAAATCGCCGACGACGCTTCCTTGGAAGCTGGTCGGAACTTCGATTTCGATCTTCATGATCGGTTCGAGCAGCACGGGCTTGGTGGCCAGGAACGTTTCGCGAAAGCAGTTGCGACCGGCCGTCTGGAAAGCCATGTCCGAGCTGTCGACTTCGTGGTACGAGCCGTCTTCGAGAATGCCTTTGACGCCGACGATCGGGAAGCCGGCGACGGGCCCCTTGTGGAGCGAATCGCGGAAGCCCTTTTCAACCGACGGGATGTACTCGCGCGGGATGCGACCGCCGACGACCGTCGACTCGAACTCGAACGGTTCGGGGGCGTCTTCAGGCAGCACTTCGAGCTTGCCCTTGATGTGCGCGAACTGGCCCGAACCGCCCGTCTGCTTCTTGTGGCGGAAATCGTAGGTGGCCGTTTGCGTGGGGGCTTCGCGGTAGCTGACCTTCGGCGCGCCGACTTCGACTTCGACGCCGTACTCGCGGCGCATCCGCTCGACGTAAATTTCGAGGTGCAACTCGCCCATACCGGCGATGAGAGTATCGCCCGTTTCTTCGTCGGTGCTGGCGCGGAAAGTGGGATCTTCCTTCGTAAAGCGGACGAGGGCCTTGCCGAGTTTATCGGCTCCGTCGCGGTTCGACGGCGTGACGGCCATCTTGATGACCGGCTCGGGGACGAACATGCGTTCGAGCGTGCAGTACTTGTTCTCACCGGCATAGGTATCGCCGCTGGCGCTGTCGATGCCCATCACGGCGATGATGTCGCCCGCGTCGGCGCCGGCGATTTCTTCCTTCTTGTCGGCATGGATGCGCACGAGGCGACCGATGCGCTCTTTGCGCTGGGTGCGCTGGTTGTAGTAGGTCTCTCCCTTGGCGAGGCGACCCTGATAAATGCGCATGAACGTGAGCTGGCCGTACGGATCGTCAACGATCTTAAAGGCCATGCCGACGAACGGCTTGCTCGGATCGGGCTCGAGCGGGAACTCGGCGCCGTCAATCGTGCGGGCTTTCACCTGGCGCTCGAGCGGCGACGGCAAGTAGCGAACGATGGCATCGAGCAGTAACTGCACACCCGTGTTCTTGTAGGCGGAGCCGACGAACACCGGCGTCATGTCCTGCTGTTGCACGGCGGCCTTGATGACGGTGTGGATGAGCTCTTCGCTGACCGGCTCTTCGGCCAGCAGCAGTTCCATCAGCTCGTCGGAATACATCGAGAGGGCTTCGAGCATGGCCTGGCGGGCTTCGACTACTTCGGCCTGCATGTCGGCCGGTACGGCCTCTTCGCGGACCTTCTCGCCGTTGCGGCCGTCGAAGTAGTAAGCCTTCTGGCTCACCAGGTCGACAACGCCTTGGAGCTTGTCTTCTTTGCCGATCGGCAACTGCACGAGGATGGCATCGGCGTCGAGCTTTTCTTTGAGCTCGCGCACGCAGCGGTGGGGATCGGCGCCGGTGCGGTCCATTTTGTTGACGAATGCCAGCCGCGGCACGTGGTAGCGCTTCATCTGGCGATCGACGGTGATCGACTGCGACTGCACGCCGCCGACGGCGCAGAGCACGAGCACGGCGCCATCGAGCACGCGCAGGCTGCGCTCGACCTCGACGGTGAAGTCGACGTGACCCGGCGTATCGATCAGGTTGATTTGGTGGTCTTGCCACTCGACCGTCGTGGCGGCGCTGGTGATGGTGATGCCGCGCTCGCGCTCGAGGTCCATGTGATCCATCGTGGCCCCGCCTTCGCCCTTCACCTCCTGGATGCGGTGAATGCGACCAGCGTAAAAGAGGATCCGCTCGCTCAGGGTGGTTTTGCCCGAGTCGATGTGGGCCGAAATACCGATGTTGCGAAGTTGGGCGAGGTCCATGATTAAGTCTCTCGTTCGGGTCGGTGCAACGTTCTGCTGCGACCGACAGGGCTCCAGGTCTTAAGGGCCAGGTCTACAAAGGGGGCCTGGTCTTGCTAGGGTTATGGCGCTTGCCGGCCGGCGGCACGCGGCCGCCCGCCTGTTGTCAGTGGAAAGCCAGCAGCGGAGAAATCCGCCGGGCCTGCCGACACGCCCGGGGGTTGGGCGCCGCCTGTCTAGGTAGGACCGTACTGGCTATATCCTACTCAAATTCGTCCGCCGGCGAAGGGCAAATTCAGTCTACTCCTTAGAAACTACCGATTTCATACCACCTTCACAGCCCGCTAGCTCCCGCGGACCGCGGAAGTCTGTCGTTACGTAATGCATTCCGCCGCTGGTTGTTGACGCTTGCCAGACCGCGAGAGTAGCCTTGCCGGGATGAGCACAAACCACGATCAAGCGGACGCCAGCAGCCCGCGCCCCGATGCATCCGGTAGTGCAAAGGGCGGGCCGCCAGGCTCGGCCGACACAGGCGCGACAGCCGCGACGGCCAGCGAACCGTCGGCGCCGCTGCGGACCTGGCTGGCCTTTCTGCTCCCTTTTATCGTGTTCATGGTCATCACCTCCCTCGAGCCGGCGGCCGTTCCCCCGCCGACAGTTCCGCCCCCCGATACAACGACGACTGAACCGGGTGAATCTGCTGCTGTTCCGCCGGCCGACCAACCTAAGGACACGGCCCGGGCCAGTTGGTTAGGTCTCGACCGCAGCCAATATCCACTGATTTACACCGTGAAGATTGGACTCGTGGCGGCCTGCCTGGCTCAGTTCTGGCCGGTGTACCGCGGACTTGGCGGGCGGATCAGCCCTTGGGCGTGGCTCGTCGGCGCGGTGGGAACCGCGATCTGGGTGGGGGTCTGCAAACTCGGGCTCGAAGAACGATTGCTCGGCCCGCTAGGGCTCGGCAAGCTCCTTGGCCTGGGGACGCGCACCGCGTTCGATCCGTTGACCGAGCTCGGGGCCACGCCTGCCATTGCTTACGGATTTCTGGCGATTCGGTTCGTTGGATTAGCGATCGTGGTGCCGATCATCGAAGAGCTGTTCCTCCGCGGCTTCGTGATGCGGTACCTGACCGACCCCGATTGGTGGAAGGTTTCGCTCGGTTCGGTCACGCCGACGGCCATTGCCATCACGACGGCATTGGCCCTGGCGATGCACCCGGCCGAGTTGTTCGCCGAGCTGATCTGGTTCAGTTCGGTGACGCTGCTAATGCTCAAGACGCGCAATCTGTGGGACTGCGTCGTCGCGCACGGCGTGACGAATCTGCTCTTGGGCATTTACGTGGTTTCGACCGGCGAGTGGCACTTCTGGTAGGCGGCGACGCGAAGCGCTAGATAGCACTGCGAAGCACCAAGAGCCCTGCGAAGCACTCGCTACTTGCGGGTCGGGTCGTGACTGCCGCGCAGGCTGCACCCAGGCCACTGACCACGAACCATTGCATTGTTGTCCGGGCGGCGTACTGCGGTCAGTCGTTCTTCGACGGCGGTAACTTGCCCGCGTGCGGCAACACATCGGGCGAGACGCGCACCCCGCTGGTGAACTTGTAGGGGTACGGGCCCGGCGCGTCGTAGGTCAGCTCGACGAAGTAAGCCGTGAAGCCCTTGGCCGGCTTGTCGACTTTGCCGACGTACGCGCCATCCGAGGTCGGCTCGAGCGTGGTCGGCTTGTACGCCTCCTTGCCAACGGCCGCCAGGCGGAAGTCGCGGGCGCTGGGGTTGGTGGCCGCCCACAGCTTCACTTCGCGCGGCTTGTCCTGGGCTTCGACGCGGATCGAGCCGTCGCTCTCGAAGCTCCATTTGTATTGCGGCCGCGGCTTGCCTTCGACGACCGATAGATAGAAGGCCTCGATGCTTTGGCGCGCGTCGGAGTTGCCCAGCGAGTGCCCCGAGTTGGGGACGTAGCGCAAATGCTTCTCGCCTGGCAGGTCGTTGTAATAGAACTGCGACGAGTCGGGCAGAAAGAACTCGTCGTTGGCGGCGTTGACGATGAACTTGGGCATCGTGAACCGCTCGCGGTAGGTGTACGGGTCTTCGATCGCCAGCAACTTGACGTAGCCCGGGTGATCGCGGCGGTCCATGATCTTGTGCCGCTGATAATCGCCGACGGCCGGCGCCCAGAAACCGTACGCCTGATAGTGGTGCTCCATCGACGGGCGGACGTTTAGCACGTCGATCACGCAGGGGACGATCGCGGTCACGCGCTTGTCGACCGCTGCCGTGCACCAGGTGGTCCATCCGCGTTTCGAGCCGCCCGAGACGACGAACTTTTCAACTTTGGTTGAGCCGCCTTCAGGGCTTGCCATTAGCGCCTGCACGGTATCCATCGCGCGGACGGCGCTTTTGACCATCGGCAGTCGGGCGGGCCAGCGGTCGTCTCCGCCGCGGATGAACTTGTCCCAGGTGTAGGCGATCAAGTCGTCTTCGCTGCGTTTTCGTCCGTCGCCATTGAACACGAGCGGCTGGTTGGGAACCTGCTTCAGTTCAGCCACGACCGACTTGCTGTCGCGGGCCAGGTTGAGGATGAAGTCGTCGGCGCCCCCTGGCGGGTCGTTGCCGTTACCGCCGCCGCCGATGAACAAGAAGCCTGTCGAGCTGGCGACTTCCTTCGGTTTGACGACGATCAGCCAGTGCTCCCACAGGTTGCGATCGACGTCTTCCGAAGTGCGCCAGGTCTGCGACTTGAGATCGACGATATAGACCGTGGCCCCCTCCTGCTCGTGCGTGGCGACGACCTTCCAGGCGTAGCTGCCGTCGGGCTCGGCGACATAGCGATCCAGCGCGGTTTCGTTGGCCACGGCTTCGGCGGCGTGCGACGGCGAAGGGATCCATCCGACGATCAGGCCCCAAACGAGTGCCAAGAGCCGAATATCGGGCTGGCAAGCAGGAAACCTACTGTGGCGGCCACTCATAATGGAAGTTCCTTTCGGCGACGAGTGTGGCGGGATGCTGAACTGTCTAGGGTAACCTTCGCGCGAGTTCGGGAACAGGGTTTGGGGATTGATCGACGAAGTCGTGGCGCGGGTCCGCATGAACCGCTGGGCGGAGGTACGGGTTCCTCTTCTCTGTTACGCTGACAACGGTTCAAGCCGCAATCCAGGGGACGGGTATTCCGAGCTGCTTGCAGAGGTCAATCGCCGCCTCGTACAAAGGCTGCTTCGTCGCCGCAGTCCAGAGGTCGAGTTGATTGCCGGCCGAACCACAACGGAAGCATCGGAACGTGTTCTTGTCGAGATTGGCCGAAAAGGAGCGGCTGGACCGCGACTGCGATCCGTGAATCGGGCAGGCCCCGCGAACTTGGGCGCCTGCCGCCTCGGTCGCCACGAACCCCAGGAGCGCCAAAACGGCTTCCAGGCTCACCTGCGCACGCACCGCCTGAAAGTCGATCCTGGGCATGCGACCGCCAACACTAAACAGAGAAGAGGAACCCGTCCTCCGACGAGAAAGGAAACCAAGTCCGCCTCGCTGAAGCTCGATCTCAGGACATAACTCTTATCGCGCACTAACGATCCGCCGTAGGTGAACGATTGACATGGCAGAATACCAAGCGTACCTGGTGACCCTCAACGAGGATGAGGAAAAAGGGAAGCATTGGGACCGACGCGACCTGGCACAAAAGGTCGAACTGACCAAGCTAGGCGAACTTGCCGACGAATGGTGGAACGTCGCCAACCGCTCAATAACCCGTGGCGATCGGCTTTTCATTCTCCGACAGGGAAAGTCTCCCAAAGGGTTAATGGGTGCGGGGCGTTGCGTTTCGGAGTCGCCCTATCCGAGCGATCACTACAACAAGGAAAAGCAGGCACTAGGACAAAAGGCGTGGTACGTCGATGCTAGGTGGGACACGCTTTTGCACCCCGAAGAAGAGCAGCTTTTTTGCGAATCTGTTGTTCTCGACGTGCTGCGCGATGACGGCATTGAACCACGTGGCCCGAGATGGCATCCGCGAAACTCCGGTATTGGGATCGGAGCGAAGGCCGCCGAACAATTGGAAACCCTTTGGGAAGCACATGTCGAGACCGTCCGCGGCTATCGACCAGCAACACGCTTGGAAGGTGAGCTCGATGAAGAGGACTTTCCCGAGGGTCCCGAAATCTGGCGGCTGCACCGATCCTTCGAGCGCAACCAAAGATTGATTCAGCGATGCAAAACTGCGGCACTGGAGGGCGGCAAGAAGCTCATCTGCACAGTCTGCGACTTCGATTTCTTTGCAACTTACGGCGAAATCGGCAAGGGATTCATCGAATGCCACCATCTTATTCCGCTTCACGAGCTACCAAGCCTGCGGAGAACCCGAGTAGAGGACATGGCACTCGTCTGCTCGAATTGCCACCGAATGTTGCATCGCCGACGCCCTTGTTTGCAATTGAGCGTACTACGGCAGCTTCGGAACGGCTTGGACCCCTGAATCGCGCAATCGACCGGCCCCTTGGCCGCTGCCGGGCTGCGTGGTACGTTTTTCGTTGCTGTTAACGGTCGACCGAACTGCACTGCTCCCTTTCGCGAAGTGCCACGGGCATATCATGAAACAGGCCATCGCCGGCGTCACGGCGCCTGAAGCCAACGAAGTCACCGTGATGATCGTTTGGCCCACCATTGCGGCCACGTCGCTGGGCCGCGCCCTGGGCCGGTTGTACTCGATTAAGGCCGGTTTCAGCCCCTCGCTCACGCTGGGCCGGCTGTTCGTGTTGCTCTCGATTCCCGTGGCGCTGCCGCTGTTTTTCTTTATGTTGCTGCCAGGGGTGGGCCGCCGCTACCGGTTGACCAATCGCCGCGTGATTATCGAGCACGCCTTGAGCGGCAAGGCCGATCGCTGGGTGTCGCTCGAGGATTTCGACGGCATCCGCATCGAGGTGCTGCCGGGCCAGGAGTGGCACGCGGCGGGCGAAATGATCTTCTTGAAGGGGCAAATCGAGACGTTTCGCCTGCATGGCGTGTCGCGCCCCGAACCGTTCCGTCAGACCTGCCTGAAGACGCGTCAGGCGTATGTCAGCGTGAAGCAGATCCGCGCGCACGAGGCGGCTGCCGTCTAGGTTGCGAGCGAGTGACGACCCTCCGTCGCTTGCCTGCGATGGCCGCTGGCTACCGCTGCGGCAGCCCCAGTGCTGCGTAGATCCGTGGATCGGCTAGACTGTCGACCACCAGTGAGGCGACATCAAAGTTGTGCCGTCGGCTGTGCCCGCCCGGCACCGCCACCGCGAAGGCGCCAGCGGCCGCCGCTGCCCGGCAGCCGTTCTCGCTATCTTCGAGCACCAGTGTTTCGCGGGGTTCGAGGCCAAACCTAGCCGCCGCCCGCTGATAGATCTCGGGGAAGGGCTTTCCCTGCACGACATCTTCGGCGGTGAGAATGAACGAAAACCGCGGTTCGAGATCAAACCGCGACAGCACGTCGGTCACGAACGCTCGACGGCTGCTGGTGGCGATGGCCTTCGGCACGCCGGCTTGCTCCAGGGCATCGAGCAGTTCGAGCAGGCCGGGCATCGTTTCAAGCCGCTCTCCCAGGATGCCGGCGAAAACCTCGTCGGACTCGGTAGCCAGTTGCTCGACCGAATCGACCAATTGATGCCAATCGATCATCAACTGCAGGGCTACGCTGCCGGGTCGCCCCATCATGGCATCGAGCAATTCCGCGTCGAAAAGCTTGCCGCGGCGGCGCAACACCTCTCCGCCGACATGCTGGTACAGCTCCTCGGTGTTGAACATCAGTCCATCGAGGTCGAAAACGACCGCTTTGGGCCGATTCGCGAGGGGAATAGGCTTGCTGGGGGCGTTGGAGCTGTCGGGCATGAATAGGCGCGGTAGGTCGGAGGCGGTTAGTGGTGTTTTGACCGCGATGGGTGGTGTGCCAAATCACAGGCCGGGAAGCCCCTAGAGCGTATCGCGCACCGTGCCAGGTTGCCTAGCGTCCCAGGGGCGAGAAAGGCCCCGGGGGGGGCCCTTTTGAGGTGTTTGGCTGGGAGAATTTAATCCTCGGCTCAGACGTGCTGGCGGGCCCGAACTGATCCATAAGAACCGGCTTTGGAAGGCATTCAATACGCAGTCGATGCCTGTCTGGTTTGAAAAAAGCCGAAATTCCAAAAAACTTTTGCTTGACTGTCCCCCGCCCGGCTGTGTAATCTCTCGCATTGACGGTTAAATCCGTCACCAAATGGGTCAGATGGCGCCATTCGTGGCGCAGTTGTGGAGTCGCACAGTTTATTTGGGGTTAGGGCTTACTTCGTAAGGGAGTCGCTAATGCGGTTACAATTCGTGCGTGTTACGGCCGTACATGGCCGGGCGCGCGGTCGATTCATTCTGGCTTCGTCGCTCGCGACGCTCGTGCTGGCGTGCTCCGCCAGTCAAGCGTTGGCCGACGTAAGCGGAAGTATCGCCACTAATTTCTTCAACGGCTTTACGGTGAACGAAGGACAGACCGGTACGGCCATCCTTCAGCTCTCAGTCACACCGAGTGACAGCTCAGGCGGTGCTGGTTCGACAACCAACCGCATCAACAGTGGCAACCCGATCACGTTCAATTCGGCGGGTGCAGTGACCACGCCGATCAATGTGAACGCGGCGGCGGGTAACGTCATCACGACGAACTGGAATGCTTCGTTCCAGTACAACCTGCCGGGTACCTACAACGTCTCGTACGGCGGCACGGTGAGCTGGCAGCACACCGCTAATCCGTCGTACAGCACCGGCACCGACAACGGCACCGGTTTCAACGGCGTGGCGGGTAACATCAACGTGACGGTGAACAACGTCGCTCCGACGATCACCAGTGCCAATATCAACGGCGTCAATAGTAACTTTACGGTCAATGAAGGTGACGCGGTCAGCTTGAATATGACCGCGACCGACGCCGGTAGCCAGAACACCAACTTCATTATCAATGGTGGTAGTGCTGGTTCGATTTCTGGAACTCCGGGAAGCACCCGTACGTCGAGCACGTTGTCGACACCGGGCGGGTTCCTGCCAGGTGTCTACACCCAGACGTTCCAGGCCAACGACGGCATGGTCGATGCAGCGAACGGCCCGATTCTACGGAATTTGACCGTACTCAACGTTGGACCCACGATCACCGGCTTGACGCCAAGCCAAGATATCGACCCGTCGTTGCCGTTTAACTTCTTTGCCACGGCGACTGATCCTGGTGTGGCGCTTGGCGACACGCTCGCCTACAACTGGGATTGGGACAACGACGGCTTCTACGACGACTACACCGGTTCCTCGGGAACAATCCCGGCGAACTACTATCCGCTTACCAACGGCTCACACATCGTGGGTGTGCAGGTGACGGATAGCTACGGTGGCGTCGCGACCGATTCGTTCGTCCTGACCGTGGTGCCTGAACCTTCCACCCTCGCGATGGTCGGTCTAGGAGCAGCCGGAGTTGGATGGATGGCCCGCAAACGGCGAAGACGCAGGTAACCCTTGCTCTTCCCAAGAAGTGCGACTCCGAGCCGCGCCTTTCGAGGCGCGGCTCTTTTTTTGCGCGCAACCTAAATTCCTGCCGGAACGCAAGATTTCGGCGGCGACGGGCAACATTACCTGTAACAGAAGCGGCTGCAATCCGCATCGATTGAGCAGATTGCCCAATCGCGTAATAATGCGATCCGACCCGCGTATCACCAGCGGGACGTCGGGACGTGCCAGTTTACCGGCCGGCGCCCGGCTGAGACTGCCCCGCGACCCCGGTGTGCTTTCCTAGCCAGAAGGATTCACGACATGGCCTGTCGCCGCTCAACGGACTGGAACTACGCCACTTGGTGGAACGCCGCGCTTCGCCTGTTCGCCGTGATGGCGGTCCTTGGCTGGTACTCGGCGACTTTTGCCGAACGCTCCGCGGCGAGCGAAGATCTGCCCGCTCCGGCGGCTGATTCCGCAGCGGCCCCCGCGGCAATTTCCAATGCACTCGCGCCGGAAGGAACTCCGGGTGATGAACTGCCGGCCCCGGACAATCTGGTCGCGCCAGGCGACGTCGTCGCCACGCCAGCCGGCGAGCTGCCGGCCCCCACGGCCGAAGCGTTGCCCCCCGGGGACGTGAGCGAACCAACGGCCGAGGCGATCGCGCCGGGCGTTGCCAAAGACACGTTGGCGCTAGGCATGCGGTATCTCACCGTCGACAAGTTGCTCGACCTCGTGCAAGCACTCCTGTCGATGTCCGACGACAAGCCTGTGCCGAGGCCCTTGTTACCCAAGAGTACGATCGTTTCGGCTGGCGTGCACCTGTCGCCCGAAGTGATCGATCTGTTGGAGCGACGCGCGTCCGAGCCGGAGTTCAAGGAACTATTGCGCGGTTTGGCTCCCGATGTGGCCGACATGGCGCCGACGCTGGCGGGGCTCGGCCCCCTGTTGCGCAAGATCAATCCGGAAGTGCAGGTCGTGTTTGGCCGCCCGCGCGAGCAACAATCACCGTCACCTGGCAAATTGATCGTGCCGACCGCGGCGTTCCTTTATCAGCCTGCCGACGTCAAGGAGGCCAAGCCCCGGCTGCTGGGCCTGTATCTGGCGGTGATCGGCGAAATGAATGCCCGAGCGAAGCAGCGTGGCCTGCCGACATTTAAGTTGAAGAGCTTTCCGCGCGGTGAGGATGGGTTCGTGGCTTCGGCCCGGCTACCCAAGGATGCCGACCCCGCGGTGGACGATGCTTATCCCGGCGGGCGGAATTTCTCGCCGGCGATCGCGATGCTGGGCAATCGCTTTATCGTGTCGAGCAATGCCGACTTGTTGAACGAGTTGATGGCGCTAGTGGATCAGGCGCCCGCCAAGGTGCAAATGATCGCGGGCCCGCGCGTGGACGTCACGCCCGCGGCCGCCGCGATTCTGGCGCTCGACAACATGCAGCACCTCTTCGGCCTGCACGGGCCCGGCGGCCAGGTGCAGGCGGGCATGATCCCGCACTTGGATTATGTGCGACAGTTCCTGGAAAGCATGCCGAACCAGCCACGTCCCTTGACGCGGATCGCTCCGCCGCCTGTGCGGCGCGTGCAGCCGCGCGGCGTGCGTGGCACTCCGCTGTAAATCGCACGATTGAATTGCGCTGGCTTCTGACGCGCACGAGGGCGATCTGCCAGACGAACGACTGCCTAGTGCTTGGTCACACCTGAAGATTCGGGTTGGTGGGGAGCTTGGAATTTGG
>CAZBWM010000122.1:0-17385 GCA_964495375.1 uncultured Planctomycetaceae bacterium | reverse complement strand
CCACAGCTACCGAACGATTTGCTAAGCGTGCCCATCCAGAGATCGACCTCGCTACCATCGACGCCGAAGTGCTCGCCGATGCCACGCCCGCGGCGGCCCAAGACGCCAGCCGAGTGAGCCTCGTCGACGAGCAAGAACGCCTTGTGGCGATTCTTGACTTCGAGGAATCGCGGCAGGTCGGCGATGTCACCGTCCATGCTGTAGACCCCTTCGATGGCCACGAGCACACGGCGATAGCGGGGACGCAGATCGGCCAGCAGCCGATCTAGAGCCTGCCAATCGTTGTGCGGGAACGCGCGGCGTTTGGCGCCGGAGAGGACAGCCCCTTGCACGATGCTGTTGTGAGCCAGGGCGTCGTGCAGCACCAAATCACCGGCGCCGAACAAGTGGCCGATGGTGTTGACGTTGGTGGAATGGCCGCCGACGTACACGATCGACGACTCGGTCCCGACGAAATCGGCCAGGGCCCGCTCCAACTGACCATGAATGACTTTCTCGCCGGAGACCAGGCGGCTGGCCGAGACCGAGGTGCCGTAACGCTGGATCGCTTCGATCGAGGCCCGCTGCACGGCGGGATCGCCCGACATACCGATGTAGTTGTAGTTGGCGAAGTTGACCAACTGCCGGCCACCGATCATGGCCGTATCGCGCGTGATCCCTTCGTGAACGTTGAAGTAGGGATTCACCAGCCCAAAGCCTTCGAGCATTTCGCGGTTCTGCTTGAGCTTGACGTACTCGCCAAACAGCTCGAAGCGGTAGTGTTCCTCCGGAATCTCGGTGATCGCGGCAACCTGCTGCTCGGGAGCCAGCAAATGCTGCTCGACGGCGCTGACAATATCGCGGATGGTTTCCAACTGCGGGCCGAGATCTTCCGGCAGACGGGCGCCGAAGTGCTCTTCGATCACCGTTTGCAGCTCGATGCGTTCGAGCGAGTCGAGCCCGATCTGGGCGAGCGTGGTGTCGAGCGTCATCCCCTCGGCACGTTGGCCGGCGACGGTGCGCACCAGATCCATCACCAAGTACAAAGTGCCGGGAGCGTTGTGATCGGCCTCGGGCCGGCGACCATTCGAGCGAGGCTCGGACGTCGTCGGAGCGTGGTGAGCGCCGTTGACCGACTCGCGAGGCTTCGTTTTCCCGTGCGCGGCGTCCCGGCGACCGTTGTCGATCGGCGTCGGCGTTCTCCGCGAAATGCCGTTTTCCAACCCGCGTGCTTCGTGCATCGTATGCCCGTTGGCGGAATGCCCGTTTTGAGCGTGACCGTTTGAAGCGTGACCGTTAATCGAATGACCATTGGTCGCGTGGCCGCTGCCGTTCGTGTGCCCGTTGCTATGGCCATTGCCATTGGTGGAAGTGGCGTGGTGGCCGCGACCATTGGTCGCACCGATCAGGGACGACGACCCATTGGCAGTCGCGGCACTGGCAGTCGCGCCGTTGGCGATTGTGCTGCTGTTCGACGAGCCATTCTTGGTGGCCGCGCCGCCGATCGACATGTTGTGCGATACCGACAGGGCACTGCCGCGTGAGAGCGTGACGGTAGTCGTCGAATGGACCGTCGTCCCGGAGATCGGCGTGCCCGCCATGACAAGAGCCGCGGGGCTCTTGTCGGCCGTGGCCGGGGCCAGGTGCTCGGCTCCCCACTGGTCGATGACCTTGAGTGTTCCCTTGGTGAAGGCGTGTCGCGCCGCGTGCCGCTGAATTTTGCCGCTGGAGGTCTTGGGGATGCTCCCGGACTTGACCAGCACGACGGCGTCGAGCACGAGTTCGTGCTCGCGTACCACGGCTTCGCGGATCGTTTCGATGAGCCGCGACGTCTCTTCCTTGAAACCTCGTTCCAGCTCTTGCACCAGCACGAGCTGCGGGCGACCTTGCGCTTCAATGGTGAAGGCCGCGCCCGAGTTGGGCCGCAGTGCCACGTCGCAATGTTCGACGGTGAGCTCGATATCCTGCGGATAGTGGTTGACGCCGCGAACGATGATCAGGTCTTTGACGCGCCCCGTGACGTACAGCTCGCCACCGGTCATGAAGCCGAGATCGCCTGTGCGTAGGTAGTGCTCGGGACTGCCGTCGGCCAGGCGGGCGCGGAAAGTTTGCTCGGTCTCGGCAGGGCGCTTCCAGTAACCCTGAGCGACGCTCGGGCCGGTGAGCCAAATCTCGCCGATGCGACCGTCGGGCAACGGATGGAAGGTGTGCGGATCGACAATGGCGATCTGCTGATCGGGCAGGTCGTGACCGCAACTGACCAGCGTGCGGGCGTTGGCTGCATCGGGCGGCACGGCGACCGCTTCATCCTGCTCGAGGCGACGCAGGTCGAAGCTTTGCGTTTTGGGGCGATACAGCTTCTGGCCGCCGGAGACCAACAGCGTGGCTTCGGCCAGGCCGTAGCAGGGGTAGAACGACTCGCCGCGGAATCCGCATGGCGCGAAGTACTCGGCGAACCGCTCGAGCGTATCGACGCGCACCGGCTCGGCGCCGTTGAAGGCCACGGTCCACGAGCTGAGATCGAGCTGATCGCGTTGCTCGGGCGTGACCTTGCGCAGACAGAGATCGTATGCGAAGTTCGGGCCGCCACTCGTCGATGCGCGGTACTTCGAGATCGCCTGCAGCCAACGCACCGGCTTCTGCAGGAACGACATCGGCGACATGATGACGTTCGGCCGGCCAATAAACAGTGGTTGCAGGATACCGCCCACCAGCCCCATGTCGTGGTAGCTGGGGAGCCAGAACACTCCCGACGTCGAACGGCTGTGTTCAAAGCTGTACGAAATCAGTGCGCAGTTGTGCAGTAGGTTCGCATGGCTGAGCATTACGCCCTTGGGAGTGCCGGTCGAACCCGAGGTGTATTGCAAGAAGGCAAGCGTGTCGGGGGAAATGGCCGGCTCGGACCAATAGGCTTCGGCGGCGTCGGGCAGGCGATCGGTGGGTACCCACTCGACGCGCATCAGGTCGGGCGTTTCGGCGAGCCAGGGGGCGACTCGTTCGTAGACGCTTTCGGTCGTCAGCGCGACCCGCGCGCCAGCATCAGCCGCGATGGCCTGGATACGGCCGAGCGAACGATTCATGCGCGGGGGGTAGGCCGTGACGGCCATTACGCCGGCGTACAAGCAGCCAAAATAGCCGGTGATGAAGTCGAGTCCAGGGGGATACAGGAGCAGCGCGCGCTCCCCTTCCAACCCCTGCGACTGCAACCAGCCAGCGATGACGCGAGCGCGGCGATCGAGATCAGCGAACGTGAGGCGGACCTCGTCGGATTCACCGTCCACCAGGTAGGTGAAGGCGAGGTCGTTTGGCTGGTGCATCGCCCGATGGCGAAGCATTTCGACCAGCGTAGCGGGCCCGTAGAATGAGCCGGGTCGACGATCGAAACCCACGGCTTTATTACCTCCTACCGAGCAATTCCACGATTCGTCCTATTGGCCCGTAGCTCGGCGCTTCTAAACGGACCTCGGCGCCCACCGCTGAACTCCGGCTTTGGGGTGACGGGCGGCCATGCGACGCGGATCCTGAGCTGATTCACGACGTGTCTTCACACCGTGAGTCAGGGGGACCTATAGGTACACACGGCCATCTGGCCCGGCTTCCTAAGCTGGGTGATCTCCTGTTTGTTCGAGCGATCGATTTGCACCAACGACAAAACCCCTCGCCATCTTTGGCCTTGGGTTGTTGCTGGTTTGTCAGCGGTGCCGTCGAGGTGGGAAGTCGGCTGGCAGGCAGTTAGGTGGGAATGCACTAAGACCATCTGCCAGCACTCGGGACTCTCCGGGCTGGCGGTCCAAACGGCGAGTCGCCGCGAAACTTCCCCGCGAGACGCAGGTCCGCTCCACGACAGCCATCCCCGAAAGGTTACCACGCCCGAGGCGTCCTTTCAAACAACTTTTACCAAACACGCACAAGTTGCCGAAACGCGGAGTCCTAAGGGTCCAATTACCTGCAAGGTCTAGCACTCGGCGATCGACCAGATAGGTAATATAGGAAGTGCGGGCATCTTGCAAACCCGAACTTCACATTCTTGCTTGCACTTCGCGGGTCGTTCCTCGTTTGTGTTTCGCTCCTAAGGTGCTGTGGCGCAGGTTCGTACCATCTGTTACAGCATCGCAAGAGCAACCTCGACATTATTGGTTAGTTGCACGCTCCATTTTGCGGAATGGTTTTTATTCGGCGGCTCGCATCGGTATCGGCCGTGCCTGCACTTGCAGTCGAGCCGCTGGCACTTCGGGAGACTTCACTAGACGATCCCTTCAGGCTTGCCCGCCGGGGATAGACGCCCGCTACGCTGCAATCGTTGCCAGCCGCGTGCCGAACCGCATGGTCTTGCGGCACAATCCCCGGAGTCGTTGCGTTCGACGACGGGGAAGGCCCCCAGGCAGCAGTAGCGCTGCAACCCGAAGCCACGCCCCAATGCGAACTACCGGGACTTGATACGCAATCTGGTTTGCGATTCTTACCAGTCAAAATGCACTTCGAGTGCCAAACGAGGCCGCATGGTTCCAAATCGCGCGCAAAAAAGGGACGCTCGAGAGCACTCGAGCGCCCCGCATGCTGGCAAATCAGGATTCGCACAAACGCGTACGACATTTCTGCGGCTCCCCTGCCTGGTGCCACGAAATTGATACCGGCCGCTGGCGATTCGACAAAGACGACGACTGTCGCCCCTTGGCGACAGTCGTCGCAACCCTGATACAGGTTACTTGTCGGTCTCGCTGAACTGCGGCAACTTGCCGACGAACTTCGCCGGGTCGGCCGTGAAGGCAGCCGGGCAACCACCACAGCAGAAGTAGACTTTCTTGCCGTCGTGCTCGACGAACTTCTCGGTGTTGATCGGCTTGTTGCTCACCGGGCAAGCGGTCTGCAACGTGTAGCCCTTGGCCAGATCGCCAAACAACAACGCAAGGACTTCGTCGCCCGCCTTGTCGGCCTTACCTTTGCAGCCATTGCAGCAGAAGCCAACGGTGACGCCACCGACGTCACTGGTGACATCCGGATTGCACGGCTTGCCGCTGATCGGGCAAGCGACCTGCACCACCTGCCCCGTCTCGGCGAGCTGGTAGTTGGCCTTCGTGGCATACTTCTTGGTGTCGGCCTTGAAGGCGTTCGGGCAATTCTTGCAGCAGAAGTAGACCTTCTTGCCGTGATACTCCAGCGAGTTCTCTTCCTTGGCCGGGCCGCCCGACACGGGGCAAATGGCCTTGAATTCCTTTTCCTTCTCCGCTTCTTCGGCGACCAGCGCCGTGGTTGCCGCTAGCGCCATGCAACCGAGAACTACCGCCATGAAACGCGTCTTCATCGTTGACGCTCCTTTTCTCAAAGAATAAATAATTGCCGAGTGAGTTTCCGCGATACACGCTGGGCGGCGTGGTCCGGCCGCCGGAGCCAACGCAGGCCCACGATAACCGAGAACCTTTTCCGCGATCCGCCCAAGAATCTACCGGCTTTTTCTCAGCGTTGCCAAGCAAAAATGCCGCAAGCAACGATGCCGGTAGGTTTACATTCCTTAACCGCGCCACCGAAAGGTCGCGCAAATCGAAGGGGGGCCGACGCACGATCAGGGGCGCCAGGCGCAAAACCACAACAGACGAGTACGCCCCGATTCCAAGGCCGGATCGTGCAATCGAGCCACCAAGTCAATCGACAGTTCACGCGAGTCGCTAGTTAGCTCAACGCACGAACCGTTCACCAGCGCGGGGAACGATTCTTCGCGAGGCTGTGACGGTGCGCCGGGCACAGGAGCCGGCTGGCTTGGCCGTGGCGAACTACAGCACGAACAACGCTCCTGCGAAATCGTCGCTATATACGAAGGGGCCACGCCGACGTGCGTCACGCGGGCCTGTTCTGACTGGGAACGTTCTGTCGAAAGTTCCGCCGCGGGCGATTTATGGCGCCGACAGCACGCCGGTATGCGGTTAGGTTCGGTCGCCGATTCCACTGCGGCGACCGCTTGCGAATCGGTGGCCGGTTCACCGGGCTTCACCCCGCGACAGCACCCGCAGCAGGGGCCACCGGTCGCCTTGCAGCACGTCTGGCATTGGCCGACGCGATACGAACCGGGCAAAACGCCAGTGACCGCAATGCAGGCGGCCAGCAAGAGTCGCGCGATTCGTGCGTGTCGTCGGTTCGCTAGCACGTTGAATCGAACCCCAAACCAGGGAGCCACGGCTACCGAGATTGCCCCGTTGTCCGGCGACCCAGCCATGAGTCGCACATACCGAACGGCCCTTAGATCGGCCACTCCTTCCGCAAAGCTTAGCTATTCGGCAAAGTCGTGCAAACTGAAACTGGGCCATTTCCTGGCAAATGGCTTACGGGCTTCAGGAGTTAGGGGCACTCAGGATTGTTTCTCGAGCCTGGTTCAACGGACTGCTCAACCCGTGGTTCAAGGGGTCCTCAATAAAGTGTTCCGGGATTTTGCGTCCTAACCGTCCTAAGTCCGAAAAAAATGAACCTAAAGAATTGCCACAAAAGCACTTAGCCTTAGGACGCAAAACCAAAAATGCTTGCGTCCTAAACCGTCCTAACCGGGCCATTTTGCGTCCTAAGTCTGCCGTGGCCCCCTCAGAACGGCGGTGCGGTGGGGGCGGTCAGCTCGCGATGGGCCGCCGGGTAGCGGTTGCTGTTGTCTTTCCACCAGGCGAGCCAGCGGTCGTAAGCCGTCCCGCACGCGCCCCACGACTCGGTTTGCCAGCCCTCGGGGCGGCGACCTTGATCGCGCCCCGTCAGGCGTTCGAGCCCGCGCGCGGCTTGAAAGCGTACGTCGCCGTTGGCATCGGTCAGCAGCGCGATCAAGTCGGCGATCCAGCGCGACTCGGCGACATCGGCCACGATGCGCGCGGCCGTCGCACGCTGCGGGACAAGGGGTGTGTCGCGCGTCGAGTTTAGATAGGCCAAGAGCGGTGGCACTCCACCATCCCCCAGGCGTCGCAGTTCGTCTTCGTAAAGCAGCGACAGCTTGGCGGCCCCCACGTTGGCCAGCAACTGATTGACGCGCTTGAGCAGTTCTGGATGGTCCGAGCTGCCGAGCGCCAGAACGCTGTTTACCCAGGCCGTTTCCAGTAGCGGATCGCGCTGGTCGGGGTCGTCTTCGACGCGGTCGGCAACTACACGTATCCGGCGGCCGGCGCCGACTTCTCGCGATTGTCGATTGGTTCGCACGTTGGCCATTCCTTCGACGACCATCACGCGAACCACATCCGATTGGCAGTCGACCGCCAACTGCGTGGCCGGCTGGGCCACGACGGTGCCGCCAGCGGCTTGGATCTCGATCCCCTTGCGGCCCGGCTCACTACACAACAAGATCCGCCCGCGACTGAGTTCGACCACTTCAGGTTGGTGCAGTTTGACCTCGGTGTTGCAGTCAAGTCGCAGGGTATTGCCGTCATCGAGCGCAATTTCGCAGCGCTCCGTCGCTCCGGTGCGCACGATTGAGTCGCGCGCGATCGGCGAATTCGTCGGGCACGTGAAAAACGGCAACATGCGGTCGACTCGCATCTCGACCGGGCCGGTGGCCACGGCCAGCCGGGCGATCGGCGCAGGCTTCTGCTGCGCCGGCGCAATGGGCGCGACAGTCGTCGGTTGCCAAGGGCGAAACAAGCCCACGGCCAAGAGAAACCCGGCGGCCATGGCCAGCAGCACGTGCAGCCATTTCACGTGTTGCGCGGGCGCCGACTTCGAAGCGGAAGTCGCGGCAATTTCTGTCGACGCGCGCACGAGCGCCACGGCGTGCGTGGCCAGTCGCGCGGCGGCATCGCGACGTGGTGCGAACGCGCGGCGCAGGTCGGCATTAATCGTGGTGAGACCTTCCGCGACCGCGCGGCACTCAGCGCACTCGGCGAGATGGGCCTCGAGCGATACGTTATCGAGCGGTGTGGCCTGGTCGTCCGACAACGCACCGTCGGCCCGGGCGTTCAACTGGTTCATGACATCTTCGCAGCGCATGTTCGGTTCTCCGAGCCGGCCGTCAACTTTTCAGGCCGCTGAGTCGCTGGCGCAGCATGGCCCTGGCCTTGGTCAAGCGCGCATTGACCGTGGCCGCCGATACGCCCAGCATGGTCGCCACGTCGTGATAGGTGACATCGTCGTAGTAGTACAACAGGATCACTTCGCGATAGGCGTCGGGGAGCGTGTCGACTTCGGCGAGCAGGCGGCGCTGTTCATCGGCAATCGCCACGGCGTCATCGGGAGCGTGAGCGGCTTGCGCGACCCAGCCATCCGCATGACCGTTCGACATGGCATCGAGCGAGAGCTGCCGGGCTTGTCCACACTTCAACCAGTCGAGGCATGCCCGCGTTGCGATCCCGCAGAGCCAGGGGCCGAACTTGGCCGGATCTTCGAGCGTGCGGAGCCCGCGCCAGCCGCGCAACAACGTCTCTTGAGCGAGTTCTTCGGCCGAGTGAGCCGAGCGGACCTTGGCGTGGCAAATCGCCAGCACGCGCGCAGACCAGCGGCGCACTAATTCTTCGTACGCAGCCGGTTGGCCCCCTTGCGCCAGGCGGACCAGGTCGCTGTCCGACGACATCCGAGTTTCGCTCCGCCGCGCCGCGGTCGGCTTCGGTGCATGCCACGCTCACCGTATTAAGGACGAGCGAGCGGCGGAAGTTAATAGCCCAGCGGGCCCGTTTTTCTTTTTCTGCCGAAATCGTGTCGCCGCCGTATTAACTGGCCCGGCGAACTCTACTAAGCAGGCAGCGGCGCGACGACTGGCACTTTGCTGGACCGAATCACGGACCATACCCTTACGGAGTCACGACGATGAGCCGAACCAAACGGACAATCTGGGCGGGCGCTCTGGTCACGGGATGCATCGCCTTGGGCCTGATCCTGGTGCCGGCGCTACTCGTCGGCTTCGACAACCACGATTCTTTGGTCGACAACCGTGCTGGGTCCGCCGAAAAGCTGACCGTCCACGAGTGGGGCACCTTCACCAGTTTCGCCGGCAGCAACGGCGTCAATCTCGAGTACCGCCCCCTGGTGGCTAACGACTTGCCCTACTTCGTTCATTCGATGCTTTCGGGCTACGTGAATCCCTGGGCCAAGGAAGCGGTCGTCGCCCAGCAGCGGATGGAGACGCCCGTGATCTACTTCTACACCGACGTGCCGCGCGAAGTGCGGGTGCGGGTGGACTTCCCTAAGGGTGTGCTCTCCGAATGGTATCCACCGGTTAAGGAGATCAAAACTGGCATGCCCCCGTTGCAGCTCGAGCCCGCGAACGAATGGTCGGCCGAGATCCTTCCGCCGGCGCTGGCAACCGGCGACGCGGCGGAAAACAAAACCGCGCGCAATCGCGTCGCCGAGTGGAACGCGGCCCGGAAGCAATGCGAATCGGTGCGCACGAATCGCGTGCCAGTTATCGCAGGGGGCGCGTATCTCGATTGGGGGACGGTGCGGTTGATTCCGCAGCTGAAGTTTGCCGATGTCCGCGTTCGCAATCGCAAAGGCGCGACCGTGCCGGCCTGGCTACCGCAGATCGTCGACAACAACCACTATGGCCGGGCCCGCGAAACCGACGCGGCGATTGTCGAAACGCTCGACAAAAAAGGTGGGAGCCATTTCGAGAAGTTCCTGTTCTATCGCGGGCTGGGCAACTTTGAGCTGCCGATCAAGTTAGTCGCGCTGGGGGCCGATCGCTTCGAAATCAACAACTCTGGCGGCGAGGCCAGCGGCACCCTGCTGTTGGTGCGCATCGACGAGGGGCGCGTTCGTTTTACGCGGCTGGAACCCCTTGGCCCGCAATCGACGATCGAAGTCGAGCTGCCGAGCGAAGCGTCAACCGTGGATCGACTCGCCGAGGCGATGGTTCATGAGCTAGTCGGCACGGGGCTGTACGAGAAAGAAGCGCAGGCGATGGTCAACACCTGGCACGATAGTTGGTTCGGCGAGAACGGCACGCGGCTGCTTTATCTGGTTTCGCATCGGGCAACCGATGAGCTGCTACCACTGTCGATCGAGCCGGCCCCCAGCGAATGCGTGCGCGTGCTCGTGGGGCGCTTGGAGACGATCACGCCGGAGGATAGCCAGCGACTGGCGCGAGCCGTTGCGGGAGAGAACGGCGCCGAGCAGCCGACGCCCGAAGCGGTAAAGGCCGAGCTTGCGAAGCTCGGTCGGTTCGCCGAGCCGGCCCTGCGCTACACGATCGGCCAAACTATTCACACCGCGACTCGCGAGCGGTTGGAAGCGGCCTTGGAGGCGACTCGCCAGCAGGAGTAGCCGACCATCTGCCAGCAGCCATGTGCAAATCAACTGCTCTGGACGCGGTGCTCAGCTTCGGTTACCTAAATCCCCCCGACAGCCGGGACGCAGGTGACTGAGCATTCAAGCAATGAAATGCGCCGCCATGATGAATTCGACCCGCCAGTGGCAAAGCTCTCGCACATGGATTCGCCTGGGGAGCGCCGGGCTGGGCGTGCTGAGCCTGGTGTTGTTGGCACGGCTCTTGGTCGCTCGCGAGCTCCCCACGCTGCGGATGAGTGCAGGGCCCGCGGGCACCCGGCGTCACACCGTCACCAAGTATCTGTGCGAGCAGGCGGCGCAGCAAGAGCTGGCGATCAAGTTGTCGCCCTGCGCCGGCTCCGAAGAGTGTTTGCAGATGCTCAAAGCGGGCCAGTTGGATGCGGCCGTGGTCAGTAGCGGCGTCAAAGTGCCCGACGACGACGAGATCGTGGTGCTGGGGGCCACGCAGCTCGAGGCGGTTCATTTTCTGGTGCGTGGCGACCTGAAGAGCGATCGACCACTCATCGAGATCATCCGCGGCAAACGCGTGAATATTGGTGAGCTGGGGAGCACCGAGCGATTACTCGCCCAAGAGTTCTTGAAATTCACGCGGCTGAAAGCGCCAGCCAGCGGCGAGCCTGGCGACGTGATTCCCTCAGAGCTGAGCAAAACCGAATTGATCCAGCGAGCAAACGCGATCTTGCACGCCGAGGAAAGCCAGCGCGAGGCCTTGGTCGCCGAGCTGCCCGAATTTGTCATGGTGTTGGCGAGCATGCCCTCGACCGTCGTGCAGTTGTTGGTCGAAGCGGCCGACTACCGCGTGGTGCCATTGCCGGCCACGCGGGCCTTTCTGCTCGACAACTTGCAGGACAGTCACGCCAGTACGACGGTGATCGAGCGCGAATTCCTGGAGCCGACGACGATCCTGGCGCGGAGCTACTTTGGGCGCTCGAGTTACCCGGAAGCGGACTGCGAAACGGTCGGTGTGCGGCTCTTGGTCGTTGCCCGGCGCGACGCGCCGGAGCGGGCGATCCAGCCGCTGATGGAGACCCTGTTCGAAGGGGAGTTCGCGCGGCGAATTCTGCCGCGTTCGCCGCGCGACCTGGCGACGCAGTATGCGATTCATCCGGCGGCGATCGACTATCTCGATCGCGACAAGCCGCTGGCGATCGGCCCGGTGGTGGAGTGGGCCAGCGACGGGTTCAGCTTCTTCGGCGCGTTCAGCGCCGGGGCGCTGTCGCTGTATGGGTTGCTGCGCCGCAAGCGGATTCGGAAACCGTCCGACTACTTTGCCGAGATCCGGCGGATCGAACTGATCGCGCGCGGTGCCACGCTCGACGCCGACGTGCCCAGCCAGCCCAGCGAGCTGGCAATCTACCTGCAAGATCGGTTGCTCGGCCTGCGGCGCGACTTGATCGAGGACATCTGCGACGGGCGGATCAAGGGAGACCAGGTGATCGCCAACATTTTGTCGCTGATCAACGACACGCGGCGCAATACGCCGCTGCTGGCCGGGCAGGCGGTCGATCTCCGCGCGCGGACGCTGCGCGACGAGACATCGGCGAAGAACGCGGCGTGACGGGCAGTTCTCTCTCTTTGCGCTAGTTTGCCGCCCGTTAGTTTCCCGCCTGCTCGCCGCTGGCCGGCGCGGCTTGGGGCTGCTGGGCCTTCATCTTCGGCTCGATCGTGATCTTGCCAAGCAGTTCGTAGATGTTCAACAGCGACTGGTTCATGATCTTCTCGCCGGCGCCGATCTCGACCGGCGACATCTCAGGCGAAGCGCCGTAGCCCCCTTCGCTGGTGGCTTCGATCGTCGGGAAGTAGAGATTGTGGCCATTGGCGTAGCCGAAAAAGAAAGCGTGCTTCAGGTACGTCCGCTCGCGGAGCCGATTGGCGTGGTTCGAGAAAAACTCGCCCGAGCCGGAGACCATCGCCAGCTCACCGTTGAGCAGGATGGTGTTTGACTCGGCAGCGACCCCGCCGGCCCATTCGTCGGAGAAGGCTTGCGCCAACTCGGGGAAGAACGCCCGGCTGTAGACCATCATCAACAGCTTGTTGCGGAAATCGATCCGCGAGCCGAACAAGAAGTGATTGGTGCGGCCTTTGATGGACGGCTTCTCGGGGACCGCGGTCTCGATCGAACGGGCGACGTCAACGACGACGTCGGCTAGCGCTTCGCCAAACTGTTGCGGGCCGCTAACGCCGGCTGGCGGGTTCGGGCTCATGTCGCCGGCCGCGCCTTGCATGAAGACGCACTGGCCGCCGAGCTCCGACTCGACCTTGCGCTTCATGTGGCCAGGAAAGTCGGCCGAGAACAACAGCACCTTCGAATCGATCATCACCGGATGGGCGGCGAAGTTGACGATCAGGCCCAGCAGCTTGCCGTCGAGATCGTCAAAGCGGAGCACGCCGAGGACGGGGTCGGTAACGCGGGTCGGCTGCTTGGTGTGGCGATTGCGGTTGAGGCTGTGCATCCGCGTGCCCAGCCCGATCTTGGCCGGCTTGCGGGCGGCGTCGGCTTCGCGAATCACTTCAATCAACAGGTCGGGCAACTTCTCGGCGTAGGCGACCGACGCGTCGAAGGTTCCTTTGCCGCGGCCTGGCTTGTTGGTGAGCTCGATCACTGGCCCGTGGTGAGAGTGGCTGCCGCTGATGATGACGTGCTCGATGCCCAGCGGTTTGAGGGCTTCGCGAATCTTGGCCATCATCGGAGTGGTGGGGCCGCGGCCGATGTCGGTGCCGACGAGCGCGAGCTTGCCATCGCCGGCCTGGATGACGATGGCCTTGGCCCAGAGCGGGTCCATCTTGCCTTCGGAGAGCGCGGCATGGCGATCGGCGTAACCCCACATGGGCACGGGAGCCTCGGGGGTGATTTCCTTCGAAGCAAAGCCGACGGAGAAGGCCGGAGCGGCCGGGTTGGCGGCCTCAGGAGCAGCAGCGCAGGCGACATGCGGCGCGGCAAGGTAGCTGACGGTGGAAACCAACGCGGCCGTGAGCACGGCGCGCGAGCGCCGTGAGATTTTGGCGTTCAGGAGCATGGCGGAAACCTCATGGTTGGCAAGGAGCAGTCGGGCGGCGGTTTTGAAGTGTGGGTCAGTCTCGACAGCGGGTAGCTCGAACGGTGTCAGGAACCGATTCAACAAGCAGTCGTCTATTGGAGCGCTGCCGCCGGAATCGGTTCCTGACACCGTTCGGAGGGCGGATTTATGGACTGACCCACCGCGGAGCTTTGCCTGATTGTAAAGCACGGCGCGGCGGAAGTCTTGCGGGGGGGTGGCCGGATCGTTCGAGGTAGCGCGCGGGCTGAGCTTGCCGAAGTCCGCGGCTAACGTGGGGTGCCGTCTTGTAGGGTGCGTGAAACGCACCAATTCAACACGTGCGAGTCCGCTGCGTTTCGCGACCACGGAAGCCGGTGTGCTGTGCACACCCTGCAAAGCGCCCTTATACGCTGGCGCAGCGGCACAACTGGGCGAACTCGCGCTTGGATTCGTCGAGCAGCCGGCAGTAGTCGACGGATTCGATTTCTTCGCCGGTCAGTTCGAGATCGTAGTAACCGCGGTAGTTGGCTTTCTCGAGGGCCTGCACCAGCGGGGCGAGCGGCACGGCCCCCTTGCCCAGCGGCGTGCGGTCTTGTTCGAGACTGACCGGCGGGCGGCCATCGGCCAGGTGGACCACGGCGATCGATTCGACGAACTCGGGGATGCGCGAAACCAGCGAGCAATCGTGGCCGAGGTGATAGGTGTCGAGCGCGAGCTTGATTTGCGGCGACTCGAATTGCCCGATGAACTCGAGGGCCTCGTCGAGCGTGGTCAGAAACGTCCATTCGCCGGCGCATTGCGGGTGCATCGGCTCGACGGCCAGCGTGACGCCGAGCTCGGTCGCCAGCGGCAGCACGGCTTTGAGCGCGTCGCGCGTCAGCCGGCGGGCGTGGTTGTGCGTGTGCAGGGAGCGGGGACCGGTGTAGACCACCAGGCAATCGGTTCCCAACGCTCCGGCAAGTTGGATGGCTTCCAACGCGTCGTCGACGCTATCGCGAAACGAGCGGCCGTCGCTGCCGGTGAAGCCGCCGGCCCACAGCAGGTTCGAGACGCGCAAGCCGCTATCGGCCAACAGCTCAACGCCGCGATCGTCGCCGAAATCGGAGAGCTTCTGCCGCCAGACGCCGATCGCCCCGATGCCCGCCCGCACGTAGTGCGCGACATCCTCCTCGAATGACCAGCGATACGTGGTGACTTCGTTGACCGACAGCCGTGCCATGCAACCTCGCTCCGTGAGTCTGCCCCGAATCCCCTTGCTATAGCCCGCACTTCTCACCAGCCATCTGCTGCGCGGAGCCTAAGTTTTTGGCTGGCTTCGTCGCAGTATGCGTCTCGAACCTCAGGGTATCAGCAATACGCTTCCGGTCGATCCGCACCCTGCTTCTTGCCAGCCAAGCACTTCACTCCGCTCGCCACGAAGTTGGTGAGAAATGCAGGCTCGCGCGAGGTGTAAGTATCCGAATCTGGTAGTGACCTGTAAAGCGAGCGCGCGGCCGTGCGCGCCCGTGTTACAGCAGTCGCACTTGACACACGGCCGCCTGGGCGCAGATCGCGCGACGGCGACGGCATGCTTGGCACTCGGGATTCTCGGCGTGCCGCCTTCGCGCCGCGCTGCTATCACTCTCCGCCGCCAGCACTGACCTTGACCCGCGCCGCCGATCGCGGGGAAACTACGCCCCGCCATGCGCATCATCACGCGATACGTTCTGATCGAGCTGCTGAAAACGTTCACGGCCACGGCGACGGGCCTGACGCTGATGATGATCATTTTGGGCGTGGTGCAAGAGGCGCACCGCCAGGGGCTTGGCCCCGCCCAGGTGTTGCGCATGCTGCCGTTCATTCTGCCCGACGCGTTGCGCTTCTCGCTGCCAGCGACAATTTTATTCACCACCTCCAGCGTTTACGGCCGGATGAGCTCGTCGAACGAGATCGTGGCACTCAAGAGCGCCGGGGTCAGTCCGCGGGCGGTGATCATGCCGGTGATCGCGTTCGCCACGGTGTTGAGCTTGTTGACCGTGTGGTTCAACGACGTGGCGGTCTCGTGGGGCCGCGACGGTATCCGCCGCACGGCGCTCGAGGCGGCCGAAGAGATCATCTACGGCATGCTGCGGACGCACCGCACTTACAGCACGTCGAACCTGTCGATCAACGTCAAACGGGTCGAGGAGCGGCGGCTGGTGCGGCCGACGCTATCGTTTCAGGCGGCTGGTAACCGTCCGGCAGTCACCGTGATGGCCGAGTGGGCCGAAATGCGCAGCGACGCCGGCAAAAAGTTACTGACGATCGTGTGCCACAACTTCACGGTGCACTCAGGCGGCAAAGCCACGCTGACCGACCCCGGCACGTTCGAGCTCGAGATCCCGCTGGAAGACGCCAGCCGCACCGGCAAGGCCAACGTGCTGCCGGCCTACATGCCGCTCCGGGTGATTCCCGAAGAGATTCGCACTCAGCAGGCGTTGCAGGCCGAACTCGAACAACAACTGGCGCTCGACGCGGGCATCGACCTACTGACCGGCGACGTCAGCCAGCTCAATTCGCCCAACTGGCAAGGGACGAACCAAACCTTGCGCGACGTGCGCGGGCTGATCGCGCGGCTGCGACTCGAGCCGTATCGCCGCTGGGCGAGCGGTTTCAGTTGCCTTTCGTTCGTGCTGATCGGAGCGCCGATCACGATCCGCCGCCGCAATTCCGATTTTTTGACGAGTTTCTTTCTCTGCTTCTTGCCGATCTTGATCGTCTACTATCCGCTGCTAGCGCTGGGGCTCGATGGCGCCAAGAACGGCTCGCTGCCGCCGTATTCGGTCTGGCTGGGCAACTTTATTCTGGCAGCGGCCGGGGCCTGGCAATTGCGGCATGTGATTCGGTACTAGGGCGCCAGCGGGTCGCGTTTCGTCTTGTTAGCCGCGGAGTTTACTCCGCGCGTTAGCTGGTGCGGCGCAGCTTCACGTGCGCGATTGTGACTCCGATACCGAACGAGCTAGCGCGCGGGTAAAGTCAGGCGGCTAACAAGGAACATTGCTCGCTCACACCCGCTTGCCGAGATTGTCGGCCAGGCGATCGAGGGCTTTGCTACGATCCTCGAGCCCGATGTGGCACTGGATCAACTGCAACTGTCCACGCGTGTTGTATGCCTGCGTGAGCGCGCGGTCGAACTCCTCTTCGGTGCTCACCTCGTGACCGATACCGCCGCCGAGTAGCTCCGGCAGCTTGTGATAGTTCCACGGATGGATGTCGTTGAACGGGCCCGGGTGCAAAAAGCGCTCAGTGCCGTAGCCCTTGTTGTCCAGCACAATCACGATCGGATCGAAGCCGTGCCGAATGACGGTCGACAGCTCCATGCCGGTCATCTGGAACGCGCCATCGCCAATGACGGTGACCACGCGCACCCCGGGCCGGGCGAAGCTGGCCCCCAACGTGGCCGGCGCCGCGAAACCCATCGACGTGTAATAAGCCGGGCTGATGAACTCCGTCTTTTGGCGGATCACCAGGTCGCTGGCGCCGAACAGCGAGTCGCCCACGTCGGCGATTACCACGGTGTTGTCGTCAAGCGATTCGTTGAGCCGCGAGAACAGCCGGGCGATGGTCAGCGGCTCGCCGGGTTTGACAGCGAATTTCTGCCCGTTGCCGAGATTGCGCGAGGGGAGCGCCCGCCGGCTCGGGGTCGGTCGCCGCGCGGTGGTCTCGCGGATAAAGTCACCCAGCAATACATCGTGAAAATGATGATGGCGGATTTGCAGCGTTTCGCTGTTGGCCAGAATGCAGCGATTGGGATCGAGATTGGCCGTGTAAATCCCCATGTTGATGTCGGTCATGAACTCGCCGAGCAGGATCACGCAGTCGCTCTCTTCGACGAAATTGGTCACCTCGTCGCGGCTCATGGCCCCTTCGTACAGGCCGACGTAAAGCGGGTGCGTCTCGCGAATCACGCTTTTGCCCAACAGCGTGGCGGTGATCGGCAGATTGGCCTGCTCGGCGAAAGCCAGCAGGCGATCCTGCAAATTGAAGCGATGGATTTCGACGCCGGCGATGATCACCGGCTTGCGCGCGCGAGAGATCCATTCGGCTGCTTCGTCGGCCGCTTCGGCCAGGGCTTCGGCGTTGCTCGCTAGCGGCGGGAATGCGTAGCGATACGGCACGTCGGGGACGACCT
>CAZBWM010000121.1:0-17600 GCA_964495375.1 uncultured Planctomycetaceae bacterium | reverse complement strand
CGATCGGCGGGATCGCGATCTTTCTCGAGCGCCGCGGGGTTGAGCGCGGGCACCACACGCAGCAAATCAGAATTCTGATAAACGGCAGCCAACAACCGCCGACCAGCGTCGCGCAACTGTCCGCTCTCCCAGGCCAACTGGGCGAGCGCCGCGCGGGGCGCATCACCTGGCGCGCCAGCCTGCTTCGCGGCCGCCTCTTGCCGCGCCCGGTCGTCGAGCCCGGCGAAAACACCCGCTAGTTCGGCCGTGGCGCGGGCGAACTCGGCCGCGGCCGGCTCGAGCGACGTAAAGCGAATGTCGCGGGCATCGAGCAAGTCGACGCATTTCACCAGCGCCTGGCGGGCCGCCTCAACCTGCATTTGAATCTGCGCCAACGGATTGGCCTCGCCAGCGCCGGCATTGACGCCAAACTGGAACTTCGGTTCCACGCGCGTCCAAGTGCTATGGGCCAGCTCGAGCTCACCGACGAACGCTCGGGCCGATTCCGGATCGATCATGCCGTGCAGATCGAGCTGCTCCCACATGCTCACGGCCTGAAACAGCTCGTTGAACTTCTCGTCGACGCCGGTGAACCGGAACTCCTGATTCTCGCCGCGCGCGGCAGCCTGCTTTTCGGCCAGCTCCTGACGGTGCTGGTGGTAGCCGTCCGATTCGCGAATCTGTCGGGGCGAGACGAAGAGAATGAACTCACCGGTCGCATTCTTGATGGGGAGGCCGAGCAGCGTGCGCAGCTCCTCGTGCGCGCAGCGCAAGAAGGGGACGTCGTCCCATTTGTCGCGTTCCAGCAGCCAACTCAAGAGGAGCGGCGTGGCGCGAAACGTCTTCTGCTGGTCGCCGGGAAACAACGACCGGGCCGGCTGCATGGCGGGGGACTCGAGCTCTTCCTTGGTCAAGTTGGCCGCCAGGTTGAACTTGAAGTACTCCTTGCCGCAGATGGTTTCGACGATCTCGCGCGCCAGCGTGTCGAGCGGCATGATCCGCGCCTTGCGATCGAACGCCGGCCGCACAGGCAGTTCGGCCCAGGGGGTCCAGTCGAGTTTGGTCGAATCGGCCGCCGGAGCCGCGGCCGTGGCCACCAGCGCGAGAATGCCGACACAGCAAGCCGCCGACCAATTCCGTTGGAGTCGCATCGGACTTCCCTCGTTAGATTTCAGAGACCATGGGCAATCGCTGGCGTAGTTGAAGAGGTATGCACCGCCACCACCGGCGTTTGCCAATCTTAATTCTACACCGGAGCCAACGGTCGCCGCCGAGCTTTCTGCTGGGCTGCCGGCGGTAACGTCGCTTTCGGTTTCGCTTTGAAGAAGTACGCCCGCATATAAAACATGGTGACGATGCCGGCCACGACCAGTAAGCAGCCGGCGTTCACCAGTCCGCGCCCCGGCGAGTAGTTGACCGTCAGCACCGACACAAACACCTTGTCCCGTTCGGCGCTATTCAAGCGTGGATCACGCAATTGTTCGTATTGCCGGTAGAGTTCCTCTCCCGGCGCGTAGGGCCCGCTGAACGATTCCTGAAACAAGCGATACGATTTGCCGCCGGCTGCGTCGGTGAAGTCGACCGGTGCGTTCATCGTCACTACGACGTTTTGCTGCATCGGATTGAGCGATTTGCTATCGAGGAAATCGACGACGCTCGTATAGTGCGACGGCTGGCTGGTGCCGGGGTCGAGCTTGCGTTCGAAGTCGCGCAGACGGACCGTCAGCCCGATGTCGAAATCGTCGAGCGGCAAGCTGATCGTCACCGTGCGCCCCTGGCCGGCAACTTGCTTGCGCTCCGAAGGGTGCGGGCCGAACATGCCCGAGCCGGGCGGCATCCCCAGCACCCAGAATTCTTCGGTGTGGCCATCGACCGTCACCCGCAATCGCGCGGCGCGAATGGCGCCGGTCGGCACCAATGTTTTGTCGAACGGTACCGCTTGCACGATGCGGCGAGGAGTTTCGGCAGCGAGGTGTCGATCGGTCTTGAGCTTGATCGTGCCCATCCGCATCGTGAAGGCGTCGATCGGCTGGCCATCGGCCGGCAGCTCGCCCGCGGCCACGACTTCGCGACGATTCCAGTAGCGGTAGTAGAGTTTTTGATCGGGCCCTTGCAGTACGTCGATCCGCTGTTTCCCCTGACCGATGACCGGGGGCGCGGCGCCATTGCCGGCGGGATTACCCGCACCAGCAGCGGCTCCTTCGACTTCGCTGGCCACCCAATAGCTGCCGAAGACATGCAAGCGGCGCGCTTGCACGTTCAACTCGGGCCAATCGGCCAACAGCAGCATGCGTTCGGGCTCGGCTCCGCCATGCCGGATGCGTAGTTCGACGGCCGGCCGCACCGGTGCGCCCGCCGGCGCTTCGATCCACTCGACCTCACCCGGCTGAGCGCCGCGCTGGAGCGTCGCCCGTTCGAGACGTTTGACGATCTCAACGGTGACGCCCGTCTCACCGAGCGGAAACTCCCCTTTGTCGACGTGATCGGCGACCTTGATCGGAAACTTCTGATCCTTGGCGAACAAAACGATCTGTCCCGGCGCGTCGACACCGACCGCGGCATCGGGAGCGCTAGCGAGAAACGCGGCCAACTCGGCTGCGTCGCCCGTCATGCCGAAAATCACCTGGCCGCCGCCAATCGATTTGCGGTCGCCCATGCCGAAGGGATACTGCGCGACTGCGACCCCCGTGGCGGCATGAATCACCAACTCGTCGCCGTTGCCATCTTCGACCTTCGTCCACGTGGTGGGTGTGGCTCGCTCGCGACCGTTGGCGTCCATCGCCGTGCGCTCGGGCATGCTCATCCGCAGCCGTAGTCGGGGGACCTGAACTTCCTGAGCGTTGCTGAGATAGTCGAGCGCTTCGACGCGGATGCCGTCGTCGTCGTAGAGCACGCCACGATCGATCGGCGCGGCACGCCAGATTGCCCGCAGTGGCAACGTGCCGAGCGCGCCCAACGCCCCCTTGAACCCGCGCCCCGATAGCGAGGGCCACGACCGCATCTGGTCGAGATCGCTCCAGTTGAACGGGCTGCCGCGGAACGGCATGGCGATCACCTTGGCCTTGGCGTCAGCGGCTTGGGAATCGGTAGCCGCGGTTGCGTCGGCCGTTCCACTATCCGTGGATGCAGTGGCCGTGGTTGGCGCGGCCGTCTGGCCGGTGTCGCGAATCTCCATCTTCAGGCGTTCGGAGTCGAGGAACGCCTTACTGTTGGTGCAGTCCTCGAAGATCGGCATTTGGGAGTCGATGCCGCCGACTCGGTTCAACAGGCAGCCGAACATCAGCGTCAACAGGCCGATGTGCGTGATGACGAAGCCGGTTTGATGGCGCTTCCAGGGATAGCGGATCGCAGCGGCGGCAAAGATATTGACCGCCAAGAGCACGCCGAGCACCTCGAACCACCACGAGCCATACAACGCAAATTGCACGGCCCGGGTGCCATACTCGCTTTCGACCAGCGTGGCCGTGGCCAGCACGGCTGCCAACGAAAAGATCAGGATCACGGCCAGCTTGAGCGAGGCCGCGAATTCATAGATCCCCAGAACGAGCCGTAGCAAAAACGGCTGTTCGGGCTTGCGCAGACGAGGAGGGCTCAAGCAGGCCTCGGCAGAATGGCGACTGGGGCGGGTAAAACGGTGGACGTTCGGCGGGGGCCCCTTTAACTACGTTGGCGCAGCAACCTTGGCTCGCGTGGCGAAACCACTTTGGCTCGCATGGCGAGACGCTCGTGGCACGCCGCCGAACCAGTCCCCCACGGTTCGATTATAGCGCTGGCTGAACCTTCCAGAATAGCCGCTGCCTGGGGCTGCCGAAATGGTCCCGCCCGGGCTGCCGCGGTTTGTTACGCGGCTGGTTTTCAGGCGCGTAACGGTATGCCACGACTGAGCTAATGAGAACTTTGCCGCGAGCGGGCCGCCAGGGGACAAGCCGTGGTGCGGTTCTCCCTGTGTCAAAATGACGCAGCCGGGTGCGGGCAAGTCGCGGCGGTCGGCGCAATCAGGTCAAACCGGATATACCCACGTCTGAATCACATCACCAGGGAATGGCTTCACTGAGGAGTCGCCAGTACTGCCACGGGGAACCCCCGCAACAAGTCGGCGACCGGCACCGGGCCGCCGCCGGGCACGCGCTGGCCGGTAAAGACGTCGACCAACTCGTCGCCAAACGCGGAACAATCGAGGGACGTGTCCCCCCAGATCGCGGCGTCCCAAGGTATCGGCGGCGGGGGCGCCACGTGCAGCGCGCCGGCCGACTGCGTCAGACGGACCAGCAACCTGGGAACGACGACCAACACGGCGCGATCGGCCACTTCACCCTCTGCAGCTACACCCTGCCCGACGCGGGCGAAGGCCACGACGTGGTCGGCGGCCGAACCTCGGACGGCGATCGGGCGATAGTCCCCGTCAATCAAGAGCGTCCCCGTGCGGCGGCGCAATTCCAACAGCCGCGAGGTGACGAATAGCTTGGTGCGTGGATCGGCCGGCGACGAAGCCAGCTCGCTGGCTAATGCGTGTAGCCCCTCGGCGTCGGTCCCCCTGTGCTCGATGTCGGCCAGCAGAGTTTGGCGGAGCGCGAAATCGACCGGCCGGCGATTGTCGGGATCGACGAGACTGAAGTCCCACAAGTCTTGCCCTTGATAAAGATCGGGGACGCCTGGGGAGGTGAGCTTGAGCGTGAGTTGCGCGAGCGAGTTATACAGCCCCCACGCCGCCACGGCCGACTGAAACTGGCGAAAGTGCGCCAGAAAGCGATTGCCAGCCGAACGCTCGAGCGTGGCCGCGACGAACTCGCGCACCGCGTGATCGTAGCGCTCGTTGGGGTTGATCCAGCTTGTGTGCTGCTTGGCCTCGTGCGTCGCTTTTTCCATGTAGCGCTGCAGTCGCGCGACAAGGTTGGCTTGTTCGGCCTCGGTCGGCTCGGTCAGGGGCCAGATGCCTAACAGACTTTGGTAGAAGAGGTATTCGTCGTTGCGACTGGGGGCCGCTTGGCCGTCGACTTCGGCACGCTTGGTGCGATTCAGCCGGAACCAGCGATTCACGGCGTTGCGCCACGCTTTGGGCAACTCGGAAAGGACGTGCAGGCGGGCCCGCACGTCTTCGGTCCGTTTTGAGTCGTGCGTGGTGCTGGCCAGCATCGCGCGGGGAAACGTCGCGTGCCGGTTGGCATTGACATCGTGGAAGGTCGCAGCGCTCACGACAGGCGAACGGGGCTCGCCCCCCACTTCGTTCGCAGACACCAGCGGGCAGTAGATGTAAAACGCAGTGTCCTCAAAGCCCTTGCCCATCACGGGGCTGGTGACCTGCTGGAAGTGCCCCGCGAACTGCTCGCGCTGCCGCACCTGTTCGGCGGTCAGCCCTTCGGGATGGTTCATCAACAGCACGTCGCGTACGAAATCGAACACTGCCCAGTCGGTATCGGGGTTGCGTCGCTTGGCCAGGGCCACGGCCAGGTTAACGAAGTGACGATCGCGCTCCGCGATGCCGCGCGGGCTGGGGTAGACGCGATAGACCGGAAAGCACATCAAGATTTCACGCAGGGCGTACCGCAACATATTGAGCGTGAAATCGCGCGTGTGGCGGTGCTGTTCCGAAATGCGATTGAGCTGGTGCGCGAGCATCTGCAGTTCGCTGGCCATGGCCGAACGGAGAATCAAACGCTTGGCGTCGCGCACCACTTCGTCGAAGTCGCGCGTTTCGCCCATCGCCCGGCGATAGAACTGCACGATCGAGTTCCAGCCGTCCGCAGCGAGGAACAGCCCGCCAACTTCGTGCATGAAGTCGTAGCCCGTGGTGCCAGCGACGGGCCAGGTTGCGGGCAGGGGCTCGTGGGGGCCGAGGATTTTCTCGACCGCGACATACAGCGGCAGTTGATGATCGGCCAGGTCGGTCCCGGCGACAGCCGCGGTGTGCCCATCAAGAGTGGCGGGCTCAGCGGACGCGGCCCCGGCAGGCAGACCGTCTGCATCACTGGCGGCGCCGCGGATGGCGGTTGGTACTTCCACGGCGACCGGTGCGGGCGTCGAGGGCTCGGGGCCGAAGATCGCTAGCAGGTCACTGTCCATCGGTAGCGGGAACGTCAGCCGGGCACACGCGTCGACGAGCCATTGAATCTGCTGCGCGCGCGACCCCGGCCGGGACTGCACCGCTAAATAGGCCCATTGCAGACGCCACAGGTACTGCTCGGGGGCGAACAGGCCGTCGATGTGATCGATCCGCAACCCACCGACGGCGCCGCGCGCCAGCAAATCGAACAGCAGACGATGCGCGCGATAGAACACTTCGGGCAGCTCCATGCAAACCGCCGCGAGCGCGTTGATATCGAAGAACCGCCGATAATTGATCTCGTCCGAGGCGGCACGCCAGTAGCTCAAGCGGTAGGCCTGCGCCGAGATGATCGCGTCGAGCTGATCGAAACTGGCGACATCGCCGGGCGTGCCATTGCAAATCTCGACGTTGCGGGCGACAAACTGCGCCACGATCGGCGAGCTGGCCTCGAGTTCGCGCAGCCGGCGCTTGATGACTTCCTTTTCGCGTTGCCGCTCGGCGATCGCTTCAGGCCAGGTAGCGGTTTGCGGCGGTAAGTGTTCCAGCGCCGTGACGATGCTCTGATACTCGTTCAGGGCGTCGCGATCGTCGGCCAGCGCCGTCTCCAATACCTCGCGGCGAGCGGACAATAGCGGGATCGCCGTCTTGGGTCCCAGCGGCAGCACGTGATCGAAATAGCGGAGTGTAAAACCACCCTCTTGATGCTCGACGCGCAGCTCGCACGCCTCGAGTACGTCGCCATACTGTTTGCCCAACAGCGGCAACAGCACTTTGTTGTGCAGCTCGATCTTGATCGGGCGCCAGTCGATGTCGAAGAACCGGGCGTACGGCGAGTTCGGGCCGTTCTCGAGCACGTCGTTCCACCACAGGTTGGCCGTGTCGGTGCTCATGTGATTCGGGACGACATCGAGCAACAGGGAGAGCCCCGCGTCGGCCAGCGCCGCGCTGAACCGCGCGAAGCCGTCGCTGCCCCCCAGCCCTCGATCGATCTGCTCGTGATCGCAGACATCGTATCCGTGCTCGCTGCCGGGGCGCGCCTGCAAGATCGGCGAGGTATAGACGTGCGTGACGCCGAGCTCGCGCAAATAGGGGATAATCGCCGCGGCGCGATCGAAGTCGAACTCGGTATTCAATTGCAGTCGATAAGTTGCGCCGGGCGATTGATGTTCGCGCGGCGCTGCGGCCGCGAGCTCAGTGGCAACCTGATCACCGACAGCCGGTTCAGCGGCCAGCGTTTGGGGCGCTGGTGTTTGTAGTTCGTTCACGACCACGCGGCGGGCCCCCAAACGAGTAATTCATGTGGCAGCAATTCGCCGACGTGCGCCAGCGAACCGCGTTCGCCCCCGTATTGCGCTTCCGCAGTGCTCATTAACAAGCGCAGCGAGGGGGCGCCGTGTTCGGGCAACGGAGTGCAATCGCCCGACAGATTCGCCCACAGTTGCGGTTGCCCGCTGGCCGCCCGCACAATCAACGTCATTGGTTCAGCATGATCGCCGACCAACTCGGCTGAGACCGTGTCTTCGGGCGCGGCCGCTCGCCAGGCACGGCGCAGCGTCAGCAGATCTCGGTAGAGTTTTCGCAAGGCCGCGCGGTGCGGCGCCTGCCAATCCCAGCTCAGTTTCGCCGATGCGAACGTTCGCGGAGACTGCGGATCGGGCAGATCAAGCTCCCAATCAAATTGTAACGCGGCAAACTCCGCGCGCCGCCCGCGCCGCACCGCGTCGATCAACTGCTCGTCACTGAACGAGCAGAAAAACGGAAACGGGTTCGTCTCACCATACTCCTCGCCCATGAACAGCAGCGGCGTGGTCGGCGCCAACAGCAGCAAGGCAGCGGCCAACCGCAGCGCCGCGGGCTCGAGCAACGTGGCCAAGCGTTCTCCCAGCGCGCGATTGCCCACCTGGTCGTGATTCTGGATGCACGTGACGAACGCGGCACGCGGCGTCTCACCTGCGCGATTACCGTGCCGGCGACGATGGAACGGGCTGTAGCAGCCGTCGTAGACGAACACGCGGTCGAGCGCCTTGGCGACTTTCGACGCTTCGCCGAAGCCGGTGTAGTAGCCGTCGCGCTCGCCGGTCAACAACGCATGCACGCTGTGATGGAAATCGTCGCTCCAGGCGCCCGCCAATCCGTAGCCGCCGGCGTCGCAAGGGCACACCAAGCGAATGTCGTTCTGGTTCGTTTCGGCAATGACCAGCGCCGTGCGGCCGCGCTGGCGGGCCGCTTGTTCGACCGCTTCGTTCAACTCCGCGAGCAAATGCCGGGCACTGGTGTCGTAGATCGTTTGCACGGCATCGAGCCGCAGGCCGTCGATGTGAAAATCGCGAATCCACGAGCAGGCGTTGTCGATCGCGAACTGGCAGACCGGGTCGCTATCGGGGCCGTCGTAGTTGAGTGCCAGCCCCCACGGTGTGTGATAGCGGTCGGTGAAGTACGGGCCGAATTGCGCGAAGTAGTTTCCTTCGGGGCCCAAGTGATTGAAGACGACGTCGATCAGCACCCCCAGTCCGACGGCGTGCGCTGCGTCGACAAACGCCTGCAAGCCGTGCGGGCCGCCGTAGCTGTTCTGCACCGCGAAGGGGTGTACACCGTCGTATCCCCAGTTGCGCTCGCCTGGGAACTGCGCCACCGGCATCAGCTCGACGGCCGTGATGCCCAACTCGCGCAGCTCCGGCAACCGCGCAATCGCCGCGGCAAACGTCCCCTCGGGAGTGAACGCTCCGACGTGCAGCTCGTAGATCACCAGGTCGCTGCGATCGACGCCACGCCACGCCGCATCGCTCCAGCGGAACTCGTCGGGCGAGAAGATCGCCGACGGCCGATGCACTCCTTCGGGTTGCCAACGGCTCGCCGGGTCGGGGTACTCGCGCGGGTCGTCGTCGAGCATGTAGGCATAGCGGGCCGCGGCCGGCACATTGGCGCATTCGATCGTCCAGTATCCGTCGGCGCCGGTCTCCAACGGCAACAACCGCCGCTCTCCCTCGCGATCGAGAACCAACTGCATGCGCTTGCGCTGCGGCGCCCAGACGCACCACCGCGCCCGTCCATTTGCTTCGCGCCATGCGCCCTGTGGCCGCGCACGGAGTGGTCCCACTTGCCCGATCATGCGCGTATTCTACCACTCTGCGTCGGCTGGCATACGCGGTACGAAGCCATGTGTCGCGCGGCGGTCGAAGATCGCGCAAGCTGGTTGCTCAGCGTTCAACGCGAATGAGAAAAAGCTGCGCGTACCGAGACTTACAAGCCGCGGCGGCCCGAGCGCAATGCGTCTTGAACCATGCTCTCCAAGGCCTTGCGGACCGCTTTGGTATTGGTCTTCTGCAAGGCGAGCACTTTGACCGTGGGGCGCGAAGCGTCCGATTGTTCGTCGAGCTCGTGCACGAGCGATTCGATCTCAGTCACCAGCCGCGGCGGCGCCGAGACTACGATCGAGTTGGTCGCGCGATCGACGCCGATCGTCATTTCGGGGCCGGTCGCTTCGGCCTCCATTTGCGCCATCATGAAGGCCATATCGCGCGACATGCCATCGCGGCGCGGCACGCGTTGGCGCCGTTGCCCGGCGCCGGCCGTGAGCTTGGTCTTGTAAACGTCGCGCAAGATCTCGGCGATCCGATCGACGTCGCTATTGCGCACCGGAATCAAGCGCGGGCGCGAACCGATCGCCGATTCGGAGACTTCGCTGGAATCAAGCGTTTCGATCAGCCCTTCGATCGTCTCCAGGTCGCCGCGCGATGCGTGTACGATCAAAGCGTTCAATCGCGAGTCGGGCACGACCACCGGCCCCCCGTAACCGCGGAACCCGAGGCCTCCGCCCCGCAGCACGTTCTCGAGTGTATCGGCCACGTCGAGCGCATTGGCCCGCTTCAAGTAGAAGATCGTGAAGTCGCGACCTCCCGCGCCCGAGCGCTGCGAGAACGACCGCAGTAGTTGCTCGAACTGGTCGAGCGCTTCGGGATCGTCGGAAGCGATCGTCACGCTGTCGCCGGCCGGAGCGATGATGATCGGTGCTAGATCAGGCGACTCGGCCGACTCAGGGAAAGCAGGCGTTTCAGTTGCTTCAACTTCAAGCGTGGCTGACTGTGGCGACGTGGCAGGTTCCGCAGCGGGCTCGTCGGTTGGTGATTCTTGGGACGGCGCCGGCTCGCTGCGGGAGGGCGCCACCTCGCTCGGCGCTTCAGGCACCGCTTCCACAACCGGCGCGTCGGCAGGCCGACGCGCTGCAGGAGCTTCGGCTGCTTCTGAACTCTGAGGTTGGTCGCACTGTGTCGTCGATGCATCGACGAGCTGCTCAGACGCGGGCATAGCCCGAGACACCCGGTGGCTGACAGGCGTTGCTGCGCCGGGCTTGGGTGCCACTGCTGGCTTGCCCAGCAGTGCCATGCGCGAGACGGTATCACCGGACGATATCGCGGCTCCATCGTTCGCGCTTGGTTCGATGCGGCTTGATTCATTCGCGCTTGGCTCGGCGGCCGGGGCAGCATTCGTCGGCGCCGCGTCCGTCGACGGTGTTTCCGCACCCGGCTCGACCTTGCGGCTCTCACGCAGCGTGGGCGCCACGGCCGACGGCGTGACCACCCGAATCGGATTCTTGCGCAACCGCGGCCAGACCCGCTCGATTTCGGCCAAGGCCGCCGCTACCGAACGATCGTTGATCCTTAGCACGCGCATGCGACGATCGCCGGCCTGTCCGCTCGCGGCTTGAGCCATCAGGTGCGACTCGCCCATTTTGACGAGCAGTTCGCGAATCTGCACAAGCTGTTCCTTGCTGGCGCGGACGAGCAGTTGCCGCGTTTCGGGATCGGCCTCGATGCGCGGCGCGCCCGCCTTGGCGCGCCCCGTCTCGTCGCCGAACAGCCGCTCGATCGCCATCTCGGCCGAATAGGGATCGACGACCTCCAGCTCGATCACTTCCAACTGATTCTTGCGACCCTGCATCTGCTCGATGGTCGAGCGCACCGTGGCCTGCACCGGCGGCACGGCATAAACAGTCAAGAGTCCGCCCGCCTCGTCGGTGACGATCCGTACGTTGCGGTCGTCGGCGAACATCTGATTGAGCGCGAACTTGACGCTATCGGGATCGGCGTCGCCAAGCTGATAAACCTCGAGTTGCCGCAGATCACCGTCGTCGACAGGCCGATCGACCCGGGCGAGTACGTCGTCGATTAGCTCGTGCTGCGAAGGCAGCGCCCAGGCGACGATCGTGCGACCCTTAGGATCGAGCGACAGCCGCACCTCGGCCCGCTGGGCGAACAGCTCGCGCAGCATGGCCAATGATGTCGAGGGTTCGGCCGCTTGCAATCGATAGACGCGCAGCTCGGGCTGATTTGTGTCGCCCCCTTCTCCTTCGACCTCGCGCACCATGGCGGCGATCTGTTCGTGCTCGGCCGGCGTGGCGGTCGCGGCCAGGCTTCCGGTGCGCGTGTCGACCGCCAGGTACGCATACGGCACCACGTAACGCAGCACCGTAGCGGTCGCGTTGGCATCGCCTGTGCGGAAGCGATAGACGCGGGCGGTGCGGCGATTGTCGGCATTGCCCTGGGCAGCGAGCCCGTCGACGGCCCGCTTCAGGGTCTCGTGTTGATCGGCGCGGGCCCAAGCGATGACCGTGCCTGAGCGCGTGTCGGCGACGAGCTTGGCGTCGGGCACGGCGGCCGTGAGCACCTGCAAGAGCGTGGCGCTATCGGTATCGGGAACTGCATAAACTGCCGAGACCCGCGCGCCGGCTGCGTCGTCAGCCGGATCGAGCCCTTCGATCGTCGCGCGAATCTTCTCCTGATCGCCCGGCCGGGCCCAAGCCACGATGGTGCGCTGCACCGCGTTGGCCGAAAAGCGGGCTTCGGGTGCGAGCACCCGCAGGTCGTACAATAGCGCGGTGATGTCAGCCGTTTTGGGGCGATAGACGACCGGCGCCAGATCGCGATTGGGGTCGTGCCCCTTCCGCATCCCGTCGACTGTTTCCTTGATGAGCTGCTGCTCCTCGGGCGTTGCCCAGGCGGCGAGCTTGGCCGTCGCGCGGTCGCCCGTGAAACGCCCCGTCGGCACAACGGTCGCGAGCATGGCCGCCACTTGAATCGGATCGGCGTCGGGAACTTCATAGACCACGATGCTCGGGCGCTCCCCTTCTGGTACGTCAGGCTGAGCACCGGCGATCGCCCGGCGAATCACTTCTTGATCGCGCTTGCGGGCCCAAGCCACGAGCGCGACGTTCTTCGTGTCGCTAGTGACGGTCACCTCGGGCAATAGCGAGCGCAGCACCAACAGCACGGCCGTCACGTCGGCTTTGCCCAAGGGATGCGACATGATCTCGATGCGCTGCTCCTCGGGCAATTCGGCGTCGAGCTCCGCCACGGCCTCGGCGATGCGCTCGTGATCTTCCGCGCGGGCCCAGGCGACGACCTGCCGGGCCTTGGTGTCGACGACAAGCTTCACCTCGGGGAGCAGCGTTTGCAGGGCGGCCAGCACGCTTGCCGGATCGGCCGCTTTCAACCGATACGCGACCACCTTGAACTGCTCGGCCGGCGGCAGCTCGCGCTCGCATTGCTCGATCACCGATTTGATCAGCTCGTGCTGCTTGGGATCGGCGAAGATGGCCAGCCCGTCACCGCCCGTTTCGGCGACGATGCGCATGCCGGGCAGCTCCGAATCCAGCGACGCGAGCACCGCCTGCACGCGTTTGCGCTGCTCGGCTTTGACCGGATAGAAAACGAGCGTCTGTCGTTGATTGGCCCGCGATTCCAACTGCTCGAGCGTGGCGGCCACGGCCCGCTGCTCTTCGGGCGAAGCGAGCGCCACGATACTCTTGGTGCCGGCGTCAACCGCCAACCGGGCGTCGGGGAGCATCTTTTGCAGTAGCGCCAGCACGGTCGTGGGATCGGAATGCCGCAAGGGATAGACTTCGAGCTGACGTTCGGCAGCCGCGGCGGCGGGCGCGCCGAGCTCGTCGATCTGCTCGCGAATCGTCTGTTGGTCGGCCGGCGTGGCCCAGGCCAGCAAGTCGCCGCTGTCGGGATCGACGCGCAACAGTGCCGCGGGGACGGCCAGCTTGAGCACTTCGATCACTTGCTCGCGGCGGCCCGCGCGAATCGGGTAGCGCTCGAGCCGGGGCTTCTTCTCCGGCGGATTGTCGGCGCGCAATTGAGCCAGCACGGTCTGAATGGCGGCCTGCCGCTCGGGCACGGCGTAGATCATCAACTGGTCGACCTTGGGATCGACAACCACTTTCGTGTCGCCGAAGAGCGCCGCCAAAACGTCGGTCGTGGCCTTGGCGTCGAGACCGTCGAGCGGATAAACGGCCAGCGCCGCCTTGGGATCATCCGGTTTGTCGGCCGGCTTGTCGGCTTTGGGGATCGACTCGATCACCGCGCCGATCGCCCGCATCTTGCCGGCGGTGTCGCTGACTAAAATCTGCTTGGTCTTGGTCAACACGGAAACTTTACCGTGCGGACCCAACAACGGCGTGATCTCGGTTTTGACTTCTTCGGGATTGAGGTCGCCAACCGGGAAGGCCACGCTCACCAGCTCGAACTTGCCGCGGCGATCGATCTCATCCAGCGAGAGGCGCGGCACGAGATCGGCCGGCACACCCGTCGTCAGGTCCAACACCATCAACATCCGCTCGCGGCGCAACAGCGTGTAGTTCTTCGTCATCAAGACGCCATTGAGCAAATCAATCGCCTCGGGCACGGTGTACTCGCGGCTGTCGGTGTAGTTGAACGTGCCCGGCGGTGGCGCATCGAGCACCAGCGAAAGGTCCGCTTGTTCGGCGAACCAGTTGAGCACGTCGGCCCAAGGCTGAAAGCGAAAGCTGAAGCGCAGGCGGCGCGTATCGGCCGGCTCGAGCGTCGCCATCCGCGCACGCTGCTCGTCGGTGAGCACGGCGCCTAACTCAGCGTCGATGCTGGCGACGATGCCCGGCTTGTCGACCGCGGCGGCCTGCGCCAGTGCGGCACTCCGCTCGCCGAGCAGTTGCGAGACCTTCTGCTTCTGTTCGGCGGTGAGGGCCAGCTCCTTCTGCACGATCGAATCAGCGAGCCGGCCATAGCCTGCCGTGTTCGATTCTTCGAGCGTCTTGGGGCCGACGAGCGGAGCGGCTGGCTGTGCGGCAGCAGGTTGCGCCGCGGGTGTGGCCGGTTGTGCTGCCGGCGCGGCAGGGGCCTCGGCAGTCGGCGGCTGTTGAGACCAGGCGATGGGTTGCCATGCGAGATATGCAACGACGAAGGCCGCGGATGCCAACGGGCCGCGCAGGGCGATCGATCGCTGATAAGAAAACATGCGACGGCGCATGGCGAAGTCTCCGGCGGACAAGGCGGCTGGAACCTAGCGGTCGCGCCAGGGTGCGTGCCGAGGCTCGGCAGGTGTGCGTTCTCAGGTGGGCAAGCGGGCGGGGTCGCCAAGCGGCCGGCGCTAGCGACTGGGCGAACCGAACTGGATCGCCGTAACGCCGCGGGATGCCCGGTTTCTCGGCGGTTTCATGGTAGTTGGGCCCGCCGGACGCTGCCAGAGTGGCTGCTCAGAGGGGGAAGAGGCCAGAGGTCAGGGGCTAGGGACGAAGCGTTGGGAATCAGAAATCCTAACCCCTAATCCCTGACCCCCATTCTCTAGAAAGTGTTCCGGGATTTTGCGTCCGGGTGCGTCCGGGTGGATGCAAATGTTGACGCAAGCGTATTTCACATAATGACTTGCGATAAGTAGATGTCTTCAGCTTTGCGTCCGGGTGATCGTCCGGCTTGCGTCCGGGCGGCGCGTTTTGCGTCCGGGTGATGAGGGGCCAAATCGCCGAGCAGCCAAACGCGCGAGGCGACCTACTCTTCGGCCCCATCCGCCTGATTCGCCGAGCCATCCCCCAACCGCCGCTCGACTTCAGCCGCCAGCGAGATCATCTGCTCGACCGAGAGTTGCTCCGAGCGGGCGTCGGCCGCCAGCCCTTGCGACTCGAGGATCGCGTCGACCTGGGGCTTGTCGAACTGCTTATAGGCCGCCCGCAGTTCGCTGCGCAGCACCTTGCGGCGATGAAAGAACATCGACCGCACGAAGGTGTGAAAGAAATCGAGATTGCCGATGCGGGCCCGCAGCGCCGGATCGAAGGTGATCTGCAGAATCGCCGAGGTCACTTTGGGGCGCGGCCAGAACGCGCTCGGCGGAATGCTCCGCACGATCCGCACCTGACACTGGCTCTGCACCCACACGCTCAGGGCACTGTAGTCACGCGTGTTCGGCGGCGAGATGATTCGCTCGGCCAGCTCCATCTGAATGGTGACCGTCATCGTCTCGGGGACCGGACCATGAGCCAGCAAGTTCGAGATGATCGGCGTGGCGATGTTGTACGGCAGGTTGGCCACGAGCTTGAAATGCCGCCCCGGCGCTTCGGCCAGCCGCGTGCGCACGGCGTCGAGCACCACGGGGTCGAGGTGGTTCTTGTTCTTCAGCGCGTCTTGCACCAGGAGCGTGGCGTTCTCGTGCAAGGCAATCTCTTCGCGAGCCAGCTCGGCCATGTCGCGATCAATTTCGACCGACACGACCGACGCCGCCAGCGAAGCCAACATCGCCGAGAGCGCGCCGGTCCCCGCCCCCACTTCGAGCACGACGTCGTCCGGGCCGACCTGCGCGGTGTCGAACAACAGCTCCAGCAAGTTCAGATCGATCAGAAAGTTCTGCCCGTACTGCACGCGCGGGCGCAGCCCGGCGGCGGACAGCTTGCGGGCGAGATACGAAAGTGTTTGACGAGGGTTGGGCAAAGTTGGGGCAAGGGGATAGGGGTCAGGGGTTAGGAGTCAGGGACTACGAGTTGGCGGCGAGTGGCGACTTGCACTAGTTTGAGCAAACCCTGATCAAGTCTACTCACTGCTTCGGCTCATCGGGTGGACTATCGCCGTGGAGGTCCAGCGCCGCGATTCAATTAACGACGCCGCTGCCGGGAATGTCGCGATGGCGGGCCTCGCTACGGTTCGCACTGGCGAATCGAGGACGCCGCGTGCTGCCGCTAGAACGGGGCGATGATCCGGTATGGTACGGAGGTTTCGTCGTTGCAGGCACCGCCTGGAAGTTGAATTGTCTTGGCGTGCTCTTGCCCATCGACGATAACCAGCAGCGTTCCGCACGTGCCGGGGGGGAGCTGCTGGGGTTGAGCAAAGTCGAAAGTGCAGCCGTTCGTTCTCGCCAGGCGAACTCTTTGGTCGTTGATGCAGAAGTATGCCTCGACGGTCGCCGAGTAGCCATGCTCGCGTTGAATACCCATGACAGCCGACCAAGAGCGACAGGAACGTTTCGACCGGTTGGTCCGCTATCATAGCCTACGGTACCGCGGCGAGAAGTTCAAAAGCTTCCTTGGTGGCGGCACCGACGGCGAAGTCTGGAAGAGCTGTAACGACACCGCCATGAAGGTCTTCCAGCGCGAAGCTGGCTATTGCAATGAACGCGACGTTTACCTGCGGCTGGCCGAGTATGGCCTGATCCGCAAGATCGACGACTTCTGGGTTCCCAGGCTAATCGACTACGACGACGACCTCATGATCGTCGAAATGAGCCTGATGCAAGCCCCACCGTACATCATCGACTTCGCCAAGGTGTACTTTGACTTTCCGAAGGAGTTCCCGGACGACGTGCTTGAAGACGTCGAAACGCAAGGTCGCGAGCGTTTCGAGCACAACTGGCCGGCTGTGAAATCGCTGCTGGCGACTCTCGAAACCTTTGGAATCTTCTACGCTGATCCCAACCGGGGGAACATCACCTTCCCGGATATGCCCTGAACCGACCCGACCCACATCGTTAACCAGGTGCCACTCGTGGGCAGTGGCTAGACGTTAGCGAGCGGAAGGATTCCACCCGGCCAGTTGTCGGGCGACGTACTTGGCCAGCAGATCGGTCTCGAGATTCACGCGATCGCCGGGCTTCAATTGCCCGAGCGTCGTCACCGAGAGTGTGTGCGGAATCAGCATCACACTAAACTGCTCGTCAGTCACGTCGCACAGCGTCAGGCTCACGCCATCGACGGCGATCGAGCCTTTGCTGGCCATCTGCCGCAGCAAGTCGCGCGGCGCGCGAAACCGAAAGGTCGACCACTCCCCCTCGTCGCGGAGGTCGTCGAGCGTGCCAGGCCCGTCGATGTGACCGGTGACGAGATGGCCACCAAGCCGATCGCCGAAGCACAGGCTTCGCTCGACATTCACACTCGAGCCGGCGACCAGCGTCCCCAGGTTGGTCCGGTCGAGCGTTTCGGGGCCGGCCTCGAAGGCCAACTGGTTCCCCTCGCGGGTGACGACGGTCAGGCAGCAACCATTCAGCGCGATGCTGTCGCCCAGCGCCGCGTCGGCCGCGACCACGTCATCGGCAATGACCAGCCGCCGGCCAGGAGGCGCTTCAAGCACCTCGACCACGCGGGCCATCGATTCGACTAAACCGGTGAACATGAATTGGGCCAACTAACTACGAATCAATTTCGGGAAGTCTCCGGGTGGCACGGACCTAGTCCATTGGTCTGGACACATCTTAGCTAGGCCACGGCGGGCAGGCCCGCGACTGCATCGGCAACTCGGTGGAAAGTGTCTTCGCCCTTGTTCCTGGTTGACGCGAATCATCG
>CAZBWM010000120.1:0-18081 GCA_964495375.1 uncultured Planctomycetaceae bacterium | reverse complement strand
AACACGATCGCCGTGCTTCGTGGCGTTTTGCTCGTTGCTCGGTTTCCCTGTCATTACAATTGTGAATTACGAATGTGACAGCGAGGGCGAGAGATCGACGCAATGCCACTCGAATACACCAACCGCCGCGGCGACCGCTATTTCTTCTTCGAAGGCAAGACCAAGACTGGCAAGCCCAAGTACTTCTGCGCGAGAAAAGCATCTGCCGCAGGTGTGCCACTCGAGGTGCTGCCCGCCGGGTATGAAATCCACGAATCGCCCGTGGATGCGCTCGTGAGATTCCGCAAGATTCGTCCCAGTCGCATCAGCCAGTTTGAACGCGAATTGGTCGCGCAGCTTGCCGAGCAACTCTCCAGCGCGCCGACCATCATCGATGTCGACGGAGATCACCTGATCGTCTACGCATCGAACATTGAGGCCGACCTGCGGGCCGAATTCGTCACGAAACTGTTTGGAGGTACCGCGACGGATCGCCAGTCGCATCGCGATTGGATAGTGACGCACTCGATCTACGCTCCGATGCTGCGCTTCACGTTGACCGACGAGGATAAGCGGTTGTATTCCGCCGACCGCTGGTGCTTCTTGGGCAGCATCGACAAATGGGTTTTGCTCGAATACGACAAGCCGCTCGATAAGCTTGCTCGCAAATTGTTAAAGCACCTGGGCCAGGAAAGCTTCTTTGAGCTGATATAGCGATTTTGCCAAAACACTATAGAAGGAATTTGACTTACCCCTATCCGCCCGTCACGATGTTTCACACCTCGGGCGAGGCCAAGGCCGCAGTTTTTTTTCGCGTAGGGGAGATTCGTGATGCGCCAATCGTTGCGCCGATTGGTGTTCGTCAGCTCGTGCTCTCTGGTCCTGCTGCGATAGCCCCGGAGTTTCGGTTCGCTGGCTCTCCTGCTCTCGGCAACGCGCACCTGGGCACGATCGACCACATAACCACGCTGGTGCAAGCATGAATCGATTTCTGAAGTGTTTTGGAATCGCAAGCCGCCACAGACGCGGTCTGGCAAATTCGAGATGGGCGCTACACCGCGGGAACCAGACGCTCCTGCTGGCGGCAGTACTCGTCGCGGTGGCTTCAGGGCCCGCGGGCGCCACACGAGCGATCGCCGCAGGCAAGTACGACACACTTGTGGTCTGCCCGCCAGCGCTGCGTTCGGGCCTCGATCGCTGGCTCGAGTACCGTCGCGCTCAGGGACGCACGATCCAGGTGATTGAGAGCGCGACCGATGCCGCAGAGCTGCAGCGTACGATCCACGCGGAAGCCCGACTCGGCGCCCTGCGAACGGTCGTGCTGGTTGGCGACGCCACCGCAGCCGGCGCAAATGCGGCGGCCGCACCCATCGTGCCGACGTTTCTCTTGCCGGCCAAAGTGAACATCCACTTTGGTTCCGAGCGGGAGCTGGCCTCGGATCATCCCTATGTCGATCTCGACGAGGATGGCGTTCCCGATCTGGCGATTGGTCGGATCGCGGCCGACAGCGCGGACGAGTTGGCGGCCATCGTCGACAAAACCATCGCGTACGAGCAAAGCGACGATTTCACCAACTGGCGCCGGCAGGTCAATTTTGTCGCCGGCCTGGGCGGTTTCAGCCCGATGGCCGACAAAGTGCTGGAGCTGACCGCCAAGCGGTTCATCACGGCGGGCTTGCCCAGCGCGTACGCGATTTCGATGACCTACGGCAGTTGGCGCAGCCCGTACTGCCCCGATCCGCGCGAGTTCCACGCTACGACGATCGATCGGCTCAACGAGGGGTGCGTGTTCTGGGTCTACATCGGGCACGGGCATCGAAGCAGCCTCGACCGCGTGCGCTGTGGATCGCAGCAGTACCACATTTTCGATCAGCGTGACGTTCCGAAAGCGAACGCCGCGCACGGGCTGCCGATCGCGCTCTTCTTGGCTTGCCATACGGCGGCGTTCGACGACGCCCGCGATTGCCTGGCCGAGGACTTGCTGCGGACACCGCGCGGGCCCGTGGCCGTGATTGGTGGCACGCGGGTCACGATGCCTTACGGCATGTCGATCATGGCCAATGAGTTGATGACGGCTTGTTTTCAGACCAAGTTGCCGACGCTAGGCGAGGTGGTGCTGGAAGCCAAGCGGCAAATGCTCACCCGGCCTCGCGACGACGACGATACCCGCTCGCTCGATGCTCTGGCGCGATTGGTCAATCCGAAGTCGCGCGATCTGGCCCTCGAGCGTGCCGAGCAGGTGCTGTTGTTTCACTTGATCGGCGATCCGCTGTTGAGGTTGCCATTTCCGGCCAAAGCGACGCTCGAAGCTCCAACGCAGGCGCAGCCGGGCGAAGTGTTGCAGATTTCCGGCGAGAGCCCCGTTGCCGGCGAAGCAGTTGTTGAACTGGTCGTGCGGCGCGACAAATTGAAATTCCGCCCGACGGTGCGCGATGTTTTCAGCGACGCGGATGAGGCGCTGCGTGCTTATCAGGACGACTACCAGCGCGCCAACGATCCCCGGCTGGCGAGCACGCGGCAGCCTGTCGCGGCGGGGCGTTTCCAGGCGGAGCTACGTGTTCCCGGCGATGCACAGGGCGAATGCCACGTGCGGTTGTACGTCACCGGTAGTGACGGTTGCTCAGTCGCCGCGAGCAATTTGGTGATCCAGCGCAAATCGAATCCCCCCGCGACCGCATCGAGCGCGGGGAAATGACCGCCACGTCAATTTAACCCTCGCAATTTGCCAGACAGCGGCGCACTTTGTGAGGTCGCCGCAGGCAGCGCGTTGCATTCGCAATCGCTTGGTATTAAGGTCGCATGATCCCGCCCGCGTTGTCTTGCCCCGAGCATGCCCATGTTCCAGCGAACTGTCATTGTTTGTTGCGCGATCGTTTTGTGTCTGGGCCTGGCAAATTCGCACGCGATGGATCAGGTGACGGGTGAAGCGGCGTCGACTGCGCCGCTGCCCGCGCCGACCGCTCCTTCGCCGCCGCCCGCCGCGACGCCGCAGCCGGGGCATTCGCTGCACGGCGAAGCGTTCGACGAGGGTCCCCGTCAGCAAGCCCAACTGCTCGGCGGCACTGGCGCGGTCCACTTCCCCATTACGACGACCAGCGCGCTGGCTCAGCAGTATTTCGACCAGGGTGTCGGCCAGTTGCATGGCTTCTGGTACTACGAAGCCGAGCGATCGTTTCGACAGGTTGCGGCGCTCGACCCCGCGTGCGCCATGGCCTACTGGGGTCTGGCGATGGCCAACGTCAAGAACGAGCCGCGGGCTCGCAAGTTCATCGAAGTCGCCGGACAAAAGAACAGCACCGCCACGCCGCGCGAGCAAGCTTGGATCGCGGCGCTGGCAGCCGCCTGTGCTGGCGAAGACTCGCTCGAGCGGCGCCGCAAGTACGTGCGAGATTTAGAGGCCTTGGTTCACGACGATCCACAGGACATCGAGGCCAAGGCGTTTCTCGCACTGCAAATCTGGGCGAACGGCAGTTGGATGACCGACGCCAAGCTGCGGATTGGCATTTCGAGCCACCAGGCGGTCGACGCGCTGTTGGATCAAGTTTTCGCCGTGCAGCCGATGCACCCGGCGCACCACTATCGCATTCACCTGTGGGATGACGAAAAGCCGGAGCGGGCCCTGCTCTCCGCTTCGCTGTGTGGGCAATCTGCGCCGGCGATCGCCCACATGTGGCATATGCCGGGCCACACCTACTCAAAATTGCGTCGCTACGCCGACGCGGCCTGGCAGCAGGAGGCCTCGGTGCGCGTCGATCACACGCACATGATGCGCGATCGCGTGCTGCCCGATCAGATTCACAACTATCCGCACAACAGCGAATGGCTGATTCGCGATTTGGCGTTCCTGGGTCGCGTGCACGACGCCGTGGCCGTGGCCAAAAATATGATTGCCATGCCGCGATTGTCCGCAACGAAGCCCGCACCGGAAAAGGGCGATAGTAGTAGCGGATACGGACACGCGCGCCTGATCGACGTGCTTGAACAGTTTGAATGCTGGCCGGAGGTTCTCGCCCTGCACGACACGCCCTACCTTGCCTCGGTTGGCAACAACGCCGAGGATCAACGGAAACGCTTGCGGCTGCTGGGCCTGGCCTCGTTTGGAGTCGGCGACGCAGAAGCGGGGCTCAAGCAAGTCACTTTCCTCGAGGAAATGTTGCGCGACAAGCGTGCGGCGCGCCTGGCCGCGGCCGAGGCAGCCGAAACGAAAGCTCGCGACGAAAAGAAATCCGATGAAGAGATCGCCAAGGCAATGACCGCGGCGCTCATGGCCGACGGAAAACTGCCGCGGGATATCGAACACGCACTTGATGAGTTGCGGGGCTACGCGGCGCTGGCCGCCGGCGATCAGGCGCAGGCGCGCGTCCAGTTTGAGAAGGTCAAGGAGGTCGGTGCGATTCGCCGGGACCATGTGGCGCTCGCGTTCTCGCTGGCGGGAGACCACGCTCAGGCTGAAACCTTGGCTCGCGCGGCGGTCGCTGCCGGGCCAAACGAGGTCTATCCGCTCGCGGTGCTCGTCGAAGTTCTCTATCGCGCCGACAAGAAGAGCGAAGCCCAGGCGGAGTTCAGCAGTTTGCGAACGTTGGCGGCCGACGCGGATTTGGATCTAAACATCTTCGAACGCCTGAAACCGGTGGCCGCCGAGTTCAATTTACCGGCCGATTGGCGGATCGCGCGCGAGCAGCCGGCCGACGTCGGACAGCGCCCCGAATTGACGAGCCTGGGCCCGTTGCTATGGCAACCATCGCCCGCGGCGAGTTGGAGCCTTGTCGGCGCCGATGGCGCCAACGTGTCGCTCGAACAGTTCCAGGGAAAACCAGTCGTCGTGATCTTCTACTTGGGGTCGGGCTGCTTGCACTGCGTGGAACAATTGCGGAAGTTCGCGCCGCTGACGGGTGAGTTCGCCAGCGCGGGCATTTCGCTGGTGGGAATCAGCAGTGAGCCCGTCGATTCGTTGAAGGCCTCGCTCACGACGTTGTCGCCCGATGAATCGATCTCGTTCCAGCTGGCGGCCGATCCGAACCTGGATGTATTCAAGGCTTATCGCGCGTTTGATGATTTCGAGAAGCTGCCGCTGCACGCCACGATTCTGATCGATGGCAAAGGACTCGTGCGCTGGCAGAATATCAGCGCCGAGCCCTTTATGGATGCCCAGTTCCTGCTCGACGAAGCCAAACGGCTGTTGGCAATGCCGTAGCGTGGCACGTTGAAGCTGACTCATGCCTTGCTACTTGGCGCTGCACTGGCGGTCGGCGTGACTGTTGCACCTTACGCGAGGATCTCGCGCACGACGTTGCCGTGGACGTCGGTCAGGCGGAAATCGCGCCCCGCGTAGCGATAGGTGAGGCGCGTGTGATCGAAGCCCAGCAGGTGCAGAATTGTCGCATGCAGGTCGTGAACACTGGTTGGGTGCTCGGCCGCACGAAAACCGAAGTCGTCGGTCGAGCCATGTACGGTGCCACCACGGACTCCGCCGCCAGCCAACCAGACAGAGAAACCATAGTGGTTGTGGTCGCGCCCCGATCCTCCTTCGGACACCGGCGTGCGGCCAAATTCGCCCCCCCAGACGACGAGCGTGTCATCCAACAGGCCGCGCTGCTTGAGATCGGTCAGTAGCGCGGAGATCGGTTGATCAATTTCGCCGGCCGTTTTGCGAAGGTTCTTTTCGATGTCGGTGTGGTGGTCCCAAGGCTGGCCGGCGCCGTGCCACAGTTGCACATAGCGCACGCCACGCTCCAGCAGACGCCGGGCGATGAGCGTTTGCCGGCCATGCACGCCATCGCCGTACATCTCCAGGGTTTGCTGCGTTTCCTTCCCGATGTCGAACGCGTCGGCCGCTTCCATCTGCATGCGGAACGCCAACTCGAACGACTGAATGCGCGCCGCCAGACGCGGGTCGTCGCGCCCCGCGCCATGCAGGCCGTTCAGCCGGCGCAGCATCTCGAGCTGGCGGCGCTGGATGCCGGCCGTGGCGTGCGGGCTTTTAATGTTCTCGATCAGCTTGTCGAGCTCGCGATGCTGGGCGTCGATCCAGGTTCCTTGAAACATGCCAGGGAGAAACCCCGACTGCCAGTTCGCCTTGTCCGAAACCGGATAACCGCCGGGGCAGAGCGCAATGAAGCCCGGCAGATTCTGATTCTCGGTCCCCATGCCGTAGAGCACCCACGAGCCGACGCTCGGCCGCGGCTGCACGGAGTCGCCGCAATTCATCAACAGCAGCGAGGGCTCGTGATTGGGCACCTGGGCGTGCATCGAACGAATGACGGCGATCTGATCAGCGTGCGCGGCGGTGCGGGCAAACAGCTCGCTGACTTCGAGGCCACTCGCGCCATACTTCTGGAACTGGAACGGTGATGCCAGCGCGCCACCCGTCTTGCGTTCGGTGGTGAACGACTGCGGGATCGGCTGGCCCGCGTATTTGGCCAGCAGCGGTTTGGGATCGAACGTGTCGACGTGCGAAGGGCCACCATTGAGAAAGAAGTGCACGACGCGCTTCGCCCGACCGGCAAAGTGCGCCGGCCGTGCGGCGAGCGATGCGGCCGTGTTACCGATGTTGGTGTTTCCGGCTGATGTGCTGCTGGCCGATGTGCCGCTGGCTGCAGTGCCGCTCGTCGATAGTTCGCCAGCGTCGGCCAGTACGCCAGCCAGACCCAGCATGCCGAGGCCCATGCCGGTCGACTTCAGCAGTTCGCGTCGGTTCAGTAGCAGCGGATCGTGCTGGTCTGGCATGTGTTCAGTCCACAAACATGGCTTCGTTCGATATCAATAGGAGCTGCGCGAGTTGCTCCAGCGGCGATAGCACGATAAGCGGCGGGCCGGTGAAATCTTGCGCGGCGTTCCACTTTATGACCGATGTGGCGTTGGTCGTCTCCACGGCCACATCGGCAAGCTGGGCCTCCACGATCGTGATCGTCGGCGCCCAAAGGTACTGATCGCTATTGAGCCCGCCGCCGATGTCGACGACAAAATCGATGGTATCGCCGGCTTCGACATCAATGGAATCGAAGTCGAGCTGCTCGCGACGATTGTGAACCGCGCACGATTTGAGCACGCCGTGCCGGCTCGAGACGACGTAGCACGCGACACCATCGCCTTCCGGCACCGCGTGATTGATTTCGGACTTGATCGCGATTCGACCGGCAAGCGGGGCAGTCCAGCGTCGCACGGCGGCGTGCTGCCGGTCGTTGCCGGGATGCCCTCCCTGGGCGGTGAGCTGCACCCAACCGAGCGCAGCATCTGGCCAGTTCTCACCCCCTTGCCAGGCTGAGCCACTGAAATGAGGTAGCGCAGTGAACGACGTCACGCGGCCGGCCGCTTCGTCATAAGCGCCGTAGCCATAGGTCCAAGCACGCGTGCCGGCCGGTTGTTCGAGCGCGGAGTCCGGGGAGACACCGCTCAAGAACTCCTTGGCCGCCTGCAGCTCATCAGGCGAGGGATCGCGCTGGTAGATGTTGTGGTACAGGCGCTGAATGATCGCAACGTCGACTCTCGGATTGTGTGACGGCTCAGCCGTTTGCTCATCCGTCACAGCGAGGGCGGCGGCAGCCTTGGCGCGCGCAGCGACAAACGGATGATTGAGCGCGAACAAAGCCTGCTGCGGAATCGTCGACTCCGATCGCTGCGGCGCGTGCAAATCAGGATTCGCGAAGTCGAACATGCTGAGTACCGTCGGCAAGAACTGCCGATCGACCAGCGTGTAGACGCTGCGGCGCGGTCCGAACAGCTCGGTCCCCTTACCCCCCATCGCGAGATCAAGCTCGCCGGAGCAGGCCAACAGCGCATCGCGAAATTGCTCGAACGTGAGCCGGCGCGAATTCATCCGCCAGAGCAGGCGATTCTCGGGATCGACCGCGTGGGCGTGCGCAGCAAGATCCTCCTTGACTTGCGAATCCTGCCGATACGTCGCCGAAAGCACGATCAACTTATGCAGCGACTTGTTGCTGCGACCGCGCGCGACGAACTCATCGGCCAGCCAATCGAGCAGCTCTGGGTGGCTCGGCGCACCGGCCCGCATGCCGAAGTCGCTGGGTGTGGAAACCAGACCGGCGCCGAAATGATGTGCCCAGACGCGATTGACCCAGACGCGCGCGGTCAGCGGATTCGCCGAATCGACGATCGCTTGGGCCAGTTCGAGCCGCCCGCTGCCGTTTTGAAATGGCTGGCGGGCCGTGCCGGCCAGCACGCCCAGAAACTGTCGCGGCACCTCGTCCCCTTTGTTCGCTGGATCGCCGCGACGGAAGATGCGCGGTTCGACGATCTGCCGGCGATCGTTGAGCACAACCGCGTGGGGAATGGCGTCAGGATCCTTGAGCAGCCAGCGATCAACTTCCCCTTGCAAGTTCCAGAGTTGCACGACGGTTGCCGTGTCCCAAAAGTACTCGGTGCTCACCAGGGGCTCGTCGGGAATCACGCAGGGGGATCGCTCGCCGTAGAGCACCTGCCGCAGTGTTTCCTGGGAAGCATCGGCAAGGGACGTGGGAGGCGCTGCGCCGGCGGCCTTCGCGTCGTCGCATTGCTTGCGCCAGGCGGCTTCGACTTCGGCGAAGATCGCTCCATAGCGCTCGGCGACCTCGGTGATGCTGCCCGGGGGCTCCGTAAATGCTGCCGCCACGCGCGTGTTCAAGCTGGCCGAGTTCGACTGCAATTGCCCGGTGACGCTGGCCGCGGAAGCTGCGAATTCGTCGTCCTTCAGCTTCGCATAGGCAAGCCAAGGGGCGAAGACGGGATCACTCTCTTTGGCGGACGCGGCCAGATAGGCTGCCCAGCGGTGGACGATGCCCGGCAGGATGTCTCCTTTATTCGTCAACAGATTGAACGTCAATTCGGGATACTTCTCGAGCTCGCGCTGGGCGAGCAGATACTGAGGAACGTGCGTGCGAATGTGCGCTTCGAGCTCGGCACGGCATTTGGCCGTGGTATCGTCCAAGGTGCGCGTGCGATCCTGCAAGCCCCGTACGAATTCAGCCGCCGGCTTAGGAACGTCTGGACGACGCGGAATCGCCACGCGCGTCTCAAAGCAATTCTGAAAGACGCCGTAAAGCGAATAGTAGTCGGCCGTCGGGATCGGATCGTATTTGTGATCATGGCATCGCGAGCAGCCGACCGTGAGCCCCAGCAAACCACGGCCGACAACGTCGATGCGATCGTCGATAATATCGGCGGGCACACCCAAAAAGCGGCGGCCCAGGGTGAGGAATCCCATCGCGGCCAGATCGCGCGGGTCGTCGGTCGGCACCTGGTCGGCGGCTAACTGCAGCAGCACGAAGCGATCGAAGGGCAAATCGTCGTTCATGGCGCCGATCACCCAATCGCGATAGAGCGAGGAGTTGACGAAGAATCGTTCTTCGCGCGCGTAGACATAGCCTTTGGTGTCAGCGAAGCGAGCGACATCGAGCCAGTGCCGGCCCCAATGCTCTCCGTAGCGCGGCGAGGCCAGCAAGCGATCGACGAGCCGCTGGTAGGCATCGGGGGCCGTGTCGCTCAAAAAGTCGGCGACTTCCTGCGGCGAAGGCGGCAAGCCGGTCAGGTCGAAGGTCAACCGACGAATAAATGTATGGCGATCGGCTTCCGTCGCTGGCCGCAACCCGGCGGCCTCGAGCTGGTGCGCCACGAATTGATCGATCGGATTGCGCACCCAGGATGGGCTTTGCACATCGGGGGGCGTCGGACGCTTTACCGGCTGAAAGGCCCAATGCTCGCGCCATGCCCGAGCCCGTGCATCCGCCGCGGGCAGGTCGGCAGCCGGCCACTTCGCGCCCCGTGCTATCCAATGTCGGAGATTGGCGACCTGCTCGGCACTCAAGGGCGGGCCAGCATCTGCCGGCGGCATTCGCACGTCGGCATCGTCAGACGACACACGCTGGATCAGCGAGCTTTCATCCGGCTTGCCAGGCACCACGACAGGGCCGCTTTCGCCCCCCTTTTGCAGGCCGGCGCTGGAGTCGAGCCGCAAGTCGGCCCACTGTTTCTCAACGCCGTGGCAACTTTGGCAGCGCTCGACCAGCAGGGGCCTGATCTTCGACTCAAAGAACTCTGTGGCTTGTGACTCGGAATTGGGAGCGGATCTCACATCGCCGGCAAGCGATGCGGATTCCGCCGCGTCGGCCGTCGGCTCGGCACCTTGCACACGCGCATCGGTTGCGTAATAGCAGCCGGCCATCCCCAGCGCGAGACCCACCGCGAAGCGCAAGCTGAGTTGTGCCATTGGCTTTTGCATCTTGGCATTCATGATACGAACGCCCGATGCCAGGCACAACGACGCGATCCCGCGGAGCACAACGGGCTGCATCCCGTGATGCAGCAGCGCTGAGAACTGCAGAGAGACGCCCGTTCGACGGCGCCGGCCCCCCGGCCCGGCGCCGTCGAGTCTGCCGACACGCGCGAATCAACGATTTCCACCCGAGATGTGCAGGGTTTCGCCGGTGATCCAGGCCGCGTCGTCCGATGCAAGAAAAACCGCGGCCGGCGCGATATCGCCCGGCACGCCGATGCGGCCCAGCGGAGTGCCTGCTTCGGTCTCTTTGCGGAAGTCACTGTCGTCGATTCCGCCGCTTTGGGTCCCTTCGGTCTGGACCATGCCGGGGTTGATGGAATTGACGCGAATCTTGCGCGGCCCGAGCTCCGCCGCGAGCGAACGGGTAATCGAATCGACGGCGCCCTTGGTTCCACTGTAAACCGATGAGTTGGGTACCGCGGTCGTGGCGACGACCGAGCTGATATTGACGATGCTTCCGCCCGCGGGGCCGAAAAGTTTGACGGCCTCTTGAGTGGCGAGCAGCAAGCCGAGCACGTTCAAGTTGAACTGCTTGTGAAACAGTTCGGCAGTGACGCTTTCGATCGGCGCGAACTCGTAGATGCCGGCGTTGTTCACCAGTACATCGAGACGGCCAAACGCCTGCTTGGTTTCGGCGAACAGGCGGCGCACGTCGGCCTCGTTGGCGAGGTCGGCCTGCACGGCCACGGCTTTGCCGCCGTGATCGGCGATGGCGGCGACCACTTTGTCGGCCCCCGCCTTGCTCGAGGCGTAGTTGACAACGACCGCGGCCCCGGCGTCGGCCAATTGTTTGGCGATCGCCGCGCCGATCCCCTTCGAAGCCCCGGTAACCACGGCGACTTTTCCCTTTAAGCGACTCATCTTCTATCTCCTTGGTTTCGTGCGGCGAGTTGTGTGGCGCTTGCACTTCATGTTGATTTGAGCGGGGGTGCCGTGCGGCTCGCACCCCATTGAAAGGGATTACCGGCGGCTGGTGCCGGTCTTACAGCGATCCCCAACAATTTCTTTCGCGCCGGGCTGTTGCTGGCGTTTTGGGCGATAGCACCGCGGCACGCGCTCGCGGCGGTAGATCGGAACCGCAATCCGGCACTGTCTGTAAGGTTCTCGTGGCGGCCGGGTATTCCGTTTTGTCGGATGATTGTAACGCAGCGGAGACGCTGCCGATCGCGAGTCACCCCAACGACGCAATCGATGCGAGGCCTGATGTCGCCGAGGATTCAACCACCAGTAATCGTCCGCTTCAATGCGTCGAGCGTGGCGAATTTGCAAACTGGGCTTAGCAGCCAGCGCAGGTTGGAAGCGGAGGTTCACGACGTACCTGACAACGCGTGTGAAGCCTGGCGGCCCTCGTCCGCTGCACCCGTACCGCATATCATGGGAGCGCTGCGGGCTTGGCGGACCGCAGCGAAAGGATCGGTGGCGACGAATGCAGCAGCCCCCCAGACCGCTGCCAGGTGCGATCATGTCCGCGGACGACTCACCGCTTACTTCTGCCAGCCTGCTCGTGCGGTTGCGCGACGGCGCCAACAACGGCGCCTGGCGAGAATTCACCACCTTGTACGGGCCGGTGATTTATGGCTTCGCGCGAAAGCGCGGATTGCAGGATGCCGATGCGGCCGACGTGATGCAGGATGTCTTGCGGTCAGTCTCCGGGACAATCGGTCGGCTGGATTACGATCGCCAGCAAGGCACGTTCCGCGGCTGGCTGTTCACCATCACCCGCAACAAGGTGTTCAACTTTTTATCGGCGCGCCGCATTCGTCCTCAAAGTTCGGGCGATACAACCACCAACCGGCTGCTCGCTGCTCAGCCCACGGCCAACGACGGCGCGGACGAGTGGGAGGTCGAATACCAGCGCCGGTTAGCGGCGATCGCCATGGAGCGCATCAAGAACGAGTTTCAGCCCAACACGTGGAGAGCCTTCCAGTTGGTTGCCGTCGATGGTTTGCCAGTCGCCGAGGTGGCCCGCCAGGTTGCCATGTCGGCCGGGGCAATCTACGTGGCCAAGAGCCGAGTGCTCGCCCGACTGAAGGACGAAGTCGAGCAGTTGCGCCGGCAAGAGGAGGAGTGACATGACCGATCAGGGAAACTGCCCTCAAGGTGACGAACTGCGTCAATTGCTCGAAGGATCGTTGTCGACCGAGAAGGAAGTCCAGTGCACGCAGCACCTCGACCGTTGTGGTTGCTGCCAGACGAAACTTGAAGATCTGGCGACCGAGCAAACGAATCTTTCCGATCTGGTGAAGGGACTGCACGACGATGCGCCACAGGCCACGTCGGCCTATTGGCCAGCGCTGAATTCGTTGCACACCGACACGGAGCAGGTTGCGGTACAGTCTCCAGCGGCGCGCCCGCGCGCGGCGAGCACGCGCACACTCTCGCTGGGCTTTCTGCAGCCGGCCACCGACGCAGCGTATCTCGGTCGGTTGGCGCATTTTGACATCATGCGCGTGCTCGGGCGCGGCGGCATGGGGCTCGTGCTCGAAGCGTTCGATTCGCGCTTGCAGCGCCACGTGGCGGTCAAGGTTCTCGATCCCGAATTGCTCGATGACGATACGGCGCGGCAGCGGTTTTGCCGCGAGGCCCGGGCCGCGGCGTCGATCACGCACGAAAACGTGGTCGCCGTGCATCAAGTGGAAAAGGCCGACGAGGGCCAACCGCCGTATCTCGTGATGCAGTTGATCGCCGGCGAGTCGCTCGAACAGCGACTCGCTCGCGACAAGAAGCTGCCCATCCGCGAGATCGTGCGCATCGCGATGCAGGCCTCGCACGGATTGGCCGCGGCCCACGCGCAGGGACTGATTCACCGCGATATCAAGCCAGGCAACATCCTGCTCGAATCGCCGCACGATCGAGTCAAGCTGACCGATTTTGGGCTCGCTCGCGCGGCTGAGGATGTCAAGCTCACGCACACGGGCTTTGTGCCCGGCACGCCGCTGTACATGGCGCCCGAGCAGGCAATGGGCGAGGCGACCGACCCGCGTTCCGATCTGTTCAGCTTGGGAGCCGTGCTGTACGAGATGTGCGCGGGACGGCCACCGTTCCCTGGCAACTCGTCGCTGGCCATTTTGAAGCAAATCGTCGAAGCCAAGCACAAACCGCTTCGCGAGCTGAACCCCGACGTTCCGCAGTGGTTGGCCGGCACGATCGATCAACTGCTGGCGAAGAAGCCGCAAGACCGCATTCAGACCGCGGCGCATCTCGCCGAGTTGTTTGAATTTGAATGGGCGTTGATGAAGACCTCGTCGGAAGACGTGCCGACGGTCTGCCTGATCGAGCAGCGCCGCCGCAATCGGCGCAATCTGCTGATCGGTACTGCGATCGGCGCGGCGTTTCTCACGTTCGGGCTACTGGCCGGCATGTTTCTCGGCGGCCGCGGGCGCACCGCGGTGCAACCGGTCTCCGCCGCCGAGCCTGTCGCAGTGCTCGCGGCCAACGCTGGCGCGGTGTGGTCCGTTTCGTTTGATCCTGCCGACAACACCGTCGCCATGGCAGTTGAAGATGGCGCCGTCAGGCTTTGGGATCTCCCCACGAAGAGCATCAAGGCGACGATCAACGCCCATCGCGGCAACATCTGGTCGTCGAAGTTCTCGCCCGATGGTCAATTACTGGCCACGGCCGGTGACGATGGCCTGATCAAACTCTGGGATCCGACGCAACCGGAGCCAATCAAGACTTTTACTCAGCGCAACGCCGTGCGCGGGCTGGCCTTCGCGCCCGACGGCCGTACCGTGTTCGCCGGCGATCGCGCTGGCGGGTTGCGAGTCTGGTCGCTCGCTGAAGCCGATCCTTTGGTTGACGCAGAGCAGCCCGGCGCCGTCTATACGGTTGCTGTTTCCCCCGATGGAGAAACGGTCGCCACCGGCGGTAGCGACAAGATCGTGCGACTCTGGAACGCCAAGTCGCTCACGCAGAAGCTGCCGCTCGAAGGGCACTCCGGCCCGGTGTACGCCGTGTCATTCCACCCGGGCGGGCGGCGCTTGGCGTCGGCCGGCTGGGACAAAACGGTGCGCATTTGGGATACCGCGTCGGGCGCTGCGATCAATGCTTGGGCCGGCCATAACGGCGACATCTGGTCGGTAGCCTATTCACCCGAGGGCACCAAATTGGCGACAGGCGGCACCGACGGCGCGGTGAAACTATGGGACGCCGAAACCGGTGAGTTGCTCGCGACCTACCTCGGCCACACCACGGGAATTCACACCATCGCCTTCAATCGCGATGGCTCGCTGCTGGCCTCAGGCGGGCGTGACGGTGCGGTGCGAATCTGGGAGATCGAGTGATCGCTCATTGGTGAGCGGCGTCTGGCATCGTGCTGGCCGCGCTGAAATTCGCGAAGCGATTTCGTCAGTGCGTTGTGGCAACGCTGCTGAACTTCGCGCGTTCGCTGAAGCACCAGCATGGACTCAACTCGCGCCAGCCGCGCCGCCACGATTGCATCCTTTGCCGTAGTAGTCGAAGGAATCATGATCGCACCTCCCTCCTGAATGAGTATCGGGCAACCTGCATGCCGAGACCGCACGGAAAGAAATGGCCCGCCGTGAGGCACAACGGCGGGCCCAGTCCCACTTGGCCGGAAGATTGGCATGGACATTTGCCAGTCTCCAAGCGGAACGAATTTTTCAGATTTCCAAAGAGGGTATGACTCAGGAATGAGGAAGATGCTGGCCTGGTCCGCACAACGAGTGGAATCAGGCCAGCGCTAGGGCTCGTCGCTCGAACAACGAACCCCTTCCCACTTCTCGACAATTAAAAAATTGATCTCGATTGGTCAACCAACTCGGCCGCGCTCCGGCTTCGAAAGTTGCTTGAGCAACGGGGATTGAAACTTTTTTCCGCAGCGGCACGTGAGTGCCTTCGGCCAGTTCCTTGGCAGGCACGAGAGGGCAACGCCAGGTGGTCGTCTGCTCTCGCTCAGCCGAGCCGCCACCTTTGGGGGCGCGGCGCACCTGTCGGCACGGCGCTGTCGACTTGCCGAGTTAACCGAGCGCTATCAGGTTGGAACGATCCAAAAATTCGCCATTGGTCGTCACGCGGCCAGGCTGACCGCATTTTGGCCAGCCTGACTCCGCTGCGACCACCGAAAAGTTCGCGTCCGCGCTATTGCGCATGCCAGACAACGAAAAGGTTCGGCGTGGCAGGGCAGGTCGCACCTGCTATTCGCGGGTTTTCACCCTGCTACTGCTTTTGATCGCGTCATTGGCAGTCGAAGCATCAAATCGCGCGAAATCACTCCAGGCGGAGGACGTCTGTGGCATGAAAATGGCTTGCTGAACGCTTGGGTCGTTATCGAGTCCACGAAGGACCTACCTATTTCACCGGCGATTCACAGACCGCGCTGGGTTCGGCCAGGCCGGCAGCCAGTTGTTGCTGAGCGACGTTGCCGCGCCAGGCCCGGAAGGATCGCTCGAATCGCCGTCACGCTCCCAGCCCCCGCTTTTTCAGGGAAGTCAACGTGCAGCAACGGAATTGTCCTGGCGAAGTGTGCCAGCCAGTTAGCGGTCTTTTGCTGCCTGCTCGCAGAGCGTGTCGTCGCGGGCGTGTGTGCCCCGACTTCTGCCCCCTGATGCCGATCGTAGTTGCGAGCCACCTCTCCATTTAGGCCCATTGAGTTTCCGCCATGGCAAGTAAAGTGCAGCGAGACGCAACTACCGTGGCAACTGCGGTAATCGACGGCGAGGTAAGTCAGACCGCGCGCCACAACGGCGACCGCCATGGCTTCGACGCCGAGGGGCATTGGCGGCAGATCCTGACCGCCATGGTCGCGTTTCGCGATGGCAACTTCTCGGTTCGCTTGCCGGCCGACTGGGATGGTGTGGCGGGTCGCATTGCCGAAGCCTTCAACGAGACGATCGATCACGAAGATCGCATCACGACCGAAGTCACGCGCTTGAGCAAAACGGTGGGTAAAGAAGGGCGCCTCAAGCAGCGGCTCTCGCTGGCAGGCGCGGTCGGCCAATGGGCTACGCGCGCCGAATCGATCAACGCGCTGGTCGACGATCTCGTGCGTCCCACGGCGGACGTCGCCCGCACGATCGGCGCCGTGGCCAAAGGAGATCTCGGTCAGTCGATGGATCTCGAAGTCGACGGCCGCCCCTTGAAGGGCGAGTTCTTGCGCTCCGCCAAGCTCGTCAACACGATGATCGAGCAGTTGACCGTGTTCACTTCGGAAGTGACGCGCGTCGCCCGCGAAGTGGGGACCGAAGGCAAGCTCGGTGGCCAGGCGCAAGTGAAAGGGGTTTCGGGCGTCTGGAAAGATCTGACCGAATCGGTCAATCAGATGGCCGGCAACCTGACCGCCCAGGTGCGCAACATCGCCGACGTGACGATTGCCGTGGCCAACGGCGACTTATCGAAGAAAATCACCGTCGACGTGCGCGGCGAAATTTTGCAGCTTAAAGAGGCCATCAACATGATGGTCGATCAGTTGCGCTCGTTCGCCTCGGAAGTGACGCGCGTCGCCCGCGAAGTGGGGACCGAAGGTCGCTTGGGTGGGCAGGCGGTCGTGCCGGGGGCTGGCGGCACCTGGAAGGATCTTACCGATTCGGTCAACGCGATGGCGTCGAACCTCACGGCTCAGGTGCGCAACATCGCCGCCGTGACAACTGCCGTCGCGCGCGGTGATTTGTCTCGCAAAATCACGGTCGACGTGAAGGGGGAAATCCTCGAGCTCAAAGAAACCATCAACACGATGGTCGATCAGCTCAACGGCTTTTCGTCGGAAGTCACGCGCGTCGCCCGCGAAGTCGGCACCGAAGGCAAGCTCGGTGGTCAGGCCGCGGTGCCGGGTGTCGCCGGCACCTGGAAGGATCTCACCGATTCGGTCAACTCGATGGCGTCCAACCTTACGGCCCAGGTGCGCAACATCGCCGAGGTGACCACGGCCGTGGCCAAAGGGGATCTCTCGCGGAAGATCACCGTCGACGTCAAAGGTGAAATCCTCGCGCTCAAGAACACCGTCAACGTGATGGTCGATCAGCTCAACGCCTTCGCAGGCGAGGTCACCCGCGTCGCCCGCGAAGTGGGAACGGAGGGCAAGCGCGGCGGCCAGGCGCAGGTGCCGGGCGTCGCCGGCACCTGGAAGGACTTGACCGACAACGTCAACTTCATGGCCTCGAACCTGACTGGCCAGGTGCGCAACATCGCCGAGGTGACCACGGCCGTGGCCAACGGCGACTTGTCGAAGAAGATCACCGTCGACGTCAAGGGAGAGTTAGTCCAGCTCAAGGACACCATCAAAACGATGGTCGACCAGCACAACGCCTTTGCGTCCGAGGTCACCCGCGTCGCCCGCGAAGTGGGTACCGAAGGAGAGCTCGGTGGACAGGCCGAGGTGCGAGGCGTGGCGGGCACCTGGAAGGATCTCACCGACTCGGTCAACGCCATGGCGACGAACCTCACTTCGCAGGTGCGCAATATCGCCGAAGTGACCACGGCCGTGGCCAACGGCGACTTGTCGAAGAAGATCACCGTGGCCGTGCGCGGCGAGATCCTCGAGCTCAAGAACACCATCAACACGATGGTCGATCAGCTCAATGCCTTTGCCGGCGAAGTCAGCCGTGTGGCCCGCGAAGTCGGCACCGACGGCAAGCTCGGTGGTCAGGCTCAAGTGCCCGGCGTGGCCGGCACCTGGAAAGACCTGACCGACAATGTCAACTCGATGGCCACGAACCTGACCGATCAGGTGCGCAACATCGCCGACGTGGCCACGGCCGTGGCCAACGGCGACTTATCCAAGAAGATCACCGTCGACGTCAAGGGCGAGATCCTCGAGCTCAAGAACACGATCAACACGATGGTCGGAACGCTGAACTCATTTGCGGCGGAGGTGA
>CAZBWM010000119.1:0-18756 GCA_964495375.1 uncultured Planctomycetaceae bacterium | reverse complement strand
ACTTTTAATCCGTAGGTCTTGGGTTCGAGTCCCAACAGCCTCACTCCACTTGCGGCACGCGGTTTATCATCGTTTGCCGCGTTTTCCAGGGCAAAACGCAACTCGCCCTCGCCGTAAGTATCTGCCGCACAGGGTGGGACCGCGCTGGTCGGGCCATACCCACAAGATACTGCTCGGCCTGGCCGCCGAGCGCGGGAGGTTCCGTTGCCCAAGTTGACGCGTCGGCAACTGTTGGCCGGTACGAGTGTCGCCATGGCAGCGCCGGCACTCGCCGCCGAGCCTGAGGTCGCAGCGCAGGCGTTTCCCAAGGATGCCGCCGAGGCGCTGGCCCGTCTCAAGGAAGGGAACGCCCGATTTGCCGCCGGCAAAACGCGGCACGCCCACGAGAGCGCCAATTGGCGAAAGCAGCTCGTCGGTGGTCAAAAGCCGTTTGCCACGATCCTTGGCTGCAGCGATTCGCGCGTGCCGGTCGAATTGGTTTTCGATCAGGGCTTCGGCGACCTGTTCGTGGTCCGCGTGGCCGGCAACGTGATTTCTCCCGATGTCGTTGGCAGCCTGACGTATGCCCTCGTTCATTTGCGGACGCCGCTGTTTGTCGTGGTCGGTCACCAGCAGTGCGGCGCGGTAACCGCTGCGCTGGCGGCACTGGGCGGATCGAGCCAGGAGCCCCCCGGAATTCGCGCCCTGGTCGAGCTCATCGAGCCAGGACTTCCCAAAGATCTGGCAGGCGAGTTAACCGAGCAGCGTATCAATGCGGCCGTCGAGGCCAACGTCGGTTGGTCGATCAAGCAGCTTCGGCAGTTGCCCGGCGCGAAAGCTGCCATGGAAAAACAGCAGATCGCACTGCTGGGGGGCGTCTATGAGCTCGGCACGGGCCGGGTGCGATTCTTGAACGATTGAATTTGCACCGAACGCGGTATCGTCAGCGTTTCTGTTGTGGAGCTTGATGGCAATTGAGCCGCGAGTTGCCTACGAGCCATAGCGGCCGCGGTGCGCGGTCCAACGAGCGAAGAAGTCGCCTTCTAAGCCTTCTTGAATCGCCATCGCAGCAGGCCGAGCAGGCAGCAGCCGATGCCGGCCATCACGCCGGTGCCGGGCTCGGGAATCACCGCGGCGACGCGGAAGCCAATCGAGTTGTCGTCGTAAGACGCCTCGCGACTTAGGCGACTTGCTGCATTTGCCATGAATGCGTTGGCGATATACGAGCCACCGCGGACATAGCGCCCAGTCGCGTCGCTATTGGCGCTCTCGTTCCACTGTTGCACGTTGCCCGACATATCCAACGCGCCATATGGGCTCATCGTGCCCGCGTACGCGGTGACAGGAGTGGTCGTACCAGGTCCACCCGTGCCAGCGGAACCGGCCAAGTTTGCATGGTTTGGCAGCGGTGAAGGCAGGCTCGCGATCGGTGCGTCATTGCTACTGGTGGGGTAGCGATAATAGGTACCGGTCGTAGGGTGATAGTATGCGGCCTTGTACCATTCGTCTTCGCTGGGCAAAAAAACTCGGGCCTCGGGATTGCGCACGATACTCGTCGCATTGCTCGGAATCGGCGTGCCGCCAAGCAGCGTGTAAGCGCCAATTTCTGTGCTGCCAGGCGCCTGGCCGTTATTCAGCCAGTTGGCGAAGCGGATCGCGTCAAAAAAATTGACGTACGTAACCGGCCGGTCCGCAAAACCATTGATCACGAAATACTTCGGGCCGTCTGGGTCCGTAAAGTTGCGACCAATTCCACCAACGGTCTTCGAATTCGCCATCCGCTGGTCATACAAACCGAGCGCATTCGCGCCCGCGGGATCATTTGAATTTAGAAATTCCGCGTACTGCGTGTTCGTGATGACGTACTTGCCGAAACGATAGGCATAGCCGACGTCGCCGTACTTTGATCCTGTCGCCGGATCAGCCGCATTCCCTGGATCTCCTACCGTCACCCAGTCAATCGTGACGGCCGACGCGGATGCCGGCGCGAAGTGCAGCGCGCAGAACGTCGCGCTGAAGAAAACAAGCAAAACCAAAGCACGGTTCATTAGACAGAAACCCCTAACTGAGAAACCAAAGGGACCAACTGACCCGAGCGGTCAAACGTCGCGATTGGTGTTGTCAGTAGCGGCTTCTTTTGGCGAACCTGCGGTAGAACCTGCCCCCACAAGAATGCCCCTAGAATAAGCGCGGCCCGGCCCCGGTCAAGCAAAAACCGCTGCTGGGTCAGTTTGAGTAGCGTGTGCCCGGGCGGAGCCAATTGGTCTCGACACACCTTGGCTGGCTAGACGACGGTGGGCAGGCTCGGGATTGGAGCAGCATTTTCGTAGTAAGCGTTGCCGCCATTGGGCTTGGTTGATGCGAGTCATCGCAGGTAATTGGCCACGCAGTGGCCGCGGCGCTTAGCCGTGGGTGAAACCCACGGAATCGTGCGCGATAAACCCATTAAGCCGCGCAGCGGCGACAGCGGGTTCAGTGCCAGGCCGATGTCGCCGCTGCGCGGCTTTGGTCGTTCAGGAAACGCCTCGGTGGGCTGGCGCCCACGGCTAAGCGCCGTCGCCGCTGCGCGGCGAGATCAATCAATGAATTCAATCGGACCCACTACCAAAACCTAACTTCAGGCGTTGCTCGCTCCCATCACCCCGTGGCATACAGCCGGGCCCCGGTTGCCGTGCGTCCCGTGCCGGCAGCCTGGAAGCCGAACGACACTTCTCCCCCCGGCGCGATCGTGCTGTTCCACGGGGCAAACTGAATCACGTAGCGCGTGCCGACGTGGCTGATGATCACTGCGTTCCAAATGTTGACGATGTCGGCCGCCAGATCGAATTCCAGCCGCCAACCGTTGAGGGCGGTCGCGCCGGTATTCTTGAGCTTCACGTTCATGATGTAGCCGGCGCCCCAGTCGTCTCCCTTGGTGAAGGTGACGGGGTTGCCGCTGGGCGGCTGATCGTCGTCGGTGATGGTGCCGGTGCCGGTGCTCGTGGCGATCGTCGCGCCGGTGGCGTTGCTCAACACCACGCGCAGCGTTTCGGCGCCTTCGACCAGTGTGTCGCCGCGCACGGCCACGGTGATGGTCTTACTGGTTTGTCCCGCCGCGAAGGTGAGCACGCCACTGGTGGCCGTGTAATCGCCGCCGGCCGTCGCGGTGCCGTCGGCGGTGGCGTAGTTGACGGTCACCGCGCTTGCCGACGCTTGCGACAGCGTGACGGTGAACGTCAGGTTCACGGTGCCGGAGTTTCCTTCCGTGACCGTGGCATTGCCGATCGACAAAGTCGGCAGCGGCGGTGGCTGGTCGTCGTTGGTGATGGTCCCGGTCGCCTGTGCGGTGGCGATCGTCGCGCCGGTGGCACTGGAGAGATTGACGACAAACGTCTCGTTCGTTTCGACGGCCGTGTCGCCGCTGACCAGCACGTCGATCGTCTTGCTCGTCTCGCCGGCCGCGAACGTGAGGGTGCCGCTCTTGGCCGTGTAATCGCTGCCAGCCGTGGCCGTGCCGTTGGCCGTGGCATACGCGATCGTCACCGGCCCGCTGGCGGCGGCGCTCAGTGTGACCGTGAAGCGTGCTGTCGTGGTGCCGGAGTTCCCTTCGACCACCGTGACGTTGCCGATCGAAGCGCTCGGCGGCACGGGCGGCGGAGTCGTCGTGTCGTCGTCTTGAATCGTGGCCAACGCACTGGTGCGCGCGAGCGTCGCGCCGCTCGGCGCGCTCAGTTGCAGCGTGAATATCTCGCTCGCTTCCGCGATCAAGTCGCGCGTCACCGGCACCGCGATCGTTTTACTCGTCTCGCCCGGCGCGAACGTGATCGATCCGCTCACCGCCGAGTAATCGCTACCGGCCAGCGCCGTGCCATTGGCCGTGGCGTACTGCACCGTGACCGCCTGCGTGCTCGCCTTGGAGAGCGATACGGTGAAGACCGCCGTCGTCGTGGCACTACCGGCGCCGAACGAAAACTGAATCGGCGCGAGCTTCGCCACTTTGTTCTGCAGCACCGTGTTCCAGTCGTCGGAGAGAATGCCGCCCGTGTCGCCACTGTTGGGGTTCCACGACCAATAGGTCCAACTGATGCCTTGCTGCCCGGCGGCGAGGTCATTGGTGCCGTTGCCGTCGAGGTCGCCGCCGAGGTAGGCCGTCATTTTGTCGAACCACTGCTGATCGCTCGTGGTCGCCAACTTGCTGCCGAACTCGCCCAGGATCACCGGCGCAATCCCCTGCCGGAACAGGTAGCCCCAGTTCTTGTCCCACACGGCCGGCAAATTGTTCGGATAGTTCGGATCGCTGAACCACGTTTGCTGGTAGACGCTCGCCGGATAATCGTGCGCCGAATAGACCAGCCGGCCTGGCGTGTTCAACCGCACCGGGCTCGCGCCGGCGTTCGAGAGATTTCCTCCCCACCAGTAATTGCCCGACGAAGCCGCCTCGACCCCTTCAACGACAATCAGCAGATTCGGATTCACGGCCAAAATGGCGTTCCCCGCGCGTTCGGCCGCCAGGCGCCAGTCGTTCGCGCTGCCATCGCCCCAGGTGGCCGGGCCGTGTGGCTCGTTGTGCAAGTCGGCAGCCACTACCGTCGGGTTGTTGGCGTAGCGCGCGGCGAGCATCGTCCAGTTGCTGATCCACTTGCTTTCGGGATAGGCCGACGTGTACCACAGCCCCGACTCATTGGCGCTGTTGCCGGCGGCCGAACGATGATGATCGAGCATGATCCGCAGCCCGATTTGTCCGGCGTAGTCGACGATCTTATCCATGATCTGCAGACCGCTGAGCCCGACGAGATCGGGATTCTTCGCAAAGTCGATGCCGTTGGGCGTGCTGCCGGCGTCGAACAACTGATCGGAGAACGGCAGCCGGATGGTGTTGAAGCCCGACTGCTTCATCTGATCCATCATCGACTTGTAGCCGCGGGTCCACAGCCCGTGCGGCGCGAAGTTACTCGTTTCAAAGCCGAACCAGTTCACGCCGGCGATCTTCACCACCTGGTTGTTGGCGTCGAGAATCTGGCTGCCCGACGTGTGGAAGTAGCCGCTGACGGCGGCGGCCGTGGCGGGGTTCCCTTCGACGACCGAGACATCGCCGATTGTGATCTCCGGGAGCGTCGGCGTCGGCGGGGGCGTCGTGCCGGCGCCGTTGAGCGTGATGTTCTGCGGCGTTCCGCTCCCCGCGCCCGCCGTAAAGCCGAACGTGATCGTCTGCCCCACGGCCAGGTTGCCGTTGTAGGCCGCGTTCTCGATGACGTAGTGCGTGCCTGTCTGGCTGACGATTCGCGCGTCCCAAATGTTGTTGATCGTGCGGCCGAAATCGAACTCGACGCGCCAGTTGCCGAGCGTGGCGGCCTGATCGTTCTTGACCGCCACCTGCCCTTGCAGGCCGCTCCCCCAGTCATTCACCGTCGTGTAGGTGGCCGCCAGCGCCAGGCGATCCTCGAGCCGTTCGAGCCCCATCTTCGAGCCGCCGCGCAGCTCGCGCGTGCGCGCGGGCGATTTCTTTTTCGAGCGAACCTGGCGAGAACCAAACAATAGCGACAAGGGCAAGCGCATCGGTGCAGACTCCGGGTGTCAATCAGCAGGTGACTGGCGACGGGCCGAGCGGCCGCCAATCGAGAACAAGCACAGGCAACAGGAGACGGACGAGAACGGGCGTGGTAGTGAGGAAACCCGCGCGCGTCGCGCGAGCAACCCTGCGGCCCGTTGGCAGCGAGAAGTACAGTCTTCTAAAACTGTCTTCCAGAATTACTGTCTGCTAAAAGAAACGTCCCCCTGGACCCTGGCTTACTCCAAGGATAGTTGAAGATTCAAGCGTGCCAAGCAAAATCCCGGCGAAACTTCGGCCCGTGATCACAACCATTGGCCGCTCATTGAGATTCGTCGCGCGCCAGCAAGACGCCCTGCGCCCCTCTCGTGCCGCGCGCCAGCAGATCGCCGCGCGCCAGATGCGCGATTCAAGCGCCGCTGCTCCACTGCCATCGTCCCGAGCAATCCTGTCCAGGAACAGTGCCCCGAGATCGTGCACAGCGGAGGGCGACAACTCGCTCTAAGGGGCCACCGCTTCGACACTCGGCCGCGCGTTGGTCGCCGGTGGAGCAGGCAACAATGGCGCGGGTCGCGTGGGCTGAACGGGCATCGGCGCCGCCGGCGGCACAGGCATCACCGGCCCCTCGATCACCGGGCCATTGCGCAAAGTTCGCTCATTTGCGGGGCCATTCGGCGCGGCCCCGTTGGGGGCAGGCATCGGCGCGGGGACTTCCTCAAACTGCGGCCGGAAGGGCGAGGGATTCGGCGGCATAATTAGCGGCGGCCCCACCGGACCAGGCGGCACTTGCATCGGCCCACCCACATAACGCCAACCGCCGCCCAGCGCTTGATAGGCGCTCACGATCGCGGCCAATTGCTCCTGCTTGGTCTCGATCAGCACGATGCGCCCGTCGTTGCGGTCGCGCTGGGCCGTGAGCACGTCGAGGTATTCGACGCGGGCGGCCTGAAAGAGCTTGCCGGCCGCATCGACCGCGGCCTCGAGGGCGGCGATCTGCTGTCGTTTGATCTCGACGCTCTGACCGTAGTTCTGCACCTTCGAGACGCGGTTCACCACTTCGGTGAAGGCGTTGAGGATGCGGCGCTGATATTCGTACAGGGCCTGCAACTGTCGGGCATTCGCGTTCATGTACTCGGCCTTGATCGCGGCCCGGTTGATCAGTGGCACCGTCAAGTTGCCGGCGACCCCGTAGATCAACGATTCAGGGGTGATGAACAGGAATTTCGTGTTGAAGGCTTCGTAGCCGACGCCGCCGGTGATCATCAACTTCGGAAAGAAGTTAGCCCGGGCGACCCGGATATCGAGCCCGGCGGCCGTCAGCTCGCGCTCGGCCTCGCGGATATCAGGCCGGTTGCGCAGCAATTGCGACGGCACGCCCACCCGCAGCGCTTGCAGTTGCAATTCGAGGAATCGCGCGGAGTCGCGTTCGACCGCCTGCGGGTAGCGGCCGCACAAGAAGTTGATCCGGTTTTCGGTCTCGATGATCGCCTGTCGGATGATCAACTTCTGGCTTTGGTTTTTGCGAACTTCGGCTTGAAAGCGCTGGACTCCTAGCTCGTCGGCCTGGGCGGCGTCGAACTGGAGTTTAGCCATCCGCAGGCTTTGCTCCTGGAACGCGATGGTCTGATCCAACGTCACCAACTGATTGTCGAGCGACATCAGCTTGTAATAGTTCTCGGCAACCTCCGCGACGAGCCGTGTCTGGACGTAGTTTCGACCGTCGACGGTGCCCAAGTAGCGCAGGCCGGCAGCGTCGCGCGCGTTGCGCAACTGGCGCCAGATGTCGACCTGCCAGGAGATTGTCCCGCCCACGAGGAAATCGGGCAGCGGATTGGGGAAGGGTCCGCCGGCGTTCGTCTCAATCTGGCTGAGATCGGCGCCCCATGGCGTATTGGTGCTGAGCTTGTCGAGCCCCGCGCCGGCATTGCCGGTGAGGAAGGGCCAGTATGCTCCGCGTCGTCGGAGAACTTCGTTGTTGGCGATCGCGATGTCTTCGGCCAGGATGCGCAGCTCCTGATTGCCCCACAGCGCTTGATCGATCAAGCTCATGAGCCGCGGATCCTGGAAGAAATCCGCGATCGAGACCTGAGCCGAATTATCCTCGGTGGTGACGCCGTTGAAAGAGCTTGGCGCACAGGGCGCCGGTTTCGCGCCACGGAGCTTGGGGATGCAGCAACCCGGCAAGGCCAGCAGCAGGCCGCCGGCGATCGCGATCGCAAGGGCGCGATTCAGGCGCGTCGGCGCCGCTCGACTCGCAGTAGTCTTCATCCGTCTCATCCCTGAGGCGTGGCAGTTATTGGCGGTCGCTTGGGTCGCGCGATCCGCTCCCGCGCGAGGCGAGCAGCACCGGGCCAACCGCCCCGCTGGCCGGGGCGCTTGATCGGGCTTACTTCGTCGCGGGGGGCCGCGTTTCCTGGCGATGGCTATCGCACGCTAGCATCCTGCTCGTGCAAACAGCGCGCACACAATTGATTTCATCGTCGACTAAAGTTGGCTGGGGGGGCGATTTGCGATCAGCCGCTACAAGCTAACACTCGCGATGTTACGGGCGGCAGACGCCACGGTTGCTAGCAAGTCGTGATTCGGCCTGATGGGAATTTATCATCCGCCCTGAGGTAATTGCTGACTGGCTGTCAGCCCGTGAGCCTTCCAAACTCTCTGCACGCTGGCGGGCGAAGTTCCCAAGGCCGCTGCGAGCGAGCGCGTGCTCCAGCGGAGTTGACGCGGCGGCGCTTCGTGCAGTGTCTTGTGAATGATCTGCTCGGCCAGCGCGGCCGATTTCGCGGTGCGCCGCCCGCCGCGGGGGGCGTCCTTTTCGATGCCGGCCACGCCCTGTCGTGCAAACCGCCGACGCCACAGGCAGACCGTCTTGGCGCCGCAGCGCAGCTCGCCAGCGATCTCCTTGTTGAGCATGCCCGTGGCGGCCAACAGCACGATCCTGGCCCTCAGCACCAGTCGCGCCGGGGTCGTGCGTCCGCGCGCCCAGCGCTGGAGCAGCTGGTAATCGCTATCCGACAGAGTGATGATGGGCGCGGCCTTCATGGCAATCGCAGTTCGTCAGCGTGTGCACGTGTAACATTGACCGAGTCGCTATTCGTGAATCGCACGAAGCCCGGCGGACTCTGTGGTTTGCTACACGATCGTGGCTCGCGGTCCGGTGGTCACGAAAGTTCCAGGGTCGCCGTGACACACGGTAGCGGCTGCCACGAGTTTGACGGGATCGATTTCGCTAGCACCGCGGCAACCTGCGGCAGATGAGCGGTTCCTAATGCGCATCGAGCTGGGGCTTCGTGTCGGAGTGTTTCTGTTCAAGCGCCTCGCTGAGCGGCTCGCTGGTTTCGTCCTGCAGCAGTTTGCGATCGCCAGATAACTTGGCGAACAAGTAATACAGACCGGGGATGACCAGCACGCCGATCACGGTGCCTAGCAACATACCGCCGACCGCGGTGGTGCCGATCGTGCGATTGCCGATGGCCCCGGGGCCGGACGCCCGCACCAGCGGAATCAAACCGGCAATGAAGGCGAACGACGTCATTAAAATCGGGCGGAAGCGCAGCTTGCCCCCTTCGATGGCGGCTTCTTTGAGACTTACGCCCTCGTGATGCCGTTGGACGGCGAACTCGACGATCAGAATCGCATTCTTCCCCAGCAGACCGACCAACATCACCAGACCGATCTGGGCGTACACGTCGTTGGCCAGCCCCATTGCCTGCAAGAACGCGAACGATCCAAAGATGCCGACCGGCAGCGACATGATCACGGCCAATGGCAAAATGAAGCTCTCGTACTGCCCGACCAGCACCAGATAAACGAAGATCACGACCACCAGGAACACGTAGATGGCCGTGTTCCCTTTGCCCGCTTCGTCGTAGGAGAGCCCCTCCCAGCCCAGGGCGTAGCCGCGCGGCAACGTTTCGGCGGCGACCTCTTCGATCGCCTTGATCGCTTCGCCGCTGCTGAAGCCCGGCGACGGCGCGCCCTGGATGGCGGCCGACGGATACAAGTTGTAGCGGTTGATCTCGTTGAGCCCCTGCATTTTCTTGATCGTCGTGAACGCTGAGTAGGGGACCATTTGCCCCTGATCGTTCTTGACGAACATGTTCTCGAGGTCTTCAGGGTAGCGGCGGAACTCCGGTTGCGATTGCACAAAGACTTTGTAGAACTGGCCGAAGAGAATGAAGCCCTGTTCCCAAGTGCTGCCGATGACGATCGAAAGATTGTCCATCGCCTTGGCGATCGACACCCCCTTTTGCATGGCGACGTCGTTGTTGATCACGACTTCGTACTGCGGATAGTTGCTGGCGAAAAAGGTGAACAGCCCCTTGACCTCTTTGCGCTTCGCCAGCGCTGCCATGAACTTGTCGGTCACCTCGCCGAGCCGCTGGTAGTTTGTCGTGTTCGTCTTATCGAGCACGCGCACCGAGAAACCGCCCGCCGCGCCGAAGCCCGGCACCGCCGGCGGCTCGAAGAATTCGAGCTTGACGTTCGACATCACGCGGCACTTGTGTTCGAGCTCCTGAATGATCTCCTTCGAGGTCAGCTTGCGCTTGAGCCACGGTTTAAGATTGATCAGGCAGGTTCCGGCGTTCGAGCCGCGCCCCTCGGTCAGCACTTCGTAGCCGGCCAGCGACGACACCGACTGCACGCCGTCGACCGTCTTGGCGATCTCCTGCAGCTCGTGCGATTTGGCGTTGGTGTACTCGATCGTCGAGCCGGGCGGCGTTTGGATGATTCCATAGATCATCCCCTGATCTTCCAAGGGGATGAATCCAGTCGGTAGCAGCGTGTTCACAAAGAAGATGCCGACGCCAAAGCCCGAGATGACCAGCATGGTCAGCGCGCGGCGCGTGACCACCGGGCGCAGGAATGCGGCGTAACCTCCCGTGACCTTCTCGACGCCCCGGTCAAACAAGCGCAAGAAGATCGCCAGCGGCCCGCGGCTCTTCTTGGCAAGCGGGTCGTGCGGCTTGAGGATCATCGCGCAGAGTACCGGCGTGAGCGTCAGGGCGACGACGCCCGAGAGCACAATCGACGTGGCCATGGTGATGCCGAACTGCCGATAGAAGGTGCCGACCGGCCCGGTCATGAAGGTCACCGGTACGAAGACCGCCGTCATCACCAGCGTAATGGCGATGATCGCGCCGCTGATTTCATTCACCACTTCTTTGGTCGCGCGATAGGGGGACAGGTGCTTCTCGTGCATCTTGGCATGCACCGCTTCGACCACTACGATCGCGTCGTCGACCACCACGCCGATCGCCAGCACCAGCGCGAAGAGCGTGATCAGGTTGATCGACAGGCCGAGCAACTGCAGCACGAAGAAGGTGCCGATCAACGACACCGGAACCGCTAAGGTCGGAATCAGCGTCGAACGCCAGTCGCCTAAGAATAAGAAGACCACCAGCGAGACCAGCACAAACGCCTCGAGCAGGGTATGCAGCACCTGCTCGATCGAAGCCTCCAAAAAGCTGGAAACGTCGTAGCTGACCTCGAACGTCATCCCCGAGGGAAACGAGTCTTCCTTGATCTCTTCGAGCAGCTCCTTGATCTCCTCGATCACCACCGCGGCGTTGGTGCCGGGCAATTGCTTGAGCACGATGGCCGCTGACGGGTGGCCGTCGATATCCGAGTAGATGTTGTAGTAGGAAGGGCCCAGCTCGACCTGAGCAACGTCCTTGAGCCGCAGGATCTCGCCGTCGGGGTTCGCCTTGATGACGATATTCTCGTACTGGTCGGGCTTGTTGTAGCGCCCGACCCAGGTCAGCACGTACTCGACCGTCTGCGAGGTTTTGCCCGTCGCCTGGCCGAGTCGCCCGGGCGAACCAATCATGCTCTGCTCGCCGACTGCCTTCATGATGTCGTCGGCCGACACGTTGTAGGCCCGCATGCGGTCGAGATTCAGCCAGACGCGCATCGCGTATTGGCGGCTCCCCAGGATCGTGGCGCTACCGACTCCACGGACGCGCTTGATCTCGGGCAAGAGATTGACGAAGGCGTAGTTGTAAAGAAAGTTTTGATCGTGGCTCGGCTCCGTGCTGTAGATGTTCACGTACATCAGCATGCTCGTCATGGCTTGCTGAACGATGATTCCCTCGCGCTCGACGAGGGGTGGGAGCCGATTCTTCACGGTTTGAATGCGATTCTGCACGTTCAAGACAGCCACGTTGGGGTCCGTGCCTGGCTCGAAGATGATCATGATCGTGGCTTCGCCCGCGCTCGTGGCGGCCGAGGCCATGTAGCGCATGTCGGCCACGCCGTTGATGGCCTGCTCCAAAATGACCAGCACCGAGTCGACCAGCACGTTGGCGCTGGCCCCCGGAAAAGCCACGGTCACCACCACGCTCGGTGGCGCCACGTTGGGGAATTGCGAGATCGGCAGTGTCTTGATCGACAGCCCGCCCAAGAACAGGATGATGATCGAGATGACGATCGCCAACGCCGGGCGGTGGAGGAATTGCGAGAACATATTGCTGTGCGCGAGAAGCGAAGGCGGTGGTTATTCCGCGTGGTACTTCAGGTGGGCGGCAACTTCCGCGGGCTGGCGATCTTCGTACTCGACCTTCTCACCGTCGCGAACCTGGCGAGTTCCTTCGAGCACGATCTTGTCGCTCGTGCTGAGCCCATCTTTGATGATGTAAATGTCGTCCAACTCGTCCTGCACGACGATCTCGCGCTGGTGCGCGACGTCATGCTCGTCGACGACGTAAACGTAGAGCTTATTGAGCACCTCGAACGCGGCCCGCTGCGGAATCACCACGGCGTCGTGCTGTACGCGGCTGACCAGGATGGTGCCGGTCTGGCCATGGCGCAGCAGGCGGTCGGGGTTGGGAAAGTCGGCGCGGAAGGGGATGTTGCCCGTCTCGTTGTTGAAGTCGGCCTCGATTGCACCGATTTTACCGATCTGCGGGAACTTCTCGCCGTTGGCTAGCTCGAGCTCGATCTGCAGCTCGTCCCGATGCTGCTTGAGCTCGGTCATGAATTCGAGGTAGCGCGCCTCGGGCATGTTGAAGTAGACCCACATTACGCTGTTGTCGGACAACGTCGTGAGCACCTCGCCTTCTTGGACCAGGCTCCCCTGCTGCTGCAGCAAGCGGTCGACGATGCCGTCGAACGGCGCCTTGACCGTGGCGAAATCCAACTCGGCCGCGGCCAGGTCGGCCTTGGCTTGGGCCTTATCGTATTCGGCCTGCCGCAAGCTCACCTCGTTGACCGAGACGACTTTATCGGCGCTTAGTTGCTGGGCGTATTTCAATTGCAGTTGGGCCACGCGGGCCTCGGCGTTCTCGGCGTCGAGCTTGGCCTGATAGAGCACCGGCTTGACCGTGAACAGCAAGTCCCCTTCCTTGACCCGCTGCCCCTCTTTGACCGGAATTGCTTCGAGATAGCCCATCTCCAGCGCCCGCACTTTGATGTGGCGCTGCGAGTGGATCTGGCAGACGTAGCGCTGCGTGAGCGTGATCGCCTCCGCTTGCGGGTTGGTCGCCACGATCTTGTGAGCTTCGTGGTGCGCTTCCTCCCGATGCATGTTGCAGCCCGCCGGGGAGAGGGAGATTAGCGCCAAGAGCAGGGTCAGGATCGATGATTCTTTCATGGCAGCTCCGCTCGTAGTTCCCTCTCTGGTCATCAACTCGATCAGCGTCTCAACGTGCGACGTGCGAAAGAGGCCCACCACATCCTCGCCATCGCGGGCGAGTCGCCAGGGGTACGGGCGACTCGCGGTGTTGTCGTCGTCACTCTCCGCGGTTCGTGACGCTCATCGAATCAATGCTCCGCAGTTCCTTAAGACTTCGACAGCTTCGCCGGCACCGTCACCGACCGTCGCGGATTGCAAAACGACGACTACGAACCGATCCTATTACCGGACAAGAATGTCGTCAATTTGTGATCTGCCTTGTCTTACGGATTTGTCACGCTGCCGTTGGGCTGACACCAATGTCGTCGAACTTTTTCGGCGGTTAATGAACTTCTCTTACGAATTTGTCACCAAACTCCTACCGGAATGAGTTGGGCAATTTCGCGAGAAAACTCGCAAACGTTGTTGCTCCTCGACGTTCATCCCCCGCGCGGCGGAACCGCGCGTCGCGCTCAACCTTACGCGGGACGCACGCTCGGCGTCGTGGCGCCCTCATGGATCGCGGCACTACACGCACGACACAAAAGTCGTCCATTCGGCGGCAGCCTCCCCGCGTTCCCCCGGCTTGTCATGCCCGCTTGCTTGACGATGCCGAGCACGCGATACAGAATTCAGGAAAGCTTTGCGCGGATCGTTGTTCAGCACTCGGCGATGGCGCGCACCAGGTCGTAGCGACCAAGACAAGTTGACCGGGGGGTCAAGAGAAGTGGTTGATAAGACGCAGCCGTTGCGGCACCCAGATTGGACCTTTTTGAGCAACCATACACATGTGCTGCATTGCATCTTTCTCTGGCCCGACATCCGCATTCGCGACATCGCAGCCAAGGTGCTGATCACCGAGCGGGCCGTGCAGCGGATCGTTGTCGATCTCGAAGCCGGAGGCTACCTGAAGCGGCTGCGCGTCGGCCGGCAGAACCACTACCGCCTCAAGCCGGGGCTCAACCTGCGCCACCCCTTGGAAGATCACGTGCAGATCGGCCGGCTGCTGGCCGTGTTGCAGCCTGCGACATCCGCTGGTGTGGTGCCGAGCGTCGGCCGCATGCCGAGCGGCAACCCGCGCCGCGCCGCGATCGACACCACGCGTAAGCTCCCGGCCATCGGTTCGCGCACCCGTGAGAAGTCAATCTCCCCCGCGAAAAAGCGCCCCGGAGCGCCTCGCAAAATCGCCGCCAAGCGGCCGATTTAAGCGCCAGCCGCCGGCGCCAGTCTGCTTCCCGCCCCCCCCGGCCCTTGCGTCGTGCCCCCAGGCGAGTTAATCAAGGGGGACGTTATTTAAAGGGAACGGTCGCCGGGCCAATGCCTCCGGCCCAGCGGCGCCGCATCGCACGGTCCCCTGCCGCCGCATCCCGCTCCGCCATATCCAACTCGAAGAAAACCGCCATGCTCCGACACACACTCGCCGCGCTCTTGATCCTCGCCTTCTCGCTTCCGTCGCTGGCCCAGGCCGAGCTCAAGGTCGGCGTCGGCAAAACCATCATCACTCCCGATCCCTTGCTGCCCATCTCAGGCGGTGTCGGCCCCGGCGCACCGGCCAAAGGCAAGCAAGGCGAACTGACCGCCCGCGCCATGGTCTTCGAACAAGGCGAAACGCGCGTGGCCATCGTGCAGCTCGACCTGCTCGGCTTTCCGTCGATCCTCTGTGCTCGCGTACACAAGCAGGTGCCGCGCATCCCGGCCGACAACATCCTCATCGGCTCAACGCACACGCACAGTGCGCCCGATTGCTACGGCTTCCCCGGGCTCGACGGCAAAACCTCAGGCGATCTCAAGTACATGGACTTCGTCTGCAATCAGGCGGCCATGGCCGTCAACCAGGCGCTCGACAGTTTGCAGCCCGCGCAGTTGAAAATCGCCACGGGCAAGGCCGAAGGCAAGATCGCCTACAACTACTACGCCCCCGAACTGTACGACCCGCGGATGAGCGTCATCCAGGCGATCACCCCCGACGGCAAAACGATCGGCACGCTGGTCAACTACGCGGTACACCCTGAAGTGCTCGGCAATCGGCTGGGCCTGGTCAGTCCCGACCTGGTTGGCCCGCTCTGCGACAAGCTCGAAGCCGACCTCGGCGGCATGGCCATGTTCATGAACGGCGCGCAAGGGGGCATGATCACCGCCGACAATCGCCTGCTCGACAAACCGTCGGACCCCGCGCACGCTCGCTGGCACGATGCCCGCACTTGGGAAGAATGCCTGCGCATCGGCCGGTTGATGGCGTCCGAGGCGCAGCGGATCGTCAAAGACGCGCAGGTGCAGGCCGAACCCGCGGTTGTCTGCAAGGCATTGCAAGTCAAATTCCCGGTCGATTCGCGGCTGATGTGGATGATCATGGTCGCGTCGCCGCTGAAGTATCCGCACAACAACGATCGCTCGATCACCACGCGCCTGAATCTGGTGAACCTCGGCAACGCCCAGATCCTCACGATCCCTGGCGAGGCGCTCGCCAACATCGGCTACTACCTCAAGCGCCACATGAAGGGGGACCAGGGGAACAACCTGCTCTTCGGCCTGACGAACGACGCCTTTGGCTACATCCTCACCAAGGTCGACTTCGGCAGCTTCGAGCGCTACGAGTACATCTCGGAGACGTCGCTGGGTGAGATGACCGGCGAAATCCTGATCGAAAACTCCCTGAAGCTGATCGACGATTCGCCGGCGCCGACGAAGCTCGAGAAGAAGAAGTAGGCGTCGTTTGACACAACACTAGCCCGCAGCGACGCGCGCCAATCTTACGACTGCGCGTCCACCACCAGCTCGGCCAGCCGCTCGCGATGGTACGACGCGTCTCCCAGCAAAATCTCCGACGACTTCGCGCGCTTGTAATAAAGCTGTAAGTCGTGCTCCCAGGTGAAGCCGATGCCGCCGTGCACCTGCACACCCCGGTTGCCTACCTCGCGAGCCGCGTCCGAGAGATACGCCTTGGCGATCGCGACCGCGCTCGCGGCCGCCGGATCGTTTTCGTTCAGCGTCCAGGCAGCGTAGTAGTAGGCCGAGCGTCCGCTTTCCAACCACAGCACGACGTCGGCCAGTTGATGCTGCACCGCCTGGTAGGTGCCGATCGCCTTGCCGAACTGTTCGCGCGTCTGCACGTAAGCCGTCGAAGTTTCCAGCGTCCACTGCATGCCGCCGACCAGCTCGGCGCAAACGACAACCGTGGCGGTGTCGATGCCCCGGCGGATCGCACGTTCGGCGACCGTTCCCTCGGCCAATAGCGCGGCGTCGCTCACGGTCACGTCGTCAAAGGTCAGCTCGTATAGCTTGCGCGTGGCGTCGATGCCCGGCGTCGCGCGAACCGTCAAACCGGCCGCGCGACCTTCAACCGCCAGCAGCACGAGATTGCCGTCGAGCTTGGCAGGCACCAGGATTACGTCAGCCACACCAGCATCGAGCACCAACAGCTTGCGACCGTTCAAGCGGATTTCGCCCGAGCGCCGCGTGGCGGGGAGCGCCGTCGCGTCACCACTCCAATCGAGCGATTCTTCCAACAGCGCCACGGTCGCGAGCAGCTCCCCGCTGGCAATCTTTGTCAGATAGCTATTGATCGCCGGCGAACTGGGAAGCGCCTGCAACGTGGCCGCGGCCCACACCGTGGCCAGAAACGGACCGGGCAAACAGGCGCGACCCATTTCCTCGGCCACGGCCGCCAGCTCGACCAACCCCAGGCCGAGCCCCCCCTGCGCTTCGCCGATGATGATCGCTGGCCAGCCTTGTTCGGCCATCCCGCTCCATAGCTCGGTGTCGTAGGCCGTGTCGCCGGCCATCAGCTTGCGCACTCGCGCGGTGGGGCACTCCCCCGCCAAGAACGTGCGGGCCGACTGCTGCATCATTCGCTGCGTATCGGAAAGATCAAATTCCATGAACCGTTAGCCTTAACTTGTTGCCACCGAGTTGCGGATGGCTCGTGTTCAATAGCTCCGCGGCAAGCCCAGCACGCGCTGAGCGATAATGTTGCGCTGCACTTCGCTGGTGCCCGCCTCGATCGTGTTGCCGCGCGAACGCAAATACTGATACGCCCAGGTGCCGCCGTCGAACTCGTCGAGCTGTGCCGCCGGCCCCAAGATTTCCAGCGCCGCCTGCGTCATCCGCTGATTGAATTCGCTCCAGAACAATTTCTGAACCGAGCCCTCCGGGCCTGGCATGCCAGTCTTCATCAGCTTGGTCAGCGCCCGGTTGCCGTTGAGCCGCAGAATCTCCAGCTCGAGATAAAGTTGGGCCAGCTTCTGCCGCACGCGCGGATCGGTCGCCGCCGGCTGGCGCCCCGCTCGCGGCTGCTTGGCCCGCTCGATCAAGGCATCCAGGCTGCGCTTGAACATCGCGTACAGCCCCGCGCCGAGATTCGCCCGCTCGTTGGCCAGGGCCGTGATCGCGACCGGCCAGCCGCCGTTCACTTCGCCGAGTACCTCGGAGGCCGGCACGCGCACGTCGGTGAAGAACACCTCGTTGAACGCGCTATCTCCCGACATCATCCGTAGCGGCCTGACTTCAATGCCCGGCGAGTGCATGTCGACCAGCAGGCAGGTGATTCCCTTATGCTTCGCCGCCGATGTGTCGGTTCGCGTCAGCAGCAGGCAGCGATGCGCCAGGTGGGCGAAGCTCGTCCAGATTTTTTGGCCATTGACGACGAAGTGATCGCCGTCGCGCACCGCCCGGGTGCCGAGCGACGCCAGATCGCTGCCGGCGTTCGGTTCCGAGAAACCTTGGCACCAGATCTCTTCGCCGGAGAGGATTTTCGACAAGTACTTGCTCTTCTGCTCCGCGGTGCCGGCCGCGATGATCGTCGGGCCGACGAGCGCGATGCCGATCACGCCGATCACTTCCGGCGCGTCGGCCGCGGCCAGCTCTTCCTGAAAGATGGCCTGCTCGATGAACGACGCGCCGCGACCGCCGTACTCCTTGGGCCAGGCGATCCCTCCCCAGCCGCCGTCGTAAAGCTTGCGCTGCCAGGCCAACAGGTACTCGGTGTGCGCGTCCTTGCCGCCGGCTTCTTGCGTCGCGCCGCGCCACGGCGGCGGCTGATTGGCGGCCAGCCACTGCCGCAGTTCGTCACGAAAGGCTTGTTCCTGGGGAGTCGGTTTGAGATCCATCGCTAAAATCGCTCGGGGGCGGGCGGAAACTTGGCGCGCTACTCGCGGCGGCGCGTTCGTCGAATGTCGGAACACCGCACGCAAGTGATAAAAACAGTTCGCCGATGATAGACGACGCCGCGGGGTTTCGCCACGGGCGGAGGGGTTGCGAGGGCGCTGGTGCTAGACGCGTTCTGGCCCGGCGACCAACCCTGCGACGGGTAATGCGGTTGACCGCCAGGCTGCTGCTTACCTAACCTTCGCGGCTGTCATCCATAGAACGTTACGGCGGTCGTGGTTCACTTTGAAGAACAACTGAGTGTATATCGTGTGCCACGGGCTCCGCCAATTGGCCTCGACACAAGTCCGCTAGCTGGTGGGTGGAGGACGACGATGTGACGAGATGACGTTGGAATTGGTGTGACACGAGCAAGGATTTCGCCGCGCAGCGGCGGCGGCGCTTAGCCGTGGGCGCCAGCCCACGGAGGCGTTTCGGGGGCGATCGAAGCCGCGTAGCGGCGACGGCGACGCGGAAATCGCCATGGATTCGTTGT
>CAZBWM010000118.1:0-19967 GCA_964495375.1 uncultured Planctomycetaceae bacterium | reverse complement strand
TCGAGTTTTTTTACGCCATCGACCAACCCAGCTTCGCAGCTACGCTGGTTTAAGGACTAGGTGCTTCCATGGATTAGCTCGTGTACTACGGTGGCGTTCGTTAGTCACGAGGAATAACCGGCGAGAATCCCCCACGCTTAACTTCTGCGTTGATGAGCTGAGTCTTTAACTTCCAGGTCATCGAAAATAACATCCATGCAGCCCGCATCTGTGAACATCGAAAAGTGCCGTGGAGGTTCAAATCCGAGTGCGCCAAAGGGCTCTCGATTCGCGTCATAGAGAATGACAGTCGTGTCAAAGCCGACGCGTCCCGCCATGAAGTTCTCCAGGAATTTGCTACCCCCATGAATCGCCGCGTAATGCACTTCGCATTCAAATAGTCGATCGAGCCCGGGCACGTCCACGCACTGTCTTGTCCCCAGGAAATGCACTCGATCGAAGTGCAACTCAACCTTCCGGCCGTCCTTGGTAAAGCTCAAAGTGACCGTGTTCCCGAAAGGTTTCCACGAAGCGTCATCCAAGATCGATTTATAGAGCACTTGTCCAATGTCAGACGCTTCGTCGCTTGGCATAATACCTCCCATATCCGGGCGGCGGGGCCCTTTGTTCAGAGAGCGCGACATGCAACGACCATCCGACTGCTAAGCTGCGACACGATATTCTTAGGGAAATCGCGCGAATTAGTCTCCTTCGGCCAGCCTGACTTTCGCATCGCGCTCGAAATTCCTCCGATCGATGCGGAGCGACACCTCAGCGGCCGCCTCCCCTCAAATCCCGCCCCCCGCTTCGACCGAGTACGGAAACGTCGCGTCCATTTCCAAGGCCGGTTCGGCAACCGTGCAACGCCCCACCACTCGCGCCGGGATGCCGGCCACGGTGGTGCCCGGCGGCACGTCGCGCAACACCACGCTGCCGGCGGCCACCTTCGCGCCGGCGCCGATTTCGATGTTCCCCAGAATCTTCGCCCCCGCGCCGATCAGCACGCCTCGGCGCACCTTGGGGTGCCGGTCACCCATCTCCTTGCCGGTGCCGCCGAGGGTGACTTCGTGCAACAGCGAGACGTTGTCTTCGATGACCGCGGTTTCGCCGATCACGACGCTGGTGCCATGATCGATAATGATGCCTGAGCCGATCCGCGCGGCCGGATGGACGTCGACGCCGAACGCTTCGGAAATGCGATTCTGCAGGTGCGCGGCCAGGCCGTAGCGACGGCTCCCCCACAACCAATGCGAGACCCGTTGTGCCTGTAGCGCGTGAAAGCCCTTGAAGTACAGAAACGGCTGCGAGTAACCGCGGGCCGCCGGGTCGCGTGTGCGGGCGGCCAGCAGATCGGCTCGCACGGCGGCGCGGATCGAACGTTGGTCGGCCAGCGCTTCATGAATCAAGTCACGCAGCGAAATCGCCGGCACCTCGGGCGTTTGCAGCTTGCTGGCCAGGATGACGCTGAGGCCATCTTCCAGCGTCGCGTGCCGGAGCACCGTGGCGTACAAGAAGCTCGCCAGCACCGGCTCACGATGCGCTTCTTGCCGGGCCTCGGCCTGAATCTGCTCCCAGAAGCCATCTTCGCGGCTGTCGTTGAGATACTCGGTTAGTTCGTCCATCGCAGCGCTCCTGCCAGGGACTGTTTCGTTGCCCTGCTTTCGACACGCGTGAGTTCGACCGGGCAACGCGGTCGTCAGTCTAGCAGTCGCTTGGGCTGAAGCATCACGCGGGTTGCCGATTCCCCGCGGGTTGAAAACGAGTGGGTAGCTGGCCAGCCTGCGACGCAAAATCCCTGCTCGAGACTCAACGGGTACCGAATTCATCAGGGGACGAGGTCTGAGTCACCGACCGAGGCGTGGCCCCCGAGCTTTCTCGCACCTTTCCGCTACCCGGACGCAAACCGACCCACCCGGACGCAACCCGGACGATCACCCGGACGCAAAATGCGGAGCCGAGAAAATGCCGCAAGTTCTAATTAAATAGCGAGTTATAGCGATCTTTCGCCGCACCCGGACGCACCCGGACGCAAAATCCCGGAACACTTTATTGAAGACCCCCCCAGACGCATAAGCCGGCACCACTGGGTTCTCTACGCAAGGAAATCCCGCGGTTCAGCCCTGGCGTCTGCCAACGCGTCGATGCGGCCGCCACTTTCCAATTCGCTCGATCGCTGGCTCCGCTTCGCCCGGGCGTGCGGCGAATGTTCGGCGCCACGGTGCGATCGTGTCACGGTGCAATCGTGTCAGAGCGCGATCGTGCCATGGTGCGATCGGGTCAGGCCGCATAACCGGTTTGGCAATCTGCCAAGAGTGCATCGTCGAACTGCTGACGGAGCACTGCTTATCGACAGCCGTTTCGAGGGGGAATAGGATGAACTTTCTTGTACTTATCTAGGGAAGCTCTCGACCATGCAGCAGGCGTATACGAAGACCACCTGGCGGTTGTTCTGGGTGGCCACGATTGTGTTCTTTCTGTCGGGCAGCACCGGCCTGGCGTATCAAGTCATTTGGTTTAAGCGCTTCGCCCACGTCTGGGGAAGTTCGAGCCTGGCGTTCGCGTCGGTCAGCGGCTCGTTCTTGTTCGGCCTGGGCTTGGGTGCGTACTTGTTTGGCCGCATCGCCGACCGTATCCAGCGGCCGCTGCTATGGTATGGCGTCTGCGAAATCGTCATCGGCTTGCTGGCTCTGGTGATTCCGCAAGAGATTCAGGCGCTGGTCAACGCCTCGGTCAGTATCTATGCCAGCATCCCTGAGCAGCCGTTTCTGCGCTTTTTGACGCAGCTTGTTTTGACTCTGCTCGTGACTGGTCCCCCCTGCGTGCTGATGGGGGGCACGTTGCCGCTGTTGATTCGGCAGTTAACCGCCCGCGATGGTTCGCTCGATCAGGCGACCGGTTGGCTGTACGCCATCAACACGTTCGGCGCGGCCACGGGCTGCGTGCTGGCGGGTTTCTGGTTGCTGCCGAAGTGGGGCTTGTCGGGGACGAACAACGCCGCTGCGCTACTCAATATTTCCATCGGCCTGGCGTCGATTGTGGTGAGCCGCGCGACCACACAGTTGCGCAGCGTGCGCAAGGCGGATCGCACGGAACCGGCTCCCGAGATCGTCGCGGCGCCGGGGGTCATGGGACGCGTGGCACTGGCCGGCGTGTTCGTGGCGGCCACACTGTCGGGCCTGGCGTCGCTGATGCTCGAAATGACCTGGAGCCGCCAGTTGGCGCTGGTCCTCGGCGGATCGACCTACGCTTATACCTCGACGCTGTTCGTCGTGCTCGTCGGCATCGCGCTGGGCAGTCTCGTGTATCACGTGGGGCTGCGCTGGATCGCGTCGTATCCGTGGGTCTCACTCGCCGTCGTCGGGCTACTGGTGGTGTGGTGCCTGGCCGGCTTTCAGTTTCTGCCGGAGCTGAGCCGTTGGGCGGGTCGGAATCGGGCGGCTCGTCTGACCTTGTTCGGCAACGCCTGGCTGTGCGTACGCGCGGCCCTGGTCGTGGAGTTTGTGCCGTCGCTCTGCATGGGCATCTTGTTTCCGCTGCTGGTGCACCTCACGCGGCAGAGCGCCGCGTCGGTCGGGCGCACGGTCGGGAACATTTACGCCTGGAATACCTTCGGCTCGATCGCCGGCGCCGCGTTGACCGCGGTGTTGCTGTTTCCGACGATCGGCACGGCCGGCGCCATCGCCTTGGCCACGGCCTGCTATGCCGTGGTGATTTTCGGCATGGTGGCCTGGCAGGGCGTGTGGGGGCTGGCGGCCGGCACTGTCGGCGCCGTGCTTGCAGCGGCCATCGCCATGTTCATTGCCAATCATCCGCACAATCCGTTGGAAACCAACGTCGGCATGTACATGTACGGCGAGAATTTCCTCAAAGACTCCGTCGCGCAGTACGACGTGCAGTTCTTCAAAGAGGGTGCCTCGAGCAACGTGCTGGTCTGCAAGACCAAGAACGTGCCGGTCCCTTCGTACAGCCTGCGCGTCAACGGCAAGGTCGACGCCAGCGACGGCCTTGACATGGTCACCCAAGCAGGGCTCGGCTACTTTCCGTTCTTCTTCAACCCCAGCGCGAAAAACGTGCTGGTCATCGGTTTCGGCTCGGGTACTACGTCGGGCGTCTGCCTGCTGTTCCCGGAAACCAAGGTGACTTGCTGCGAGATCGAGCCCTTCGCGCTCGAAGCCGCGCCGAATTTCAAGCACGTCAATCATCGCCCCTACGAAAAGCGCAGGTCCGAGTTGCTTAAGGCCGCGGCCGAGCTCCCTGCCGACAAACGCCCTGCGCCCGAAGAGATCGACAAGCAGGCGCGCTTCAACGTGATCTTCGGCGACGGCCGCAGCACGTTGCAGGGGAGCGGTCAGAAGTTCGACATCATCATTTCGGAGCCATCGAACCCCTGGCTGGCCGGTGTCGGCAACTTGTTCACCAAAGAATTCTTCCGCACGGCGAAAGAACACTTGACCGACGACGGCGTGCTCGCCCAGTGGATTCAGACCTATAACTTCACCTTCTCCGATTATCTGACGATCGTGCGCACCTTGAAGACCGAGTTCCCGCATTGCGGCATGGTGTCGGTCGCCAACGGCGCCGACACCATTCTGTTGGCCTCGAAGAAGCCGCTGGTGCCCGATAAGGCAGCGCTGGCCAAATTGCACGAGACGATCAAAACCGTACCCGAGATGGAAGCCGATCTCAAACGCTGGTTTGGCACGACCGACCCGGCGCTGCTCTTGGTGCGGCACTACACGCTCGACGAGCAAACGCTCGGTCGCCTGGCGCTTTTCGAGGGCCTGTTCAATTACTTCAAAGTGGCGCACATGGGGGTGCTGCTCGAAAAGTTGCACCAGGCCACGCTCAACGACGTGCAGGAACTGATGAAGAAGCACGACCTGGCCGCCTGGTTCGGCACCAAGGACCAGGGGGCAATTCTGGCGCAACTGCGCACCATCGACGAGAAGCGCCTGGCCAAAGCGATCTCCGAGCATCAGCCGGAGCAGCTCAATACCGACCTGAATCTCTGGCTCGAATTCGATGCCCCGCAGCACCTCTTCGCGCAACCGCAAGGCATGGAAAGCGCCGCGGTTCAATTACAGGCCGCGCGCGAGGAGCAGTGGTTCAAGCAGTTGGGCCGAGCGCTTGGCCTGGACGTCGATACGGCCGACTACTTCGTCGCACTGGGGACGCAGTACCGGATCATGGGGGACATGAAATCCGCCCTCAACTGCTATCAAGAGGCGATCAAGCTCCGCGGCAGCAAGGGGCACCCCGAGGCCTACCGTGGAGTGGCCGCCATCCACATCAAGAACAACGGCCGCCGCGAGGCCATTGTCGTGCTGCGCGATCTGTTGAAGACCCACCCCGACGACGTCGAAGCCCTCGATGCGCTCGGTCAGTTGCTGCTGGCGCAGAATCAGAATGACGAGGCCGTGGTCGTCTTTCGCCGGCTCGTCGAGCTCTATCCGCAGCAAGAGAAGTTTCGGTTTCTATTGAGCGAAGTGCTCCTGCGGCAAAACAAGTACGGCGACGCCGTCCCCGAGTTGCGGGCCCTCGTCTCGCAGCACCCGAACAATGCGCTCTATCATGCGAACCTGGCGCAAGCGCTGTTGATGCTCAAACAAAGTAACGAAGCGGCCGAGGAATTCCGCGTGGCGCTCCGCTTGCAACCGAGCATCGGGCCAGGCAGCAAGAATCAGACCTGGGCCAATAACCTGGCCTGGTTACTGGCCACGCACCCCGACGCTGCAGTTCGCAATGGTGCGGAAGCGGTCGAGTGGGCCAGCAAATCGGCAACCGCCGCCGCCTCGGCCAAGCAACTCGAGGCCGACTTCCTCGATACACTGGCCGCCGCCTATGCCGAGGCGGGACAATACGACAAGGCCGTTGAAACGGCGTACCAAGTGGTCGACAAGGCTCGGCTAGAGATCAAGACGCTCAGCACGCGCAAGAATACTTCTCAGGCCGAACTGCAAGCGGCCGAGGCACGCACCGCCCATCTCACCAAGCTGATCGACACGACTAACTCACGGATCGAGCTCTTTAAGGCCTCGAAACCCTATCACGAAACGTAGCGGAGCTCGCTACCGGCTTTGTGCACGGACCGCGCCTCGTGGTTCAGTCGCCGTTAAGCTTCTTGCGCAGCGTAGCGCGATGCAAGCCCAGCACGTTGGCCGCCGCGGCCCGGTTATGTCCGGTTCGTTCGAGGACCGCGGCAAACAACGCCGGCTCCACGGCCCGCAAGAAGTCGGCGTGCAGTTCGCGCGGTAGCGCCGCCTTTGCGAGCCGCTCGGCGGCCCAGGCGCGCACTTCCGTCGCCAGCGACCGGCCGGCCGTTTCGGCGGCCAGCGGCGCGATGTTCGTCGGCAAGTGCTCCGGCAGGATCTCGCCGCTGCGGGCCAACAGCGCCGCCGCCTCCACGGCATTGCGCAATTCACGTACGTTGCCCGACCAACGGCGATGTGTGAGCTCCGCGATTGCCGCCGCCGAAAACCGCAAACTCGTCCCTCCGTCAGGCTGGGAGCACCGCAAGAAATGTTCGGCCAACAACGGAATGTCGCCCGTCCGTTGCCGCAGTGGGGGAAGTTCGATCGGGAACACCGCCAGTCGATAGTAGAGGTCTTCGCGGAACGTCCCCTGCTGCGCCGCGGCCCGCAGATCGCGATGCGTGGCGGCAATCACCCTAAAATGCGTTTTCCGCGGCCGGGCTTCGCCCACAGGTGTTACTTCCTGCTGTTCAAGCACGCGCAACAGCTTCACCTGCACGCTCAGCGGAATGTCGGCTACTTCGTCGAAGAAGACGGTGCCGCCGGCGGCCAATTCAAGCAGTCCTTGCCGCGCCGCATCGGCCCCCGTGAACGCGCCGCGGGCGTGTCCAAACAGCTCGCTCTCGACCAGCGTCGGGCTGAGCGACGCCACGTTGACCGGCACCCAGGGTCCGTCGGCTTGGAGCGAATGGCGATGAATGGCCCTCGCTGCCAACTCCTTGCCAGTGCCACTTTCGCCGGTCAACAACACCGGCGCTCCGGTCGGTGCGGCCAAGGCAATACGCTTGTAGACTTCCTGCATCGCGGCGCTGTGACCTAAAAAACCCGTCGCCGAAAAGCTATCGGTTGCCGGCTCGGCAGCGGCGGCTCCGCGCACCGGCTCTGCCAAAGCGCGCCTTAGCACTTGCGACGCCTGCAACAGATCGAACGGCTTCACGAGATACTCGAACGCGCCGCCGCCGAACGCGCCCACCGCTACATCCAGGCTGCCAAAGGCGGTCATCACCACGACCGGGGCGCCGTTCAAAAGCGGTTGCATCCGCGACAGCGCCGACAAGCCGTCGAGCCCAGGCAAGCGGACATCCAAGAGCACGACGTCGGGCCGCCGCTGTTCAATAAGTTGTAGTGCTTCCTCGGCCGACGGCGCGACTCGTACGTCGTGCCCCTCGTCACGAGCCAGCCGACCGAGTGCCCAGCAGATGCTCTCTTCGTCGTCGACGATCAGTACCTGGCTCATCGGCGCCATCCCGTCGTTAGGTGGTTACGGATTCCGTGGCGCTGGCCGTGGTTGTCAGCGCCGCGGAGGTGTTGGTCATCGAAGCGGCGCGTGTCACCTGCGCCGCTACTTCGTAGGCTGAGGAGACCGCTTCGTCTCGTTCGCAAAGCGGCAGTTGCACTTCAAACGCTGTGCGACCGCCGGATTCGCCTTGTTCGACTCGTCCGTCGTTATACCCCACGCAAGCAATCACGCCGCCGTGCGCCTCGACCACTTGCCGCACGACGGAGAGCCCCAACCCGAGCCCCTCGGGCTTGGTCGTCGCGAACGGCTCGAACAGATGATCGCGAATCGCCGCGTCGACACCGGGACCGCTATCGACGATTCGCAACAACACTTCGCTGGGCCTCGTCGACAGTTCGATACGCACCCAACCGCCGGGGCCGGCCGCCTCCAGGGCGTTGAGCAGCAGGTTCAAGAGCAATTGCCGTAACTGACTTGTGTCGGCCCACAGTGCGGGCGTCGCACCGGGCAGCACGATGTCCATCCGCACGCGGCGATGACGACAGGCCGGTTCGAGCAGCTTGACGCTTTCCGCGATCAGCTCTGGCAAATCGACGATCGCCCGCTGCGGCAGCTCCGGCTTGCCGACGGTCAGGAAGCGCCGCAAGTACTCTTCGATCAGGCCCATTTGCCGCAGCGCCACTTCCAGACTTTCGTCGTCTCCCGTGCAGCGCCGCTCGTGCAGTTGCAGCGCCATACGTGCGCCGGTGACCGTGTTTCGCAAATCGTGCGCCATACCGCCGCTCAACTGCCCGAGCACGGCTAGCCGCTCCGAACGACGTACCACCGCGGTTAGGTGACTGAGTTGCGTCGCCAACGCGTTCGCAGAGATCGTCAGGTCGCGCAATTCGTCGTTGCGCTCCGGCAAGACAATATCCTGATAGTCGCCGTTGGCCATCTCGGCGAGCTGACGACGAAGTCGCGCGATGGGGCGGCTCCACCGCCGCGCCAAGGCAGTTGCCAGCCCGATCCCCAACAGCACCGCCAGCGCGCCGACCACCAGCGTGGGAGTCGTCGCTTTGCGGCGTGCTTCGCGCCAACTCCGCTCGGGATAAAGCACGTGCAGCGTGCTCCCGGGAGAGGCCGCGGCGCGGTTCAGCACGTCGACAGCACGGTGAAAATAAGCTTCGCCCGCTACCAACGTGGGCGGGCCCAAGCGCCCGTTGCGCGAGTCGAGCGGATTGAGCTCAAATCGCTCGCCGATCCCCGCAGCTACTCCAGGCGTGGCGAGTTGTACCGTCGGCCCGTCGCACAGCACGAACTCGGCGCCCGACAGTCCACTCATCTGCTCGAGCACGTGAGGCGTCAGCGGAAAGTTCGAGCTGCGCAGCGTGCCGCTGACGGCGTCAAGCTGATTGGCGATCGTCGCTTCTTGCTGACGAACCTGCAGGTAAGCGGTTAGCGCGCTGGCTGCCAAGAGCGTAGCGAGCATGCTCCCTACCAGCGGCCAGAGAATCTGATGACGTAAGGGCCAACGCATGCCAGGCGTGCCGGCGAGGTGAATTTTTAGCCACGGATGGCGACGTTTTCGACGTGCCATCTTATCGGCCCTCATTCTCGGTTGCCGTCCGCCAAAGTACAACCATCGTTCGCGTGATGAGTTGCGCACCGCAGGATGCGCAATTGGCCACGCCCGGTCTGACCCAATCGTTCAGCCTGGTGCCACTTATGGCAGTCCCTGAGCCGATTGCCGCCGCTGCGTTCGAGTTTGCCGCTCGTTTGCTTCGCCCCCGCCGAGGCGTAAACTGGCCGCTATGAAAACCACCGGCAGCCTCGCCCTGTTGGACATGCTCGCCCAATCGGGCGTGCGACACATCTTCGGCAACCCCGGCACCACCGAGCTGCCGCTGATGGACGATCTGGCCGCCGACAAGCGGTTCCAGTACATCCTTGCCCTGCAAGAAGTCCCCGTGATGGCCATCGCCGACGGCTACGCACAGGCGTCCGGCGGGCTGGGGGTCGTCAACCTGCACGTCAGTTGCGGGTTGGGGAACGCGATGGGGATGCTCTACAACGCCTACCGCGAGGGCACCCCGCTTCTAGTAACGGCCGGTCAAAGCGACCGCCGCTTGGCCCTTGAAGAGCCGATCCTCTGGGGCGACATGGTCTCGGTGGCCAAGCCCTGGACCAAATGGTCGTACGAAGTCACCCGCGTGCAGGACGTACCGACTGCGGTGCGCCGTGCCATGCAGACCGCTCTGACGCCACCGACCGGCCCGGTCTTCCTCTCGATCCCGATGGACATCCAGGCCGAAGTCGCCGAACTGGAGACGACCGTTCCGCCCCGGTTAAGCACGCGCACCCGCCCGCCGGTCGACGCTTTGACCAAAGCCGCCGAAGTGCTCGCCAGCGCCAAGAACCCCGCGATCTTAGCCGGCAGCCGCGTCACCGAGCGCGACGCCGTCGCCGAGCTGGTCGCGTTGGCCGAAACGCTTGGCGCACCGGTCATCTCTGAGTCAGGCACCACGCATGGCCGCTTGCCCTTTCCCGCCGAACATCCGCTCTACGCGATCGGCCTGCCCCTCTGGTCTCCCGAAGTGCGGGCCCGACTCGCCGACTACGACGTCATCTTCGTCACCGGCATGGACCTGCTCAGGCAGTACGTCTACTTCGAGCCGTGGCGCGCGATCCCTGAGCATGTCCGCCTGGTACAGCTCGACGAAGATCAGTGGCAGATCGGTAAGAACTACCCCGTCGAGGTCGGCATCCTCGGCGACACCAAGTGCGGACTGTCCGAGCTTAACGAGCTGCTGCGGGCAAAGCTATCGGATAGCGCCCGCGCGGCCGCCGCGGCGCGAATCGACAAAGCCCGCGCTGCTCGCGAACAGATGAAAGCCACGCTATTGTCTGCCGCGGAGAAAGAGCGGTCGGCCCGCCCGCTGACGCCACTCACCATGATGACCAGCATCGCCCGCGTGCTGCCGCCGAATGTGGCCGTCGTCGAAGAAGCGGTCACCACCACGAACAACATGTTCGAGCGGCTCGGCATGCTCAAGAACACGACCGGCTACTTTGGCCATCGCGGTTGGGCGCTCGGCTGGGGGCTCGGCTGTGCGATCGGCGTGCAGTTGGCCTGGCCCGAGCGGCCGGTGCTGGCCATGCTGGGCGAAGGGGCCTCGATGTATGGCATCCAGGGGCTGTGGACCGCCGCGAAGTACAACATCCCTGTCACGTTCGTGATCTGCAACAACGCCCAGTATCAGATTCTCAAAGTCGGCGCCGGACAGATCGGTTTGCCGCAAGCCAAGGCGGGCAACTTCCTCGGCATGGACCTGGCCGGGCCGGAAGTCGATTTCGTCGGCCTGGCCGGCTCGCTGGGAGTCGAAGCTGAGCGAATCGAAGACCCCGTGCAACTCTCCGACCGCGTGCGCGACTCGTTGGCTGGCGACCGCCCACGACTGTTCGACGTGCCAATCCAACGCGGCACGCCGGCACGGTTGAATTACGGGTAGGGAGTCGTGCCTGAGCACGAATGATTGTTTTTAAGTCGGTAGTGTTGATGTCAACGGCGCCATGACGACACCTGACGACGACGCGAAATGGGACGAACTCTGCAAGGCAGAAAACCAAGCGCTTCGAGACCATTTTCACCGATGGTTAGACGTAACGGACAAGCTGGCGGCCATCGAACGAGGTCTGGCTTCAGTCACCCAACGGGGGACGGCCCTACGCCTGCTGCTGGTGCTTGGCGACGATTTTCGCAAAAAGGTCTTTCCGCAGCTCGTCTTTCTTGCTTCGTGGGGCAACAGAGACATCTTGCTTTGCAGAACAGTCATCAAATCGATGCATCGCAAATGGGTGATTGAGAATATTGAGTCGCAGGTTCAAGAAGTCTTGGCCAAGAGCGATGGCGAAGAAGAATGGCGCTGCTTCGCGGAGCTGTGCTGGCAGCTAGACGATGCCCTTCTTGCGCGCCACGTCGAATTGGCACTCGCCCATCCTGACAAGGAGATACAGGCGGTCGGCCGAGACTATCAGGCGTAGCTGCCACCTAATGCAAACTGGCAACGCGCCCAGTGGACCCGCGTCATTTCTTGCATTATCTTGCCTGAGCCAACTTTTATCGCTTTCATTCTTTCTAACCGCGAATCCAGCATCAAAGCCCACCATGTCATCTCTCCGCTCCAAATTCGATCTCACCGGCAAAGTCGCCATCGTCACCGGGGCCAGCAAGGGGATCGGTGAAGCGATCGCCCTCGGGCTGGCCGAGTTCGGCGCGAAGGTCGTCGTCAGCAGCCGCAAGCAGGAAGCGGTCGAGTCGGTCGCCCAGGCCATTCGCAAGGCTGGCGGCGAAGCGGCCGCCATCGCGGCGCACGTAGGTGACATGGATCAGGCCCGCTCGCTGGTCGATCAAACGATCAAGCAGTTCGGCGGCGTCGACATCCTGGTGAACAACGCGGCCACGAACCCCGTCTTCGGCCCGGTGATCAACTCCGACGAGGCGGTCTTCGCCAAGATCATGGACGTGAACGTCAAAGGGCCGTTCGAGCTGGCCAAGCGCTGCTTCCCGTCGATGCAGGAGCGCGGCGGCGGTTCGATCATCAACATCTCGAGCATCGGGGGCATCAGCCCCGAGCCGCTGTTGGGTATCTATAGTGTCAGCAAAACGGCCCTCTTGTCGCTGACCAAGGTGCTGGCCGCCGAGTGGGGCCCAGCCCGCATCCGGGTGAACGCCATCTGCCCCGGGCTGGTGAAGACCAAGTTCAGCCGGGCGCTCTGGGAAACCGACGAGATTCTGAAAAAGTTCACCGACGAGCTGCCGCTAAGGCACATGGCTCAGCCCGACGAGATCGCTCCGCTGGCGATCTTCCTGGCGGGCGAAGGGGCCGGCTACTGCACGGGCGGAGTCTTCGTCGCCGACGGCGGTCACACGATCTGAACTCATGCGCCCCTTTCCTGCACGAGCGACTTCGGCAACATTCTTTGCATGAGCACGCTCGTTGTCGTTCGTCACGGTCAGGCGTCGTTTTTTGCGGCCGATTACGATCACTTGTCCCCGCTCGGCCAGCGGCAATCAATGCTGTTGGGCCGGCACTGGGCGCGGCGAGCGATTCGATTCGACGAAGTGTATACTGGCCCGCGGCGCCGGCACCTGGAAACGGCCCGGCTGGCTGGCGAGCAGTTTGCCGACACGCCGATCGCCTGGCCCGAAGCCCAGGTGGCCGACGAGTTCGACGAGTACGCGGCCGAAGCGGTGCTCAAAGAGTCGCTGCCGACCTTGGTCGAGCAGGACGCGTCAATTCGCGAGCTGCACGCCGCCGTGGGGGAAGCTAAGGATCGCGCCGACACGCTGCGTAACTTTCAGCGGATGTACGAAGTGATCATCGGCCGCTGGGCGCACGGAGCGCTCGAGTTGCCAGGCATCGAGCCGTGGGGAGAGTTTTGCGAGCGCGTCGAAGCAGGGCTCGCGCGGATCGTTCGCCAACCGGGGCGCAGTCGCCGCGTCGCGGTGATCACCTCGGGTGGGCCGGTGGGGGTCGCCATGCAGCAAGCGCTCGGCGTCACGGCCAAAAAGACCTTGGAGCTCGCTTGGATGGTCCCGAACGCGGCCGTCAGCGAGTTCCTCTACACGCCCGACAAATTCACGTTGTCACGATTCAATAGCCTTGCCCACCTGGACGACCCGGATTTAGTCACCTACCGCTGACGACCATCGATCGCGGAGAGAAAACAACCACGGATTGCACGGATATCACGGATCGATTGATGTCACGCTGACGTACATCAGGCGTGCACGTTAACAATGAATTTATTCGCCGGTTTTGCGAGAGTTTGTAAACGACCATCAACAGAATCCCATCCGTGCCATCGGTGTAATCCGTGGTCGAACGCATTTGAGATTCTTGTAATTTGTGGTCAAGCGAATTTGCGACTCACGGTATCCGCGGTTTTTGAGGAGCCACAATGGACTTTGCCATTTCGCCGAAGATGACCGAGCTGTTGGCCCGGTTGCGGGAGTTTCTCGAGCGCGAGATTATGCCGCTCGAAAAGACGGTCGCCGAGCACGGCTTCAAAGCCAGCCAGCCGCAGCTCAAGGCACTGCGTGCCAAAGCCCGTGAGCATGGCTTCTGGCTGCCGCAGATCGATCGCGAACACGGCGGCCTGGGGCTGTCGCTCATGGAACACGGCATGGTCAGCGAGGTGCTCGGCCGCAGTCCGCTAGGGCATTACTCGTGCAACTGCCAGGCGCCCGACGCCGGCAATATGGAAATCCTGATCCAGTTCGGCACCGATGAGCAAAAGCAGAAGTTCCTGGCGCCGCTGCTGCGTGGCGAGATCCGCAGTTGCTTCTCGATGACCGAGCCCGATCGCCCCGGCTCAAACCCCACCTGGCTCGACACCCAGGCGGTCCGCGACGGCGACCACTATGTGATCAATGGTCACAAGTGGTTCACTTCGTCGGCCGACGGCGCAGCGTTCGCCATCGTGATGGCGGTCACCAACCCCGACGGTGCGCCACACGAGCGGGCGAGCCAGATCATCGTGCCTTTGGATACGCCTGGCTTCCGCTTCGTCCGCAACATCGAAATCATGGGGCACGCCGGCGACGACTACGACAGTCACGCCGAGGTGCGCTACGAGAACTGCCGCGTGCCGGTCAGCAACTTGCTCGGCGGCGAAGGGGCGGGCTTCTTGATCGCTCAGGAGCGGCTCGGCCCGGGGCGCATTCACCATTGCATGCGCTGGATCGGCATCTGCGAGCGCTCGTTCGACCTGATGTGCCAGCGTGCAGCGACGCGTGAGGTCGCCCCTGGCAAGCCCCTGGGCACCAAGGAAATCGTGCAGGCCTGGATCGCGGAAAGCCGTGCTGAAATCAACGCCGCCCGATTGGCCGTGCTGCACGCCGCCTGGAAGATCGACAACGAAGGGCTCTACCAGTCGCGCAGCGAAGTCTCCTGCATCAAGTTCTTCGTGGCCGACGTGCTGCTGAAGGTGATCGATCGCGCGATCCAGATACATGGGGCGCTCGGCGTGACGAGCGACACACCGCTGGCCGCTTTCCTGCGCAACGAGCGCGGCGCCCGTATTTACGACGGCGCCGACGAAGTGCACAAAGTGGTCGTGGCTCGGCAGGCTCTCAAGAATTACGGACTCAAATTGAAGTAACGATGACGGCACCACTCGATCAAACTCGCACCGTTCGCAAGGGAGAAGAGCTCGACCTGGCGAAGCTCGAGCCATGGTTGCGCGAGCGGTTTGGCGATTCGCCCACGCCGGCCGTCGTCGAGCAGTTCCCCGCCGGCCACTCGAACCTCACCTACCTCGTCCGCTGGGGCGATCGCGAACTGGTGCTGCGCCGCCCGCCGTTCGGCAGCGAAGTGAAAAGCGCTCATGATATGGGGCGCGAATTCCGCGTCCTCTCGAAGCTCTATGCCGCGTATCCGCCGGCTCCGCAGCCGCTTGGCTCCGACGACACCGGCACGGTGCTCGGCGCGCCGTTTTATGTCATGCAGCGCATCAAGGGAGTCATCCTGCGGAAGGATCCCCCCGATGGGCTTGAGCTACCTCCCGATCTCGTGCGCCGCATGGGGGAATCGTTTCTGGATAACCTGGCCACACTGCACGCGGTCGATTACGCGGCGATCGGCCTGGCCGACTTGGGCAAACCGGTCGGCTACGTCGAGCGGCAAGTGACCGGCTGGATCAAACGTTACTACGGCTCGCAGACCGACGAATTGCCCGAGGTCGAGCCGGTCTCCAAGTGGCTGACGGCCAACATGCCCGCGGAGAGCGGCGCGGCGCTGGTTCACAACGATTACAAGTTCGACAACGTGGTGCTGGCGGCCGACGACCTGACGCGCATCGCCGGCGTGCTCGATTGGGAAATGTCGACCATCGGCGATCCCTTGATGGACGTCGGCACGGCGATCAGCTACTGGATCGACGCGGCCGACCCGCCCGACTTGCAGCTCATTCGCTGGGGCCCGACGACCTTGCCCGGCAGTCTCACCCGCGCGGAGCTCACGGCCCGCTATGCCGAGCGCACGGGGCGCGACGTGTCGCAGATGCCGTTTTATCTGGCCTTCGCGTACTTCAAGACGGCGGTCATCGCCCAACAGATTTACTACCGCTTTCATAAGGGGCTGACGCAAGACGCACGGTTCGCCTTCTTCATCGAAGCCACGAAGATCCTGCTCCGCGCCGCCGAACGCACGATCGAGTCTGGCAAGCTGTGAGTGCCGCCAACCGCATGTCAAACGCGCTCGCATCACCGATCTTCGCCGATGCCGCGCTGCCGCGCGTGCTGGTGTTTCAGCCGGCCGTCAAGCATTATCGGTTGCCGTTCTGGGACGCGCTGGTCGAAAAGTCGGCCGGCAAGTATCAGCTCGCGGTCCTTGGCCCGCTCGATCTAGCAGCCGAGGCCGTCGCCGCTCGGCCCTACCTGCACGCATTTCCGTTCGAGGAAAAGCCGCTGCGCGGTCGCACCGTTGGCTCCTGGCCTGGCGCGGCCGACGTCGTGCGGCGCGAGCGACCGGCCGTCGTCGTGCTCACCGCCACCGCTTCGTTTTCAACAAGCTGGAGTTTGCCGAAGGTCGCCCATCGCGTGGGGGCCAAAGTGATCGGCTGGTCAAAGGTCTCGCCGCGCGCCGGCACCCAGCGCGGCCTGTTGGCGCGCACCGCGATGCGCTGGTTTGTGCGCCGCTTCGATAGGTTCCTCTGCTATGGCCAATCGTCGGTCGAAGAGCTGGCAGCGCTTGGCTATCCGCGCGAGCGAGTTCGCGTCGCCCCCAACACGATCGATACCCGCCGCATCGCCGCCGAAGGTGACGCCATTCGCGCCCGCGGGCAGCTCCTGCGCGAACAAGCGGGCCTGGCCGGCAAGCGCGTCGTACTTTACATCGGCCGGATGATTGAGCGCAAGCGTCCCTGGGAAGTGCTGGGGGCTTGGCCGAAACTGCGCACCGCGACCGACGATATGAGATTGGTGCTGGTGGGGGACGGGCCGATGCTCGACGAGATTCGCCGCCGGGGCACGTCGATCGATGCCGAGCGCGTGACGGTCATTGGTCCCGTCCCCGAGGGAGACGACTACGCCTGGATCGCCACGGCCGATGTCGTAGTGTTGCCGGCCGCGGTCGGACTGGCACTTAATCAGGCGCTGGCGCTTGGCACGCCGGTGGTGATCGGCGACGAACCGGGGGCAGACGCCGAACTGGTCAAACACGGCAGCACCGGCTGGCGCTACGAACTGCGCGACACCGACGAATTGGCCGCCGCGGTCCACCGCATCTTCAATCACACGAAAGAGCGTGAAGCAGTCGTCGCCCGCGGCCTGGCGCTCATGCAAAACGAAATCACCCTCGATCGCATGGTCGAAGCGTTCGACGAGTCGATCCGCGAGTCGATCTGAGAGACGGCCTGTCGATCATGTCGTGGCACGGCTAGCTTGACCGCGGCCCGCCGAGCGAGCGTGCATTGCCCTGCCGCTGCACGCGCGGCGTCGAAACGACTAGAATTTGCCCAGGCCGAATTCCAGTTCTCCGGCGACATCCCACTTCCCCGAGGCTTCCATGAAAATCTCCGCCCGCAATCAGTTGGCCGGCACCGTCAAGCACGTTGCCCCTGGCGCGGTCAACTCCGAAGTGGTTGTCGAATTGCCCGGAGGGTTGCAGATCGTGTCCGTGATCACGAAGGATTCTGTCGAACGTCTCGGCCTGGCCGCGGGCAAGAAGGTCACCGCCGTCATTAAATCATCCGACGTGATGATCGCTGTTGAGTAGCGGTGCGCGCAACTGAGATCGCAGACGCGCTTAAACCAGCGTTGTTTCGACCGGGAACAGGCAATCGCTGCTTGACTCGGTGTTCTGCTTCCCGGTGGGCCGCAGCGGATAGATCTCGACTGCCGGCGGGGCACTTCCGCGCCAGCGATTGCGCAGCACACGGAGCCGCGAGCGCAGCGCTGGAATCGCGCGGCACACGGCGCGCCCCAGTTGCCCCCGCACGGCAACCAACAGTTCCCCGCTGCGATAACTGCGCGTTGCCCAGCGGCCAAACGCGGGGCCGATCGGTCCGTGGAAATCGAGATGCTCGAGCTCGGGGTTCTCTTGAAAGCGCTCCAGCATCTGGCAGTTCAGCAACTGACCCGGCGAGAACGCGGCATACTGGTCGTCGTAGCCGATCTTCGCCGGATAGTAGACCCCCTTGGCGTGGATGCCATACATAAAGCCGATCGGCTGCCCGGAATGTTCGAGAAACGCCAGTTCAAGATTGCCGCTAGCCGCCAGCGCCGCCGCCTGCCGGCAATAGAATTGGAAGATGCGGGGCAACCGCAACACGCTGGTGCCGGCCCCCGATTTCCAACTGCGGTCCTCAACCTCGAAGCCGCGCCGCAGATGCTGCTCGATTTCGTGCGACGCGAGCTTCTCCAAAACGCGCAACTCGCTGCCGCCGGCGTCTCGCAATCGCTCGAAGCTGCGCTTCATGGCGCTGCGCACCTTGCGCGAGCGCGACGCCATGAACAGCTTCCAGTCGTGAGGAATGTCGGTGATGCCGGTATCCCAACGGTGTTCCATTTCGGCTGACATCCCGGCTGCGGTCGTGGCCTGACGAAAAAGTTGCCAGCGTGGCGCGTCGATGGCGATGTCCTGAATCATCAGTGTTCGCCAGGGAAGTTGCTTGAGCGCTGCGGCCAATTGCTCGAAGACCTGCTGCCGGTCGCAGTCGGGATCGATGGCCAGATCCCCCCCCATCGCGTAGTAGTTGTTCGGCAAGCAGCCGACGCGCAGCACTCCCGCCATTCGTTGCTCGACCAGCGGCAGCGACGCCACCATCCGCGGCCCATCGCGGACCACCAGGGCACGAAACGGCTTTCGCGACGCGAACTCCTCGAGCCAGATCGACAGGGGTTCGGCTTGCGCTCCCGGCAACGTGACTTCGCTGCGCCTCCACAGTGCGTCCCAGGTGGGCGCGGTTGTGCGAAGCTCGTCCGGCGAGGAGATGACCTGCAACTCGAGAGAAGACATCCAGAGACCTCGGTGGCTGACCTGCCAGGGAAAAGCGACCAAGATTAACTATTGCTTACGTTGTAGAAGTGTGGCGGCGCGAAATGCACCCGGCCGTCGTTGGGCGACATCGGCGTTCTTCAGTAACGTGTTCCCCTGCCAGGGGCTGTCAATTTGGCAGAGACCGCACGCAGCCAGCGGGTTCCCAACCCCGCTATTTGGTCGCGGACGGCTTGCGCGTAACTCTTTTGCCAGTAGATTGTTAGTGTCTGAATCGCAGGGCGCGACTTCAGTCTGGCGCAGTAGTTGCCAATTGGTGGGATGCATGCCGCTGCCCGCGCACGGTTTGGCAGGGAGGCATCGGTGACACTGTGGAGAGTCCGTGAGGAGTCTCCTGCGTTGAAGCGGCCCCTGCCCGGGTGCCGCGTAGAACGGTTTGCCTAAGTGGAGCTTAGCCCGAACTCGCCGAACCGGCATCGGCAGCCGTTCGACGAGCCGTGGTCAAAGATCGCTCAGCTCGGGCCGACACCGAAGAACCGAACACAGAAAAAACTGAACACGATTCGTAGGAGGATCAAGAACATGTCGTCCGCGACCGCCGCCAAGAGTAAGAAACCTGCCTCGGGCAAGCTGCGATTGCAGCCCCTGGGAGATCGCGTGGTCATCGAGCGGGAAGAAGCCGAGGAGCGCACCGCGGGTGGCATCGTGCTCCCCGATTCGGCGAAGAACAAGCCCTCGCGTGGCAAGGTGATCAGCGTCGGCGAAGGTCGGCTGTTGGATAACGGCGAGCGCAACAAGCTGCAGGTCAAGGTTGGCGACCGCGTGCTGTTCAGCTCGTATGCCGGCGAGCAATTCAAAGTCGGCGATCAGGAACTGCTCCTGATGCGCGAAGACGACGTGCTGGCGGTGCTCGACTGAGCCGCGACGGGATCGCACTCGTCCAGGTCGCGTGAACCAAAGATTACTCGCGGCCGGATACCCCAGCCCACATCTAAATCAAGCCATTTTCAGGAGAGTGAAACGCCATGGCAAAAATGATTGCCTTTGATCAGGAAGCTCGCGACGCCATGCGTCGGGGCGTCTCGAAACTCGCCCGGGCCGTCAAAGTGACGCTCGGGCCGCGAGGCCGGAACGTGATTTTGCAGAAGAGCTTTGGCTCGCCGACCGTCACCAAGGACGGCGTCACCGTGGCCAAGGAAATCGACATCGAGGACGTCTACGAGAACATGGGCGCCCGCATGGTCCGCGAGGTTGCCTCGAAGACCAGCGATGTCGCCGGCGACGGCACCACCACCGCCACGGTGTTGGCCGAAGCGATCTTCAACGAAGGGCTCCGCGCGGTCGTCTCGGGCGTCAACCCGGTGCAACTCAAGACCGGTATTGAGAAGGCCGTGGCCGACGTGACCGAGAAGCTGCACGGCATGTCGATCAAGATCAAGAACCGCAAGGAAATGGCCCAAGTCGCCGCGGTTGCCAGCAACAACGACAACGAGATCGGTGAACTGCTGGCCGAAG
>CAZBWM010000117.1:0-20076 GCA_964495375.1 uncultured Planctomycetaceae bacterium | reverse complement strand
GTCAGCGCGCTGGGCCTCGGCGGCGCCAACGCCCACGTCATTCTCGAAGAACCACTCGATAACTCCCCAGCGCTTTTAGCGCACGAACCTGGCAACTCGGGGCACGGCGCACAATTATTCACGATCTCCGCCAGGTCTAGGGCGGCACTTCACGAACTTGCCAAGCGATACATCCAGTGGATCGAAGAACGGCCCAACCTAGATCTGGGGGAACTTTGTTACACGGCAAGTGTCGGTCGCACGCAATGGCCAAAGCGCTGGGCAGTGGCGATCAGTAGCGCAACGGAACTCCGCGAGTGCTTGCTCACTTTCTTGGAGGGAGAATTGACTGCGGAACTATCAGTGCTGGGCGACGCGACAGTTGCGGCTTACAAGCCGGCACGACAGCCGCGGATTGGACTGCTATTTTCCGGCACTGCAGTTCCGTCAAGTATGGGGCGGGAACTCCTCGGGTTCGCGCCATTCCGCAATGCCATCGCAAACCTGGACAACTGTGCCCGGGCAGAACTGAATCTGCCAATCGATCAAACACTGCATGAATCGCCCCCCCCCGGCGCCATCGACGACGCGGCCAGTGTGCGCTTGCGGCGATTTGCTTTGCAAGCCGGGCTGGCGGCGACTTGGAGAGCTTGGGGAGTGTCGCCCATCGCAATTGCGGGGATTGGAGATGGCGAAATTGCGGCTGCATTCGTGCGTGAGACTCTCAGCCCCCGCCGGGCCTTGCAATTAGTTTTCGAGGGGGCCAAGCTGGAAGGATTAGCAGGATTGCAGCGATCTGCTATTCGGGTGTCCACCACGCGTACTCGAATCGACCGAATCGCTGGGCCGAGTGGGGAGGTAATGACTGTAACGCTGGGGCCTGAAGAATGCGTGGCAATTGGGCTCCCCCACGCAATCCGCGAATTGCAGAAAGAACTCGAGGCCACAGGGATACGAGTTCAGGAACTCGTCGAATCAGCAGCCGCTCGTGACGATTCGACGGCCAACGCGCTGGGGGAACTCGAACGAGTGGGGGTAGACGTGGTACTCGAAGTGGGGCTGGCTGACGAGAGCCTTGAGTCGCAACGAGCAGCCTGGCTGGCGAGCGGGCGCGAATGGATTTCGGGCCTGCGAGTTGGATCGATAGGCGAGGGTCGGCAGCAACTCCTGACTGCACTGGGCAGGCTATATTTCAAAGGTTTCGAGGTCGATTGGCACCAGTTCTATCAATTCTCCGCGTGGCGCCGATTGGCGCTTCCAACTTATCCCTTCGAGCATGAGAGATACTGGGTTGAGGCCGCGCACGCGACGGCCGTAGACCAGAAGGACCAGCCAAGGTCGATGGACTCGCAGGCATCGAGCCGTGCGGCAGCGGATGCGCGCTACGCGCTACATCCGCTGTTGGACGAGTGTTTGAGCTTCGACGGGGCCGACCCTGGCTCTTGCGCGTCGTAGTTCGGCACGAGGTGCGCGGCTTGCCCACGATCTTCAGAAAACGATTCTCGCCGGACGACGCGCCCCTGGTGCGCGATTATCGCTGGGCAGGGCAAGGGCGAGTGTGCCCGGCGGCGCTACTGGAAATGGCGCTCGCGGCCCTGCGACTGCGTCAGGGCGCGCCCGAGCAGATCGCGCGATTGCAGGATCTGCGTTTCAATCGCCCGCTGGTGGTCTCGCAGCCGACCAACGTGCGATTGTCGCTGCATGAGACCAACGACGCTTCAACGATTCAAATCGCCGACGATGAGACGTCGGCGGGGCAAGATAGCGCGGGGATTGCGTACTTCGAAGCTCAGAGTGTGGCAGCGCCCGAAATGCGTTTGGACGCGTACTCGCAGCGACTGACCCGCGAGTTCAATCGCGCGCCCACATCGCCAGCAGAATCGATCGAAGCCGAAGCACTCTATGGCTGGCTAGCGGAACTTTCGATTGACATTGGCCGGGCCTACCACACTTTTTCGCGGATTAGGGTCACCGAACGCTGGGCCACGGCCGAGTTGGCGCTGGCTGACGAGCCGTGGCCTGGGGACGGCGCATTCACGTTCCACCCCGCGCTGGTCGAAGCGGGCATCGAGTTGCTGCGGTGGTTTGCCACAGAGCGCCCGAGCAACAAGAAATCGCCAAGTTGCTTTACAGAACGAACGACCGCGGCCGAGATCGTGCGGATTGGCGAAGTGATCATGTTTGGCGCAGTCAACCGAGCGGCTCGGTGCATCGTCCACCGCACGCACGAAAAGGATCGATCAGGAACAGCACCAGCCAGGTACCGCGGCGACATCTATTTTGTCGACCAGGAGAGCATGCCGCTCGCTGTGCTGCGCGGCGTGCAATTCGGAGATGCGGAAAGCGCTCAATCAACAGCAGACCGCGATCGAGAAATTGCGAGTTGGTTCTTCGAGCCGCTGTGGGAGGCAATGCCGAGAGCCGACAGGATTGCGGAGTCGATCTCGTCACCAGCGGGTGTCTGGTTATTGCTCGCGAATGATGGCGCTTTGGGGCGAACACTCCAGAAACGACTCGCCGCACTCGGATGCCGCGTGGCAGTCGCTCGACTGGGGTCCCAATTCGCGATCACGCACGAATACCAGTATGAAGTGAACCCGACGAGCAGCGACGACCTGACTCGTTGCATTGGCGAGGTGGAGCGGAGCACGGGGCCACTCGCGGGCGTCATTCATTTGTGGAGTTGTGACGGCACGTGCCACAGTGCTGCCAACGGCCTACGAGAACTGCAGCCCCTCAGCGAGCGATTGCGGTTCGGTGCTCAAAGCCTGGTCCAAGTGGTTCAGGCTCTCGCTGCACAATGCGAACACAGCGTGAAGCTAGTCGTCGTATCGACCGGCGCGGCCGCGATCGATGGGGCGCCGAGTGAATTGCGGCCGGAGGCCAACAGCCTGGTCGCCGTAGCGCGCACCGCCGCCCAGGAATATCCGCAGCTCGACGTGCGGGCGCTTGATGTTGCCGCTGATGCGGAACCGACCGCGACGGTCGAGGCATTGCTAGGCGAACTGCGACGTCCTCGAGATGCGGACGATAGCCGGACGCCGCTGGTCGCACTTCGCAAGGGCCAGCGCTACACCGAACGATTCGTAGCGGTCGATGCAAGCGATGGGCAGCCCACGCATTCCATCGTGAAACCCCAGGGAGTTTACCTGATCACCGGCGGACAACGCGGACTAGGGCTCGAAGTGGCGCGCTGGCTGGCCGAGCAAGCGCCTTGTCGGCTGGTGCTCGTCAATCGAACTCCGCTTGAAACCTCCGAGTTCGCCGGATCGCCGCACAGTTCTTCGGTTCTCGAAGCAGAATTGGCGGCACGGCGATGTGCGATCGCGGAATTGCGCGAGCGGGGCGCCGAAGTATGGCCGCTGGCCGCCGACGTGGCCGATCTCGCGGCCATGCGAAGGGTTTTTGCTGACATCGACGCCAAGTTTGGCCGGCTTGATGGCATCGTGCACGCTGCGGGGGTATTGCTCGATCGAACGCTTGCCTTTCTCGACGACGCCAGTTGGCATGAAGTTCTGCGACCAAAGGTGCAAGGATCCTGCGTGCTCGACGAGCTCTCTCACGCGCACCGGCTCGATTTCTTCGTATTGTTTTCGAGCTTGATTTCGCTCACCTGTGGACCAGGGCAGGCGAATCACGCGGCGGCGAATGCCTTTTTGGATGGCCTGGCACGTCAGCGCCGGGCTGCCGGGCTGCCCGCGCTGACGATTAATTGGGGTTACTGGAGCGAGACAGGCGTTGTTGCAACAGCCGCATATCGCAGCTCAGTGGAAGCCAAAGGCGTGCAGGCGATCAGCAACGCCGCCGGCCGCCGAGCATTTGGCCTGGCGCTGGCAAGCAATCGCACGCAATTGGTGATCGCCCGAGTCGCTCCGGGCATGTTGGCCATGGCCGAGGGCAGGGGGCTCACGTCGAACGTCTCCAAATCGGCCAATATAGATCTGAGCGTGGGATGCCCAACGGGTGCACAAACGTGGCAGCGATTCAACGGTGAGCTTGGCGAACGGGCACGCGAGAGGGCGCGCGAACTGGCGGTCGAGATGGAGCCGTATCGCGGACTTGATCAAGAGCTCGATCAACTGGCAGGCGCTTTCGTGGGCCGAGCTTTCGCGCGATTGAATTGTTTGCCGCCGCCGGACGATACCCCAGTGACGGTCGACGAGGTCGCGAGCCGAGCTGGCGTGCTGCCAGGTTATCGGCTGTTGTTTGAACAGTTGTTGCGGATGCTGGCGGCCGACGGACTAGTTTCTGAGTCGAGCGACTCGCGTTGGAAATTGTCGAGTTCGTTGGCGCAGACCGAAGAACACTGTGTCTCCGCGTTGCTACGCGCCCAACATCGCTTCCCGATCGCGACCGCCGAGCTCGATTTGTTGGCCCGTTGTGGCGAGCACCTTGCCGACGTTTTGCGTGGGATCGACGATCCAGTGGAAGTGCTCTTTCCCGATGGCTCGTTGCTCAAGGCGGCAGCGCTTTACGAGCAGTCTCCCTTTGCACGCTACTTCAACCTGTTGGCAGCCGACGCCATCGAGCGCTTTGCGACGACATATCGTGGCGGTTCGCGATTGCGTGCGATCGAAATTGGCGCAGGCACTGGGGGCACGGCAAATGTGGTCGTGTCGCGAGCCGCACCGTTCCTTGACGAGTATGTTTATACGGATCTTTCACAGTTGTTTTTGGCACGCGGTGAAGAGCGAATCACCGGCTTGGTGACTACCAGGTTTCAGATCTACGATGCGGAGCAGCCGCCCGAAGCGCACGGGTTGCCGGTCGGCCGTTTCGATGTCGTGGTGGCAGCGAACGTGCTGCACGCGACGCGTTCAATCGACGAGGCATTGACGAATGTTCGACGATTATTGGCTCCTGGCGGGTTACTTGTGATCATCGAGACGGTGCTCGATAAGCGCTATGCGACGCTGACCTTCGCCCTGACGTCCGGTTGGTGGCGCTTCATCGATCGCGAGCGCCGCGAGGCCTCCCCTTTATTGGATGAGCAGCAGTGGACTTCGGCATTGATCGACGCCGGATTCGTAGCGACGAGCGTGCTGCCGAACCGAGAGGCTGGATTTCCTGAAACGGGGCAACGACTGATCCTGGCACAGGCGCCGGCGACTGCGCTGGCGAACGTGCCCAGGCCGCCAGTCAGCATGGAGCAGACAACGCGCGGCGCTATGGCATCCACGGCACAACCAGACGCACTCGCAGGCGAGCTTGATTCCGCGAAGCGAAACCAAACACTCGAGCGACTGATCGATTTGATTCGTGAGACACTCGCGGATGTGCTGCGGATGGCGCCGGCGCGATTGCACGATGAACATCCGTTTCAGGAGCTGGGGCTCGACTCACTTTTGGCGCTCGACTTCATTCGTAAGTTGCGCGCACGATTGGGAAGCGTTCGCCTATCGCCCCCAATGCTGTTCGCGCATCCGACCGTTCGCGCCCTGGCCGAATACCTGTGGGCAGATCAATCGGACAAGCTGGACATAGTGCTGCAGGACAATCCGCCTAAGGGGGTCGCCTCGGCGATGCCAAAGCGTGAGGTCATATCGGACATTGCCATTGCCAGTGGCCGAGCCAAGACCGACTGCGATAAGGTCGACGTTTCCCCGCGCATCAGGGCCTGCGCCACGAAGGTGCGTAGCGAAGATATCGCCATTGTCGGTTACGCGCTGCGTGCGCCAGGCGCGGCAGACGTGGCTGCGTTCTGGCGATTGTTGTCCGGAGGAGTCGATGCAATCGGGTCGCTTCCCGCTGCGCGGATCGAACGCGACTCGTCGAGCGCGGATGCCCAGAAGACGGCGCCTCGGCTCGAAGGGGGCTTTCTGCTGGACATCACATCCTTTGATTCGCTATTTTTCCGCATTTCGCCGACCGAGGCGGCCCGCATGGAGCCGCGGCAACGGCTGTTTCTCGAAACCGTCTATCACGCGTTGGAGCACGCGGGCTATGGCGGCACGGCACTGGAAGCCAGCCGTACCGGTGTGTTTGTTGGCGCCGGGGCGGCCGTGCAAGTTGCCAAGGCCGATCCGCACGAAATCGACGAACATTGGGCGAGCGGGCTTACGCCTTCGATTCTGGCCAGCCGCATCGCATACTTTCTCAACCTGCAAGGGCCCGTTCTGACGGTCGATACGGCCTGCTCCAGTTCGCTGGTCGCGGTGCACCTGGCGGTCGAAAGCTTGCGCCGCGGTGAATGCGCGATGGCGCTGGCCGGCGGCGTGCACCTGAACGTGCGGCCGCTTAATTTCGCCGCCTTCGAACGCATGGGCGCGATGGCCCACGATCACCGCGCTAAGGCTTTTGATGAACTTGCCGACGGTTTCGTACCCGGCGAAGCGGTGGGGGCCGTGCTGCTACGGCCCTTGAGCGATGCGCTCGCGAATGGCGACACCATTTACGGTGTCATCAAGGGAACGGCCATCAACAACGATGGGCGCTCAAACGGGCTGACGGCGCCGAACCCGGCCGCTCAACGGGACGTGCTGCTGGCTGCCTGGCGCGACGCCGCGATCGAACCGGCCACGATTAGCTATATCGAGGCTCATGGCACCGGCACTGCGCTGGGCGACCCCATTGAAGTCGAAGGGCTTTCGACGGCCTTCGCACGCCACACCTCGCGGCGGCAGTTTTGTCGCTTAGGCGCAGTGAAAAGCAACGTGGGGCATGCTGAGCCCGCGGCCGGCATGGTGAGTCTGGTCAAGGTTCTTCTGGCATTTGAGCACGAACAATTGCCGCGCACATTGCACTTGAGTGAGCCGAACCGACACCTCGCGTTTGAAGAATCGCCGCTGGCGCCGTGTGATCGAACGATCGAGTGGCCGCGAAGTAGCGAACCGCGCCGCGCTGGAGTGAGTGCCTTCGGGCTGAGTGGCACTAACGTCCACGTTGTCTTGGAAGAAGCGCCGGCGATGGCGGCGGAGACCTTGAGTGCGCCGGCGCGGTCCGAGCTGTTTGTTCTCTCGGCGCGGAGCGAGGCCGCCCTGCGCCGGCTGGTGGCTGCCTACGCGCGGCAGCTGTCGGAAGCGTCGGCGTTCCTGGCCGACATCTGCTTCACACTCCAGGCGGGCCGGTTGCACCAGCGTCACCGGTTGGCGATCGTCGCCAGTTCGCTCGGAGAATTGCGTTCGAAACTGGCATTGTTGGAGCAGTGGCCTGCGCGGTTCGACCGCAGGGACCTAGGAATCTTCGCCGGCTCGGACGAGAGCAAACCTCGCACGCGCGAACTAGAGTCATCGTCGGCCGCCGACCTCACAGCGCCAGCAGATGCCACCACGCTATCCGACGCTACTCGTCAGAGCTCGCTGACCCAGCTCGCCCAGCGCTACGTGCAAGGCGAGACGATCGATTGGCCGAAGCTGCACGCCGCTGATGTGCCGCGGCATCGGGTACCGCTCCCCTTATATCCGTTCGAGCACCGCCATTATGCAATCGCATCGGCGGTGCCTGTTGGCGCGTCGGCTAAGTTAGACCTACCGGGTCATGACATTTCCTCGTCCGACGTTAATTCGCGGCGTGTTTCGCCGACGGCCAATGCGGCGAATCCCCTCGACGCGGTGCAATCGGATTCGACCGCGAATTGGTTGCATCGCATCGTCTGGCAACATGCCGATATTCGCAGAGCCGGCAGGGCTGAGGTTGGGTCTTGGCTTGTGCTCGCCGACGTACCCGGTGTTGCCAAGCGATTGTCCGAGAAACTGCTGGCCGAGAGCCACCGGGTCGTCGTGGCCTTTGCCGGGCGCGCGTTCGCGCGCCGTAGTTCCTTCGAGTTCGAAGTCGATCCGACGAATCCAGCAGATTTCGCCGCCCTGTCGAAAGCCATGACTGAGCTTGGCCTCCCCTGGCTGGGCGTTATTCATGCATGGAGCGTTGGCCCTCCAGAGGCCACCAGCGCGATTGAGGAGTTGCTGCAACGACAAACGCAATGCCTGGAGAGCTTGCTCGTGGCCGTGCAGGCAATCTACGACGGATCGCGCTGGCCCGAACTATGGGTCATCACGAGTGACGCTCAAGCGATCACGGACGCCCGCGGGGTGATCTTGCCAGAGAAGACCGCCGCTTGGGGATTCGCTCGGGCGTTACGTCACGAGATGCCGCAAGTTCGCATCCGGCTCGTTGACCTTTCTTTAGCGACTTCAAACGTAGCCTCGGCTGCCGATCAACTTTTTGCAGACTTGTGCGCGAACGACCTGGAAGTCGAGTCCGCCTGGCGCGATGGTCGACGATTCGTGCCGCGCGAATCGCGAATTGATTTCGAGAACGATCCCGCGCCGCCCGCACTCCTGCGGCGCGACGCGACCTACCTCATTTGCGGAGGCCAGGAAGGACTGGGCGTCGAGATCGCTCGCTGGTTCGTGGATCAGGGCTGCCGGCGGCTCGTGCTCTTGAACCGCACGCCGCTGGAGCGTTTTGACTTCGACTCAAGCTCTCTCGCGGCACTCGCTCGTAACGAGCGCATCGATCGCCGGAAGCGAGCCGTGGAGTCACTTCGGGAGACAGGCGCCATCGTCGAGCCCGTCTGCGGCGACGTGGCCGACGAGCCAATATTGCGGACAATCTTCGCGAATTCTGCGGCCAATGAATTACCGATCGCGGGCATCGTTCACGCGGCCGCGGTTTCAGTTGACAAGCAGGCGCCGCGACTCTCGATCGAATCGTTGCGCGCCGTGCTGCGCCCGAAGCTGGTCGGATCGCTCGTGCTCGAGAAGCTCGCGATCGAGTTCGGTTGCGACTTTCTGGTGCTTTGCTCGTCGCTGGCTGGCACGTTCGGTCAACATGGTCAATCCGCCTACGCCGCCGCAAGCAGCTTTCTCGACGCGCTGGCGGAAGCCCGTGTTGGAAAAGTTGATCCCCGCGTGCAGAGCCTGGCCTGGGGACCTTGGCTCGAGGTTGGTATCGCGGCGCGGACGTTCACGCCAGAGCAACTGGCAATCGGCGGGCTGCAAGGAATCTCGCCGTCGCAGGGCAGGCGATTATTTGCCGCCGCACTTGGCTGTCGCGAGCCACATCTCCTGGTGTATTCGACGATAAATCAAGAGCAGGCGACCGCAGCCGATGGCCCGCTGCTGCCACCTTGGAAGCGACCGACGACCAAGCATGCCGCACCGCAGCACACCGTTGCAGAGTCCGCGCCATCGGTTGCCAAGCGCGTTGCAGAAGCTGAGAGCCACGCGAACGCCCCGGGCAGCGATCAAGTTCGCGCAATGGCCGCGCTCGTAGTGCATGAAGCTGCGGCGGCGCTCGGGGTCGCTCCCCAAGAGGTGCAGCCGCGCACCAACTTCCAGGAGTTGGGCCTCGACTCGATGCTTGCCGTGCGAGTTGCCGAGCGGCTTGCCGTTGTGCTGCGCGTCACGCTGGCGCCGACGCTGCTCTTCGAGCAGCCGAATGTCGAACAGCTAAGCCACTGGCTCGCCGATGTTTGCGCGGCCACGATCGCGCCCAATTCGGCAACTGAAACGCGCTCGCCAGCGGAAGTGATTCAACCACCTGCCACAACGCGCGCTAACTCGGCGAGCGAACTCCGGCCAATCTCGGCAGTCGCTGCCGCTGGCACTTTGCGCGGTGGCGACGATCAACCCATCGCCGTGATCGGGTTGGCGTGCCGATTTCCGGGGGCCAGCAATGCGCGGCAGTTTTGGTCGAACTTGCGGCGCGGAGTCGATGCGATCCGTGAGGTGCCGGCTGATCGTTGGAACTGGCGCGACACCTTCGATGCCAGCGGGTCGAAGCCAGGTTCGAGCAACAGCCGTTGGGGTGGCTTTATCGACGGCGTCGACCAGTTTGACCCCGAACTGTTTCAGCTCTCCCCGCGCGAAGCTCGGTGGATGGACCCGCAACAGCGATTGCTGCTCGAACTGGCTTGGGAGACGCTGGAAACGGCCGGATACCAACCGCTGGCACGCGAGCCTCGCCGGGTCGGAGTGTTTGTCGGCGTATCGGGGGTGGAGTATTTGCACTTGTTGGCGCAGGCCGGATTGCACCTCGACCCACACACGGGATCGGGCAACTCACTGACGATGGTCGCCAATCGGCTGTCGTACTTGTTCGATTTCATCGGGCCCAGCCTGGCAATCGATACCGCGTGCTCGTCATCGCTCGTGGCGGTCCATCAGGCATGTGAGTGCCTTGCTCGTGGCGATGCTGAGGTCGCCCTGGCCGGTGGCGTAAATCTGATTCTCACGCCGGGTGGCACGATCATCTGTAGCCAGGCTGGAATGCTTTCGCCGACCGGGCGCTGCCGCACCTTCGATGCGCAAGCCGAAGGTTACGTGCGTAGCGAGGGGGCTGGCCTGGTGCTGCTCAAGCCGCTCGCCGCCGCGCTTGCCGACGGTGACGACATCTGGGCTGTGATCCGCGGCTCGGCGATCAACCACGACGGCCATCGCAAGGCGGGGCTCACGGCTCCGAATCCGCAATCGCAGCGTGAGTTGTTGGCCACCGCCTGGAATCGCGCCGGAGTCGCGCCCGACACACTTGGATACTTCGAAGCCCATGGCACGGGCACGTCGCTCGGCGACCCACTCGAGATCAAAGGACTTGTCGAGGCCTTTGAGAAATTCACGTCACGAAGGGGTTTTTGCGCCGTTGGCAGCGTCAAGACAAATATTGGTCACCTCGAAGCCGCCGCCGGGATCGCGGGGTTGATCCGCGCGGTATTGGCGCTGCGACATGGCGAACTACCGCCAAGTTTGCATCTAGCCGCACCGAATCGCACGATTGCTTTTGAAAACGCACCGGTGTTTTTTAACGACCGGCTGCGAGCCTGGCCTCGTCCGGCGGGCGGGGCACGGCGCGCGGCGGTTAGCTCCTTCGGCTTTGGCGGCACGAACGCGCATGTCGTTCTGGAAGAGGCGCCGGCGGTTACGCTCCCGCGCCCGGCAGTCGATCGACCCTGGCACGTACTGACACTGTCCGCCCGATCGCCGCAAGCGCTTCTGGAACTTGCGCAGCGATATGCGACAGCAATTGAGTCGGCGCACGAGTACGACACTCGCGACATCTGCTTCACCGCAAACACGGGCCGACAACTGTTCGATGTTCGGCTGGCAGTCGTTGGTCAATCCGCCTTGGATTTGGCCACCGCGCTGCGCGAATGGCTGAAGGTCGCGCAGTCGTCATACGCAATGAGTGTTGGCCAACACTCGACGCCGGCCTTCCCGGCTGTCGCAAGGGTCTGGGCGGGCACGCTCCGCGTTGACAACGTATCGGTAGCGTTCGATCAACTTGTCAAGTCGGAAGCGATTGATCGACTTGCGGTGCCCGCGATCGCAGCCATCCGGCGCTGCTGCTCCGGCATGGCGTTCGATGATTACGTCCGACCACGATTGCCGGCGGTGGTTGCCGCCATGCCGCGCAGCGACCAATTGACCGCGCCCCAGTGGCGACAGTTTGTCGAACTGTTGGCGCAGCTTTACGTCCTCGGAGTCGAAGTCGACTGGCAGCGTCTCGATGAACAGTTTCTCCGTCGCCGAGTCGCGCTGCCGACTTATCCTTTCGCCCGGAAGCGCTATTGGATCGACGCAGCAGAGGCCGGTACATCAGGGGTACTAATCGCGCCCCCCGCAACAACATGCGGTGCAGTCGCTTCGATTCCGACATCCAAGTTAGCTGGGCAAGCCATCGATCTTGACGGATGGCTGCACCGCCCGATCTGGCGTTCGAAGCCGTTAACATCCACGGATAGCGCGGCGGCAATTGGCGGCAACTGGCTGATCGTCACGTCGTCGGCACGGCGAAGCAAAGCGGCGTTGTTGGCGGTGGCACTTGCTGATCGATTGCATGCGAATGGCGCTCAGCCAATCGTCGCTGAGGTGGGCGACATCGATCGGCACCTTCCCACGCCGAACAATGCCAGTAATGCGCCGGCGGGCGTCATCTATCTTTGTGGCATGACATTGCCGCCTGAATGGGAAGGCGACCGAGCACCCGGCGACGAGCAAGATGGTGACCTTAAGGGGCTGTTCCTGGTAGCGCAGCGACTAGCAAGCATTCGCAATGCGCACGCGTCGTTCGTGGTCGTAACTACTGGAGCACAAGTCGTTGAGGGTGAGCGCGTTCGTCTCGTGCCGCTAGCGGCCGGCGCCTCGGGACTGGCACGGGTTGTCGCCTTAGAGTGCCCGCACCTTCGAGTATGTGCGATCGACATTCCAGCGGAATCGTCCAGCGCCTTGGCAGACGCATCTCCGTCCGGCGCCGCGGCATCAATCCTGCGCGAAATCGCCCGCGGCTTGCCCGACGTCGAGATCGCGCTGCGCACGGGCGGGCGAAATGTTCCCGACACAATCGCGGTCGAACTCGCCGAGTCGGCTTCGGTCGTGTCCACACCCTTGAGGCAACAAGGTGTTTATCTCATCACCGGAGGCTTGGGTGGAATCGGCCTGGCCGTTTCCGAGTGGCTGGCGCGTACTAGCGCTGCCCGACTGGTGCTGGTCGGTCGGCACGCACTCCCCGCGCGTTTGGATTGGCCGGCCTGGTGTGCGGACCATGCCTTCGATGATTCGACGAGCGTGCGCTTACGCGCGATCGAGCAAATCGAGCAAGCCGGCGGTCAGGTGCTCGCCATTCGGGCCGACGTAACCAACGAAGCCGACATGCAGCTCGTCATCGATGAGACGCTGTGCCGATTCGGTCGGCTCGACGGCGTCTTTCATGCCGCTGGCGTTCTGCATAACGCCCTCGTCAAGCACAAGTCGTTTTCCGAGTTCTCCGCTGTCTATTCTCCCAAGGTCCGAGGCGCCATTATCCTCGATCGCGTCACACGCGAAATGCCGTTGGACTTCACTGTCTACTTCTCGTCGGTGGCGTCACTGGCCGGCAACATTTTCCAAGCGGATTACACGGCCGCCAGTCGCGTGCTCGATGCCTTGGCAGCGTGGCGGAGTGCGCAAGGTCGTCGCACGCTTTCCATCGACTGGGGATTATGGGCTGAAGCCGGGGTCGCCGCCCGCGCCATGCGTTGGAACATGCCAGCGGCAGGTGTTACTGCAGAGCACAGTAATGCCGAGCGGCTCAACTTGCCGACCGACTTGTACGATCCGGACGCCGGCTGGGCCGCAGGTATCGCTCCGATGTCGACGAACATCGCCTTAGCGGCGCTCGATGCCGCGCTTCGGCAAGATCTGTCGCGCATCGTCATTGCCCGGCTCAACTATCGAGGTGAAGGGCCGGTGAGGCAAGTCGACGCTGCGATGCGCATCGACGAAGCTGCGACTTCAACTGGTGCCAACGACTTAGACAGCTCAAGCCAGGATGTCAAAGTTGAACAGGTGTCGGCGCGAAGCTGTTCGACTTCTGAAACCCTTGAGTGGCTTTGTGCCGAAGCTAGCCGAGCGCTGGAGATTCCGCTCGATCGCGTCGATCCCACGCAACCGACCCTCGATCTGGGGATCGATTCCATTCTGGCGGCCCAACTGGCTCGACGAATCAACCAGGAAACGGGGCAACGATTCCCGCGAACACTCCTGTTTGAATACGCCACTCTGGAGCGGCTCGCCGAAGCATTGGTGCGCGAGCACCATATCTCCTTCAAATCATTCACCGCAGCCACTTCGACGACTGCTTCCAAGACGGCCGATGTTCAGTTGTCGGCGCCGCAGCATGTCGCACTTGAATCTGGCGATGCGATGCCTGCGGAGCAACGACCCAGGCCGCGAACAGAGTTCACGACTGTGAGCGAGTCTATATCAAGGCACGACATTGCCATCGTCGCTATGCAAGGCCGGTTCCCGCGCGCGGCAAACGTCGACGAGTTCTGGTGTAATCTCCGTGACGGAATTGATTGCGTAACGCCGCTGCCAAAGGACCGCCGGCGTGCGCAGGTTGCCGAGAGCACGCGCACGAATAATGCGGCCGACAACGATGCGGAGTATACGAACGGGAATGGCGCGGATTGGGAGTGCGGGAGCTTTCTCGAGTCGATCGACCAGTTCGATCCCGCGCTGTTTCGCCTGTCTCGGCGGGAAGCTGCGGAGATGGACCCGCAACAGCGACTCCTGTTGGAAGTTGTCTGGCAGGTTCTCGAGCAATCCGGCTATGCCGGAGATGCCTTAGCCGGAACGCGTACGGGTGTATATATCGCCGCTATGGCTAGCGAGTATCTTGCGCTCATCGGGCCGCAAGACGAAGGAACCTACCTGGCCACTGGCAGTGCCGGCGCGATGATCGCCAGCCGAATTTCCTTTTTACTCAATTTGCGAGGACCCTGCCTGACGGTCGATACGGCCTGCTCAAGCGCTTTGGTGGCGCTACATTTGGCAGTCGAAAGTCTACGACGCGGAGAGAGCGATTTCGCCCTCGTGGCCGGAGTGCAAGTCGGGCTCTCCCCGCCACATTTTGCGGCTTTACGCAAGTTACGAGCCATTTCCAGGAGCGGCCGTTGTCGAACCTTTGATCGCCGAGCTGATGGTTATGTGCCCGGCGAAGGGGTGGGTGTCGTGCTGCTTCGCCCGCTTCCACAAGCGCTGGACGACGGCGATCAGGTGCTCGGAGTCATCCGCGGAACGGCAGTCAATCATGGCGGGCAAACTGCGGGACTGACGGTTCCCAATCCCGTCGGTCAAGCAGAGGTCATTCGCGCGGCCCTGGCGGACGCTGGGCTTTCGGCGGATGACATTGGTTACCTCGAAGCCCATGGCACCGGCACCGAATTGGGTGACCCGATCGAGCTTGAAGGACTGAGACGCGCATTCCGTGCTGATTCGCCCCGCAAGCAGTTTTGCGGACTGGGAACCGTCAAAACGAATATCGGACATTTAGAAGCCGCCGCCGGCATCGCAGGATTGATCAAGGCGCTCTTGTTGTTGCAGGCTGGCGAGCTGCCGCCAAGCCTGCACCTTTGCGACGTAAATCCTGATCTTGTTATCGATGACTCGCCGTTCTTTATCACCGATCGACTGCGCGCATGGCCGAAAGCAGGTGACTCACCTAGGCGGGCCGCAGTTAGTTCATTCGGTTTTGGGGGCACCAACGCGCATGTGATCGTGGAAGAAGCTCCCCGACGACCTGAAATTGCTGCGCTTCCCAACGATCGAACGAGCCACGTGCTCAATCTCTCGGCCCATTCGCGTGCGCAAGTCGCCGACTTGGCCATTCGTGTCGCAGATTTCATTGACCGATCACCCGCCACAAGACTCGCTGATGTATGCTACTCGTTAAATACGGGCCGCTCCAAACTACCGGAGCGATTGGCGGTAGTCGTGGACAACGCCAACGACGCGTCGGCAATTCTGCGGCGAGCAAAGAATTCTGAATCGCTCGTGCCTGGTGTTTGGCAGAACCGAGTTCGTCCCGGACATAAGCCCAAGATCGCTGTCCTCTTTTCGGGAGAGGGTACACAGTACAGCGGCTTAGCGCTCCAGTTGTATGATGCCGAGCCGAGTTTTCGCCGCGCACTCGACTGGGCGTCAACGCGTTTACATTCACAACTCGGTCGCTCGGTAGTTGACCTGATTTATTCCGCGTCGCCGCGCACGACGGGTATTCGGTCTGCCGCTCTCGACTCCGCGGAGTTTGCTCAGCCTACGGTGATTGCTGTTGCGTATGCTCTGCACGAGATGTATCGCGGTTGGGGAGTCGAATCCTCGGCGTTCCTTGGGCACGGATTGGGTGAATATGCCGCGGCGTGTGCGGCCGGCGTTTTGACTTGGGAGGATGGCCTGGCGCTCGTTGCCTATCGCGCTCGACTGATGCAAGCGTTGCCAGCGACTGGTTCGATGGTTGCTGTGCAAGCTCCCGCAGCCGAAGTCCGAAGCGTGGTTGCGAAGTTTGGCGAACAAATTGCGATCGCTGCCGAGAATGGGCCATCCCATACCATAGTCGCGGGTGAAAATTCGGCACTCACGCGTGCAGCGTCAGTGTTGGCGGCCCGTGGCTGGGCGACAGAGCGTCTGCGAGGTTCGTGCGGTTCGCACTGTTCAAGGGTCGAACCAGTGTTGGAGGCCCTTACAACCCGGGCTGCGCAGATTGTCCATCGACGGCCCGCGGTCACGCTGGTTTCCAACGTATCAGGGGCGCCGTTTCCGGCGGAGGCGGGCCCGGATGCCCAGTATTGGGCCCGTCATGCGCGCTCGACAGTGCAGTTCGCCGACGGAGTTGAATCGCTGTTAGCCGCGGGTTTCGACACTTTTCTCGAGCTTGGCCCTAGCGCGATACTCAGTTCGTTAGGTCGCGCAATTGCCCGTAATTTGCCTGCGGCTGGCGAGTTGACGTTTGTATCGGCGCTGGATCCCGATCGCGACAACTGGCAAAGTGTTCTCGCGACGTTGGCAGCATTGGAGACGCGCGGACTGCCAATCGACTGGAAGGCGTTCGACCGTGGCCGAGCCCGTCGGCGCGTCGAGTTGCCGACCTACCCCTTTGCGCGCGAGAGGTGTTGGCTCGATCCAGCGCCTCGCTCGGTTGTCGTTGCATCCACCGCAAATCAGGACATCGCGCAACGAGCGCAACGTGACATCGGCCTCAAGGCAGACTCGCCGACGGTCCAGGCTTATCGCGTACTTTGGCAAGCGGAACGTGCCACGCCTCGCCAGTCGCCGTCGGGAGTGTGGTTGGTGCTCGAGGATGAGTGCGGGGTTGCCGAACACCTGGCTGCGCGGCTCACCGAGCGACGCGTGGCTACAGTACGTGTGCGCGCGGGTGCAGAATTCACGAAGCTCGCAGACGACCTGTATCGCGTCCGAGCGAATCTCATCGAAGATTACACTCGTCTCTTCGCTGAACTCGCCGCGGCCAGTCGTGATCCTGCAGTGGTCGTCTCGCTGCTTCCCCTTTGCGAGCATACACAAAAGCATGAGTCACTAGCCGATTTAGAATCCCGCCTGGATCGCGGCATTCGCAGCGCGATTCCGCTGCTACAAGCTCTGGGAACGTCAAATCGCGCGACCGAGATTTGCTTTGTCACCACGGGTAGCCGGGCAATTATTGTCCACCCTGGTGTGCCCGCGTTCGCTGACGTCGCACCGGATGTAACTGTGCCACCGGCCGATGCCATGTTGGCGCCACTAGTTCGGGCGTCGGCGGCCGAGTACCCGCATCTGCGAGCGCGACTGCTGCATCTAACGGAAACCTTCGACGCCAGCGTTGCTGCCGACCAAGTATTGGCAGATCTAGCCTGCGAGCCTTCGAGCGGATTCGTGACGCTGCAATTACAGGGTCGTCGCTTAACACAGCACCTTCAGCCGATTGAGCTTGAGCCCTCGCCAACTCAACTTCGACTTCGACCCGATGGCTTCTATCTCCTCGCGGGCGGCCTCGGCAACTTGGGTCATCAGATCGCGCAGACGCTTATCGAAATCTCAAAGCGACAAGGCGTCGACAGACTGCAGCTATTGTTGGTTTCGCGCGGACCACTACCAGCCGAAAGCGAATGGTCACTATATCTTAAAGAAAAGCCCGATGATCTGATTTCAGAACGCATCCGCCAGGTGCTCGAACTTCGCTCGGCCAATGCGATTGTGCATTTCGCGGCCGCTGATCTTGGCGACGTTGACACCCTGACGCGAGTCGTCAATGACGCCGTTGTTGCACTTGGGCCATTGCGGGGTGTCATGCACGCGGCAGGTCAAATGCAGGACACTGCACTGTGGCGCAAAAAGCCAGAATCTGTCGAGGAGATTCTACGCGCCAAGGTGCAAGGCACCTGGTCGCTCGACGTAGCGACCAATGGCCAGCCGCTCGACTTCTTCGTGCTATGCTCGTCGCTATCGGCAATTCAAGGTGGCGCTGGCCACGCCGTTTATGCCGCCGCGAATGCCTTCCAGGACGCTTGGGCGCACGCACGTGTTGCGCGCGGGCTAGCAGCCACAACCATTAATTGGGGGCCTTGGAGCGAGAGTGCCGCGGCGGCTGGCGAACGATATCAACAATTGCTGCGAGCGAGCGGGATCGCTAGCTTTTCCAACGCGGCGGGTCGCGCGGCCTTGGACGCCGTACTCGCTGCACGCCCCGCGCAGGTCGCGGTTTTTCAAACCATCGACGCAATAGAGCCGCCGACTTCGTCCAACGTACTCTGGATTGCCAGTCGAGACTCCGCGCGGCGCGCGATCCGTGAATCACTGTCGGAGTTTCGTACCGAAGTGCAGGCTTGGGCTGATCCTAGTCGCGAACTAGACGCCTTGGCGGCGCAATTCGTTGCCTCGGCCTTGGCTCAGGCCGGTTTATTTGTCCGCGCCGGCGAGTCGGCAACACTCGCCGAGATCGCGGGGCGGTTGGCGGTTTCCCAGCGCTTCACGCGCCATCTGTCTGCGCTACTAACCATGCTGGTCGACGACGGACTACTCGCAGGCAACTCCCGGCTGGGTTATCGCACGCCCGATCGACTGCTCGATCACAAGCCGGAAGCCCGCGCCACGGAGCTTGCAGCTCGCTTCCCAAAGCTTTCGCCCCACGTAGCACTATTGAGTCGCTGCGGCGCACATCTGGCCGACGTGCTCTCCGGGCGATGCGATCCCTTGCCACTGCTATTTCCAGGGGGCGATTCAACAGAAGTCCAAGCACTTTATCGTTCGTCACCTGTTCCCCAGTTCTTGAGTCGGGCGGCCGCGGCGGCGATTGGAGAAGCACTGCGCGTCCAAGTCGACAGCCGTGACAATCTGGCCGAGCAACCGCCGGTTCGTGTGCTCGAAGTGGGCGCTGGCACTGGCGGCACAACGCGCTATCTGCTGGAAAGGATTTCGGCGCTCGAGGCGTCAAGCTACGAATACACATTCAGCGACCTCTCGCCGACCTTAGTGGAACGCGCAAAAGGCGAATTCTCCGGTCATCCACAGCTTGAGTTTTGCACGCTCGATATCGAGCGTGATCCGTTTGCCCAAGGCTTTGTGCCGGCCGCCTACGATGTCGTCGTCGCTGCGAATGTGTTGCACGCCACACGACGCATTGCAGACGCCCTTCGGCGCTGCGCGGCCCTGTTAACGCCCGGCGGGCTCTTGGTCGTCATCGAAGCCACCAAACCGAGCCGACTAGGGCAGCTCACGTTTGCCTTGACGGACGGTTGGTGGCGATTCGACGACGCGCCGCTTCGTCGTTCCGGTCCATTGCTTTCGACTACAGAATGGCCCGCACTTCTAGGTCGTTGCGGCTTTGACGCTGTCGAGGTGCTCCCGGATGCAGTGCTTGGCAGAGACGAGGCGCGCGAACTTGATGCTCTCGATTTGAGTCTCTTCATGGCGCGGCGTGACAAGTCCGCGAAGATCGCCAATGTCGTAGAATCCTTGATACCGCTCGATACGATTTCGACAACGCGACCGTCGGCCCAACCGGTCGACTCGGCGGGCAACCTCGTACCCTTGCTATGTGAAGTGTTCGGGCAAGTGTTACGTTGTCGAATCGACCAGGTGGATATCGACCTCCCCTTCCAGGAGCAGGGCCTCGATTCGCTTAGTGCTCTGGAAGTTGTCAAGCTGCTGACGGATCGACTGCAAACGCAGGCTATTTCGCCGCCGGTGCTTTTCGCCTACCCCACGATTCTGCAGCTCGCCACGCACCTCGCTGAATCACGTCCAGACTTCGTTGAGACCGGGACGCCAACAACGATAGCCCTCACTTCGCAAGATGCCAACGCGCTGGTTATTGCACAAGACCGGGTGTCAATCCAAGCAGTCGGAAAGGAGCTAAGTCGAGTTGGCGGTAGCACGCTGCCAATCGCTGTTGTTGGGCTCGCCATGCAGTTCCCGCAGTCAACGACGCTCAACGACTTCTGGTTGAAATTGCGCAGCGGCATCGATTGTGTTCGACCGGTGCCCCGCGATCGTCGTGTGCTCGCTTGCACTCCAGCAGCCGCTGGATCGCAGGCAATGATCCCCCCTAACATCGAAGCGGGGTTGCTCGATGAAGTTGCCGGTTTCGAAGCGCCGTTTTTTCAGATCTCACCCTCCGAGGCAACTTCTCTGGATCCACGGCAACGGCTCTTTTTAGAGACGGCTTACCACGCGCTGGAGCATGCAGGTTATGGCGGGCGAGCGCTCTCAGGCACGCGCACGGGAGTCTTCGTCGGCCTGGGCATACAAGACTACGGCACTAGCCTGCCAGCCGAATTGCTCACCGAGTATTCCGCCACCGGCACCTCGCCGGCGACGTTGGCCAGTCGGTTGGCGTACTTCCTGGACT
>CAZBWM010000116.1:0-20160 GCA_964495375.1 uncultured Planctomycetaceae bacterium | reverse complement strand
TCAGCCTTGCGACCATACTCCCCAGGCGGAGCACTTAACACTTTCGCTACGGCTGGAAGGCTATGGAGGACCCTCCAACCCAGTGCTCATCGTTTACAGCTAGGACTACCGGGGTATCTAATCCCGTTTGCTCCCCTAGCTTTCGTGCCTCAGCGTCAGAAAAGATCCAGTGAGCCGCTTTCGCCACCGGTGTTCCTTAGGATATCAACGCATTTCACCGCTCCACCCTAAGTTCCGCTCACCTCTATCTCACTCAAGCACGGTAGTATTGGGCGCAATTCCTCGGTTGAGCCGAGGGCTTTCACACCCAACTTTCCGCGCCGCCTACGCACCCTTTAAGCCCAGTGATTCCGAATAACGTTCGTACGGTTCGTCTTACCGCGGCTGCTGGCACGAACTTAGCCCGTACTTCCTTTGAGGCTATGTCAAGCCCTGGGGAGAACCCCAGGGCATTTCATCCCCTCCGACAGTGGTTTACAACCCGAAGGCCTTCATCCCACACGCGGCGTCGCTCGGTCAGGCTTGCGCCCATTGCCGAAGATCCTCGACTGCAGCCACCCGTAGGTGTCTGGGCAGTATCTCAGTCCCAGTGACGCGGGTCATGCTCTCACACCCGCTACCCATCATGGCCTTGGTAGGCCGTTACCCTACCAACTAGCTAATAGGACGCGGACTCATCCCTCGACGGAATCACACCTTTGGTCCGAAGACATCATCTGGTATTACCTGCAGTTTCCCGCAGCTATCCCAGATCGAGGGGTAGATAATCCACGTGTTACTGTCCCTTTCGCCGCTTTCCACCCCTTGCGGGGTTTCTCGCTCGACTTGCATGCCTAATCCACGCCGCCAACGTTCATTCTGAGCCAGGATCAAACCCTTCAATTGGTTTTTGCTTAGCGAGTGCTGCCGCTTGCAGCCCGGGCTGAAGCCCATGCCACCTGCGACCGCCCCCGTTGGTTAGCCAATCAAGCAGTTTGATTGTTAGTATGCCGGAGCCAGCCCATATGCCCGCCCCAAAATTCCGTGAAGAATTTCAGGGGCGAACCCACGAATTGACCCCGCTTTGCACAAGGCTTGTGCTGATTTCTTGGGGCAACTACCAAATTGTCAAAGAGCGATCTAAACCTTCTGGGGACTTCGCGTTGTGTCGACTGGCGACACCTCGTTTTGGCCCTCAGTTGGGCCCCAACTTGCGGTTGGGATTTGGTAGTATATCGGCGGTTCACTCATCGTCAAGGAGCTGCCGAAATACTTTTCCGCGAATCTTCAAACCCCAGTCCGCCAAGCAGATAAAGCTCTGCCTGGCTGTCCGGGCTTTAATTAGTCGCGAATTATCTATACGTCTGCTTGCTAGCCAGAGTTCGCTGAAATCTCAGGAGATTGCAGAGATATTCGCACCGGGTCGCACAGGGGCAAACGACACAGTGGGTCTGGACAGCATTGCGACCCTGGTTCGCGATCTAGTGATAGCTACTGCTAGCGTTCTTTCTCCACTTCGCTCAATTTCAGCGACACGTGGGCCTCTTTTCCCTGCCGCAGCACAGTGATCGTCACTTCGTCTCCCGGCCGCTTCGATTCGATCACCGAGAGAAACTCGTCCACCGTCAGCGTGGGATCGCCATCGACCGCCACGATCACGTCGGCGGTTGAGCGATCGACCGCCTCGTACAGAATTGGTCCACGGCGTTTGCGAATGACCGTCGGCCCGCGCAGGCCTGCTTTCTCGGCCGGTCCGCCGGGGGCGAGCTGGGAAATCCGCAGGCCAATTTCCGACTGTGTGACCGCCACAATGCCCGTCTCGGGACGCACGATCCGCCCGGCGCTAATCAACTGGGGCACAATGCGGGCGATGGTCGCCACGGGGATGGCGAAGCCGATGCCGGCGCTCTGACCGGTGCGGCTATAGATCGCCACGTTCATGCCGATGAGCCGGGCGTGACTGTCCAGCAGTGGTCCGCCCGAGTTGCCGGGGTTGATCGCGGCGTCGATCTGGATGATCGATTTGACGGTGCGCTTGTTGCGGCTGGGCAACACGCGGTCGAGGCTCGATACCACCCCGGTCGTCAGTGTGCGGTCGAGGCCGAACGGATTGCCAATCGCAAACACGCGCTGACCGACGCGCAGCTTCGTCGAATCGCCGAACGAAACCGGGTAGAGCATGTCGGTCGGAGCTTCGATCTTGATCACGGCGATGTCGTTCGTGGGATCTTCGCCGATCAGCTTGGCGTCGAACGTCTGGCCGTTGAACAGCGTAACGGTGATCTCCTTGGCGTCTTCGATTACGTGATGATTTGTGAGAATGTGTCCTTTCGAGTCGAGCACGCTCCCCGAGCCGGTTCCTTCAGCAGGCATGTCCAGCAGCGAGAAATCATCGGCGGATGAGCCCTTCATCGTGATGTTGACGACGCTGGTGTTGACCGTCTGATAGACGTTCACGCTGACGCGTTCTTCAGGGGTGAGGTCAGCCAGAATCGCGGCGTCATCGTTGTCGGCGGCGCCGCGACGAGGCTTGCCGCGCGGCGCGCGAACGGGCCCGGGCCTGGCGTCGAGCCCGGGGTTGCGAGCCTGCGGCGGCTGCGCATAGAGCGCTGACTGCTGCGAGGGATGTTGCCAGAAAAGCGTGAGGATGGCCCCCCCGAGGGCCGAGGCGGCGCAGAGCCCGAGTTTTCGCCACATGAGAGAAGCACCTGTCGATCAACGGTTGAAGGAGAGCCGACCGCGGTTCGCCGTGCCTTTGAGAATAAGAGATTCTGCGGCGCGCGGCGAGCCGGCGCTGCGACGGAGCCGCTGAGCCGACTTGACGTGATCCGTCGGCGGCAGTGGCAATAGTTTGACAAGGCGGCAACGTCGCCGTAGCTTGCAGGCGGGAATGCACAAAGCCTACTTCTCCCTAACCGGTAGAATCCCGTGAGGAGTAAGGAATGGCCGAGAAATAACTTCCCGATTTCCGCCCCCCCTCACCCTACCCTCTCCCGCGAGGGGCATAGCGAGAAGTTATTTCTCGGCCGTTCCTAAGTTACACGCCAAGTAAGTGATCCATGGTTATTTGCACATCGTCGCGGAGAGCGCATGACCTATTCCCAGGCCAGGGCGGCGGTTTCTACCGCTTGCCTACGATACTGGCATTTGCCGGCGCTTTATCTGCTATTCTTGGTCGTCGGCATGGCAGTGCGCGCTCCTTACCGTGACGCATTCTTTTGGGCCGACGATTTCAAGTTTTTCCGTGAAATTGGGTTGTTCGAGACCGGGCGACTGTCCTTTTTCACGTATCTCTTTGAGCCAGAGTTTGGCAAACACAGTTTGCCGCTGAGCAAATTGGTCTTTTTTGGCAACTGGTATTTCTTCGGATTCGAGACGACGCATTGGCGATTGATTACCGAACTCACGCAGGCGTTATCCGCCGTGCTATTGTTTCGGCTGATGCGATTTTATGGAGTCGGGCAAGTTGGTGCGTTGTTTGGCGCACTAACCTGGGCAGCGGCAGCAATCGGCGGGGTAGATGGCCCGTTAGCGTGGTTGAGCTGTTACCTCTATCCGCTCGCGCTGACGTGCTTGCTGGCAGCGATGGTCGCCATCACCCGAGCTACCGAATACCCGCGATTGACGCCGTGGCTGGTGTTCCTATTTAGCATTGCCACGCTTCTGGCTGCCGTGGTCACGTTCCCCGTCTTGGCCGCGGTGCCACTGCAACTGCTGACGTTGCGGCGATTACCCGATCGGTCGATTCCCCGAGGAATTGTGCGACGAGTATCGATCGGTTTTATTGGCGCCGCGATCTTGTTTGGCATGCCGCTCGTTTTAGCGCTCGGCGTGGCGAACCGTGCGGGGGGCCAGGTGCTGACCTTATCTCCCCGGCAACTTGTCGAGCGGACTTCGGCGCAGTTTGTCTCGGCACTGCAGACGCTAGTTTACGACTATCCGCCGATACTTCCCTTAGTAATCGATGACGCGCCGGCGAACCCCAACTCCTGCCGGCACTGGTATCGGCAGTTGGCCGGGAGGGATGCCTACACTGCGGCAACTTTGTTTCCCCATCGCTTCGCCAGACTCGATGCACGGACGGCCGCCGAGCCCACCGCTTCACTACAATTCTCAGCGTTCGTGATTCCCGGATTGTTCGCGGTGTTGCTGCTGGTTTCGGCCGCAGTTTCGGCTTCCTCCTCGCAGCGGATCTTGCTTGGCGTTTTTTTTGTCCCAATCGTCGGCCAATTACTACTGATCAACGTGGGATCGCAGGAAGCAGGTCTGACGAAAGCCGTCGCGTTTACGCACTATTCGTTTTTCGCAACGATCTGCTGGTGTGTCTGTTTCGCGGTCATCATCGACACCCTGACGCGACAGCTTCGCCGCATCGCGCCGAGTTGGCTGGCGCTGATCGGATTGTTCCCGCTGGGCCTCATTTTGATTCATCAAAGAGACGTGGCCGAGGACGGGCGACAGATGTTCGACGCGGCAGCTTCGACCGACATCATCCTTCATCATTGGCTTCAGCAAGCGCTCGAGCGAATCAGACAAGACCAACGGGAGTCGCAGTCCATCCTGCGGCTCCCCGACTTGCACGTGGGACTGACGAATCTCACGGAGGAGCAGTTTCCGTTGTCAGCCTATCTGGCACTCACGTGCCGCGAGGGTATTCCCAATGTCGTCGTCGTTCCGGGCAGCAAGCTTACGCGAGCCGAATGGCGCAGTGCCTCGCGGGCCCTCTCGCAAGGGAACGATCTGGCGGCCAAATTCTGGGCGGATAATGTCTCGAGCCAATATGAAATCACGCAGCTCGTGCAATGGCTGATGCCGATTGCTCTCGCACAGGATAAACCACTTGCCGTGCCGGATATCGTTCTCTCGAGCTCATTTAACGTCAATCTCAGCAGCTTTGTGAAACTGAGTCACGGGACGTCAACGGATCTACTCGAGTTCGTCCCGTGCGAATTGGTCAGCGATGAGCAATTGCAGTCGCTCTTGAGAGTGCTACAAGGTCCACCTGATCCCGCGCGCCAATGGTGGATCGACCAGATCGAGAAACTCCGCCGTGGGCGCCCATCCGACATGGATAGCCGGCCGAAATCGGCTGACTGACAGGTGAATTCCTTGCCGCGATCGCGACGGTGCTTTGGCTGCGCGGTGCGTCGGATCGCCAGCAGATTTGCTAACGCTTGTCAGTTACCGGCCGTTTGACGGACGACTTTCGCCTGCGTAGTGAAGGCGATCCCCAGGTTCGACGCTGCATTGACCATGATCGCTTCGACGAGCGGGCTGTTCACGTCGCTGGCCGCCTGCCACTCGACCAGGAAATTCGCGCCGGTGCCGCCAGACTTGTCCGATTTTTCGATCACGATGTTCGTCGTCTGCAGCGGAGCGAGCACGAGCGGCTTCTCGACGTAGTGCTTGAGGAGCTTGCCCGAGGTGTCGAAGTAATCGGCGCGCTTGATCGTAATCGGCCGATCGGGATTCACATTGTGGATCGAGAGTGTGGCGGCCATTTCGAGCGTGCGCCGGCCATTCTCGTAAAAGATGCTGGAGTAGATCGGCAAGTACAGGAGTTCGCCGCGTACGGAAGCGGGTGATGCGGGGTTGACCGCCTGGCCGACAGTTGGTGCGGCCCTCACTCCCCAGAGCAAGAGGATACCCGCCAGGAGGGCGCCGCCGGATACGATTCGGACAGTTCGCGCACGATCAACGTTTGGCATACCGATGGACTCCTAATCATGGCGTTCGAGATAAGAGTGCCGGCGCGCTATCGCCGCGGACCCGATAAGGGACGCGATGCCCGCGCACGAGGCGGCCGTTGACGGCTGTAAGCTGCGCCCTCGGCGAAATTTTGCTGCGCGCAGAATCTATAACCTAGTCAAACTGCACGAGCTTTGGCCGAAGGCCGTAGTCCATTAGATGATGGGGACGCAGCGGCGCGAAGCGCCAGTGGGCGAGTGTCCGGTTCGCAGCCGGCGCAACGTCGCAGCTCGCGCGATCGTACTTGGCGGGGGCGCAGTAATTGGGTGCCAGAATTGGCCGCGCTACTTGGCCTTGATGCCCAACTCTTCGATGACGACGGCGGCACCGGGCGTGAGCCTACGCAGCTTCTCGGCAATATGCTGCTTTTCCGAGGCGGTGGCCTTTTTCAAGCGACGCTTGAACAGCTCGATCTTCTTGCGACGATGACGCCGGCGCTTGATTTCTTTGGCCCGCTCGCTGATTCCACCCAAGGTGTAAGCTCCCGCTCGAAGACATTGTCTGGAAATGCGACTCGTCGCTGGACGAAGTCGGCGGCCGCCAAGGCCGCTGCTGTTATCTGAAGTGTGAAGTAGCTTTCGTACTCCGAAACGTTCGGCAAGTCAACTCGCCCCCCCAGCTTCCGCCAAACGGCGCAGCCCGACTCAACCGCGAAACGCGGGGAAACCTCCAGTTCTGGCGGACCCAACGGCAGACGATTCTGCCTGGTAACGCAGCTTGGAGCGGCCGCTAGCGGTTGCCCGCGCGCTGCTGGCGCCGACTATTTCTCCGGATGCGTGACCGGCACGTACTCGTGATTGCGCTTTCGCAGCACCGTGGCTTCGAGAATCTTGTCGGGCTCAACCGGGCGGCCGCGGGAGGCGGTCTCCTGCAAATTGGCAACCACGTTGAAGCCGTCGATCACCCGCCCGAAGACCGTGTGCTGACCGTTCAAGTGCCCGGTGGGGCGCAAATTGATAAAGAACTGGGAGCCCCCCGAGTCACGGCCGGCGTGGGCCATGCTCACGCTGCCGAGAAAGTGGTTGCGATGATTCTCGGCATAGCACTCACAGGCGATGTTGTAGCCGGGGCCGCCGGTGCCATCCCCCTTGGGATCGCCCCCCTGGGCCATGAAACCCGGAATCACCCGATGGAAGGTCAGTCCATTGTAGAAGCCCTTCTCGACCAAGCTAATAAAGTTGGCGACCGTGTTGGGAGCCTCGTTTTCGAACAGTTCGATCGTGATGTCCCCCTTGGTGGTCTTGAGTAACACGCGGGGGAGGTCGTCAGCCTTGGCTTCGGCCTGGCGGGCAGCTTCTTCTTTCTTCCACAACTCGCGATACGTCGGGATCTCATCGCGAACGGTGCGACCGGTCTCGGTCAGGGTTTTGGCGTCTTCCGATTTCTTGAAGTACTTCTCAGCGTTGTCGTAGTCTCCCAGGGCAAAATAGGCGATTCCTGCCCAGTCGTTCACACGGCCGTCGGGGTAGTTACTGTCGCTGATCATCGAGGCCAGCCGGGCGGCCTGCTCGTAGCGATCCTTCTTGAGCGCGACGAAAGCCATCGAGACGACGTAGTTGGTCACGTCGGGATAATCATTGGGGGCAGCTTTGAAGACGATCTCAGCCGGCGTCAACAGCGACGGCTCCATCTCGTCTCCCTTTTTGATGATCGCCTTCGACTCTTCGTCGATCTTGGCGCGATCTTCCGGCTTGATGATCTGATACTGGCGCTGCAGCTCGCGCATCCGTTTCATCATGTTCTTCCACTCGGCGATCCCCTTTTCGAATTCCGCCAGCGCTTTGGCCGCCTCCGGGGGAAGGGGCTTCTTCGGCTTCGGCTCTTCGGCCGGCGGAGTTGCCGGCGCCGCAGGATCGGCGGCCGGCTCCTGAGCCGACATCAGGCCAGCGCTGCCCAAGCACAACAACAAAGCCACGTGGATGAGCACTAACCGTTTCGGCATCGATTCAATCCTATGGAGCTAATGGAAGGTCGGTGTTGGCTGAGTATTTCTAGTAGGCAACGCCTTCAGGTCGCCACCCTATCAAATGACTTGTGGTGGCCGGCGTTCCCCCCGTTGGTCGAGTCGTTTTCCCTACCGACTCGCTCGCGGCAAGCGCTGCGGATTCACACATCTTCCCGATAGCGGGTTGTCGCGGCAAGGCCCCTCGCCTAAGGTTAGGCGGATGCCCCGTCGCCCTGGTCGCCTATCGAAGCCTCGCAATCCACGCCCGCCGCAGCCGGCAGGTGGCCGTGGAGGCATCAACGGGTTGCGAGTCATCGGGGGGCGATTCCGCGGCCGGCGTTTGGCGTATCACGGCGATCTGCTTACCCGGCCGATGAAGGACCGCGTTCGCGAGGCTGTTTTCAACCTGCTGTGGCCAGGAGTCGAGGGGGCGATCGCCATCGATCTGTTCGCCGGTACCGGTGCGCTAGGTCTCGAAGCCCTGAGCCGTGGTGCGGTCGCCGCCTGGCTGATCGAGTTCAACCGCGCCGCCGCGAAAACCCTTCGGGAGAACGTCGAAACCTTGCAAGTCGCCGACGTCGCACAGGTGGTGGTCGGCGATACCTTTACCTGGGTGCCGAAGGCGATCACCGGCGTGCTCGCCGCTCGTGCCGAGCCGTGGGTCGTGTTCTGTTCTCCACCCTACGAGTTCTACGTATCTCGCCGCGAGGAGTTGTTGGAAATAGTGCAAAGCCTGGCGAGCGCCGCCCCCTTGGGAAGTACCTTGATTGTCGAAAGTGACGATCGATTCGATCCGACCGGCCTGCCTCTGGGGTTGCCGTGGGACGTGCGCCGCTATCCGCCCGCAGTGGTTGCGGTCGGACGCAAACGGTAGGTGCCGATCGACGGGACGGTTTTCCAACAACGGCGACTATACAAGCTGGGAGTAATGACCGTGGACGTGCGCAACATTGCCGACGTGCCGGCGTTTATCACGGCCGACGGCTCCGAGATCCGCGAGTTGCTGGCCTACCGCAATTCGTCGATTCGCCAGCAGAGCCTGGCTGAAGCCCGGCTTGCCCCGGGGCAGGCCACCACGCCTCACTATCACCCCCGCACCGAGGAGATCTATTACCTCCTCGAAGGGACTGGTCGCATGCAGCTCGGCGGCGAGGTTCGCGACGTGGTCCCCGGCGATGCGATCGCCATTCCGGCGGGCCTGGCGCACCAGATCACGAACACCGGCAGCGGACTGCTGAAGTTCCTCTGCACCTGCGCGCCCGGTTATGAGCACACCGACACGGTGCTGCTGACGACGATCGCCGAGTAGCGCGGGATCAACGAATTCTGCGCACACCCCTCAGTTTGCCAGCTTGTCGCAGATTCGACCTCTTCTTCCAGCGTAACGGCTGGACGGTTGCTGTCCGCACAACCGATACCATCGTTACAGGGCGACCGCACGCGCTCGATTTGCCCGCGATGCGAAACGGCCGTGAGCCGTTGCGCAAGGCTGGGAGATTCGCCAAGGTTGGCAATGCGCGTACGCAAGTTTTGCCGGACGACCGTTCTCGTGTTTCGTGAACGGTTTGCAGTGCGACGCACTGGTGAGGCGGAGACCGAATTGCGATGAGCAGTCAGCGTAAACGGCTAGTCTGGCCGTATCTCTGTATTCTGGTGGCGCTTCTGGTCCTGAGCATCCTCGCGCCCGAGCGGTGGGAAGAAGCGAGCCGCCAGGCTCGGCAGGTCGACGTGGCGCCGGTCGCGCAACAGGTGGATCGCGATAATTCCGATTCGCAGGCCGGTGTTTGGTCGAGCGATGGTCCCGAAGTTTGCGATTGGCAGCCAGACCATACGGCGGCGACTTCACGGGAAGCGACAACATCGGAACTGGCATCCACCGGAGAAATCGAGACTGCATCCGACGCTTCGGAAGCGGCGGAGACGGCTGTCGTCGCCTGGCCTTCGGGGTCCGGCGATGCGACTGCCGCGCCTGCGAAGCCCGCTGAAAGTGAGTCACCATCAGCGGCAGTCAGCCGTCCAAACGATGATGTCGAGCCTGCCTGGCAGGCGGAGGTTGCCACCCTAAGTTCAACGGCGGAAACGGCTACAGAAACCGCGGTTGCTACTGCGCAACCGGCGGAATCGTCGGCCGCAACAGCAAACGGTCAGGCGCCGGATTGGGCCGCGGAAGCGCCAAACGAATCGACCGCCAACCCCGGCGCCGCTCCCGCGGCAATACCAACCGACGAGCCCACGACTGGCCAAGTCGAGGAGCAGTTGGATTCGCCACCCTCCGCGCCGCAATGCGAGCGTCGGGCGGAGAACAGGGCTGGCATTGCCAATCAAGCCGTCGTAGCCAGCGATCAGCCAGGCGCAGGTGGTTGGACTCCTCCGCATGATCTGCTCGAACAGATTCAGGCTCTCGTGTCAGAACCGGAAACCAGCGCATGGGGCACTACGACGTTAGCCGTGTTGGACGATTTCACTGCGTCGGGCGGGCCTGGCACCAGCCGGGGGAACAGTCGCCTCGAACGCTTGCGCGAGCTTGCGGCACAAGCGGAGCCGCTCGCCTTGCGAATCGAAGAGCGCTACGTGGCTCGCCGCCTGCGGGTGGCTGGCTACGGTCTGGCACGGCGCCTGGCGATCTGGTTTCCGATGGCCGCGATTGCCGAGGCCAGCGCTGATGCGACGGTCGCTGTGACCGATGGGGGCGACCGAACGGAGCTGTTGATCGCTTGCTTGGAAGAAGTCGAGAAGCTGGCCGAAACGGCACCGGCCGGCGCGAACTGGCGCAAATACCTGCTTTGCGATGCGCTGGCGTTGCTGGCTGATCGCCACACGGCATGTGGCGATCGCGAAGGTCAGCAGCTTGCCCGCGATGTTTTGCGGCGGCTCGATCCCGAACGGCTGACCGCGCGACAGCGCAAATTCACAAACCGCGAACCGGTGCTGGCGCTGGTGTCCGAATTGCGTCATTGGGCCGCCGAAGAAGTCGATCTCGATCGGGTTCAGGCGAATCTCGAAGAGTATGAGTTGACCGGTCGCCCCAGCGTGGGGCAGCAAGTGCTTGCCGATGCGCGACTGTTGCGTTATGCCCCCGAGGCTCCCGCCCGCCATCTGGCCCAGGCCATCGAAAACAACTATCGCGTCGCTAATTTGCGGATGGTGATTAGCGACGATCTGCTCCAGCGGATGATGCCCAAGCAGGATCCCCGGCACCAGCGCATCCGCCAGGTTGTGATGGGGATGGAAGCCCGGGGCAACACGACCACGACGTCGAACCTCAAAATCGAGTTCGTCCCCGATGAGCACCGCCTGCGGTTCGTGATGCAGGTGACCGGTATGATTCATGCCCGCGCGCTCTCCGAGGCGGGCATCGTCACGATCCATACCCGAGCTGACTCCGACTACGTGGTGCTCAAGAACTTTGAATTCACGCTGGCCGGGCTGCAAGCCGAGCCGGCGATGGCCGACGCTCACACCCGGTCTCGACTGCGCGGCGTCGACAGTCCGCTCGAACCGGTGCCGCTGCTAGGCTCGGTGCTCGAGGGGTACGTTCGCGATCGCTTCCGTAATAGCAAACGGGCGGCCGAGCGCGAGCTGCGGCGCACGATCATGACCAAGGTCATCGAGCAGGTGGAGAAAGAGACTGACACACAAATCACTGACGCCAACGAGCGGCTCAAAAAGCACTTGCTCGACCCGCTGCGTGGTCTGGATCTGGAGCCGACCGTGGCTGCCCTGCAAACCACCAAGGACCGCATGACGATTCGGCTGCGGCTGGCCGGCGACGACCAGTTGGCGGCTAACACGCCTCGCCCGCGTGCTCCGTCCGATAGCCTGGCCAGCATCCAATTGCACGAATCGGCGCTCAACAACATCCTCGCCCGGCTCGAGCTCGATGGGCGCGAGTTCAGCCAGGCCGAATTGAATGAATGGGTCGCTAAGAAGCTGAACCGACAATTCGATCAGGTCGACGACAACCTGCGCGACGACGTTTTCCTGAAATTCGCGCCGCACGACGCCGTACGGGCGCGGGCTTTGGAAGGACGCGTCGAGCTGACGCTGTCGCTGGCCGAGTTACGTGCCGAGGGAAGCCGGTATCGCAACTTCGTCGTGCGTGTCTATTATCGCCCCGATGATGCCAGCACCAGTGGCGAGCTGGCCCGCGATGGCGTCGTACAGTTGATCGGGCAGGGCCTGGGCCCTAAGGCGCAAATCGCGCTGCGCGGGGTCTTCTCGAAGACCTTTTCGAAGGATCGCCGCTTTCGGCTGCTGCCCCAACGGTTCGCCAAAGAAGATCAACTCTCCGACGTCGGCATCACTCAGATGGTGATTCAAGACGGCTGGCTCGGCATGGGGATTGGTCCGGTGCCACGCCAGGCGGCGAGGTCGATCGAGCTGCGCCGGTAGCTGCAAAGGTAGCCGGCCTGTTTGAGGCCGGAGACTCAGGTCCGCGGTCAAAGACCCCGTGTACAGCTAATTTCGCTTCGTGGGGGCCGGTTTTTTCTTGGCCTCGACGGCGCTCGCTTTGCGCACTCCGTTGCCGTCGCCAACGGCTGGCACGGGAGCTACGTCGGCATCCTGGCCATCGCCCGGTGTGGGAGGAGTGCCGGCCAGGTTATTGCCCCGTTCCTGAAATTCCTGGAACGTCACTGCCTTGAAGACCGCCAACTCTTCTGCGGTCTGATCGATTGCCACGGTATCTTCGCCCAACAAGCGCCAGGCGACCTGGTGTCGGCTGCGCAAGACAACCTGACGATTGCCCCCTTTCGCCTGCACACTGATTGTGAGCTCGACTTCCAGCGGCATCTCTTGCCGATTGCGCAACACCTGGTTGACCTTCATGCGGGCAAACGGTGGTGGCGAGCCGGGATTCACCATCGTATTGAGCTGCGCGTACCAATCGCAGAATTCGATGTACTGCCGCAGTGCCTCGGCGTCTTCCACGCGCGTCGTCTTAAGTTGATAGGACACCAACGGGCTCAACAGTTTGAGCATGCCTGGCGCCTTGTTCCCTTCAATCTGAAATGCCGGCTGCGCCATGAACCTTAGCAGCGGATCAGCATTCTCGGCCGCTCGTTTGCGCAGCGCGTTGTTGAACTGCGCTACCTGCACGGTGTCGACTTCGCAGCGCAATTTTGTTTCGGGATCGAGCAGAATGAAGCGCTGCCGCGCAGGATCGAAGATCGTGGTCAGCCCAGGCGCTTTGAGGTAGTCATAGACCACGCCTGCGCGAAACAGCGTGCGGTTCGTGCTCACCACGTCCTTGTCGAGAAAGACCTCGCTGACGATGCGGAAGTCCGTGGCCAGAACCATGCTGGAGGGCGCTACGACCAGGCCCGCGAGCAGTAGCGCTCGTGCGCCAGACGTCGCGAAACGACGGGTAACGTTGGTGATCGAAGACCGACGCGAAGCAGCAATTGGAAACCGCATGCGAACCTCCTGTTCGAGCTGCAACCGTTGCGCGCAAATGGAAACAGGGCGCCGGCAGCGGGCGGGGAGCATATCGAGGGGCCCACGCGCTGTAAAGCCGAGTCGTGCTAGCATGGCGACCGCAATCCCTTGATTTCGGAGCGGCGGCCTCCCAAATCACTTGAACTAGTGAGGCGATTTTGTCCCCGGCGGCGGTTCGTGGTACAGATTCGCTCTAGGAGGACTCGCAAATGAGCACCGCGCATACAACGCCGATTAAAACACTGCACACTCCGCAGCGCACGATCGACGAACGTGAGGCCACGGCCTTTGCAGGGCTGCCGATGTTTCTGGCGATGATTGCCTGGCCACCCGTGGCCGCCTACCTGGTGATCACCACCGTGGTGGCGATCGATCGGCAGAACTATTCGACGAATGGCCAGGTTGTGTTGTTAGTGATTGTCGCGCTGGCAAGTTTGGCCTGGATCATAAGCTGGAATGGCTTCTTCATCGTGCAGCCCAATCAGGCTGAGGTGCTGGTGCTGTTCGGCCGCTACGTAGGAAGCGTCAAGCGCGATGGCTGGTACTTCACCAACCCGATGGTGAGCAAAACGAAAATCAGCTTGCGCGTACGCAACTTCCAAAGCGAGCAGCTTAAGGTCAACGACCTGGACGGCAATCCGATCGAAATCGCGGCCGTGGTGGTGTGGAAAGTCGTCGACACGGCCCGGGCGAGCTTCGATGTCGAGCAGTACGAGAAATTTGTCGAAGTGCAATCGGAGACCGCCATCCGCCGACTGGCGAGCAATTACCCTTACGATCAAGGGGAGCATCCCGGCGCCCACTCGCTGCGCGGCAGCGCCGACGAAGTTGCGCAAGATCTCGCCGTCGAGTTGCAAGCCCGACTCGACGTGGCCGGCATCGAAGTGGTCGAGTCGCGTTTGTCGCACCTGGCGTACAGCCCGGAGATTGCCGGAGCGATGCTGCAGCGCCAGCAAGCGGCGGCGGTGATCGCGGCCCGGCAGCGGATCGTCGAAGGAGCCGTGAGCATGGTCGAAATGGCGCTAGGGATGCTCGAGGACAAGAAGGTGGTCGAGCTGAATGCCGCGCAGAAGGCCGAAATGGTCGCGAGCTTGCTGGTCGTGCTCACGAGCGACCGCGGCGCGCAGCCGGTGCTGGCGACGGGTGGATCGAAAAAATGAAGTCTGCGGTGAGAGACCTCGAACGGCGCCGACCCGTCTGGGAAGTGCTCTCCTGGTTGTTTCTCGACACGGAACTCGATGACGAGTCCTACGCGCAGATAGCTTGGGTGCTACGCCAGTCAAATTACTCGCTTGAGGAGTTACACGAGATCCTGTTTCGCGAACTTCACCCGGCACTATTTTGGAACATGATGCCACTTGCGGGTGAGTGGCGGGGTTTCAATCTCGAAGCATTGGAAGCGCGTATCGTGGATAACTCGTCGCGCTGTTGGCCAGGGTTTCCCGATACCCTGATTACGCGAGACATGATTCGCGAGCCCTGGCAACGAGTCTGCCGGGAGCTCGATCGGCTCAATCGCGAGGCTGCACAACCGTGAGTTGGCGCCAAACCTTTTTTCCGAGGACTCGTCGCCAAGATTGATGCTTGGCCAACGAAGTACCTTCATGAGCGGATGATGTGTGGCCCGGGGCCTTCGGCGAGCGCTTAAACTGCGGTTGCACGCCAGCGGCGATTTCGCTCAACTGCCGTGCGCCACACAATCTTTGGGGGCCGTAGCCGTGGATGGGATCATGCTCTATGTGCTGATACTCGTCCTGTTTTTGACCTACTTTATTGGCGTGCCGGTCCTGCTCATCGTGCTGTTGGTGCGCACGGAGCGACTCAAGACGGTCGAGCAGCGATTGCGGCTGCTTGAAGTGTTTGTGCGGACGCCACTGGGGGCAGGGCAGATAGCCGCGCGGGTGCAGCCGTCGGCCACGCCAACCGTGGTAGGCACGCAAGCCGCCGCCCTGCAAGCAGCCAGCGAAGCAAGCGCCGCTACGTCCGGCGTCCCCCCCACGATGCCAGCCATCCCGCGCCTGACGCCTGCTTTCGTACCGGCCGCCGCACCGTCAAGCGATCTGCAGGGCCTCGAGCAGTTCATCGGCCGCAAAGCGCTCGGCTGGGTGGCCGTGATCGTGCTGGTCTTCGCCACCGGCTTCTTCCTGCGCTATGCCTTCCAGAACCGCTGGATCGGGCCAATCGGGCAGGTGACGCTCGGCAACCTCGGCGGACTGGCGATGGTGCTGGCCGGCGCGCGGTACTTTGTCCGCGGCCGGCGCATCTTTTCGCAAATGTTCGTCGCCGCCGGCATCGTGCTGATGTATCTGGCGACCTACTCGTCGTTCGGCTTCTATCACCTGGTGCCGCAACGCGTGGCCGGCGTGTTCTTGTTCGTGCTGGTGGTCGAATCGGGTTTGCTCGCGCTGCGTTGCAACGCGCCGGCGATTGCGCTCGTGGCCGTACTCGGCGGGCTACTCACCCCGCTGTTGATGCTCAGCGACCACGATCAGTACGTATCGCTATTCATCTACCTCGCCGTGCTCAATGCTGGCGTGGCGGCGCTATTGTCGATCCGCAGTTGGCCGGCGATCGGCACGGTAGCGCTGGTTGGCACGCAGGGGCTGTTTTGGTTCTGGTACGGCGAAAACTACCACCCCGAGAAGTTCGGCTGGGCGATCGGCTTTCAGATTGTGATCTTCGCGCTGTACTTCCTGCGCACGCTGGCGATCGGCATCCGCGACCGCCGCAGTGGCTGGGAAGACCTGCTGGTGTCGTTGGGCAACGCCGTGTGGTGGTCAGCGGCCGCTTATGTGCTACTACACCCCGACTATCGCCCTTGGCTCGCGACCGGGGCGTTAGCGATGGCGACGCTCTACGCGATTGCCGCGCGGCTGCTACTCGGGCTCGGCGACGGCCGGTTGTTGTTTGCGTCGCTGGCCATCGCCGCGAGCTACATCGCGCTGGCGCTGCCGCTCCAGGCCGACGCTCCATGGGTGGCGGTCGGTTGGGCCGCTGAGGCCGCCGTGCTGTGGTGGTGCGGGCTGCGCGTACGAGCGACAACGCTCCGCGCGATGGCGGCGCCGTTTGCCGTGGCCGCCGTCGTGCGGTTGCTGGCGCAAGACGAACCGATCGTCTTTCGTGATCCCTTCTGGCCGCTATGGAACGAGTACGCCCTGACTGGCCTGGCGACGGTTGCCCTCTTGACCGCGCCCATCGTGCTCTCACGTCGCTGGCTCCCACGCCTGGCAACGCTCGACCGCGTGGCCCTGGCGCTGGGGACCGTTGGCTGCACGCTCTTGGTGTGGTGGATCGTGTCGGTCGATTTGTTCGGTTATTTCCAGACAGAATCGACGCGACATTTGGACAGCCAGAACTGGCGCCGGCTAGGGCAACTTTGCATTTCGGCCTGGTGGGCCATCTACGCGGGGGCCGTGCTGGGGCTCGGCTTCAAGGTGCGCGCGGCGCTGTTGCGTTGGACGGCGCTAGGATTGTTCGCGATCACCATCGCCAAGGTGTTTTTCGTCGACATGGCCGGGCTCGACCAGCTCTATCGTATCGTGGCCTTCTTCGTGTTGGCCGTGCTCTTGGGTATCTCGGCCTGGGCGTATCAGCGGTCGCAGGTTGGCCGGGTCGCGGAAGCGGCCTAGGGCAGTTCAAGGATTCATTCGTTCACAGAATCATGAAATCAACGATACAGGACCGGCAAGCCATGACTCGCTTAAAGCGTTTCGCCGTGATCGCCACGCTGCTGACGCTGCCTGGGTTCGTCGGCATCATCTTCGCGCAAGATCCGCCCGACCTCGAAGCTGCGCCGGCAGCGGCGATTGACGACGCCGGCGATCCTTCCGCGGCAGCGAATTTGCAAGCGACGTCGCCCGTGGCGGCCGTCGTGGATAACGTCGCCGGTCCCGATAGCCGCTGGCCCTTCTATCAGGAGATCGCGCTGCCGTCGGAGCCGGGTAGCGAGCCGTACTTTGATTTCATCGTGCCTCCCTCGGTATTCGATCAGGCGCGAACCAGCGACTTCGGCGACTCCGGCACGGAGTTGGCCGATCTGCGGCTGCTCGACGCTGACGGGCAGGTCGTACCCTATGCCTTACGATTGCGGACACCGGTCAACACAACGGAAACGGTGACCGCCACGGAATTCAACCGCACGACGACGACCGACGGCGCCAGCGAACTGACGCTCGATCTCGGCGCGACGCCGCCGTTTCACAACGAAATGGAGGTATCGCTTGGCGGTCAAGACTTTCGCCGCCGTGCGATTCTCGAAGGGAGCGATGACGCCACGGTCTGGCAGAAAATCACCGAGCGCAATCTCGTCTGGTTCAAGGAGGGAGATCGCGAGTTCGACGGCCGCAAGTTCACTTACGCGCCGAGCCGGTTTCGCTACCTACGTCTGCGCGTCTATCGCGACCCGGTCGTCGATAAGGACCCCGTCTCGATCAATTCGATCACGGTCAAGCATCAAGTGACCGTGCCTGCCGAACTGGTCACGCTCCCCGCGACGCTCGAGCGGCGCGAACCAACGCGTGCCAACGGCGCCCCCGCTTCGGCATGGATCATCGACCTGGGAGCGAACCACATGCCGGTGCATCTCTTGAATGTCGACGTGCCCGACGCCGACTTCAACCGCGAATACGTCCTGCAGGCAGGTGGGCCGCCGGACTCAGGCCAGGGCTTTAAATGGGCGGCCAGTGGTACCTGGACGAGGGCGATCGGCGATCCGCCGAAGCCGCTGGTCGCGGAACTGCCGGCATCTTACCAGGGAAGCAGCTATTCACCGTATGGTGCGTCGTCGTATGGTGAGGCTCAGACCACCAGCGAAGAGCCCTACACCGAGATCCATGCCCGACGGCTGCGATTGGAAGTAGTCGATCACAGCAATCCGCCACTGACGATCAAGAGAGTGACCTTCACGGCGGCAGCCCGGCAAGTGGTTTTCGCCAATACGCCCGGCTTGAAGGGACCGCTACGGCTTTACTACGGCAATTCACTGGCGGAACCGCCGCATTACGACTTGCAGGGAACGTTGCCCGCGCGGCTCGACCCCGCTCCGCGCCGGCTGACGCTGTCCGAGCGGCAAGCGAATGGCAACTTTCTGCCTGAGCCCCAACCATTCACCGAGCGCTGGCCGTGGACGATCTACGTGGCGCTGGGCGCGGTGAGTGTGGTGCTGGCGGCCGTCGTGCTGAGCTTGAGCCGCACGGCGATCGCTCGCGCCGACCTGGCTGCCGCGGGGGCGTAGCCCGCATTTCTCATCAGCCGTCAGCCGCGGGAGCCTAGAGGAGCCACACCCCTGACTCCCGCGGCGAGCCGCCTCTCTTTACGCCAGAAGTTGGAAGCCCTGTCGCGGGGCGAGGGGCGCCAGACCAACGTGGTCGACCGCCTGATCGTGCCGGCATTGCAGGGCATCGATGATCAAGTCAGCACATTCGCTGACGCTAATGTGCGACGTATTGAGCACCAGGGAGTCGCTTGCTTCCATCGCGGCATTGCCGAAATGGCTGCGGATGAAATCGCGCCGCGTGCGTTCGAGCGTCGCCAAGCGTCGACTAGCTTCTTTCAGCGAAACCTGCTGACGCCGCGCGAGCGTCGCCACGCGGTCCTCACGCGAGGCGATCAGCCGCACGCGCAGCACGCCTTCGCGCGGCAGAATGTGCTCCACGCCGCGTCCCACGATCACGCAGTGTCCCTTCGTCCCCAGTTCGGCAATCGTTTCGACGAGCCGATGGACGAACTCCACTTCGCGCACGCCCGGGAACGACCAAAACGACTCAAACGACTCTTGCAACCAGGAAACATGCCGTTCGTCGAGCTCTTCGATCGCATAGAGCGGCCATTTCTCGCGTTTCGCGATTAGCTCCAGTAGCTCGTGATCGTACACCGGCCAGCCAAGCCGCGCTCCTAGCTCGTGCGAGATCTCCTGGTCGGGCGTCCCGACTTCGCGATCGATCGCGATTACCGTGGGCTCTTTGGTCAACGGCTGCGCGGTACGCGCGGTCACCGGTGCCGGGTGAGTCTCCCAGAATTGATCGACGTGATCGAGGACTTCAATGATCCGACCGAGCATGGCAAGCGAGTTCATGACGCATTCCTTAAGAAACTGAGTGTGAAGAGAAGTGGCGAACAACTTGCGCGAAGCGCTGCGCCGCGCAGTAGCGGGCGGCGCGCCGGCGCACTAGTTCCGCCAACACTCAAACAAAATGCGTAAGGGGCGCGCGGGCCCCAGCAAGGCGGATTGGGCAGCCAACCGCGCGACCGAAGCAAGGTCGAGCGCCGTCGTGAGGCAGTTCGGGCCGCCGGCTCCGCGCGACAAGTGATCGTCGTCCTCCGGCGACTCTCGCTCGGCGAATAGCGCGTGGCGATTCGAGGCGTCAGAGGGCTCGGCCGCGCATTGCGCTGGCCTTTGAGCCAGACAATTGACCGCGCCTAGGAGAAGCGCGTTGGCGAGGTGGACGTCCGACGCCTGGCACGTCGCCCCCTGGAAAGCTCCCAGGCAAACCGTCACCAGAATTGGCAAGAACCGCCACATAGCGACCAGGCCCGTTGCCTCGTGGGCAACCGCTCGTTGTCACAGTTTCGCGCCCCGCCTGCGACTGCCTGGAACTAACAATACGGCAAAACGGCCCGCAACTGATAACCCAATTGGGTTACAAATTGGCAAGCCGGTTTGTCGAGTGGGGAAGTACGCCCGACAGGATTCGAACCTGTAACCCTCGGTTCCGAAGATTTGCGTGAGTGTCGGCTAGCGTTTTCTACCCTGCGACGACGCAAGTTTTCGCGGGGTTTTTTGTTGGCCTCGTGGTGGTAGGAGGTGTTGAGAGAATCTAGCGGATGAATGTCTGCTGAGTGTTGAAATGAGTGCGGCGATTCGTCGCACTTGCTGGACCCAAGGTGAAAGGGGAGTTGCGATCCGATGCACTTGCCCAATGGCTTGGCGACAAAAAGTTTTCAAGGTTTTTTTCCGCCCTCGAACACGAGCGCGCGATATAAATGGCGCGACAGCGGTGCTAGACCTTAAACCAGCGTAGCTGCGAAGCTGGGTTGGTCGCGGGCGTAAAAAA
>CAZBWM010000115.1:0-20209 GCA_964495375.1 uncultured Planctomycetaceae bacterium | reverse complement strand
CAATGAGTCCGCCGCCTGGGGAAGCCAGTGGCAACGCCGCGAATCCTCTCGGTCCGGCACTGTACGGTTCGAGTCCGGCGCTAAAGCATCTGGTGTCGCAAGCGGTCAAAGTGGCGTCGAGTCCAGCTTCGGTGCTGATTCGGGGGGAGAGTGGCACAGGCAAGGAATTGCTGGCCCGCACCATTCATGCCCATAGCCCACGGCATGCCAAGCCCTTTGTCGCAGTTCACTGTGCCGCGCTGAGTGCGGGGCTGTTGGAAAGCGAGCTCTTCGGCCATGTGAAGGGGGCGTTTACTGGTGCCGATCGCGATCGCGCAGGGCGCTTCGAGCTGGCCCACGGTGGCACGCTGTTTCTCGACGAAATCGGCGATATCAGTCTCGAAACGCAGATCAAGCTGCTCCGCGTACTACAAGAACGGGCATTCGAACGCGTGGGGGGGGGCGCCCGCATCGAGGTCGACGTGCGGGTGATTGCCGCCACGCACCAGAATCTCGAGGAACTGATCCGCCGCGGGCGGTTCCGCGACGACTTGTTCTATCGCCTGAACGTGATCAGCCTGCGCTGCCCTCCGCTGCGCGAGCGCGCCGGCGATCTGTTCGAACTGGCGCATCATTTTTTTGAACAGTACGCCGAGCGGGCCGGCAAGCCCTTGACGCGCATTGAGCAAGACGCGCTCGAAGCACTGGCTGCCTGCTCCTGGCCCGGTAACGTCCGCCAACTCGAGAATGCCATTGAGCGCGCCGTGGTTCTGGCTGACAGTGATAGCATCACGCGAGCCGACCTGCCTCCCGAGGTACTGGCCGATACTGCCGCGGACGATCGCCCGACTGCGCGCAGCGATCAATCGTCCATGCGTCGGGGCCGTGCGCGTGCGTTTGCGCCGGTGGCGCACTACGAGCCGCTGTTGTTGGCGGCCCATGCCGCGACTGACGAGCCGATTGATGTCGGCTTCGACGATTTCGAACGTCAGCGGTTGCTGGCCACGCTCGAGGAGTGCGGTGGCAATAAGTCGCTGGCCGCGCGGCGGCTCGGCATGCCGCGCAGCACGTTGTTCAGTAAGCTCAGTCGGTTGGGAATCGACTAGTCAAATCGGACGTCGATGCTAACGAAAGAACCGGCTCGGCAGCCAACCTTGCAGACGCCGCAGCACGCCGCCACTTTCGGCCTCGGTCGGTGTTGGAGTGACCGTGGCAGCCGGCGGGCGCGGTCGCGAGGCGGTGCGCTCTGCCAATTGGGCCTCGGTCAGCACAACGTTGGCCTCGAGGTAGCGGGGCCAAAAGCTGTCGAGCAGACGCAAGCAATCAGTCCAATCGCCATTCTGCAGTTTGAGCTGCGCCGACGTGATGATCTTGAACAGTTCGGTCCGTTCCTGGTCGGCAAACTTCAACGAGTACAGCGATACATCGTCGAGCCACACGTCGCCTGGGCCGCTCAGCTCGAATCGCAACCGCACGTCTTCCAGGCCCGTGAGCGGCAGATCGTCGAAATGCGCGAAAAACTGAGTCCAGGCAGGACCGAGCCGCACCATCGATTCGCCTTGCCCCACGGCCGCATAACGGTAGAACGGGCGACCGCGATCTCGACCTTCAATGGCCAGCCGCACGGCGGGCTGCGACGCCCCTGCGGTACCGCGAAACCAGACCCAGACCCCAAGGCGTCCTGTCTCCGGAATCGTGAGTGGAGTGCTTCTCAGCAATCGCGGCCCGTTTGCTGGGCCGCTGCCCACTGTGCTCGCATCGCCTTGCAGCCGCACGACGCGACTTTCGCCGCTGGGCGCCGTGGAGTCGACTTCCACGCCGACACCGCCGCGCTGGTCCATTTCCCAACCCGCAAGCGATCCGCTCCCTTCGTCCGGCAGTTCGAAGCCGGGATTCTCCAGGGCATCGAGAGGTGGCTGATCGGAAAGCGCCAGGGCCCGCGCTTGCAGCCGTTGCAGGCGAGTTTCCAGTTCAACTCGGGCATCCTCGGGCAGCATTACGCGCGCATCGCGAACGCTCGCCGTTTCGCCAGGGAGCGACACCGCGACGAGGTCCCACGGCTCGAGCTGAACCTGCCATCGCGCGGCGGCTCCGGCGTTTTCAATCGCGGCCAACTGCCGACGCTGCCCGAGGTCTTCGACAGGGCAAGGCACCGGTGTAGCCAACTCCAGACGCACATCGACCGACCAAGGAGAATCGTTGGCCATATACAAATAGGTACGTCCCGCAGCCACGGCCGTGCGAATCGTCACTGGTTGCGACTCGCTGGGCACGGTCTTGAACGGGACCGCCGGCAACCGACGATACGTGGCAATCACGTTGGCCAGCGTTCCCTCTTGGCCGAGTGGCAACAACCAGCCACCGTCGCACATCACCTGTGCATCGAGCACCGCCAAGGCATGGACGAAACGCCGGCGGTTCGCCGCACCTGCGGGCACCAACTGTGAGACAAGTTGCAGCGGCCGCTCACCCAGCGGGCTGCGCTCGACCGCCGGAGCAAGCCGCAACCGTTGCGGCGGATGAAAGAACAAGCTGCCCGGGCAACTGGCGGCCCGCAACCGCCGATCGAGATCGGCCGATTCGTTGACGCGCAGATCGATTGCCTGCCGCGCAACCGAGCCAGGGGGCTCGATGTACTGCGGACGCATGAGGACGACGCCGGGAATTTTCGCTCCTAGCTCCGGATCGATGCCGGCCTCGCGGAGGGCGTCTTCGATCGACTTGCGCGGAGGCAACGTCGGCCGTAGCTCGGCTTGCAACTCGTCACTGCCGAACGGGTCAATGCCCGCCAAGTAGACCCGAGCGCCTGGGTGCGCGGTCGCCACGCGACGTTCGGCCCGGCGATAGAAGTCGCTGACCATCGCCACGCGCCAGTCGACCCACGTCTTGCGATGCTGACCAGTTAACAGTGCGGCGCGCTGCGCGAAGCGTTGGGGGCCGCGCGCCGTTAGCTCTAAGCCGGTCGATTGCTCGAAGCGGGCGATCGTAGCGTCGTCGTAGCCCCAATCCAGGCCCGGCAACTGCGCGCAACCATCGGCCGACAACGCCACGGCCACGCCGCCGAATGACGGATGGCCGCCGTAGCGATCGACCAACTCACCCACGACCGCCAACATGCCATCTTGCACGCGGGGATCGAGTGCGTTGTATCCCAGACCCTGACGCCCCGCCGGGTTGGGATACGTGCTGGCGCGGCGCCCTTCGCGATCGACCAACTCCAGGCCGATCGCATCGCGCCCGCCACTACGCCGCAGGGCTTCGAGACGCGGCAACGGCGCCGTGAAGTGCAGCGTCGGCACAAGCGTCAGATTTGCGCGATCGAACAGACGGAACAACATCTCGAGCACGTCCTTGCGCATCGGATCTTGGCCGGTCGAGAAGAACATGCCGGTGTCGTATCGTGGTGTCGATTCGAGCACTGTGCTGGGGTAGAGCGCACTCGAGTCGGCCCAGACCGAGAGCAACAGCGAGTTGAAGCCGACGTGGCGCAGGTAGTCGGCCAGCCGCGTGCCGCCTTGATAGAACGTGTTCCAGTCGTCGAGGCTGCGGCCGCTTGGCGGATCGAGCATTTCCGCCGCGCCAAAGTTTTCCGCGAAGAGGGGGCGATCGAGATAGCCGGCCAACAGCCGCCGGGGCGCGCCGCCGCGCGCGCGGGCGCGATCTTCGGCCAGCGCCACGGGTAACTGCGACCCGTACGCGCGCACGCGAATCGCCCCATAGACCGCGCTTGAGGATGAGCCACGATTCGTCACCAGAAGCGTAGGCGTTTTAGTCCGGGGCCAGCACAGCAAGCGATGCGTCAGCAGCCCCTTGCCGGACAGCGAGTCGCTGCGCGTGAAGAAACCTGAATCCAGACCGATCGTCGATGCCCCCCCCTCGGCCGTCGGTTCGACCACACTGAGGCCGACGCTTTGCGAGACATCCCCGGCGAAATCAACCTCGATGACATGTGGCACACCGGGCTGGCTGATCTGCAACGGGTAGGCTTGCCAGGACGGATCTCCAGCCTGGGCCGGGACGGGTAGCTCGAGCAGCGTGCCGAAGGGATGTTGCCGCGGACGGGCTTCGGGAACTCCCCAAGGACCTCGCTTCAGCGCTGTGAGACCGGGAACCTGGGCGATTCGTTCCCACCAGCGCGGATGGGCCGGATCGATGGTCGTTTGCAGCGTTGGCTCGCTGGGTACATTCGCCACTTCCGGTAGCGTGTCGGCAAGTACGATGATTTGCACGCGTCGTGACGCCACGACTTGCTTGAGCACTGGTGCCAAAGGCACACGCGCCGTGCTCAACTCGATCACCAGGTCGAAGACCCCTTCGCGGTCGGGCAGGCGAACTTCGAATGGCGCCGGTTCTGTTGCAGTGCCAAGGGGCCCCAACAGCGTGTCGGCGTCTCCCGACCAGAGTGACCGCGCCTGGGCATCGCGCAGTTGCAGACGCACGCGCGCTCGGCCGGTCGCTTCTGGCCCAAACAGCCGGGGCTCGACTTCCAGCGCGATCGTTTGCCCGGGGCGGTAGACGAGCGATTGCTCGGCGAAGCGCACGTGCAATTTGTCGCCTGGCGCCCGACGCAGCACCAGCCGGTTGCCAGTATTGTCCAATTCGCGCACGATTGGGTCGTGAACCAAGTCGGCCAAGGGAATCTCGACTTCAAGCCGCGTCTCCGACTGGGCGTCGGCCAGTGCGATTCGCAGGCGCTCGCCAAGCGGCGCGCGAATGGTGAGATCGACGCCATCGAAAGTCCGCCCGCGGCGCGGCTCGATCGTCAATTGTCCGCCGGCAATCCACATCGAGCCGGGCTCATCGACTTCGATACCCAATGCCTGCGGTTCGGACAGCTCGCCTTGCGATAGCGTGATTGTGCCCGTCAGGACGAGGGGTTCACCGCCTCCCCAAGCCAAGCGGACCCGAAACTCGATGGGCGCCGATTTATCGGCGGCCGGCGGCGGTGCGTCGTCAGCGCGAGCAACGCTGGAGAATTCAGCGAAGAGAGTGCCGCTAATCAGCAACACCGCGGACAGCAGGCAGGCGAACGCGCGCAGCCCGGCATCGCGCGCTCTGGCGCGTGCCGAAGCACATCGCTGCCAGCCGCGGAAGTCGGCGCGCAAGCGTGTCGGACGTCCTTGTCCGAGCATCGGTTCCAACTACAGAATTGCCGCTCGTCGCCGAGCGGTGAAGAAAGTTCGTAAGAGCGGCCAGGATTATAGTACCGAGGCGCAAACCGGCCCTAGGCCGGATTTGCAGGCCGAATAAAGCACGACCGGGGCGCGAATTCGCCGGGTTTTAGGGCACCAGCTCACCGCGCTGCTAGCGGACGCCTGCTTGCACCTCGGCCGAGAGGGGGGACAACGCGGCCGGCTCCCCCGTGCGGAGAGCCTGCGAATACTCGTCTGCTAATTCGACGAGCGTCACCGCCACGGCCTCGCAGCGGTTGGAAATCTCGTTCTGCTCCCACCGATCGTCGGGCTTCACGAACAACTTGACAGCCTGCCGATCCGCGTCGCCGGTCCCGCGATCGGGGCTCTTGCGGATCGCGCGCAGATACCACGACGAAGTCCGCAGCGCAATTTGATCATCAAGCGTCAGCAGCAAGCGGTCGCGCCAGGTTGACTCGTCTCCTAGCAAAACGGGCAGCACGCTGCGGCCAGCAGCGATTCCCACTCGTTCGTCGTTTGCACGAAAAGAGTCCGTTACTTCCCACCAATCGGCGAGCGTCGCACAGCAGTCGGCCGGTTGCACGAGTGCTTGCGAGCGACCTAATGCCCCCTGCCGGTCGGGCAAGCGCCATAGCCAGGGGACGTGCACGAGCTCGGCGTACAGAGCATCGCCTCCGTCGACAGCGTTGCCATTCGGCTGAGCTTGTGAATCGATCTCCAAACCGATGTGCCCATGCTCGCCGAGCGGGTACCCGCGCGCCCCGGCAACAAACACTAGCGTGCGCTCGGCGCCGGGCACTTGATCCAGCGCTTCGAGCAGCCCGGCCAGGCAAGCATCGAACACGGTGACTTGCGCAGCGTAAGCGCAGCGCAGCGCGAGCAGTTCGTCGGGGTCGGGCGATGGTTCATATCGCCCTGCCGGCGGCGCGACGCCAACGCTGCCCAGTGCCGCGATCTCAGCCGCCAGATGCGCGCGCTCGTCGGCGCCACTCGCGTCTTCGCGCTCTAAGTAGCGTTCACGGTATTCCGACGGAGCATCCCAACAATTCGTCAAGCTCGAAGTATGCGCCCACAACAGGTGGGGCTCGTCGGCCGCCTCGAGTCGATCCAAGACCTGCGAAAAGAATTCGGCCAAGTGTGTGCTGGCGATATCGGCAGCCGCGCGCTTGGCGCGCGACGGTTCAAGTCGCACGATTTCGCGAAACTCGGCAGCCGACGGGTGTTCGGCGACGCGCGGCTCGTCGGTAACCAGCGTCGTATTGACGCCGGCGCGCGCCAACCGGGCGGCCAACGCATCTCCCGCTGGCAATCGGTTGTCGGGCACGGCTGCATGCACGCCGCGCCAGAATGAGCGATACAAACGCTCCAAGCGGGGCGAATCGACGAGCGCGTGATCGAACACAAAACCTTCGGCTGCCAAACGGTTGACGGCCGGCGTGTGGATCCACGAATTGCCGTACGGTCCGGCGAATCCTGCCTGCCAGCCATCGATTACCAGACAAATTGCGTTTTTCGAATCAGCCAAAGGCGTGCGCCTCGCTTACAGAAAAATGAAGGACCTCGTACGTCCGTAGCGCGGCGATCGCAGCGATTGCGCCGATGCTCGCGAGGATGACGGCCGCGCCTAGGACACCCGACATCGCCCCCCCCGAATGTGTAGCTGCCACCAGCCGGTTGTACAGAAAACAAGCCATGTTTCACAGAGGCCCCCGGCCGACCTCGGCGCACCGCGCGTGGATCGACGCTCGCCGGCTCCGTGAGTTTTGGACCGCACGCAGGAAGCCCCGCTCCGCCGCGCAAGCTAGATACCGCAATGCAAACCCGCTTGTTGGATTTCGCCGCACTGGCAGAGTCGTCCGAACAATGGAACGACCTCTGGCAGCGCAGTTCGACCGCCAATCCTGCCGCGCGCGCTGAGCCGATGACCGCCTGGCTCGATTGCTTCGCCACGCGCGACGCACTGCGTGCCATCGTGATCGAGGACGCCGGCCAGTTCGTCGTCGGGCTGCCGCTGGTGCTCGGCGTGGCACCGCGCAAGCGCGCCGTCGAACGCCGCTTGAACCGCGCCGAACTTTCGATTACCGACCGAAGCGATCGCCTGAATCTCACCCCATCCGCGGCTCGCCCGGTGCGCGGTGGCCGCTTGATCGCTCGGCTACCGAACAATCACTGGTGCTGCTGCGGCGACCTACTCGTCGACGCGGCCGTCGATCCAGCTTCGCTCGCGGCCCAACTGGCCGCGGCGATTCAAGAACTGCAGCCGACGATACTCTATGGCGAAGGCCTGCTGACGCGCACGCCGCGCTGGCAAGCACTTGCCGCAGAGCTTGCCAGGCAACAGTTCGCGGTCGAAGTCCGCGATCAATGGCGCGTGGGGCTGGTCGACATTGGCGCCGACTGGAAGGCCTACGAGGCGAGCCGTTCGCGCAATCATCGCCGCAAAATCAAGGTCAGCTTCGATCGACTGGAAGAAGCTGGGGGCGGCGCACTTCAGCTTTACGACCGGCTTGATCCCGCGGAAGTCGACGCCCTGGTCACGCGCGGCTTCCAGGTCGAAGAGCGCAGTTGGAAAGCGACAAGTGGTATCGCGGTGATGCACGAGCCGCGCGTGCTGGAGTTCTACTGCCGGCTGCTCCGTGCGCTGGCTGCGGCAGGCTGTGCGCGGTTGTCGTTTCTGGAAGTGAACGGCGAGCCAGCGGCTTTCGAGTGTGGCTTCGCCGCCAAGGGAGTCTATTTCTGTCCGAAGGTGGGCTACGACGAGAAGTTCTCGGCGATCTCGCCCGGGCAGTTGATCCGCGCGCTGCTCTTCAAACGATTCAGCGACGAAGGGAGCTACCAACTGGTCGATTTCAGCGGGCCGTTGGTCGATGCCACCTCGAAATGGGCCACGCGCGATCAATACGTCGGCCGGCTCGTGGCGGGGCGGGGCCTGATCGGGCAGGCAGCCGTCACGGCGTTCCGCGCCGCGCGTTCGCTTTACCGCCGGGCACGTCGCAAGCCCGATCAAACCTTCGGCGACGACATTGAAATTCGACCGGGCCCTGGCCAGCGACAGCCGAGCGAGCCGCGCAAACCGCGACCGGCCGCCGAGCCTGTCGGCGCCCCACACTCGGAAGGCACCTAACCGATGAGACCTTTGCGCGTTCTGAACGCTTCGCAGAACTACTACATTCGCGGCGGCTCCGACCGCTACTTCTTCACGCTCACCGAGCTGCTGGAGCGGCACGGCCACAGCGTGATTCCGTTCAGCTCGCGGCAGCCGCAGAACGAGCCCACCGAGTGGGAGCGGTACTTCCCGCCGGGTGTTAATTTTGCGGAACCCGGTGCCCGCGATCTGGCGCGCTTCATTTACTCGGGGCAGGCAGCCGACTCGCTCACGAGGTTGCTGAACGATCACCCGGTCGACGTGGCCCACTTGCACATCTATTACGGCCAGTTGACCGGCGCGATCTTCGCACCGCTGCGTGCGGCCGGCGTGCCTGTTGTGCAAACGCTGCACGATTTCAAAATCGTCTGCCCCGTCTATTCGCTGCTCTCGCACGGCGAGATCTGCGAGGCCTGCCAGGGTCATCAGTTCTGGCGCGCAACAGCCAAACGTTGCAACCGCGGTTCGCTGAAGCGCAGCCTGCTGAGCACCGTCGAATCGTATGTGACCCGCGCGGTAGGCGCGGTCGACGCAGTCGATCGATTCATCTCCGTCAGTGATTTCCAGCGAGCGAAACTCGCGGAGTTGGGTGTCCCCGCCGAAAAGCTGACCACCATCCGCAACTATGCCGACACCACCGGCATCGAGCCCGTGCGCGAGCAGGGCGAATACATGCTGTACTTCGGCCGCATCGAACGGTTGAAAGGCATCATCACCCTCGTCGAGGCCGCTGCCCGCGCGCGAGAAGTGCCGTTGCTCCTGGTCGGTCGCGGTGAAGCTGAACCCGAAGTCCGCGATCTGATTACCGCCCATGGGCTGCGGAATGTGCAACTGCTTGGCTTCAAACAGGGAGTCGAATTGCAGCAACTGATTCGCGGGTCGATCGCCACGTTGATCCCGTCCGAAGGTTACGACAACTGCCCACTGGCAGTGCTCGAATCGTACACGCACGCCAAGGCAGTGCTCGGCACGCGCATGGGAGGCATTCCCGAACTGATCGATGACGGACTGGATGGCTTTGTCGTTGATCCGGGCGACGTCGAGGCGCTCGCCGAACGGTTGAGCTGGTTCAATGCCCATCGCCGAGAGGCAGTCGAACTGGGACTGGCAGGTCGCGAGAAGATGGAGCAGCGTTTCAGCCCCGAAGTTCACTACGAGCAGGTGCGAGAAGTTTATCGCCAGGTGCGCGCCGACGAGCGCGCAGACCTGTGCGAGCAGCGATCCGCGGTGGAATCGGCCGTGGGAGCTCCTTTCGAGATCAATGAACCCAATGAACCGGTTGAGGTTGCCTAAACGATGAGCTCCACGATTACGAGTGATTCCTCGAACCCGCTGGGCAACGTCGGTCTGATCGATCCGGCGGAAATCGCTCTCGCGCCCGTGCTGGCTCCCGTCGCGGTTCCGACTCCAACGGCCCCCGCGCCAACACCGGCGCCGCTCACGCGGCACGCGATCGCGATTCTCGGCACACGCGGCATTCCGGCCTGCCACGGCGGTTTTGAGACCTTTGCCGAGCGCCTTGCGCTGCACCTGGTCGATCGCGGCTGGCTCGTCACCGTTTACTGCCAGGACGAGCGCGACGGCGATGTGCTCGAAAGCAATTACCAGGGCGTACGGCTCATCTCCATCCCCGAGCAGCGCGCTGGCGCCGCGGGGACCGTCTTCTTCGATTGGAAGAGCACGCAGCGCGCGGCCCGCGAACCAGGGCTTGTGCTCACGCTCGGTTACAACACGGCGGCGTTCACTACCTGGTATCGACTGCGACATCGCTCCAGCGTTATCAATATGGATGGCCTCGAATGGCAGCGCGGTAAGTGGGGGCGCGGAGCACGCGCCTGGCTGCGGCTCAACGAATGGTTCGCCTGCCGATTGGCCGATCATCTGGTGGCCGACCATCCGGAGATCGCTCGCTACTTGTCGACCGTAGCGCCGCGTTCCAAAATCACGATGATTCCCTACGGCGCCGACGCCGTGACCGATGCCGATCCGCGCCGCGTCGAAGAGCTGGGCCTTGCGCCGCGCGGTTACGCGCTCGTCGTCGCCCGGCCCGAGCCCGAGAACTCGCTGCTCGAAATCGTCTCGGCGTTCAGCAAGCGGCCCCGCGGCGTGCAGCTCGTGGTGCTGGGCAAGTACCGCCCGGACGAAAATGAATACCAGCGGCGCGTGCTCGAAGCGGCCAGCGACGAGGTCGTTTTCCCCGGCGCGATCTACGATCGCACGACCGTGGCGGCCTTGCGCTACTTCGCGCGAGGCTACATCCACGGGCACACCGTCGGTGGCACCAATCCGGCCTTGGTCGAGGCTCTGGCCGCCGGCTGCCCCGTGTTGGCGCACGACAACCGCTTCAATCGCTGGGTGGCCGGTCCCGAAGCGGCGTACTTTGGCAATGAATTCTCCTGTTCTGCCGCACTCGATGTGTTGCTGGATGACGCCACTCGACTCCACCAGATGAGCGACGCCAGCCGCGCGCGGCACGCGGCTGCCTTCACGTGGGAGCGCGTGCTCGGGCAGTATGAGGCGCTCTTGGCGCCCTATGCCGAGCTCAAGTTGGAATAGCTCGGGCGAGCGGAGCCGCGCGCGAACCTTTGCCAGGTCGCCATGCTCTGGTAGGCTTTCACTCTGACGCGCTCTGTCAGCGCGCTCTGACGCGCTCTGTCAGCGCGCTCTGACGCGCTCTGTCAGCGCGGCAGTGTGTCAGTTCTTCCGTCAATCGCCCCCTGGTACTCCGCCCCCCATGCCTACCGCTCAGCACTTCTCGGTTCATCGCAGTGAGATTTCCGGCATCCCGGTGGCAGAGTTAGCCCGGCAGTTTGGCACGCCGGTTTTTGTCTACGACGCCGCCAAGATCGTCGAACGCATCCGTGATCTGCAAGCCTTTGACGTCGTGCGCTACGCCCAGAAAGCCTGCTCGAATCTGGCAATCCTGGACCTGGTGCGGCGCCACGGTGCGCTGGTCGACGCTGTGAGCGAAGGAGAAGTGCGACGGGCCTTGGCGGCCGGCTACGTCGCCACGGGCGACCCACCGCCGATCGTCTACACGGCCGACATCTTCGATCGAGAGTCGCTCGACTTGGCCGTGCAGCTCGGTTTGCACGTCAATTGCGGTTCGCCCGAAATGATCGATCAGTTCGGTCAACGGGCCCCCGGCAGCAACATCACGATGCGGATCAACCCCGGCTTTGGCCACGGTCATAGTCAGAAGACGAACACGGGGGGGCAGCAATCGAAGCACGGCATCTGGCACGAACAACTGCCAGATTGCTTGCGACGCGCCGATCATTATGGATTGGCCGTTACCGGGCTGCACATGCACATCGGCTCGGGCACCGACCTGGCGCACCTGGCCCAAGTAGCCGGTGCCATGGAAGCGGCCGCCATCGAAGCGGGTCGCGGCCTGCACATGATCAGTCTTGGCGGTGGATTGCCGATTCCCTACCGCGCTGGGCAAGAATATGTCGATCTCGGAGCGTACTTCCAGCTTTGGGATGCCACGCGAAACCGCCTTGCCGAGCGCTTCGGCCATGCCTTGCGATTGGAGATCGAGCCCGGTCGCTACCTCGTCGCCGAAAGCGGTTACCTCGTCAGCGAGATCCGCACCATCAAGCGCATGGGGGACAACACCTTCTACCTGGTCGACGCTGGCTTCAACAATCTGGCTCGTCCAATCCTTTACGGCGCGTACCATCCGATGTCGATCTGCCGCGCGGGGGACAGCGGCAATAACGGAGCAACCGGAGACGCGCCGCTGGCTGAAGTGATTGTCGGCGGCCCGCTCTGTGAGTCGGGGGACATCTTCACGCAAGAAGAAGGTGGCTTCGTCAAGCACCGCGAGTTGCCCGCCGCGCGCGTGGGTGATTTTCTGGTGATCGAATGTGCGGGGGCCTATGGCTTTGTGATGGGTTCGAACTACAACTCGAAGCCGCTGGCGGCCGAGGTGCTGATCGATGGCGGCCGCAGTCATTTGATTCGCGAACGCCAGACTTTCGACGACTTGATTCGTGGCGAGCATATTCCTGGCAAAGAATAGCCGCGCAACGGCGATTTGAATCCCAGTCGCCGCTCGCCGGCCAATTACTAGGGCGGGGTAAAGAAAACAGGCCGCGACTCTGCGGCCGGCTGATTGTCCGAACGTTACCATGGCGTGCTTGCGTCGGCCTTGGTTCTGGAGCGACGGGCCGCAAGCGGCGGGCAAGAAGTGCTGTGGCAATCCGTGTGAGCCTGGATGCGAGCTCGCTTTTCCGGTGCGAAACCCCCAACATAAGTAGCTCTCGACCGGAATAGCGTCATGTCGAGCTTTCTGATGGCGATGCAGAGCCGGTTAGATATCCATCGAAACGTGGTATGGACGTTATCCGCAATCCTCGCCGCGCTCGCTTTAGGAACTGCCATCCGCGTTGGCAACTTCCTGATTTCGCGTCGAGAAGAAAAGTCTAAGCAGCGCTTGGCCAGCCTGCGAACCTGGTGGGTGTTGTTTTTAGCATTGTCTGTGGTTGTTTTGGCAGGACGCTTTTTTATCGTCGGGTTGTTCGCCGTTGTCAGTCTCCTGGCCTTGCGCGAATTTCGCCGACTGGTCAGCGCGAAGATCGCCGGCGGTCTTTGGCCATGGGCCATCCTAGCCGTCCCGATTCATTATGCGATCGTTGCAAGCGGCGCGCTCGGACCCTTTTGGACTTTCATACCTGTTTGGGTCTTGGGAGTCTTGTTGGTGCGTTTGGTCGTCGGCGCCGAAACTCAGCAATTCCTAGAAACCGCGGGAACCGTTTTTCTAGGATTGATGCTCTTGGTATTCTTGCTGTCACACGCAGCATTGGTGACGACGCTACCATTAATTTCGCCCCACCAGGCCGCCGGCTCGACAGGGCTGTTCGTGTACCTGGTGGTGCTGACCGAATGCAACGACATTGCCCAGGCCCTTTGGGGACGTCGCTGGGGCCGTCACAAGATCATGCCGGTTATCTCGCCGCATAAGACTTGGGAAGGTCTCTTGCTGGGGGCCACAACGACCGTCGGCTTGTCATTGATTCTGAGCCGCTTTCTGACGCCGCTGGCTGACAGTGCATTGCAAATGGGCGAGCACCAAATTCACGTCCCCTACTTGCCCGCCGCGATCGCCGGAGTGCTGATTGCGGTCGGAGGCTTTTTCGGCGATGTCACCATTTCATCGATCAAACGCGAAGTGGGTGTGAAGGACAGCGGGTCGCTACTTCCCGGTCAGGGGGGAATTCTCGATCGAATCGACAGCCTGACGTACACCGGGCCGCTCTTCTTCTATTTCGTGTATATCTTCTGTGGTTAAGCGCGGAACGGGCTCATGAATGCTCGCGAGCCAATAACGCCCCCAGGCCGTGGCCTTGCTCAACCCGCATCGCTGCCGAAAATCTCGCGACTGAATCTCCCCAACGTGTTGTCGGGAACTCGCTTGCTGGGGTCGTTCATGCTCGTGGGCCTGGCGTGGTCGGGCAGCGACGGAATTGTGCTTCCGTTAATCCTGGTCCTGCTGATCACCGATTGGGTTGACGGCAAATTGGCCGTCTTTTGGAAACAGCAAACGGCATTCGGTGCGCGGCTCGACAGTCTGGCCGATGTGACGTTTTACATCGCTGTGCTATTTGCGGTGGGACGACTGAAATCAGAGCTGCTAGTGGCTGAACTTGCCTGGATCGCGCCTGCCGTCGTAACCTACCTGTTGAGCTGCCTTGTCGGTTGGATCAAGTTCAGGCGAATTCCTACATACCATACTCGCGCCGCCAAAACGGGCTGGTTGCTGGTGGGTCTGGTTGTCCTGGCCGTGTTCGCGCGCAATTGGCACTGGCCAATCCGCGCACTGGGTATCTGGGTGTTTCTGGTCAACATCGAAGCGATCCTGATTTCGCTTGTCTTGCCGGCATCGCTCGTGGACGTCCCCTCACTGTACCACGCCTGGGCAGCGCGACGACGGTTGCTGGGCCGAAACGGCGAAACGGACAGCTCGGCCGATGTCCGCCCAAGTTGAAATGAAATTGCTTCCCTGTTGACTTGAGGTCCGCGACGCGAGCAGGCTTGAGGAACTCTCAGTCCGAAGCTCGCCACAACACACGTTATGTTGACCCTGCTGCATATCTCCGACTTGCACTTAGGCCCCCCCTATTTGCCCCACGTGGGGGAAGCCGTGCTCCGCAGCGCCCCGCGGCTACGGCCCGATGCCATCGTCGTCAGCGGCGACCTCACGCAGCGCGCCAAGGCCGCGCAATTCGAGCAGGCCCGCGAGTTCTTGCGGCGATTGCCCGATGTCCCCAAAGTCGTCGTACCCGGCAATCATGATGTACCGCTCTATCGCGTCGCCGAGCGGTTGCTGACGCCACATGCGTTGTTTCGCAAGTACATCCAGGAGGACCTTTGCAGCGTATGTCGGCTTGACGGCGCGCTGATTGTGGCGCTGGACTCGACGGCGCCGCGCACCGCGATCTCCAACGGCCGTCTTGGCAAGGCGGAGTTGGCGTTTTGCGAGGCGGCCTGCGGTGGCGCCGGGGAGGATTGCATCAAGATCGTCGTCGCTCACCATCATTTTGTGCCGGCGCCTGATTTCCAGCGCGATCGAACCATGCCCAAGGCGCGCCGCGCGATCAACCGTTTTGTTGACCTGGGAGTGGAATTGATTCTGGGAGGGCACCTCCACCGCAGCTACATCGGCAACTCTTTGGACGTTTACCCTGGCGATCACCGCGCCCGCGGCATCGTCATCGCCCAATGCGGCACCACGACGTCGCGGCGCGGGCGAGGGCGCGAGCGCGAGAAAAACACCTTCAACCTGATTAAGATCGGCGATGAAATGCTGCGAATCACGCATTACATGTACTTCGACGCGTTGGGCGAATTCGCCCCGGTAAGCAGACACTTGTTTCCACGACCAGGTCGCACGTTCGTCGAGGGCACGTTACACCACGCGGATTGAGCGTTCGTCGTTGACTTCGTGAGCAATGCCTGACAAGTTGAAAGCAGCGAAACTCGCCCACCCCGATCACCGTTGCGAACATTCATCCGTATTGCCCGCTCAACGCACCCTGGAGCGATTTCTGTCATGAGCACCATGCTGGACCCCACACGCATCCTGCAACAAACGACCGCCGCCGACTCGCAGGAACGGCAACGAGTGATCGAGATGGCGAACACGCCGGAGGCGCGCGAGCTGCGAGTTAAACTGGCCGCGGCGTATCGCATTCTCGCCCGCAAGGGGTTGGACGACGGGATCGCTGGCCACATCAGCTTGCGCATTCCGGGCGCTCCGGAGTACTTCTGGGTCAATCCGTTCGGCATGCTTTTCAGCGAAGTTCGCGCCGACAACCTGCCGATCGTCAATCACGACGGCGAGATTATCGACGGCTGGCCCGTCATCAACCGCGCCGGGTTTTGCATCCATTCGGCGATTCACCGCGCCCGGCCCGATGTGAACTGCGCCGTCCACACGCATCCGCCGGCCGGCAGCGCGTACAGCGCACTGGGCATGCTGCTCGATCCGCTGGATCAGACTGGTTGTTCGTTTTTTGAAGACCACGCGCTGTACTCCGAATACACCGGCATCGTGATCGAGGAGAATCAGGCCGGCTCGATTGTCGACGCGCTCGGTGACCGCCGCGCCTTGATCTTGGCGAATCACGGGCTGCTGACCGCTGCGGCAACGGTCGAACAGGCGTTAATCGACATGCTCGACATGGAGCGCACGTGCGCGGTCAACCTGCGCGTGCTGGCCACTTCGGTGCAGCCGCAAATTCCGCCGGCCGAAATCGTTCGCCAAAGCCGTACGGTGCTCACGCAACCTGGCCGGTATCCCTTTCAATGGCAGGCCCTGGTTCGCGAGTTGGATCGCGTCGAAACCGACTACGATCCTTGGCGAACGTAGCTCGGCGCCCGATCGCCGCTCACCCTCACGCAGGGCAATTCACTCTCTACAGCTCCACTTCTTCGCCGTAATTCGGCAGGGCTGCTTGCAGCCCTAGCCGGGTCGTGAGTTGATCGCGCAGTGCCGCGCGCGGCCCGTCCTCACCGTGCGTGAGGAACATCCGCGGTTGGCTGCTCTGGAAAGGGGCGGCCCAAGCGAGCAAGCCCGATTGTCCAGCATGCGCCGAAAACCCGCCGAGCGTGTGTATCTTGGCCCGCACCGGGACCACTTCGCGGAAAATGATCACGCTCTTGGCGCCATCGACCAATCGCCGCCCCAACGTACCGTGTCCCTGGTAGCCGACGATCACCACGTGCGTTTCAGGCCGGCTCAAGTCGTGGAACAAGTGATGTAGCACGCGTCCGCCGGTGCACATGCCGCTGGCCGAAATGATGATCATCGAGCCTTCAGCATCGTTGAGGCTTTTCGACTGCTCGACCGAGCGAATGTACGACAACCCTGGAAAGTTCAGCGGCTTCATGCGATTCGCGAGCAACTCGCGGGCGCGCTCGTCATAGATATCCTGATGCCGGGCATAAATCGCGGACACCGATGTCGCCATCGGGCTGTCAACGTAGACCTGCACGCTCGAGAGCTCCCCCGCTCGGAGAAACTCGCCGATATGAAAAATCAGGTCCTGCGTGCGTCCCACGGCAAAAGCGGGAATGATCACCTTGCCTCCGGTGGCCTGCGCCTCGCGCAGAATCGTGAGCAGTTCCTCACGAGTGGCGTCCAACGGTTTATGATCGCGATCGCCGTAGGTTGATTCCAACAGCACCACATCCGCGGGCGTGGGCGTCGTCGGGTCGCGCAGAATCGGTGAACCCGAAAGGCCCACATCGCCGGAGAAGACGATCGTCTTGGTGATGGCTCCGTCGGTCACCGTCATTTGCACGCTGGCCGCGCCGAGGATGTGTCCTGCGTCGACCAGCTTGATGGTGATTCCGTCGGCGATTGTCTTGACCTGATCGTAGTCGCACGTCTCAAATTGCCGCAGCGTCTGCTCGGCGTCCGCAACGTCGTAAAGCGGTTCACGCATCGGTTCGTCACCACGACGAATGCGTCGGTTGAATCGCCGGCAATCTTCGACCTGCAGTGCGGCGGAATCTCGCAGAATGATGTCGGTGACGTCGGCCGTGGCTCTGGTGCAGTGGACCCGCCCTCGATAACCGTGCTTCGTCAACAACGGCAGCCGGCCGCAGTGATCGAGATGTGCATGCGTCAGCACCACCGCGTTCAGGCTCTTAATCGCGATCGGGGGCATGCGCCGATTGTGATCGTCGGCCTCGGTTTCCCCCTGGTGCATGCCCATGTCGATCAGTACACGCGCGCGATCGGTGGAGACGAGGTAGCACGAGCCCGTCACTTCGCCTGCGGCGCCATAGAAGCCTAGCTTGATCATGTCCTAATGCGCGATCTTATAGAGGTGTTCGTCGGTCCGCAGGAACATTGCGCCGGCGGCGAACGCGGGGGTCGCAAACGTGCGGCCAGGCACCTCATTGGTTGTGGAAAGCGTGAATTGGCTGACCCGGCTCGATCCAGGTTGCCCGGCCATCTTCGTTTAAGAACAGGATCTTGTCGTTGGCGAAGACTGGGGACGCCGAGTAATTTCCGCCGAGACGCTCGCTCCAATGGCGCTCGCCAGTTTTGGCGTCAACGCACGAGGCAATTCCGTTGTCGGAGACAAAGTACAGCTCGTTGCCGACCAGCAGTGGAGATGGTGAGCTCGGTGCACCCCGCTGCAAGCGCCAGACAATGTGCGACTCGGTGACGTCCCCAACACCGCCAAGCTTCACGGCAATCAGTTCGGGGTGGTCGTAGTCATGGTTGTAAATCACCAGACCGTGACCGATCACCGGTTGCGGCACGACGGACCAACCCGGCGCCTGCACGCGCCACAATTCATGACCCGTGGCCGGATCGTAGGCCGCCAGGTGGTCGGGGCCGGGTGCCAGCACTTGTGTTTTGCCGTCCACCGTGACGAGTGCGGGAGTGGCGAACGAGTGACTTACCCGAGCGGCGACGGATCGTGGTGTTTTCCAAGCGAGCTTGCCGGTTTCGGCATCGACCGCGGCGACGAAAGGCTGCGAACTGCCGTCGCAGACGATGAATAGCTTGCCGTTGGCGAACACCGGCGAGCCGCCGCTGCCGTGGACCGGTGTATAGACCAGCTCTTTGCTTATCCACTGGATGGAACCATCCGCGACTGCGAGCCGTGCCGTACCGAGAGTGCCAAAATGCACGTACAACGCGCCGTTGCGAACGATCGGCGTTGGACTGGCGTGGCTGTTCTTCGCGTGGATCGCCGGCGCTTTGTCGACCGCCAGTACTTCACGATCCCAAATGACGTTACCCGTCCCGACGTCGAAGGCCATTACGCGTAGCGATAGTCCCTCGCCGCGCGGCACGGCCGTCGTCAAGAAAACCTGGCCGTTGGACACGACCGGCGATGACCAACCCAGACCGGGGACGGGCGCCTTCCAAGCGACATTCTTCGTGTCGGACCATTGGACTGGAGTCGCGGGTCCGGCCGCATGTCCGTCCGAATTCGGGCCGCGGAATTGGGGCCATTCGCCCGCGCTCAAGGCACAAATAGCAACGACAAGCTGCAGCATCGCGAGGAGCCCTGTGTTGAGAATGCGGTGGTGGACGACGCCTGCGGAGTGGTGGTGCTGTTGGCGAGGAGCGGCTGGGGGTTGTCGAAGGATATCGCATTTCGCCCGGACAAGCCACGAGGTGCTCCACCGGACACGCCGACGTTTCTTCGCGATCGCGGCAGTCCACGCACACGACTGGCATGGTACCTTGAGGATCGCGCTCGCCACTGCAAACGTGCAAGCGCGCCGATCGTGAACATGCAAATGCTTGGCTCGCCCTGAGGGTGGCCGCTGAGACCACGGCTGGTTCGGGGCATCGCAAGCGCCTGGTAATCTAAGGAAATGTGTATGCAATTTCGGTGTGCCGTACTAGCGTTTCTTGTCTGTTGGGTGGGGATTCAGATCTCCGCGGCCGAACTCAAAATCGGCGAGACCGTCGGCCCAATCCACCTGACGAACTTGTCTGGCCAACGAATGGCAATGACGAACTTCGCGGAACGCCGCGGCACCGCGGTGCTGTTCTTGTCGGGCCGATCGGAGGCCACGCTCCAGGTGATTGACGAGATCAATCGCCTGAATCACAAGTTTCGCGATCGCAAAATTCTGATCGTCGGTGTTTGTGCGAACGCTGCTGAATCGGGGGACGAACTGCGCACGTTCGCGCAGCGTCGCGGCCTGATCTTTCCGCTCTATCGCGATCCTAGCGGCGAGACGGCCCGGCGCTTCGGCGCACGTTTCACGCCGGAGGTGTACTTGCTCGACGCTCAAGGGGCGCTCGTGTTCCATGGTGGTTTGCAAGATGAAAAGGCGCGTCAGGCATACGAAGCTGCGGCGCTGGATCTCTTGCACAAGCAGCCTGTCAAGGTGGCGACGCACGCAGTCGAGGGAACTCCGCTCGATCAGCCTGGAGAACATCGTGAAGTCGAGGACCTTTATGAGCCCATCGCCTTCGCGTCGGAGTTGGTGTTCGAGCAGGTGCCAGAGGCGGCCGCTCATCATTGCTCCACGATCTGCGAGGCTGGTAATCGCGATCTGGTCTGTCTTTGGTATGGAGGAACCTATGAGTCGGCCGACGATCAGGCGCTCTATCTCGCACGTCGCAAGCCAGGTGCGCGGGACTGGAGCGTGCCGAAAGCGATCGTGCAGAATTCCACGACTCCGCCGGGCAATGGCGTGATCTTTCGCGACGTCGACGATCGGTTGTGCATTGTGTGGGGGCGCATGGAAGGGACGCGACCGATCGGGCGGGGTGTGGGGTGGGATCGTTGCCGGCTGTTCTCGCGCACTTCGGCCGATGATGGTGAAAACTGGAGCGAGGATCGGCCGCTGTTCGATGAGCCCCTCTGGTGCGTGCCGCGTAATCCGCCCATCGTGCTGCAATCTGGCGCACTTCTCTTGCCCGTCGAAGGGCTGCAGCAAG
>CAZBWM010000114.1:0-20215 GCA_964495375.1 uncultured Planctomycetaceae bacterium | reverse complement strand
AGTAAGCCCGCCTTCAACCACCCACACACTTTTACAGACAATTTGGGACGGTATCCAATCGAGCCCTTCTTTAATGTAGAGTGGAATATTCCAATCGGTTGGCGATTGAGTCAGCACACCCAATGCGAACTTAGTCTTGTCGAACGACTTGCCCGCAACGCGTTTGTGCAACCCCGCGGCGAGTTCCCGGGAGTCACCGGGTGCAGGATTGAGTCGCAGCCCAAGATGTCGGCGGTCCCGGTGCTGGCACCACGCCGCGTTCTCGAGCGCGAATGATTCTTCGAGTGTACGGCCGCAGAGTTTTTCGGTGGCCCCATTCCATTCGACGTCGGTGGGTACTTGATAGCACACTCGGACTTTGCACTTTCCGACGCCGGCATCTACAAAAAGTTTATCCGCCACGTTCGCAGCAATCAGTTCATCGATTCTCTGCTTCTTTGGAAGCCATTGTATTAGCGTCTGATTAGACGTTAGTGCGCCTGCGACGGATGGCAGGCATGCACGGCCCAGTTTAGTGACAACTCTATCCTTATCCTCATGTGAGGGAACTTCGAATTCGGTGTCTTCGTCCTCGTCGACTCCTGCGGCGTCAACGGCGACGACGCTATCAAGATCCGTAATGACTAGTGCCGCTAAGCCAAGAAACTCAATCAGTGACCTAAATTTATGTCCGAACGCGCCACCTACCTCAAGAATACACAAAGAAGCAGAGGTAAGCGACTCAGCTCCGTTCTCGATCATGACTGGGAGCAGCAGCCTCTCAACGTTTCCTTCGACGAGAATCGCGGCGTCAGCAAAGAAGAGATCGCAATGTGTGAGCTTAATGTACCGCTCGAGAAAGTCGCGATCGTTTGGCGAACTGCTATAGAAGGCGGAGAGGTTGAGCACGTCTGTGCTCTGGCCCCCATCGGGATCCGTCATGCGTCGAAAATATCGAATGGGCTTGAATCCGCGTTCATAGAGAATGTGTGGAGAATGGGTCGTGACAATTGCTTGGCAATTGTAGGCATTGCCATCCTCATGCTCTTCTTTGACCAACTTCAGAACGTTGCGGATAAATACTTGCTGCAGTTGTGCATGCAAATGCGCCTCAGGCTCTTCGATGAATATTAGATGTAGCGGCGCTCGCGTTTCATTCTCTGAGACCCATCTGGCATGAGCGTCAAGTATTTCGACAACCATGTAGATAAGGTTCTTGAAGCCCAAGCCATTGTATGAATCTGGCAATGTTGGAGCGTCTTCACCGTCACCGAGAACATAGTGTACACGTGTGTCTTGGCTCATGATGGTCGCTGGATTGATTGCCGACCGTATCTGTAATCGAGGATTGTGGATACCGGGATACCCCAGATTCGAGAGCCTTTCGAGAGTAGTACTAAAAACGTCGGCGAGATGCGCATTAAACCCCGCCTCTGTATCGAAGAGAGCACGAAGCGCTTTATGGTCGGCTTGCCGTTGATCTAGGTTGTGCTTATAGAATTTGCTCAGTCGGCGCGATAAGTCTTCTGCCCGCGAAAGCCCTTGCCCGCTACTATGGGCGGGGTCTGCAAGATGGCGCTGTGCGCTGAGGCTATCTACTCGAACCAGGGATCGCAGTAGCGCTGCTCCGTTCGTCTCCGTTCCTAAGGGTTGAGGGCGATAGTCCGCCTGAGGGCTGAACTGTTCATCGAATTTCGTGCGGTCAAGGACGTAGTACTTGAATTCGAATTCGCTATGAAGCTCCTTGCGAAGATAGCTAGTTAAGGATTCCGGCCATGGAACGTATTTGTCATTGTCCCTGGCCTCCAAGTGTGCTGCTTGCTCAGCCGCTTGGTCGCGTTTCGCTTGATATCGCTCGATTAGGTTTCGCGAGTTTCTTGCAGTGTATTCGATTCGCAGACCTACCTGGCTTCCTTCCCACGCCGTTGTGGGGAGCAATGCGACTACTAAATGGAGGTCGCTTGCCGCAACTGTGAACCAAAGGTCTAGAGTGATAGCGGGGATTGTCGGAAGTGTGTCGGATTCTAGTGGTAGTTCTCCAAATGCATCCAGTGACTTCCAGGATGCGGCGCTGAAATCGTATAGTGAAAACCTTTCCGATGTCGCCGCCACGAAGGCATGTATCGCCTGAGTCGCGGAAGTCTTTCCGCTATTGTTTGCGCCTACGAATATTGAAATGTCGGTTGCTAATTCGATATGGACGTTTTGCAATCGCCTGTAGTTGGCAATTCTGTAAGAATGCAGGTGCACGCGGCGCCCCTTACTTGCTTATTGGAACTGATCGTTGAAGTTGACAGCGTTCTACGTTGACACGAGAAGGAAATGCAATTTCAAGTGATCACAATCCGCATGGGCATTAGTGTGCAGTTTTGAGAGTCGAGGTGCAACAGCAAGTTCTTTCCGGACTGTTCTGCACGCCGTGAGGTGGCGTGTCTCGCAGTTAACGCCCCAGTAGATGCAAACCCGCTCGCGTAGGACACAAAGAGGATTTAGATAGGGCGCAAAGGTCGATTTTGTATCCCGAGGACTTCAGGTTACAGGAAGCAGGCCTTCTGAGGCCTGCTCACACTTCGTCACGCGTAGGGCAGGCTACGCCGGTGGAATTTCTCGTCCGTGGGGGTCGCGGGCGGGTTCCGTTAGAGACTCAGCCAACTGCTCCTGCAAGCGCGGGCCAAGGAAATGCTCCAGCCGTTCGGCCGGTTCGTGCAAGTGATCCAGCGGCAACGCAAAGTGCTCGCCGAGGTACGACTCCCAGAGCCTGTGCCCTCGCACCAGCATTTGCGCGAGCTGCCGGCCCCGGTCGGTGAGCGCCAGCCCGGTCGGACGCCGGTAGGCGACTTCGCCACGCCACCACAATCGTAAGAGTGCCAGCCGGCCGATCACCGCGCCGCCGGCCGGGCAGACCTCAGGCTTCAGACTACAGGCTTCAGGCGCGGGGGGAGAGGCAAGAACTTCAGCCGCTTGCTTAACTTCGTCGGCGCGGAACAGCCGGGCCATCACGTCTTCGCCGACGATCCGCAGGCTCAAGAGCCAGGTATGCCAGAGTTTGGCGGCCAGGCCATAGCGGGGAGCGAAGCAAACGGCCAGCGCGAACTGCAGGCCGGCGACTACCGCCATCATGCCGGCGGCGCTGGTGTTCCAGCGGGCGGCTCCCCAACAACCGACGACGGCCGAGACCGCGCCGACGATCGCCGCGTCGATGACCATCCAGAGCAAGCGATCGGTGAGCAACTGGGCGGTCGCGGCCGGCACGATCAGCATGGCGATCACCAGGATTGAGCCGACCGCTTCGAACGAGGCCACGGTCGCGGTCGCCACCATGCCCATGAAGAGGTAGTGGATCAGGCCGGGGCGAAAGCCGAGGGCGGCGCCGAGCGCGGGATCGAAGCTGGTGAGCTTGAGCTCCTTCCAGAAGACGCCGAGGAACACGAGCGTGGCGGCGAGCACGGGGACGAGCGTGACGAGCACGCGGGGGACGTACCAGCCGGAGACGAGCGGCAATCCTGGGAGCTCGAAATTGCCGATGAGCACCGTGTCGAGCGCGGCGGTGTCGATCAGCCCGTAGAGGACGCAGTCGGCATCGATGTGGACATTGCGGGTGTATCGCGAGACGAGCACGACGCCGAGCGCGAAGAGGGAAGTGAAGACCACGCCCATGCTGGCGTCTTCGGGGACGTTGCCGTAGCGGCTGAGGCTATCGGTGAGGGCGGAAGTGAGGATGGCGGCGCACCAGGCGCCGGCCAACATGGTGAGCACGCCGACCGAGCCGGAGAGGAGATAGCCGATGACGATGCCCGGCAGCACGGCGTGGCTGATGGCGTCGCCCAACAGGCTGAGGCGGCGGAGCACGAGGTGGCAGCCGAGCACGGCGCAGGTGACGTTGGTCACAATGCCGACGGCCATCGACCAGAGCGTGGCGTCGGAGAGTTGGACGCCGAGGACGTTCATGGGGGGCCCTCCGCAGAGGGCGAATTCGACGTAACCGTGCTGCCCGGGCCAGCAGTTCTAGGGTCAGTCGGCCAAGTGCCTTCCTCGCGCAGTTTGGCTTCGACCGCGGCGGTGAGGTCAGCGGGCAATTCGGCGGCGGCCACCTGGTAGTCGAGATCGAAGCGGGCGGCGGTCAGTTCGGGCTCGTCGCGGAGGGCCTGCCGGCAGATGCGCTGGGCGCGGACGACGGCCACCGCTTCGCGCGCGCCGGCGTCGGTCCAGGCACCCGTGGAATCGAGGAAGCCGGCCTGCTGGGCGGCGCGGAGGTCGCGATCGGAGAGCGCGGGCTGAGTCGAAACCATGTGCGGCGAAGCGCCGGCAGTCGAGGTTTCATACAGTTCAATCAAGAGCCGCTGCCGGGCAAGCCTGCGCCGCTGCTGGGCCAAGGCGACGAGCCGCGCGATGGCGCCGCGTCGTGGGCCCATTAAGGCGGAGAAGATGAACAGCGTGGCGCCGACGAGCACGATCAAGGGGCCCGCGGGCAGGCCGGCGACCTGGGCACTGATGAGCGTGCCGACGGCGCCGGTCACCAGTCCGAAGAGCATGGCCACGAGGAGCAGGCGATCGAGTCGCGATGTCCAGAAGCGGGCCGCCGCGCCTGGCAGGATCAACAGCGCCGCGGTCAACACCACGCCGACCGCGGGGAGACTGATCACGACGCTGACGGCGATTAGCCCGAGGAGGAGCAGGTCGAGCCAGAAGGTGGGCCAGCCTTGCACGTGGGCGAACGCGGCGTCGAAGGCGACGAGCTTGAATTCTTTGAAGAGAATGCCGACCGCGGCCGCGCAGAGTGCGGCGACCGCGGCGATGAAGGCGACATCGGCGGCGATCATGCCGGCGGTTTTGCCGAACAGGTAGGCATCGAGCCCGGCCTTGCTGCCGGCGGTCGTTTGATTCTGGATGTAGCGGAGCAGCACGACGCCGGCTCCGAACGAGACGCTGAGCACGATGCCGATCGCGGCGTCTTCTTTGATGCGCGTCGCGCGGCGCAGCAGGGCCACGACCATGATGCCGAGCAGCCCCGTGGCCAGGGCCCCGAGTTGCATGGCGGGCAAGCTGCGTCGACCGACGACGAGGAATGCCAGGCAAAGGCCGGGGAGCGCGGCGTGGGCCAGTGCATCGCCCAACAGCGAGCGACGCCGGAGCACGGCGAAGCTGCCGACGAGCCCGCCGGCCATGCCCAACAAACTGGCGCCGGCCAGCACGACCAGCGTGTTGTAGGCAGGCCAGGAGAACATGATCAGTTGCTCCGCTGCTGCTTGCGGAGCGCTTCGGCGGCGTCGTCGAGCACGGCGAGGCGGCCACCGTAGGTTTGCTGCAAATTTCGCGGCGTGAAGACTTCGGAAGTGGGGCCGGCCGCGACCACGCCCATGTTCAGGAGGACGACGTACTCGTAATACTGCGGCACCGTGCGGAGGTCGTGATGGACGACGAGCACGGTTTTTTGTTGGCGACGCAGCTCGGCCAAGAGCTCGAAGACGACGCGTTCGGTCGCGGCGTCGACACCGGCCATCGGCTCGTCCATGAAGTAGATGTCGGCCTGCTGGGCGAGAGCGCGGGCGAGGAAGACGCGTTGCTGCTGCCCGCCCGAGAGCTGCCCGATCTGGCGCGTTGCGTAGTCAGCCATGCCGACGTGGGCGAGACAATCACGAGCCGTTTCACGCTCGCGGCGGCCGGGGCGGCGGAACCAGCCGAGCCGTCCGTAGGTGCCCATCAGCACGACGTCGAGGACGGTGACGGGAAAATCCCAATCGACGCTCTCGCGCTGCGGCACGTAGCCGACGCGGCGGCGCACGGCGGGGACGTCTTCACCGAAGATTTGCACGCGGCCGCTTGCCAAGGGGACGAGCCCGAGAATCGCCTTGATCAGCGTGCTTTTGCCGGCGCCATTGGGGCCGACGATGCCGACAAGCCGCGGCTCTTGCAGTACGAGATCGACATCCCACAGCACGGGCTTGCGATGGTAGGCGACCGTGACATCGTGGACGTCGAGCACGGGCGTGGCGGCGGGGGAGTTTGTCTGAGCAGAGGTGGGACAAGCAGTTTCGGCAGTCGATTGGGCGTCGTCGGCGGTTGTCGCCGCGGTTCGATCGTGATCGGGTTTCCGCAACATGACGACGCTCTGGCCGCTAATCGGGGCTCGTTACTCGAGGGCGCCGACCATTGTATCGACGTTGTGCCGCACCATACCAATGTAGCTTGCGGCATCGGTGCCAGCCGAACCGGGGGCATCGGAGTAAAGCTCGCCGCCGATGCGCACGTCGTGCCCGCGGGCGGCGGCGCCTTCGACCAGGGCGCGCACGTTGCGTTCGCTGACGCTCGATTCGATGAACACGGCCTTGAGCTTGTGCTCTGCCAGGTAGTCGACCAGCAGGTTGATTTCGCGCACGCCCGCTTCGCTTTCGGTGCTGATCCCTTGAATCGCGCGGACCTCAAGTCCATAGGCGCGACCGAAGTAGTGAAAGGCGTCGTGGGCCGTGACGAGGATTCGCGCCGCTTGGGGGAGCGACTGGATTCGCCCGCGGCACCAAGAGTCGAGCGCGTCGAGCTCGGCGGTGTAATTGGTTGCGCCGCGACGATATTCGTCAGCGTGCGGCGGATCGAACTTAGCCAGGGCTTCGGCGAGCGGCTTGACCGTGGTGCTCCAGAGCTTCACGTCGAACCAGACGTGCGGGTCGACTGCGCTATCGGCCACGCGGAGCAGGCGATCGGCCGGAATCGCCTCGGCGAGGCCGATCGTCGGTTTGCGGGCCGCCATCTTCGCGAACAGATCGGCCAGCTTGCCTTCGAGATGCAGACCCGAATAGACAATGACGTCGGCCGCGATCAGCGCATCAACATCGCCAGGCGAGGCCTTGTATAGGTGCGGGTCGATTCCGGGACCCATCAACTGCACGACTTCAACGTGCGGGCCACCGACGGCGCGAACGACATCGGCCACCATGCCGGTGGTGCAGACCACTTTGATTGGACCGGTGCCGGAGTAAACGGCGCTCGATTCGCTAGGCGCGGTCGAGTGAGAACCGCCGTCGCAACCGGTGGCCAATGCGACGCACGCGGATAGCAACCCAACGCAAGAATGAAATACGAGACGATTCACGGGCGAATTTGATTGGCCAGAAGAAAGTTTTTGACTAATCAAAATTCTATCTGACCACCCCGGCAATCGTCAATGGCACTCGTGCTATTTCGCCGCGCGCGCAACCATGTCGAGCCTGTCCGGCGCGCCGGCTCGTGCCAGACCTCCATTCAATTCGCTGGGAACATCGCTCGCAGCGAACATCAGCCGCCCGTACCGACCTTCACGGGAATTCGCTTCGGCACCTCCCCCGGCACTTTGGGAAGGTGAATCGTGAGCACTCCGTGCTCGTGTTCGGCCGAGACCTTATCGGCTTGCACCGACGCGGGGAGGCGGATCGCGCGACGAAACGAACCAGCGCGAGTTTCGGTCCATACGGTTCCTTTCGCGGTCCGCTCCTGAGTCGATTTCTTTTCGCCGGCCAGCACCAGTTGATCGCCGGTGATCGTCACGTCGAATTCGTCGGGCTTGAGCCCCGGAACTTCGGCGCGGACCACGATTTCTTCGTCCGTTTCGGCGACGTCCATCGCCGGTTGCCAGGGGCCCAGCGAACCGATCGTGCGCTCCGCCCATTCGAAGGGCTCGCGCAGGAAGTTGTCGAACAGGCGGTTCATCTCCGTGCGTAAGTCGGCCAACGGGGCATTGAGGTTTTCCGGTTCGTCTTGATGTTTGGTGCGCCAGGGAATCAGTGACATGGTTTTTACTCCCGTTTGGTATTCGTAGCCCGAAGGCGTGGCGATTGGACCACCCCGACCATCAACCGGCTTTGACGGCGATCGTGCGCGGTTTGACCGCTTCGGCTTTGGGCATGTGGAGCGTGAGCACGCCGCTGGCATATTCGGCCGTGATGCGGCTGGCGTCGATTTCTTCGCTGACCCGGAAGGTGCGATAGAAATCGCCTACCCCGTATTCCTGTAGCAAGAAGCGAGCATCGGCCGTCTGCCGCGCGGGCACGCGACCGTGAATGGTCAACATCCCGTCCTCAAAACGGATGTCAATCAAGTCGGAGGCCAGGCCCGGCATGTCGGCCTGCACCACTAACTCGGCTTGCTTCTCAACAATGTCGACGTTAGGTCGATACCAACGGCCGCTGCGGGTTTGCTCGGCAGCGCCCGGCTCGACCCCTTGCTTGTTTTCGTGGGTGGCTTCGGTGACCATGGAATGGGGCTCCTTAGACAGTTTATGTGGTGGCTGTTTTCGCGGTGCTAGCGATCGTTTCGAGCGCAGCATTGGAGCAGGCCGAGCGATCGCGCCGCGGCACGTTTTCAGCATGGAGGAAATCAAATCAGCAGCGCGATCGCGCCGTCGTGATCAGCTCGCCGCGTTGACCTGAATCTTCCGCGGCCGCGCGGTCGGCGCTTTGGGCAGACGAATTTCGAGGACTCCCTCGCGGAGCCGCGCGTCGACCTTGTCGGCGTCGACTTCAACGGGCAAGCGGACCACACGCGTGAACGGCCCAACACCGCGCTCCTGACGATGGAACGACGTTCCCTCGGGCGCGTTGGATCGACGGCCTTTGATTGTCAGCTCTTCGCCGACGACAAAGATCTCGAGGTCGCTTTCCTTGACGCCGGGGACTTCCGCCTCGACAAACAACTCCTGATCGGTCTCCCAAATGTTTACCGCCGGATACTGCGTTCCCGGCACCCAACCGGCTAGCGGCGTCTGCCGGGAGAAATCGCCAAAGAGACGCTCGACTTCGTTGCGCAACTGGCCGAACGGATTGGGCTGCGAAAATCTGCGATTGGTCATCGGAGAGAAGCTCCTTGCATAGGAAGGATCTGTTTTCCTGTCCGCGGAAAAGGCGAAGTCACTGGGCGGAAAGCGTGGTGGCCGTTTTTAGATACGCATCTGCCTAGTGGGTGTTCACCGGTTGCTGTTAGGCATTCACTGAGCCGGACGGACCATTTAACGGCATTGGCCAGTCGCACACCGGTAACGGAAGCAAACAGTGTGCCCGAGCCGATCGGAGTGGCTCTAGAAGCAGTTCGCCAAATCATGGCAAGCATTTAGAGCGAGTTGGCCGGCGAGCGTGGGCGGGACGATTCTGACAGCCGATTTCGGCTCGTAGGGCCCGGCGCGGCGTCGCAAGCACTCCGTCGATTGGTTAGATTCGCATACCGAAGTTCGCTCGCGCCAATCAGTTCTGGCGAATGGATAGCTGGGTTGATCCGCGGGCCAGACAGCGCTCGATCGAGTTTCGACCACTTGCTAGCGGCTGCCAGTTTGGCAGTTGTTGAGCAATTGGCCGAACGCTATACTCTCCAACTTAATTCCTGCCTTGAACTTTGGGCCGCTCGAGCCCCGTTTGACCCCTCGAGCGTGAACCAGGCATGCGGTTTACGTTAATCGACCGGATCGTGGAATGTGAGCCTTGGCAGAAGATTGCCGCGCGCAAGAACTTAACGCTTGCCGAAGAGTATCTTGCCGACCACTTTCCCGGGTTCCCCGTCATGCCGGGCGTGTTGATGCTTGAAGCCATGACCCAGGCCGGGGCGTGGCTCGTGAGGGCCAGCGAGGACTTTCGCCACAGCATGGTCGTGCTCCGCGAGGCGCGGAACGTCAAGTACGGAACGTTCGTCGAACCGGGACAGACGCTGACCATCAAAGCCGAAGTCCTCGGGTATGACGACCGCGAGGTCAAGCTCAAGGCGCAAGGAGAAGTGGACGGGCAGGTTTCCGTTTCAGCTCGGCTGGTGCTGGTGCGCTATAACCTGGCCGATACGGATCCGAACAAGGCGGACAACGACGCCGTGATCGTACAGAACTTGCGAGAGTTGTATTCGCAGTTGAATCGCGTTGCCGCGCCGGCCCCGTGAAAGGGGCGCGAGCGGTCCTTGCCGCCTAAAAAAATCGCAGGCGGAGAGGTCAGCAAAACAGCGTCAAAGCTACCCACTACGAATCGAACCCTTTTCACCAGGACCTTTTCCTGGGGCCTGACGCCCCGGAGGACGACGAATGCCGACGCACGACGAGATTATCACGAAGATCCGCACCGCCCTGGTTGAAGCGCTGGGCGTCGACGAGGACGAAGTCACGCCCGAGGCCACGCTCACCGGCGACCTGGGAGCCGAGTCGATCGACTTTTTGGACATCGTGTTCCGGCTCGAAAAGGCATTCGACATCAAGATCCCGCGGGGTGAGTTGTTCCCCGAGAGCATCATGACCGACCCACAGTATGTGAAGGATGGCAAGTTCACGCCCGCGGGGGTCGACGAGCTGCGCAAGCGGATGCCGTTTGCCAACATCGAAGAGTTCGCCAAGAACCCGGTGGCTCGCGAGTTCGGCAACCTGTTCACCGTCGACATGGTCGCGAAGTACATCGAGAGCAAAGTCAACGTCAAGGCGTAGGCACCCGGATAGCGACCCATGCGCTGGATCTGGATCGATCGCTTCATCGAGTTCGAGAGCGGCCGGCGCGCGCGAGCGATCAAGAATGTGTCGCTGGCCGAAGACCATCTGCACGATCATTTCTTCGGCTACCCGGTGATGCCGAACAGTTTGATTCTCGAAGGGCTGGCGCAAACCGGCGGCATTCTCGTCGGCGAGCACAGCAACTTCGAAGAGAAGGTGGTTTTGGCCAAGGTGCCCAAGGTGACCTTTCACCTGCCGGCGCTCCCCGGCGACACGCTCACCTATACGGCCGAAGTCGAAGCCATCAACGAGGATGGCGCTCGGGTGAACGCCACGAGCCACATCGGCGAGCGGTTGCAGGCCGAAGCCGAAATCGTGTTCGCTCATTTGAGTGACGACGACCGCATCAAGAACCTGTTCGAGCCGAAGAACTTTATCTTCACGATGAAGCTCTTGGGGGTGTTCGACGTCGGTCGTGGCAGCCCAGGCACTCCCCCAGAGCCCGCCGGGTTGCGCCAGTTCAAGGCCAACGGCGGCCCGTGAGCCGTTGCCTTTAGTACATCGGTCGACTTTGACGGCCTGACTGGGCCGATGACTTCAATTCCACGGACCGATAGAATAGGTAATAGAAATCGTATCCGGCGGGGGCGAATTGGTGACCGCCCGATGCGAGTCATTGGTTGCCGACTCCGGGCATAGTTTCATGGCCGCAAAGCATGCAAATCTACATCTCCCATACAGGGTCTGACCGTGACCTCGCGCTGGACCTGATAGCGCAGCTCAACACGGGTTTGCGCGACACTGGCCTGACTGTTTGGAATCCTTACCGCAGTATCCTGCCCGGTGATAACTGGGCCGAGGCGACCGGCCAGGCTCTGAACGACTCCGAAGTATTGATTGTGTTGTGGACGTGTAACGCGCAGGATCCGGCCAAGTTGCAAGGAGAGGTGCAGTTCGCACTGACTGCCGGGAACTACCACGGGCGCGTAATACCGGTTGTCTTCGACAGGCCCACGTTCACAGCCGGCAAGGATGTCCCCTGGATACTTTTGCAATTGGACCCGATTTACATTCCCCCCCAGGATGTGCAAGCGCTCGTTGTCCGTTTGAAATCGCTGGCCGGGGCGGGATGCAATGTCGCCCACTGAGGTCTTCCTTTCACACTCCAGCCGCGACCATGAGATGGCTGAGAGGATCGCAAGGCAGTTGCGCGAGCATGGCGTTCCGACCTTCTTCAGTCCGGCAAATTTACTTGGCGCCCAGCAATGGCAAGACGAGATTCTCGCCGCGCTGCAACGCTGCGACTGGTTTGTCGTCCTGCTGTCACCAGACGCGATTGAGTTAATGTGGGTACGGCGAGAGGCCGCTTTCGTATTGAGTGATCCGCGATTCGAATCGCGAATTGTGCCAGTCGCATACAGACCATGCGAATTGGGTCGTTTGGAATGGCTGCGACTTTATCAATTCATCGATTTGCAAACTGACTTTGCCACTGGATTGCGGCAACTGCTGAGGCTTTGGGGCATCGGATTGAAGGCCTAAGCAACGGCCTGTCGGTGTCGTGCTTTCGGCCGACAATTGAGACTACCAAAAGGAGCCTTCGACGATGCGTCGCCGCGTTGTGATTACCGGAGTCGGCTGCGTCACCCCGCTGGGAACGACCGTCGAAAGCATGTGGAAGCGGGTGCTCGCCGGCGACTCAGGCGTGGGGCCGACCACGCTGTTCGATGCCTCGGAGTTTCCCACCAAAATTTCGGCCGAGGTCCGCGACTGGGATGTCTCCGCGGTCGGCGAAGACCCCGAGCGTTGGAAGTATCAGGGGCGCCACACGCGCTTCGCGGTCGGCGCCGCCAAAATGGCTTACGCCGATTCGGGGCTGTCCGACACACAGATCGACCCGACACGGTTCGGCGTCTACCTGGGCAGTGGCGAAGGGCAGCAAGACTTCGTCACCTTCGGTCAGATGATGGTCGGCGCGCTGGCCGGGCCGCAGTTGGACGCGGCCCGCTTCACGGAGATCGGTCTCGAAGTCCTGCATCCGCTGATTGAGATGGAGCAAGAGCCGAACATGCCGGCCAGCCACCTGGCGGCCTTGTTCGACGCCGAGGGACCAAACTCCAATTGCCTCACGGCCTGCGCCGCCAGCAGCCAGGCGATCGGCGAAGCGACCGAGATGATTCGCCGCGGCGACGTCGACCTGATGCTCTCGGGCGGTTGCCACAGCATGATTCATCCGTTCGGCGTCACCGGCTTCAATCTGCTGGGCGCGCTGAGCACCAGCAACGATGAGCCGACCCGGGCGTCGCGACCATTCGATCGCCGCCGCGATGGCTTCGTGCTCGGCGAAGGGGCCGGCATGCTGATCTTGGAAGAGCTCGAGCACGCGAAGCGCCGCGGCGCCAAAATCTACGGCGAGCTCTCAGGCTATGGATCAACGGCCGACGCTTACCGCATCACGGACACGCACCCTGAAGGACGCGGTGCCGCTAAGTGCCTGGAACTGTGCCTGGCTGAAGCGGGGCTCAATCCCGAAGACGTCCACTACATCAACGCGCACGGCACGAGCACCGCGGTGAACGACAAGGTCGAAACCTTGGCCATCAAACGCGTGCTGGGCGAGCAGGCCCGCAAGGCGCCGGTGTCGAGCACCAAGAGCATGATGGGGCACCTGATCGCGGCGGCCGGAGCCACGGAGTTGATCCTGTGCCTGCTGGCGATTCGCGACAATGTGCTGCCGCCGACGATCAACTACGAGAATCCCGATCCGGATTGCGATTTGGATTACATCCCCAATGCAGCTCGCGAGGCCCGTTGCGATCACGCGCTGTCGAACAGCTTTGGCTTCGGCGGCCAGAACGTGACCTTGGCGGTGTCGCGGTTCACGGGGTGAAACACTCTGCCAGTCGCGCTTGGCACTGGACGCGGGTCAAACAACCGCCCAATTCCAGACTCATTCGAGCACAGGCACCTCTTGAATCGGCACACCCGAACGCGCCGATAGCAGGTCGAAGAGTTTCTTCTTGTCTTCCGGACGCGTCCCGACGGCCACCATCGACGATGTACGCCACGCCCGGCCGTTGCGAAACGTTACTTCATACTCGCGATTGTTGAACACTCTGCCAATCAGTGCCCGGTACGACGGGGCTGTACGCAATTGCGTGATCTCGGTGTAGTTGTAGGTCGATGCGCTGAATCCGAACCAGGACTCAAAGGTCGCCTTGTCTTGGTAGAACACGGCGTGCCAATCGAGGATCGCGAGCAACGCGATCGCGCCGAGACCGCCGAATGTCAGCACGCCGGGCCAGAGCATTCGCTCGCCGTCGTATCCCTGCTCAAGATTGCGGTATCGCACATAGTTTGCATAGTCTCGCCGGAGGATTAACCGAAAGAGCCCCAGGAAGATTGGTCCCATTCCGGCAAACGCGAAGGCTACGGCCGGCAGCACCAGGGCCATGCTACCTCCGTATAAGTGCAGCACCGATGGTTCAAATCGCCGCGCGTTCCAGGCTGCCAGTGGTCGGAGGAGGTACCAGACGGCGGCAGCTAACAAGGGGACACCGACGAGCACGAGTAGCACTTCGACAATCTTTAAATACTGGAAGCGCGGACTTAGCTGTTGTAGCGAAGGCCCGGCCTCGGCGTAGTTGTCGGGAAGAGCAAAGTACCGCTTGAAAATCCACTGACTGATGAGGTGCTCGAACATCTGACCCCTTAGGATTCGCAACGTGCGTTATCGACAAACTAACGTCGAGAGCGTTCGCATTCCCTGGAGCTTGCGGCCAGGAAACTTCGGCGCTCAGCACCGCGCACAGATGGCTGAGGTGCTTTCGCCGAGGGATTTCGCTAGCGTCAAGCTCCTATCTGCTCGACTGATCGCGGCGGCTGTGCAGTTCAATAGACAGCGATCGCGCGGCCGGGGCCACCGTGGCAACCTTCGATCTTGGTGGCGGCAAAGATGAAGTACGCCGGCCGCCCGTTGAGCTCCGCGAGGTTGGTGAGAAACTCGACGCCGACCATGCCATGTGAGCCGAGCGCCCAGTAGGTTTTCAAAGCGTCTTCTACGTTGACCCCGCCGAGCGACGGGCAATCGGTGCCGACGCAGCGGATTCCTTTGCCGGCCAGATAGACGACGGCCTCGGGCGTGAGCGCCGGCCAGCCTTCGCGGCGGCCACGCAAGGGATCGGCCAGACACGCTTCGCCCGCTGGCAGTGGTTTGCAGTAGTCGTCGGTCCAACCGCAGTTGAACAGCACAACTTCGCCGGCGTGCAGCGCCCCGTGCTCGCGCTCGAAGGCTTCAATCTCCTCGACGCGGATCGTGGGAGAGGCCGGCAATTTGCTGCCCGCCGTGCCGAGCCGCGAGCGGACGTCGATCACGCGGGCTTCGCCGCAGGTTTGCCCAAGCGGCACTTTCTCGGTCGTTTGTTCGCTCGTGCCGAGCGCGCCGAATATTGCTTCGTACTGGCTGACGAACGTTTGGACCTCCGGTGAATACTTCGCACGATCGAAGCCAGGCGCTGGCAGCGCGAACGAACCGGGCACCAGGTGCGTGCCGCACTGACTATCGAGATAATGTGTCTGCGCGAACGACTTGCCCTTGGATTGCTCCCAGGAGATCAACACCTTGCGCAGATATGGGGGGCGATGTTGCCCCGCGCCGGCACCCGGCCAGGTAATCGGCAGGTCTTCGCTCAACGTGACCGAGAGATCGACGACTTGCCGCTTGCGGGCCGAGTCGATCAAACGCTTGGCGAGCTTGGGCTCGGTGATGGCGAGCGCCCGCGTTTCTGCCCCCGCGCCGCCGACGTGCTTGATCGGCAGCATGCAATAGCACGCACCGGTCACCGGGAGCTTGCCGAAGTTGGTGCCACTTTCGAGCCAGCACATGCCTTGTCGCAAGCCAACGAGGTGCGTCTCAGCGGCCATCTCTGGCGGCAATGGCCCCATGCTGGGGCTATCGGTCGCCAAGGTCATCACGCGCCGACCGGCCAGGTAACCGACGCAATCGGGATCGGGGTCGGGCCAGACGGGAGCGTGACCGTCGACCGGTGACGCCAGGAAGCGTTTGCCCTCGGGGAGCGGGCGGTAATAACGATCGCTGTAGTCGCTGCGAAACAGCACGACATCGCCCGTGGTCAGCGAACGATGCGCGCGTTCCCACTGCAGGATGCGATCGCGCTTGATCATGGCGCTGTGACCGATGGAGCCGGCGTCGCACAGATCGGTGCAATCGACGACGCAGGCCTCGCCGATCAATTGCCAGGCGGGGACGCGATCGCCGGTGACCAGGCCCGAGGGCCCGGCTTCGGCGAAACCACTATCGGGGGGCGGCACCGAATGCGCGGGGGCGTCGAACTGCGTGCCGGTGTTTTCGTCGATCGCCAAAGTATCGCGGTTGTAGGCGCTGTGCGTGCCGATCTGCGTATCGTGCTGCAAATGGAACGGCGGAAATGTCGGCGCCGGCCAACCGGTGGGGTAGCGGGGCGCGACCATGAGCGAAAGATCGACGAACGAGCTGTCGGCGTTCGAGCGCTCGTCAGCAACCCCGGTTGCCGCAACACTGGCCGACGCGATTGCCAACGTCAGCGCAGCAAGCATGCAGTGGAAAGATCGCGGCATGATCGGCTTCCCCCCGGAAGATCGAATTGGGCGAGAGCCAGTGCATCTCGCCGGGGAGCATTCTAGGCCCGGCCGCGCGGGGGTTCAATCAGCTTGTGAGCCACTACAGCAAACCGCTGAGCACCTCGGCCGGGGCGGGGCCGTAAGCCGAGGGCTCCATCGAGCAGCTCGCGCGACCTTGGCTGAGACCACGCATCGCGCCCGAGTAGCCGAACAAGTTGGCCAGCGGCGCTTGCGCTTCGATGACCGCCATTTTCCCACGATGCTCGGTTTGCGTGATCAACGCGCGGCGCTGCTGCAAGTCGGAGACGAAATCGCCGAGATGTTCCTCGGGCGTGGTGATTTCCAACCGCATGATCGGCTCGAGCAGCACGATGCCCGCTTCGCGCAGGGCCTTTTGAAAAGCGTCAGCCGCGGCCAGCCGGAAGGCGATGTCGGTCGACTCGCCCTCGTGCACGGCGCCGCCGAGAATGGTGAGCTTGACCTTCATCAGCGGATAGCCGAGCGACCCGCCGCCGATCGATTGATCGGTGAGCACTTCGCGAACGATCGCCAGGAACGATTCGCCCAGTTCCTCCGCGGCATTGGCGTCTTCGGAAATCAGGACGGGCTGTTCTCCGTCGGGCCAGGGCTCGGCCCGCAGGCGAACTTCGGCGAACAGCGATTGTCCGGCCTGCTGACGATGGCACTGACCGGTGACTTCGACGGCCCGCTCGATCGTTTCGCGATAGCTGACACGCGGCTTGTGTACGCGGACGTTCAGATTGAAGTCGCGCAGCAACCGGTGGCGAATGACCTCCAAGTGCAGCTCGCCCATGCCGGAGATGATTGTCTGACCGGTTTCGGTGCTCTCCTGAGCGCGAAACGTGGGATCTTGCCGCTTCATCATGTCGAGCGTATCGGCCAGCTTTTTGCGTTCGGCCGTGCTCTCGGCCTCGATGGCCATCGAGATGACGGTTTCGGGGAAGCGAATCGTCTCGAGCAGAATGGGATGCTGCGTATCGCAGATGGTATCGCCGGTGACACTGGCGCGCAGCCCGATGATGCCGATGATGTCGCCGGCCTGGACGCGCTCGACTTGTTCGCGGCGATCGGACTGAATGTGCCAGAGCTGGCTGACGTTTTCTTTTTTGTCTTTGCCGGGGTTGAGCACGCGCGAGTTCTGCTTGAGCTCGCCCGAGTAGACGCGCACGAAGTACAGGTCGCCATGTCGGGCGGCTTCGATCTTGAAGACTAGGCCGCAGAAGGGTTCGTCGACGTTCGGAGCGCGCTTCTCCGCGGCATCTTTCTTCTTGGGGTTGATTCCTTCGACGGGCGGGACATCGGCCGGGCTAGGAAGGTAGTCGGCCACACCATCCAGCAATGGTTGTATGCCGATGCGATCGAGCGCGGAGCCGCAGAAGACCGGCACCGCCAGCCGATGCAGCGTGGCTTCGCGCAGCACTTTGCGGATCAACTCGGGCGGGACCGGCTCCTTCGACAGCACGCGCTCCGCCAGATCGTTTGAGAAGTCGAACAACTGCTCTTCGAGCTGTTCGCGCCACAGCTTGGCCAGATCGAGCTGTTCGGCGGGAATTTCCTCGACCGTGGGAGGCGCCTTTTGATCGCCGCCGGGGAATGTGAGCAACTTGAAGTCGACCAGGTCGATGATGCCCCGGAACGGATCGGACTGATGCGGCGGGCCCTGGCCCACCGGCACCTGCACGACAATCGGGTTGGCTTCCAGCCGCTTGCGAATCTGATCGAGCGTGCCTTCGAAGTCGGCCCCTTCGCGATCCATCTTATTGATAAACGCGATTCGCGGCACGCCGTACTTATCGGCCTGGCGCCAGACGGTTTCGCTCTGGGCCTCGACCCCTTCGCGCGCGCTAAAGACCACGACACCGCCGTCGAGCACGCGCAGGCTGCGCTCGACCTCGGCCGTGAAGTCGACGTGGCCGGGCGTGTCGATCAGGTTCACCACGACGTCGCGCCAGGCGAAGGTCACGCAGGCCGCATAAATGGTGATGCCGCGCTGCTGCTCCTCGGCGTCGGAATCGGTGACGGTCGTCCCCTTGTCGACCTCGCCCATTTTGTGCGTGGCGCCGGTGTAGAACAGCATCCGCTCGGTGACCGTGGTCTTGCCGGCGTCGATATGGGCAATGATGCCGATGTTGCGGATTTGTTTAAGGTCGCGGGCCATGGCAGTATCGCGTGGTAAGCAAGGTGGCGGATGGGGTTGCGGCGCGCAGGTCCGGCAGCCCGTTATAGCCCGCATTACGCGAGCCGACGAGGCATTGTTTGACCGGCACAGCGCAAAAAAGCACCGCGGCCGGGCGACAGCACCCGACCGCGGCGTGAGTATTGATCGACGGCCAGCCTACCAGGCGAAGTGGGCGAAGGCCTTGTTGGCGTCGGCCATACGGTGGACGTTTTCGCGTTTGGTGTAGGCCGAGCCTTCGCGTTTGTACGCGGCGAGCAGTTCTTCGGCCAGCTTCATGTGGCTGGGGCGACCCTTCTTTTCGCGAACGGCGGCCAGCAGCCAACGAATCGCCAGCGATTGCTGCCGATTGCGGTTCACCTGCATCGGCACCTGATACGCGGCGCCACCGACGCGGCGGCTGCGGACTTCGACCTCCGGCTTGACGTTGTCCAACGCCCGCGTGAAGACGTCGATCGGCTCCATGTCGGGAATGCGCTCTTTGATCACTTCGAGCGCACCGTAGAAGACGCGCTGGGCCGTGCTCTTCTCACCGCTCCACATCAAGCAGTTGATGAACTTGCCGGCCAACAACGACCCGTACATCGGATCGGGGCGGAGCATTTTACGACTGGAAGTGATACGACCCATCGGGCAACTTCTCGCGACTTAGTAGTGATTGTGTGTGTGGATTGTGTGCGTGTGTGCCACGGCAACGGCATGTGCCCACGTTGCCGCCGGGCAAACTACGACTTCTTGGCGCCGTAGCGGCTGCGGGATTGCTTGCGCTTTTCGACGCCCAGCGTGTCGAGCGCGCCGCGGACCACCTGGTAGCGAACGCCCGGCAGATCGCGGACGCGGCCGCCGCGCACCAGCACGATCGAGTGCTCTTGCAGCGTGTGGCCTTCGCCCGGGATGTAGACGGTGACTTCTTTACCGTTGGAGAGCCGGACGCGGCAGATCTTGCGGAGCGCCGAGTTGGGCTTCTTCGGCGTCATCGTCTTGACCTGCAAGCAGACGCCGCGCTTCTGCGGGCACTTCTCGAGCACCGGCGACTTGCTGAACTTGCGCGGCTTGCGGCGCCCCTTGCGGGTGAGCTGATTGATCGTCGGCATACGCGAACAGGCTCTCTAACTGGCTGGTTTGCGACGGATAGTTTCGCTGACGTTGCGTGTAACGCTTTACCGCGTGCCGACATGCGGCGACGCCATCCTCTGGCACGCTTCGGCGAACCATTGGCGAATCACTTAAGTTATCGCCCGGCAGGGAGTTGTCAAGCGGAGTCGGGAACAGGGGCCAGGGGGTCGAGGTCGGAGGCTAGATGTCAGTGGCTAGTGATCAGTGGCTAGACTGGTATTGCCTGGCCACTGATCACTGACCACTTGCCACTACCAGGTGTTCCGGAATTTTGCGTCCTAACCGTCCTAAGCCCGATAGCTCAGCACCTAAAGTCTTCTGTGGCAAGAACTTGAGCCTAGGACGCAAAACCAAAAAACCTTGCGTCCTAGGTGCGTCCTAGCGGGGCTGTCTTGCGTCCTAAGCCTGCCGCCTGAGCGGTGTAGCCGCTGGCCCGTGGCCTGTGCGAGCGTTCGAGATCGTCGTACAGGGGGTAAATGGCGTTCGACGGCGACTGAAACGATTGAGGTGCCGGCCCGTCTCCAATTGGGTTGTGATGAGGAGACGAGACCCGGGGAGGCTGCGCCACCAGGCTTTTGGCCGACACGGTTTGGCCGTTTGGGAGCGATGCGCAATTCCTTGCTGCGCGTACCACGCGAATCAGCGGGGCATCGTCGACCGTCCCTCGCTGCGCTTCGGGCTAGTGTTCTTGCGCCGCGTTGCACGCCGGTTCGGCACAGGCGGAGCCCATTGGTCTCGACACATCTTTGCTAGCTAGACCACGGCGGGCAGGCTCGCGACTGGAGCGGCAACTCGGTGGAAAGTGTCTTCGCCGTTGCTACTGGTTGAAGCGAATCATCGATGTCATTGGCCACGTAGTGGCCGCGGCGCTTAGCCGTGGGTGT
>CAZBWM010000113.1:0-20508 GCA_964495375.1 uncultured Planctomycetaceae bacterium | reverse complement strand
CCGCGGTAAATTAAAATCCCTCTACCCGAAACTCAAACTGTGACGCAGCACTAGGTTCGCGTGCCCCCGCTGGTGAGTCCCGCGGCCCGGGAACGGCTCGGGCACGGCCAGGCGAATTATCGGCATTCTGGCGACGCTCCACCCGCTGGCCGTATAATCGGGCTCTATGTCCACACCATCGGGCGAATCCGCCCGCGACCAGAACACTGAATTGCTCGCGCGGCCCAGCGCAGCTTCGCACGCGCCATCGAGCACGTCAACCACAGCGGGCGATGTGCAGGCCCGTGCGATGTCCCGCGGAGTAGAGCAACAAACTCCCGCGCAACTGCCGAACGCAGAGCCATCGTCGACGCCAGTTTCTGACACCCGCTCCGTCGACCGCCTGGAATTGCCACCCCTGCACGGCGACAAAGCCGTGGCCCCGCAAGAGACGCTCGTGCGCGAGATTCTCAACCGCTGGGGCAACAGCGGCTTCTTCCGCCTCAAGTACATGGGGGAGAAGATCTTCATCAACGGCATCTCGCCTGGCAAAGCGCACGTGGTCGAGTTGAGCACCCAATACGAAGACCGCACGATCCAGCCGGCCGAGGTTCCCTATCTCGGTGGGCCAGTCGACGATCGTAGCCACACGCCGGAGCTGTGGGATATCCGCGTGCCGGCCGTTCGGGAATTCGAGCAGCGTGTGGAACGGATCGTGGTGCCGGGCACCGAGCGCGTGCAGATGTGCGGCGGTTGCGCCGGCAACGGTCGCGTCGTCTGCGTGCGATGCAATGGGCAGGGGAGCTCGCTCTGCCCGCATTGTCATGGCTCGGGCTGGGTCGAGCACACTGCCATGATGCCCGGTCCGGCTGATGCGCGCCACCATCCGAGGTCAAACGTTCGCGTGGTGCGGCGGCGCTGTGCGTGCGGCACGGGGCAAGTGCGTTGCTCGGCATGCGCCGGCAACGGCGTACAAACCTGCGCCCGCTGCGAAGGGTCGGGGCGCACCAAAAATTACCAAGAGCTGGTCGCGCGGTTTCACGTCGTCAAGCAGGTGAAAGTGCTCGACGATACTCCGGTTGCCGACAAGGTGGTAGGCGGCCTGTCGGGCGACACCCTGCTCGATGTGCGGCGACGAGAAATCGATCGTGCTGACTCCGTCGCACCGGACGTCGACGCGTGCGTGAACACGTTCCTTAGTGAGTCTCATGCCGTCGACGCCCGACAACAGCGGGTGCTGCTGCAAGAACTGCATGTCAAAGAGATTCCGCAACTCGAGGTCGAGTACATGTACGCCGGCGTCGATCGGCGCCTGTGGATCTGCGGTCAAGAACAGCGCGTGCATGCGCCGGGCGCGCCCTGGCATCGCGGGCGGTACTGGCTGCTGGTGGGCAGTGTGGTCGCGGCGGCCGTCGCGGCGCTCGCCGGCCTGGCGTACGTGCTGCTGGGTTAGAGTGCGTGATTGAAGCCCGCCGCTGCTGGATTGCTGCCGGCGCAATACGTCAGTCGGTCGAGGCGCTTGCCGACGTCTTGGCGCGCAGCAGACCCCACAGCGTCAGCAGCAATGCCGCCATGATCGTCACGCCGCAGATCTGCAGCGACGCGGAAACAAGCGGATGATTGGTGCCGTTCGGGGGCGGGAACTTCTCATTAAGCGTCGGCATCAGCGTGGACGAGGCACCAAGAAAACCAGCCGCTACTCCTGCCGCGCCGTTGGTCCAAGTGCCGATTTGCAGCAGGGCAAACCACACCTTGAGCGCAGACGGACTGAGACGCATCTCCTTGATCAGCAGTGCGAAGACGACCATCAAGACGCCGTTGGCGGTGAATTCGAGGTGCGCCATGACGATGCCGCGAAACCAGGCCACGGCCGACGGCGGAATGAAGCCGACCAGGCAGCCAACCGTGATTTGCAGGACGCCAAGCACCAAAGTCCAACGGCGGAGATTCTCCTTTAGTCCGTTGCTGTCCGTGGCCACAAATCGTTCCTTCTCAGCGGCGAACGGCCGCGCAGTGCAAATTCGCTCAAGATGAACGGCATGAGCGGAACCTGAGGAAGAATAATAGCAGAGCAATCGAACAGTCGACCGCAGTGAAGCGCGGCGTCTTTTCTACTGTTCCATTGTTCTCCTGCTTCGGCTTTTCGCCTATCAGGCGAAGAAAACGGATGGGGAGGGATTCGAACCCCCGGGGCACTTGCGCACCCAGCAGTTTTCAAGACTGCCGCCTTAGACCACTCGGCCACCCATCCGGAATCGGGGATCAGGCATCAGAGATTACGGTTTCGAGACGAAGCAGGTTTCGTTCACGGCGTTACGTCGCAGGAGGATTATAGCCTCGCGAGATCGGATCGAAATTGGGCTCGGCGTCCGATCCATTACATCAAACGTGCACCGCTTCGGCTCGGAGCGTCGCGGGGGTTTTGGGGAATCGTCGCAGCCGGAGTCCGCCCCAGATCATGGCCAGAGCCAGCAAGCCTTCGGCCAGGAAGGCCCCGGATATCAAATAGTCCGGCTCGGCGCGGCCTATCAGATCGAGATACCGGACAACAAAGGCCGCAGGGCTCGCCAACAAGGCCGGGGTGAACGTCGCGCCCAGGGTAATCAGCGCGACCGAAGCCACCCGCCGCCAAAGTGGCAGCAAGGGCTGGGGGCTGACGGTCTCGGCCGAGTAGACCGCCGCCGTGCAGATCGCAATTTCGGGGGGCTGGTACGGGTTTTCGGCCATCTTTGCCAGCATATCGCGGGGCATGCCCGGGGGGGCGACTCGCCAGCCCCGCAGCGGGCAAAAGCAGCCCCAATTCTTTATTTCTGAGCGTCTTGCGGACATCGGGGGGCAGCGCGTATATTCATATGCTTTCGCCCATAGCCGCCAGACCGACAGAGGGTTGGGGGATGAAGGTTCGCGCAAGCATTCGACGGATTTGTGAAAAGTGCAAGATCGTGCGCCGACGAGGCACGGTCTATGTGGTGTGCGATAATCCGCGCCACAAGCAACGTCAGGGTTAGGGCAACGGTAGCAATCGCCTACTTTAAGCTCCCCGCACCTCAGCAGTTAACGATTACATCATCTTTCAGGGCCGAGAGTTACCATGCCGCGTCTATTGGGCGTTGACATCCCGAACGACAAGCCGATCATCATTTCGCTGCAGTACCTGTACGGAGTCGGCCAGCAAGTGGCGGCCGAGTTGTGCCACAAGGGTGGCGTCAATCCGCAGGTCAAGGCCCGCGAGCTGCACGAAGACGAGTTGGCCCGCATCGCCGCACTGTTGGACAAAGATTACGTCGTCGAGGGTCAGTTGCGTCGACAAACGGCGCAGAACATCGCGCGGCTGCGCGACATCGCCAGCTATCGGGGAATCCGGCATCGCCGCGGTTTACCGGTTCGCGGCCAACGCACCCGCACCAACGCCCGCACCCGCAAAGGCCCCAAGAAGACGGTGGCCGGCAAGAAGGGCGTGAAGGACATGCGATAGGTTTGCCGCCGGCTGGTATCTCGCACCCTCCGCGGTGCCTGGTGCTTGGGCCGGCCGCGTCTCGCACGATCGCTTGATCTGTGCGGCCGACAACAAATCGCGAGCAAATTCACGTTCACCGATTACGTGAGCCAAAGAAGCAGTCAGCACCTGAAGAAAGAGCAAGACCGTGGGAAAGCAAGCTGCAACCGCCGAAAAGAAGCGTCGCAAGGCGCGCCGCAATGTGTCGGCGGGCATCGCTTACATCGTCGCGACGTTCAACAACACGAGCGTCACGATCACCGACACCAAGGGAGACACCCTCTGCTGGACCAGTGGCGGCACCTGTGGCTTCAAGGGAAGCCGCAAGAGCACGCCGTATGCCGGCCAGTGTGCCGCCCAGCAGGCCGCCGAAAAGGCGTCCAAGTTCGGCGTGAAGGAACTTGAAGTGCGCGTGCGAGGCCCCGGCGCGGGTCGCGAGAGCGCGATCACCGCTTTGCAAGCCGCTGGCATGACCATCAAGTCGATTGAAGACGTGACGCCACTGCCGCACAACGGCTGCCGTCCGCCGAAGAAGCGCCGCGTGTAGCCAGCCGAACGCCTGCTGGCGAGCGCCGCTCGGTGGGCAGGCTTTGGTGAGTTGGGCAGGGGGTTTGCCGGCAAGTCAGTTGGCTGCCCGCCGCATCCCGCCGCAATCAGATTGTTCCTACCCGTAATCAAACCCGCTCATTTGTCGAACCGATAGGCTGTTTTCCGATGGCTCGTTACGTAGGTCCGGTTTGCCGCTTCTGCCGCCGCGAAGGCATGAAGCTGTTTTTGAAGGGCACGCGCTGCGAAACCCCGAAGTGTGCGATCGAGCGGCGCAACAGCCCGCCGGGTATGCACCAGGCGCGTCGCGGCAAAATGACCGACTACGGCGTACACTTGCGGGAGAAGCAGAAGGTCAAGCATTACTACGGCGTGCTCGAGCGGCAGTTTCGCGGCTACATGCAGCAGGCGCTGAAGTCCAAGGGCAACAGCGGCGAGGTGCTGATGAGCCTGCTGGAGCGCCGCCTGGACAACGTCATTCATCGGCTGGGCTACGGCCAAAGCCGGCCGCAAGCGCGGCAGATCATCAACCACGGACACGTCACTGTGAACGGCAAGCGAGTCGACATCCCCAGCTACCTGCTGCGTGCGGGCGATGTAATTCGCGTCAAGAATCGTCCAAAAAGCCTGCAAGTGGTGCAGGCCGCGCTGGCCGAATGCAATCGCCCGGTGCCCGACTACGTGTCGCGCATCGATGGCGAAATCCCCGAGGCAACCGTCACCCGGCTGCCCGAGGCCTACGACATTTCGTTGCCGGTGCAAACACAACTCATCGTCGAATTGCTGTCGAGATAAGCCTTAGGGAGTGCTTTCCATGCGGATTCGCTGGCGCGGATTGGAACTGCCGAGCATCGTGCAGTGCGATCAGGCATCGCTCACGTCGACCTACGGCAAGTTCACGGCCGAACCGTTTGAGCGCGGGTTCGGCGTGACCGTCGGCAACAGCTTGCGGCGCGTACTGCTCTCGAGCCTCGAGGGGAGCGCGGTTACGCAAATCAAGATTCACGGCGCGCAGCACGAGTTCACCACGCTGCCGGGCGTGGTCGAAGATGCCACGGATATCGTGCTGAACGTCAAGTCGCTGGTGGTCAAAAACCACAGCGAGAGCACTAAGGTCATCCGCTTGGAGAAGAACACCAAGGGGGTGGTCACCGGTGCAGACATTCAGCCCGATCAATCGGTCGACGTCATCAACCCGAATCACGTCATCTGCACGCTGACGAGCGACGTGCCGTTCGTGATGGAGATGGTGATCGAAAACGGCCGCGGTTATGTTCCGGCTCACGAGCACAGCCCGAACGTGCAAGAGATCGGCATCATTCCGATCGACGCGGTGTTCAGCCCCGTGGTGCGCGTGCGTTACGAGATCGAAGAGACGCGCGTCGGTCAGAAGACGAACTACGACAAGCTGACGCTCGAAATCTGGACCAACGGCACCGTCTCGCCCGAGTCGGCGCTGGTCGAGTCGGCCAAGATCATGCGTAAGCACCTCAACCCGTTCGTGCAGTATGCCGAACTGGGGGCGGCCATTCACGCCGAAGGGCGCCGCCTGGGTGGAGCCGGCTCCGATGCCGCGCTCGATGCCAAGCTGAATCTCAGCCTGGCCGAGTTGAATCTCTCGGTGCGGGCGACCAACTGCCTCGAATCCGAGAACATCAACACCGTCCGCGATCTCGTGCAGAAGTCGGAAGACCAACTGCTCGACGTCCGCAACTTCGGCGAAACCACGCTCAACGAAGTACGAGAGAAACTGACTGAACTCGGGCTGCGGCTCGGCATGCGATTGCCGGTCGCCGCGCGGTTCTAAGCAGCGATCTTTTGAGAATTACGATCCTCCGAAGAGGTGTCAGGAACCTTTTCGGTAGCGCGATGAACACTGACAGCGAGCATCCTGAAAAAGGCTCCTGACGCCTTTTCGACAGAAAGCACCAACTGCCATGCGACATCGACGTAAAGGGCGCACGCTCGGACGTTGCCCTAGCCATCAACGAGCGCTTCTGAAGAATCTGGCCAGCGCGATTTTCCTGTCGATGGACGAAGACGATCTGGCCGACAACAAGCCCAAGGTGCGTGGCCGTATCATCACCACGTTGGCCAAGGCCAAAGAGGTGCGCCCCTTGGTCGAGCGCTCGATCACGCTCGCCCGCAAGGGTTTGGTGGCCGAGGATTCGGCCAAGCAGTTCGCAACCGACGCTTCACCTGGCAGCCAGGCCTGGAAGTCGTGGCGCGAGAGCGAGCAGTGGCAGCGTTGGAGCAAAGCTCGCTCGGGTGGCGTGCTGGCTCGCCGCCGCGTGCTGACACTGATCGGCGACAAGCGGGCCGTGCGGTTGCTCTTCTCCGAAGTGGCGCCGCAGTTCGCCGATCGCCCTGGTGGCTACACGCGCATTCTCAAGCTCTCCAAGCCCCGGCTGGGGGATGCCGGCCCGCGGGCGATTCTGGAGTTCGTCGGCGTTCGCGACCGGGTTTCGGCCAAGGCCGCTCCCGCGCCGAAGTTCGAAGGCGCGGCCGCCGAGTAAAACCGGTAACCGCCTGATGCATACGAACGCTTGAGAGTGGACGGCTTCGACCGAGGCGCGCCGCGCCGCTCACTCCAGGCCGGCCAGCTCACACAGGTTCGCCTGCATCACCGGGTGGGGGCAACTCCACACCAAAAAGAACAAAGCTTCGCGGCAGTAGCGGCCCGTGCGGTGTCCCCACACATAGCCCGCCCCCTTTGCGGCGCCGAGCGCCGCTTGCGAGGCTCGTAGCGCCAGGCTGTTGGCCCGGGCGCGCAGGTCATCTTGTGTGCAGCCCGGTTCGCCGGCCGCGAGATTCAACAGGTCGGCTTCGATCTGCGTCTGATCGACGCGCAAGCCAGCCGCCACGGCAACCAGGTTGGGCCGCTGCACCGACTCGTGATCGAGAAAATCGATCGCCGCGCTCGCCAGCCCAACGGCCAGCGATGAGGTCTGTAATCCGCCCGTCCCGCTCCCCGATCCACCACTGAGGACGCCGCGCACGGGCCCCGACAGAAGAAGGTCTTCGGTCACTTCGACACCGTCGAGCCGCACTTGCCCCGTGGAGCTGGCACTTACGCCCAGCAGCCGCAGCGGCGCTTCAACCGTCACGCCGGGCAAATCGGTCGGCAGTGCGATCAACAACTCGCGGCCGTCACCGAGTACCGCGCCCACCACGATCGTGTCGGCATGCGCGGCGCCGGTGACCCAAGGGCTGAATCCGGTCAAGCGATATCCGTTGGCGGTTTCCTCCGCTTTCAGAATCGGCTCATCGGTATGCTGATGGCTTGTCGTGAGCTGCGAGATGCCGACCGTGGCGAACCGCTCGCCGCTGCGCAGTCCCGGCAGGAGCGTGGCTTTGAGCGCGTCGTTACTGCTGGCCAAAATGCGCCGCACCGCCGCAATCCGCTGTGTGATAATGAACGCGGTCGTCAGGCAGGCCCCGGCCAGGCCCATATAAGCGCGGGCCAAATCGGCGTCGCTCCATTCGTCTCCCTGCCACTCGAACGGCAGGAACCAACTCCAAACGCCGTGGTCGCTGCAGAGCTGCAGTTGCTCGGCCGGCCACTTGCCCGACGAATCGACGTCGTCAGCATGTTGCGCCAGCGCGCGGCACAGTGCGAGAAAGGCCGGATCGTCGGGCGAGCGGATCGACTTGGTCGGTTGGGCGGCCATCGAGCACCTTGAGCAAGCAGGAACGGTAAAACGAGCGACTTGCCAACCCGACGGGGTTTGGCTCGTCCCAAAAGCGCCGCCCAGACAGCATACCGCACGGCAGGGCCGTTTCGCAGTCTGCCAGGGGCGCTTGGTTTCGTCACGAGTTATCACCTGGGGCGATCTTCATCGGGGCCTGGGCTTCCAGGCCCACGAGGAACACGGCCAAAATGACCGTGCCACACAAAGTGCCATGGCCCAGCCTCGGCCTGTTCGATTTGCAGGGGGCACAGGGCCGGGCTGGCATTTTCGGTGCTCGCGCCGGCCGCCAAAACCGCTATAATCCCAGGCGCACCCGCCAGCGTCTCCTCAGAAGGATCTGATATGAGCCAAACCGAAGCGGAAGCCGACCTCAAATTCGAGACCTCCAGCCTGACCGGGCTTTCGCCGCAATCACTGTACGACAAGTGCCTTGCGCTGGCTCACAACCTCTGGTGGAGTTGGCATCCGGAAGTGACCAACCTCTTCCGCGACCTCGATCCGATCCGCTGGCGCCAGTTAGACCACAACCCGATCGCCCTGCTGTCGGAGTTCACCCCCGAGCGGCTCGACATGCGCGCGGCCGAACTGGTGCTCTATAGCCGCATCAATCAGGCCTATCGGCGATTGAAGGAGTATCTGGCGGCCCCGCGCACCTGGAGCACCACGCACGTCGGCGTGCTGGGCTCGAAGCCGGTCGCCTACTTCTCGGCCGAGTTCGGCTTGCACGAGTCGGTGCCGATCTACTCGGGCGGTCTCGGCGTGTTGTCGGGAGACCATATCAAGAGCGCCAGCGACCTGGGCGTGCCGCTCGTGGCCGTAGGGTTGTTCTACGATCAAGGCTATTTCAAGCAGCACCTGAATCACGATGGCTATCAGGTCGAAGAGTACTTCGACACCAAGGTCGAGAACACGCCGCTCGAGCCGGCGCGTAACGCCAAGGGTGAGCCGGTCTCGGTGACGATCCCGACGCGCACCGGCGCGCTGTTGGCCAAGGTGTGGCTGCTGAGAGTCGGCCGCGTCCGCTTGTACCTGCTCGACTGCGATTTCGAGGGGAACGCGCCCGAGGATCGCGATTTAACCAGCCGTCTCTACGGCGGCGATCGGCGCACGCGCATTCGGCAAGAGTTGGTGCTCGGCGTCGGCGGCGTCAAAGCCTTGCAGGCGCTCGGCATCACGCCGGGGGTCTATCACCTTAACGAAGGGCACAGCGCCTTCGGCCCGTTGGAAGTCATTCGCCAACGCATGGAGCTCGACGGCGTCTCGTTCGACGAGGCGCTGCGCACCGTGGCCCAACACACCGTGTTCACGACGCACACGCCTGTGCCGGCCGGTCACGATCGCTTTGAAGGCGAGCTCGTCGAAGAGCATCTGGGCCCGCTGCGCGAATCGCTGGGAATTTCGTACGATCAACTGATGGGGCTGGGGCGCGTCGAGCCGCAGAATCACCACGAACTGTTCACCATGACGGTGCTGGGGCTCAAGCTCTCGCGCAAGGCCAATGCCGTGAGCTCGCTGCACGGACACGTCTCCCGGCGCATGTGGGCCCACCTCTGGCCCTGGCGCGTCGAAGAAGAAATCCCCATCGGCCATATCACCAACGGCGTGCACGTTCCCACCTGGCTCGCCTGGCAGATGCAGCAGCTTTACGATCGCAACTTTCCGGTCAACTGGATGGATCACGTCGGCGAGTCGGAAATCTGGCAGGGTATCCATAAGGTGGACCCGGGCGAATTGTGGGAAACCCACCAGGCGCTCAAGAACCTGCTGCTCGCGTTCGTGCGGCGCCGCTTGAGCCGCCAATGCCGACGCCGCGGCGAGAGCGACGATCGCGTCGAGGCGGCCCGCAACGTGCTCGACCCCAACGTGCTGACGATCGGTTTCGCCAGGCGGTTTGCCACGTACAAGCGGGCCGACCTGATTTTGTCGGACCCCGATCGACTGCATGCCCTGCTGAGCGACCCCGAACGGCCAATTCAATTCGTCTTCGCCGGCAAGGCGCACCCCGCCGACGAGCCGGGTAAGCAGCTCATCAAGCGAATCGCCAATCTGCGGAACGACGAGCGGTTCGCCTCGCGGATCGCCTTCATCGAAGACTACGATATCAACGTTTGCAGACATTTGATCCAAGGGGTCGACGTCTGGCTCAACAACCCGCGCCGGCCGCTCGAAGCCTCGGGGACCAGCGGCCAGAAGGTCGTGCTCAACGGCGGGCTGAACCTGTCGGTGCTCGACGGCTGGTGGGCCGAAGCCTACGACGGCTCGAACGGCTTCGCCATCGGCACGGGCTCGAGCCATGTGTCGGACGAAATCAACGACGGCCGCGACGCCGCCGACCTGTTGCGCGTGCTCGACGAGCATGTAATTCCGCTCTATTACGATCGCGATATCGACGGGTTGCCGCGGCAGTGGATCAAGCTGATGATGAACTCGATCAGCTCCTTGGCCTGGCGGTTCAGTGCCGACCGCATGGTGATCGACTACGTCAACGCCTGCTATTTGCCGGCGGCCGGCGGCCTGAGCTGCGATATGAACGTGCGGTAGAGAGTTTGTAGATACACGCAGCTTCGAGACCGATGAAAGGGTGCACTTGGCGCCGTCAACCATCCGAATCGTGCGCGATGGGTGGCCCAGCCGCTTGCCGGCACGCTCGCTCAGCGAGCCCAGAAACAAAGGCCGAAGCGACAAGAAGCCTTCCGAAGTCGACGCCCCTGACATGGGCTGCGCGGCATGAACAGATTCTTGTGGCTGCGCCACCCGGCTGTAAGCAGCCGGGCCACCCGATCGAGTCGTTAACAATTCTCGCGCGCAACGCTCCGCATGAATCCCGAACAGCTTCGCCTCAACGCCTGCATCGAAGACGAACATTGGTGGTTCGTCGGGCGTCGGCGCATCCTTTCGCGGCTGGCCGATCGACTGGTGCCGCGCGAGCCGGCCAGCCTGGTCATCGACGTCGGTTGCGGCACCGGTGCGAATCTGGCGGCCGTGGCCACGGGGCGTCGTGGTGTCGGCATCGATACTTCGCCCGAAGCAGTCGCCTTGGCGCGCGAGCGGTTTCCGCAGGTGGAGTATCGACTGGGTGGCGCGCCCGACGATCTGGCAGATGTGCTCCCCGCCGCGCGGCTCGTGCTGTTGACCGATGTGCTGGAGCACGTCCGCGACGATTTTGCGCTCGCGAGTCGATTGCTGGCCGCGGTTTCGCCTGGCACTTGGTTTATCGTGACCGTGCCGGCCGATCCGGCGCTCTGGAGCGAGCACGACGAGAGTCATTTGCACTATCGCCGCTACACGCGCCAACGCTTCGAACGGATTTGGCAGGGTTTGCCGGTTGAAGTGGCGCTCGTCTCGGCGTTTAACGCCCGGTTGTACCTGCCGATCAAGGCCGTGCGGTCGCTGAATCGCCGACGGGGGCGGGCTGCCGGGCAGGCTAGCACCGATCTGTTTCTGCCGCCGCGCGCCGTCAATCGCCTGCTCACCGCGCTCTATGCTAGTGAAGGCAATCGACTCGAGCGCGCGCTGGCCGGCGGCCGGGCGGGCTATGCCGCGGGCGTCAGCCTGTTGGCCGTGTTGCGCCGCCAGGAGGGCGCGCTGGCTCCGCGCGACAAGCCCGCCGATTTGGAGGCCGACTTGTTTGATCCCGTCGCGGCGGGTCGCACGCTTGTCGGTACCGCTGCGGCCAGTGCGTGAGCGCGTACTCAAAAGGGTGTTGGCACCGCGCGCGGCGTTGGCGTCTCCTGTAGTGGGCCATATGCTGTCGCCATGAAGCACACGGTGATTGTCATCCCCTGCTTTAACGAAGCGCGCCGCTTGCACGGCGAGGCGTTTCAGGCGTTCGTGGCTTCGGGTCATCCGCAGCACTTCCTGTTCGTGAACGATGGCAGCACCGACGACACTGCCAGGCGGCTCGACGAATTGGTTGCGCACGTGAAGCAGTGCCGGGTGCTCCACCTGGCCGCCAACGTGGGCAAGGCCGAAGCGGTGCGGCGCGGCATGCTGGCGGCGCTCGCCGAAGGGGCCATGCGTGTCGGCTTTCTCGATGCCGATCTGGCGACGCCGCTCGAGGCGCTACCCGAACTGTCGGGCGTGCTCGATGCCCGGCCCGACATCGATTGGGTCTTCGGCTCGCGAGTGCAGTTGCTGGGTCGCTCGATCGAGCGCCGACGGGCTCGGCACTATTTGGGGCGCATCTTCGCGACGGTCGTCTCGCTGGTGTTGCGGCTGCCGATCTACGACACGCAGTGCGGAGCCAAGTTGTTCCGCGGCACCGACGAACTGCGTCATCTGCTGGCCGAGCCGTTTACGGCCGGGTGGATCTTCGACGTCGAATTGATCGCGCGCCTGATCCAATCGCGACGAGGCACTCGGTTGCCCCCCCCCGACGCTTGCATCTACGAACTGCCGTTGCAAGCATGGCGCGACGTGGCAGGCTCCAAGCTGCGGGCGAAAGATTTCTTGCGAGCCATCACCGACCTGGCCAACATCCGCCGACGCTACGGCCGCTTGCGATCGTCGGGCGACGCTCGCGGAGATGCGCGATGAGCGGCGCGGCGATTGCGGATGACACGCGCGGCGACGGTCGGCCGGCGACGCCGGTTCGCGAAGCGCCACCCCGATCGGTTATGTTCGCCGGCATCGTTGTCGGGCTGCTGTTGATTTATCACGCCAACGGCGATTTTCTGCCGGGGCGCGATTCAGTGACCAACGCCTGGCTACCCGTCGCCGTGCTCAACGACGGGCGGCTCGCCTTCCGTCCTTCGCGCATGCCCTATCTGTTCGACTGGCAACTCGCTGATACGAAAGAGATCTTGCGCTTCGCGCGCTGGGATCAGGTGCTGGCCCCCACCCCAGCGGCAACGAACGCGTCCGGAGGTGAACCCCCAGCAGGTAGTTCGATGGCCGAGTTGTATCGCACGCGAAAGCTCGTGCTGCACGGCCAGGGTTATTACCTGTTTCCGACCCGGCGCGTCGATGCTCGAACCGACGAACAGTTGTATGTCAACACCTTCGGCCCCGGGGCCGGGCTCACGGCCCTCCCCGTATTCGCCTCGCTAAGATTGGTCGCGCGCGATCTGCGGGCGCACCCTAAGCTGGTGTGGTATGCCGCCAAGTTCACGGCCAGCTTGCTGGTCGCGCTTTCGGCCGGCCTGCTGTATCTGACAATGCTACGGTTTACGCCTCCGCGGATCGCGCTGTTGGCTGCGCTCGCCTACGGATTGGGAACTTGCGTGTGGAGCACCAGCAGCCAAGCGCTCTGGCAGCACGGTCCCAGCGAATTCTGGTTGGCGCTGGCGCTGTTCTTTATCGTGCGCGATTCTGTCGCGCCGCTGTCGGCAGCCGCCGGTGGAACCGCGCTCGCAATGGCGGTCGCATGTCGCCCCACCAACGCCGTGGTGCTGGCGATCGTGGCCCTCTGGCTGGCCGTTCGCGATTGGCGGGCACTCGTCGCGATGCTCGTCGGGGCACTTCCCATCGGGCTTTGTCTGGCGGCGTATAACGCCATTTATCTCGGGTCTCCATTCACCTTCGGTCAGACGGAGATTGCCGAGTTTCTCGCACGGCAAAAATGCGGCGCGCCAGGCGTGTGGCAGACGCCCCTATGGCTGGGCGCTGCCGGTTTACTCGTGAGCCCTGGCCGGGGGCTGTTCATTTATTCTCCTTGGTTGGTGCTTGCGCTCTGGGGCGCGGTGATCGTGTGGCGCGATCCGCGGTTTGCGCCGTTGCGGCCACTACCAATAGCGGCGCTCGCCATGTTGGCCGTGCATGCCAAGTTCTACGACTGGTGGGGCGGCTGGGCGTTCGGCTATCGGCCAATCGTCGATTCGACCGTGCTGCTCGCCCCGCTGGCCGCGGCCGCGCTGGCAGCGCTAACTTCTGAGCAATTATCGACCGCCCGACGCCGCCTGGCATGGAGCGCCTTCGCGCTGTTGGTCGCCTGGTCGATCGGCATGCAAACGCTGGGCGCTTTCGCCTACGATCTGGCGGGCTGGAATGGTCGCGTCGTCGACGGAGTATCGCAGGACATCGATCGACCCCATTATCGGCATCGCATCTGGTCGTGGCGCGACAATCCGATCTCGTTCTACGCGACGCACTTTTCCGCATCACGGGCAGAACGTGCCCGGCGCGTCCAGGCGATGTGCGAGCAGCCAGGCTAGGCGCCAGCAGCAGTGTGGCCAGCTTTGGGTTCGGCCGAGCGCACGGCGCGCGATTGATCTCGACGGGCTCCCCAACCGCTGGCGGTTGCCAGGCCGACCGCCAGCACCAGGCCGCTCAGCGACACCCAAGTGGCGTGACGTTCAATCTCGTTGTCGAAACGAAATTCGATCCGCGTGCGCCCGCCCGGGGCCACGCAGCCGATAAAGTCGCCAAACGTGCGCACGATTGCCGCGTCGCTGCCCGCTACCGACACGTGCCAGCCGGGATGCCAACTTTCGGCCAGCACCAACAACTGTGGAGCCGGCGCACTGGTTTCGCAGACAATTCGCCCGGGGCGATCTTCGACGATGGCGACCCTGCCCGCAGCATTGCTGCTCGTTGCTGGCAACTCGAGCGGTTCGTCGATCAGCGCGACCGTGGCCGGGTCGATCCCGCGGATGTCGGCTGCTATGTCGTGCGAGACCTGGGCGCGAGTCACCAGCCTGGCACGCGGCAGCCAGCCCTCGAGTTCGACCGAGCGGGTGTCGACACACTTCCAGCGCACGGCCGCGACACGGCGCAACAGGTCGGGGTCGCTCTGGGCGATCTCGGGGTTGGCGATGAGCCGCAAGCGCGGCGCCAGCCCCACATAGCCGTACATGAGCCGCGCGCCTCCCAACAGCGCGGCGTCACTCTGCCCGAGTTTGCCGGCAACTGCAACGCGCCATTGCGGATCACGTGGGTATTTGTGCATCCGAGATTGCAGTTCGGCCAGTGGAATGGAAGGAACGCGCAGCGCATAGCCAATCCCGTAGATGCCCAGGTCAATGGCCGTTAGCGCAATTAGCCCGGCCAGCGCCCAGCGCTGTCCGCACAGGGCGGCAGTCGCCAGTGCGGCAGCCGCCAGCGTCAGGGCAATGCCCGTGATCGGCTGTTCCCAGCGCGGATTAGGCTCGATCTCTCCCCACCAATCGACGGCCAAGGCGCCAACCAGCACGGCGACCACGCTCGCGGCCGGCACGAGCCATAGCCAGGCGATGCGTTGCCAACTCGGCCACCCGTCGGCCGCCACAACCGCCGTCATGTCGGCGAGTGCCACGGCCCCCAACACCGCGGAGCCAAAGTACATCAAGAGCCCGTAGCGCGCGGGGCAGCGGAACAGCCCCACGACGGGCAAGCTCACGACTAGCGAGTGCAGCGGACCAGCGTATCGCCCCATGGCCAGCACGAAACCAACCGTCGCCAGAATCGCGCCCCACAAAGCCAGCCGGCGCAACGGCACTTTCAGACTTCGCCACCGCAGCACGAGCCAGATGACCAGGACCGGCACGATCGCGCCGGCGTACCACGCCAGTTCGTGTGTGCCGGCACCGACGAATTCGTCCTCGTACACGCGATCGGGAAACAAATAAGGGGACACCATCTGCAGCAAGTTCACGGGGTGGAGCGACCAGGCGCCGCGGAAGGCCTCGTCGGTCGTTTCGCGGCGCGACTCCGAGAGCAATTGCCAGGTGGGCCAGAGCTGCACGCAGCCGATCGCCACACCGGCGAGCTTCGCCGCGGCCAGCGCTGGCCAGCGCCACCAGCCGAGCGTGCTGGTGAGGAGAAACAACACGTAGGCCACCTCGACGACGCCCACTAGCCAAACCGATTGCGGATGCCCCAGCAACAATTCGGAACCCGTCAGCAAGGCGATCAGCAGAATCGCCGCGGCGACGCGTGTTGGCCACCGCTCGGTGAGCGCCCAGTCGATGGCCAGCAGCAACCAGGGGAGATGGGTCACCACCGCCACCATGTTGACGTGCATCAAATGCGTCAGATTAAAGCCGGAATAGCCGAACAGCAGCCCGCCGAACAGCGCCGCCGAGCGCGGCAGCCCGCGTCGCACCAGCAACAGATAGGTGCCGAGCACGAGCAGCGGATAATTGATCAACAGTTCGAGGTTGAAAGCGCTGGACAGCGACAGCAGCCGATACGCGATCCAGTGTAATGGGTGCAACTGTCCGACCTGACCTTCACCATGCAGGTAGTAGCCGCAGAAAACCTCAGGAATCCAACGGGGACTGTCGCCGCGTGCCAGGCAATCGGCGTAGAAGGTGCGCATTGGCAGGTGATAACCACCCAAATCACCGGCCAGGTAAACGGCGCCGCGCGACCAGGGCTCGGCCAAAACCAACCACAGGACCACCGCCGACACCAAGCCGGTCCACCACAACACTTGTTCGAGCGCTGCCGGCCGCGCCGCGAACGGGACACTCGGCGCGAGCGCCGCGCCCCGCCGCGTGGCGGTGCTCGATGACACCGAAGCTCGATTTCGTCGACCCACGCAGTCGCCCTGCAGAAACCAATATCCACCGCGCGTGATACTAAAGGGTGCGCGTAACGACACCCTAGTAGAGTCCGCCTGCGAACGCAATCGGCTTAGGGGCGACGGCGACTGATTGAGGTTGCGATTGGGCGACAGTCGACGCGGCGTGGGAGAACTCTCGGTCGGCGATCGTTTCTCATGGGTAACTACCGGTGCAGCCAGCGCGTCAGCTCGGCGACCCAATTCGACGATTGCGGCTCGGCTGCGTCCGAAACCGGACGCAACGTCGTGTGCCGCTGGGGCGAGCCGCTTTGATGGCCCGATCGCGACTTCCCACGGGCGCCGGCCGCGGTTTCGGCCAGTTGCTCGGCCAGCAATTGAGCCTCGGCGTCGCCGGCCGCGTAGAGCGCGATGATGTGCTGCGACGGTTCGCTCACTTGCCGCTTGCTGCCAAGCCAGGACGACGTCTCCGTGCTGGCTTCGCAGCGAATGGCCGCCCAATCGGCGCGCCACGCGGTCGGCACCAGCAGTCGACACGAGTAGTCGAACCGCCCTTCGAGCGTGGCCTCGGCACTGCGTCGCCAGCGGAAGAACACGCCATGCTCCGAGTCGGTTGTGCCGGTCACCAGCACGCGCTCGGTGTTGGGCCGCCGCGAGTAATGCTCTTGCACCTGCGTGCGTTGGCTCGACGTGCGCCCCAGGTTGGGCTGCAACTCCCCTTCGGCGGGGCCCAGGTCCGCTTTGACATTGGCGCGCACCTCGGCTTGCGTCGCCGCGGTCGATTCGTGCTGCGTGGTCACTTCGACGGGTCCGAGCGTATCGCTCACCCACCAGGTCTGCGGATCGTAGCTCAGAATGCGGAACCGCCCCTCGGGGCTCGAGAATTCCATCGAGATGCCCGCAACTTCGTCGCCGCGCCCCTCTTCGATGCGAACAGAAACCTGGAACCGCGCTTCAACCAGCTTGCTCCCCGGATGCAATTGCGCGAAGCCCGGGGGCGTCACGTCCCGGCAGGCAGCCAGGCCCGTCGTATCGAACACCACGCGTGGCGCGGCGCCGCGCGCCACTTGCGAGTCGAACGCACCGCCGGTCACCGCGATCAGAACCGACGGAAACAGAATCGCAGCGGCGCTCAGTCTGATCAGCGACCCAACCGAACGGCCGCGCCCAGCAGAACGTGAAATCGTGGGCAAGCCAGCATCGCAAGCGAACATCGACGATTCCCCTTTGCTTGAATCAACCGCCGACCGCTTTCGGCGGATCGCGGATTGCGTCCCAATCGTACGGCGCGGGAATCAAGCCGAAGCGAATGACCGAGCGAACCTTCAAGGCCCACCGGAAGTTTCGTCGCTTTGCCAGCAGCAGGACATCGCCATGCCCGCGGAAATGACCCTCGCCCGCAGGCCACGGGGCGACGCCAGCCCCCCAGCACGGCTACAATAAGCCACGTAAGCTGCGGGGCTTTTCCGGTCACAGGAGGATCCAAGATGGCGAGTTCGGGCGAGTCGGTGGGTGCAATCCGTGCAATCTATCGCTTTGCCATCAAGTCGATGGCCGGCGAAGAGCTCGACACCGTCGATGTGGGCGAGCGCGGCCTGGCAGGCGATCGGGGGCGAGCTCTGGTAGATCGCGCCAGCGGCGCCGTCGTCAGTGCCAAGAATCCCCGCAAATGGCCCACGCTACTCGATTGCCGTGCGACCTACCCGAAGTCACCGCAGGCAGACCAGCCCGCGCCGGCCGTTCACATTGCGCTCCCTAACGGCGCTAGCGCCAACAGCGATGATGCCGACGTCGAACAGCGGCTCTCGCAGTTCTTCGGCCGCGAAGTCGCGCTCGTCGCATCTTCTCCCGCGGGGCAGCAGATCGAAATAATGCTCCCCGAAGACCCCTCGGAGACGGTGCTCGAGGTTCCGATCCCGCCCGGCACGTTTTTCGATGAAGCCGCGGTGCATCTGCTTTCAACCGCCAGCCTGCAGGCATTGGAAGCCGCGGCGCCCGACAGCAATTTCGACATCAGACGATTCCGCCCGAACCTGCTGATCGACGCGCCGGCCGGCAGCGAAGGTTTCATCGACAACGCTTGGATCGGCCAGACGCTGGCGATCGGCGACGTGCGGCTCGCGGTCGTCGGGCCCTGTCCGCGCTGCATCATGACGACCGTTCCGCAAGGCGATTTGCCCAAGGATGCAGCGGTGTTGCGAACTGCGGCCGAAAAAAACAACGCGAACGTCGGCGTCTATGCGCGTGTCGTGACCGGTGGCAAGATCCGCCGCGGCGACAAGGTGACGATCGTCTAGACGTAAAGTGAAGCAAATGACCCGGAAAAACCCCACCGCCGCCCAGATTGCTGGCTGGCTGCAAACAGCGCAACAGGCCGTCGTCTTCACCGGCGCTGGCATGAGCACCGAGAGCGGCATCCCCGACTTTCGTTCTCCCGGCGGCGTGTGGGCGAAATACCAGCCGGTGATGTTCCAGGACTTTGTCTCCAGCGATGCCGCGCGCCGCGAGTACTGGCGGCAGAAGTGCGAAGGACACGCCGAGTTCGGCGCAGCCAAACCCAACGCTGGCCACCGGGTGCTTGCCAACTGGGAAGCTGCCGGCCGGCTACGCGCCGTCATCACTCAGAACATCGACGGACTGCACCAGTCCGCTGGGAGTAAACGCGTGCTCGAACTTCACGGCACGGCGATGGAAATTGTCTGCCTGTCGTGTGAGCAGCGCTTCGCACCCGAGCCGATCATGAACGTCTTCCGTGAGACAGGCGCCGCGCCCCTCTGTCAATCGTGCGGCGGCTACCTGAAGAGCGCGACGGTGTCGTTCGGTCAGTCCTTACCCGAGGACGTGCTCTCCGAAGCGTGGCAACTGGCGCGCAAAAGCGATCTGTTTTTAGTGCTGGGCTCTTCGCTGGTAGTCGAGCCGGCGGCCTCGCTGCCAAGATTTGCGCGGCAGCATGGCGCGCGATTGGTGATTATCAATCGCGATCCGACCGATCAAGACTCGTCGGCGCACGCGGTGCTGCACGAGCCGCTGGGTATGGCCCTGGCCGAAATCGATCGCGGCCTGCAGCAGTGACGAACGGCTCATTGAAATGCCGTAGCCGGCCGCTGCGAGGCCGAGTTTTAGTTCGCGAGTCCTCAGGTTTTCTTGGCCGCGTCGTGGCCGCAGCGCTCTTCGCCGTGAGCGCCGGCCGGCGCGAGCCCCTGGAAGCGTTTCGCGTATGACCACAGCCGCGCAGCGGCAACTTGTTATGCGCGCCACTTCAAGGCAACCACAACGGCACTACGACACCACGGCGATTTCATTCGAGGTGAGCTCGAACGGCAACGCCGTGGCCGCTAATAGCCGCACTGGCGCAGCCCCTGGTCTCGTCGCGCAAGCGCATGCCTTAGCCGCGCAGCGGCGGAATCATGTAGCCGCTCCGGCGTCAGCCCCCGGATAGCAAACACGAAAACGCCGGGTGCCACGCTGGCTTGTCCCGCAGTGCGGGCACTGGAGTCGTTCCGGCGTCGGTGTCTGGAACCGCCGAGCTTGCGAGTGCCGGGGACTGGTACATTTTTCGGTGAGCGACGTTGCCTGCTCGTACTCGCCTCGGCCGAAAACATGTACCTGTCCCCCTCGGAAGCTTGCGCGATTCAGCATTGCTCCTCGGCGCGCCGGGGACGGGAGTCGTTCCGGCGTCGGTGTCTGGAACCGCCGAGCCTATGACGATCCAGTGCCCTGCAAGTCGTCGAAGGTGGTTCCTGACACCGTACTCCTGGCGCGGTCCCTCGCGCGACGTAGCGCACCCACACTAGCCCGAAGCGCAGCGAGGGACGGTTGACGATGCCCCGCCGATTCGCGCGCCAGCCGCGCAGCGATGAAAACGCCGGGTGCCACTGCTGGCTTGCCCAGCAGTGTGGCGACTGGAGTCGTGCCGGCGCTGGAGATCGATCATTGTTCTCGCGCCGACCGGAAGGACTCCTGTCCCCCTCGGCCCGCGCGCGACGTGAACACTACTTGCCGGTGCTAGATAGTTTCTATCCCGCAGGGATTACAGCTTTCAGCCCAGGGGTTGCGAGCTTGCGAGCTACCCTGGGTTGCGGTCAACCGGAGCCGTCTACCCTGCAAGGGTTGGATCCGCGCGGTCTAACGTGCGGTGTTGATTCCGCGAGCTCTGCACTTGAAATGCCTGCAACCCTTTCAGGGTTGGCGCGGATCATCGGCATTCGCATACCCAGGGTAGTCGCTGCGCGACAACCCTGGGCTGAAGGCTCCGATCCCCTTTGGGGGATCACAAAACCACAACCAAAAAACTTCCTAGGTGAGATTCAGATCCACGTCTCGACCTTCGCGCCTTTGCGCGAGACTTCTTTCTG
>CAZBWM010000112.1:0-20599 GCA_964495375.1 uncultured Planctomycetaceae bacterium | reverse complement strand
GATGAAGGGTGGAGCGAGTGGCTCGGCCATGGTCGCCGGCAAGCCTGACGAAAGCGAGATCGTCCGATTGATCGAATCGACCGATGCCGACGAGCGGATGCCCAAGGAGGCCGAAGCCCTCTCGGCCGAACAGGTGGCGCTCGTGCGCCGCTGGGTGGCCGCCGGCGCGCCGTTCGACGGACCCGATCCTAAGGCGCCACTGGCGTCGATGCTGCCGGCGCAGGTGCATGCTGATCCACCGGCCGCTTATCCGGCCGCGGTGCCGATCACGGCGCTGGCCTTCAGCCCCGATGGCGCGGTGTTGGCCGTCGGCGGCTATCGCGAGATCACTCTTTGGAACCCGACTGACGGCGCGCTCGTGTCGCGCATCAAGAATGTCGCCGAACGCGTGTACGCTTTGGAATACAGCGCCGATGGCAAGCTGCTGGCCGCGGCCACGGGCGTGCCGGGCTCGCTCGGCGAAGTACGGCTCTACAACCCGGCCGATGGCTCGCTCGTCCGGCATCTGGTGAGCCTGGCCGATGTCGCCTGCGATGTCACCTTCAGCCCCGACGGCACCAAGCTGGCCGCCGCGGCCGCCGATCGTTCGATCCGCGTGTTCGACGTGGCGACCGGCGCCGAGGAACTGCTGATCGAAGACCACGCCGACTGGGTGCTGGGCGTCGCCTGGAGCCCCGACGGCACCAAGCTCGTTTCGGCCAGCCGCGACAAAACCTCGAAGGTGTTCGACTCCAAAACCGGCGACGCGATCATTACCTACTCAGGGCATGGCGAGCCGGTCTACGCGGCCGCCTTCAGCCCCGACAGTGCGCAGGTCTATTCGGCCGGTCGCGATCGCAAAATTCACCAGTGGCAAGCGGCCGACGCCAAGGCGCTCGCCCAAATCGGCGGCTACGGGCTCGACGTCTTCGGCGTGCTCATTCAAGCGGGGCAAATCTTCAGTTGCTCGGGGGACAAAACCGCCCGGCAGCATGGCCTTGAACAGCGGAATGAAGTGCGCGTGTTCAGCGGCCACACCGATTGGGTTTACGCCTTGGCGTACCACGATGGCACCAAGCGGCTGGCGACCGGCAGCTTCGACGGCGAAGTGCGGGTGTGGAACGTGGTCGACGGGGCGCTGGTCGTGGCGTTCAAGGCCGCGCCGAAGTAGGGGGCGAACGGATCGACGTTCACCGTCGGCGGCGGGTTATGGATTCAGCCGCGCAGCGGCCAATTGCGCTTCGGGCTAGTGCTAATCGTCGCACGCGCACCATAATGCCCGCATGCTAAAATTCCTCCTGATCGCCGTGGGCGGAGCCGTCGGTTCCCTCTTGCGTTACCTGGTGCACGGTTCGGTGCAGCGCTGGGTCAATCCGCTGCATGACGGCGCGGTGTTCCCGCTCGGTACACTCACCGTTAACGTGCTGGGCTGTTTGGCGATTGGCATGCTGACCGGCTTGTTCTCCGGGCCTTGGCCGCTACGCGAAGAGTATCGCATCGGGCTGACCGTCGGACTGCTAGGCGGATTCACCACCTTCTCGACGTTTGGTCTTGAATCGTTCGGCCTGGTCAATCAAGGCAATCTGCGGTTGGCACTCGTTTACGTGTTGGCGAGCTGCCTGCTCGGCTTCGTGGCGGTGCTTGTCGGTTATCGTGTGGTGACGCGGGTGTTTGAGATGTAGTGTGCGTGACACACGCAGCAGGGTCGCTCCAAGATGGTCCAACACACTGTTAGCCGCGGGATTTATCCCGCGCGCTAGCTCGCGCGACGTAACTCAACGCTGTTCCTAGTCACCGATGCATCGTCGAACCCGCTAGCGCGCGGAGCAAGCTCCGCGGCTAACATTGGGATCTATTGCTGCGGCAGACGAAATTCTGGTGTGCTGCGCACAACCTACAAAGGACCCCTTAGGTCTCCGCTCCTTGCACGATTTCCTCTCAGCCGGTAGTTTGCCGGCGATGCACACGATCAAACCCTTTCGCCATCTGCGTCGCGTTTACTGCGCTGGCCCCTTGTTCAACGCGGCCGAGCGTCGCGAGATGCACCAGATCGCCGATGCCCTGGCAGCCGGCGGCTTCGAGCCGTTTCTGCCGCACGCCGATGGGCTGGAGTTTTCGCAGGTGCTGCCGGAGCTCGAGCGGCGCGGCTGGAAACACGCGGCGGCGGGACGACTGTTGCACGAAGCGATCTTCGCGCTCGACGTCTACCACGTGCTCGTCGGCTGCGGCTCGCTGGTCTTCAATCTCAACGGCCGCACGCCCGACGAAGGGGGCGTGGCCGAAATGACGATGGCCTGGATGGTCGGCAAACCGTTGGTGATCTACAAGGAAGACGTCCGCTCGGCGATCGCCGGACGGGACAACCCGCTGGTGATCGGCCAGACCGAGTTCGCGGCGTGCGCGGATCTCGATCATTTGGCCGAATGCCTTGACGAGCAGATCGCGGCGCTCGACTGCGATGCTGCTCGCGACTGGCCTGTTCCGCCGCGGTTGGCCCGCGTGCTGTCGGCCGGCGAACAGTTCTGGCAGCGGTTCGAGCGGCTCGGTGTCGATCGTCCCGCGGAGCCCTTGGCCGATTGGATCGTTGAGCTGTTCGCGAGCGAACAGAGCAGCGAACAGAATAGTGAACTGGTCGCGAACGCTAGCGCGCGGACTTCGACAAGCTCAGTCAAGTCCCGCGGCTAATCGCTTGAAATCAAACATGAATACTCTTCGCGATCTTCCCGAAGTGGCCGGGCTGGACGGGCAATCGAGCCTGCTGCGCATTCCGCCAGAGACCGACGTGCCGCTAACGCCGCGCGTGCGGGCGATCATCGATACGGCCGAATTCCGCCGGCTAGCGCGGATCAGTCAGTTGGGGCTCGTGTCGTTGGTCTATCCGGCGGCAATTCACACCCGCTTCGAGCACTCGCTGGGGGTCTATCGACTGGCCCTGCTGTACCTGCGGCGGTTGTCGTTCGACGAGCGGTTCGCCGCCACGATTGCGCCCGAAGATGCTGAGCTGCTGTTGGTCGCGTCGCTGGTTCATGATCTGGGGCACTGGCCCTTCTGCCATCCGATCGAGGATATCCGGCTGGAGCGCGTACCGCGCCACGAGCTGTTCGCCAACAGCTTTCTGCTCGAGGGCGAAATCGCCGACGTACTGCGCAGCGACTGGGGAATCCAGCCGCGCGACGTCGTGGCCCTGTTGAGCGAACGGCCGCGCGACGCCCGGGGGCGTATCCTGGCGAGCATTTTGTCGGGGCCGATCGACATCGACAAAATGGATTACCTCACGCGCGACAGCCTGCACGCGGGCGTGCCGTACGGGCGAAACTTTGATCAGGGGCGGTTGATTGCCAGCCTGTGCTTGAACGAAGCGGGAGACGGACTGGCGATCACCGAGAAGGGGAAGACCGCTGCCGAGCTGCTGGTGTTCGCCCGGTATGTGATGTTCAGCGAAGTCTATTGGCATCACGCGGTGCGCGCGGCCACGGCCATGCTGCAAAGGGCGTTTTACCTGCTGTACGAAGACCTCGATCTCGACACACTCTTCCGCCTGGGAGATGGCCCGCTGGTCACCGAAATGCAGCGCGCGGCCAAGAACGGGCCGGCGCGCGATCTGTTGGCCGGCTTGTTTGGCCCCACGCGGCGGCTCTACAAACGAGTGGCGCAGTTCAGCTTGTTCGAAGGGCGTGAGCTTTACGACCGCCTGGCGCGGCGCCCATTTCCGTGGCTGGCCCGTTGTGCCGCTGAATTTGCCACGCTGGCGAGCACGTCGCTGGGGCGCGTCGTGGCGCCGCACGAGGTACTGCTCGACTCACCGCCGATGGAGCGCGAAGTCGAGTTCGACGTCGACATCTACTATGCCAAGGAGCGGCGCTACCGCTCGCTGGGGGATGTCTCCCCCGTGGTGCGGGCATTGGCCAAGGAGCAGTTCGACGACTACGTTAAGCGCGTGCGGGTGTTCGCTCACCCGCGCGTGGCGGCCGACCTGCGCGACAGCCCGCGTTTGGCCGAGCTGTTGGGGGAAGCGATCAGCCGGGCTGATTCTTAGCGGTACGATTTCTTCGCGGCGCAACGTGCTTCCGATCATCTGCAATCCGCACGTCGAATCTGGCCGACGGCGCGCAATCACGCCGCACGAATCCGTCGCGCAATCACTCTGATCGCAGGCGCAGGCAATTTGCGGCGCTGTTCGGACACGCACGGCGCTAGTTTTCGCCAGTTTTCCCGCGTGCCGCCCGTCGGTCCAGCGTTTGCAATGACTTTAATCAATTGCCGAATTGCTGCGGCGCGCACGTGTAAACCCGATCGTGCGTGGCCGCACGCGGGCAACGCTGCAACGCCGGCGACCACGTTGGCCGCACCGTGTCCTAGCAGCAAACGGATTGGCCCTTCAACACGAGCGGGCAGGTCCATCAGCACAAGGGAACTACACTATGATCCGCGGAAAAGTCACACGATTGTTACTGGCAAGCTTGATGTTCCTGGCCACCGCGTCCTTTGTTGTCGCACGCGGACCTGGCGGCGGCGGAGGGGGCCGTGGAGGCGGTGGGGGCGGCCGAGGAGGTTTCTCCGCGGGTGGCGGTGGTCGCGGCGGCGGTAATGTCGGCGGGGGAGGTCGCAGCTTTTCGGGAGGCGGCGGACGTAGTTTCTCCGGTGGCGGAAATTTTGGTGGCGGCGGTCGCGGCCCGAGCATGAGTGGCGGACGCGGACAAAGCTTCAGCGGAGGGGGCAACTTTAGCGGTGGTGGACGCGGCCCGAGCATTAGCGGCGGCGGTCGCGGAGCAGCCAGCGGAAACGCCGGGAGTTTCACTCGCCAGTTCAGCGGCGGCAACCGTGGCGGCGCGAACCTCGGTGCTGGCGGCGGTGCGAACGTTTCGCGCGGTCCCAGTGGCGCCGGCGGCTCCGTGCGCACTGGCGGGTCGGTCAACGGTGGTATCAACGGTGGATCGAGCTTTGCGAATCGTTACGGGAACGGTAACCGTGGCCCCAGTGCCGGTCGCGGCGCCAACCTCGGCGCGAATGTGGGCGCCGGCGGCAACGTCAGTCGTGGCGGACCCAACGGCGCCGTGGCCCGCGGCGGTATCAACACCAATGGCTCGTTTGCTCGACGTCATTCGTATACGGCGAATAAGCCGGTCGTTGGCGGCGCGGGGAACGTGAATGCCGGCGCCGTGGCAGGACCCGGGCGCGGCCCTGGTTTTCCGAATGCGTATCGGGGTGGCGTCAACGGCAACATCAACCGCGGCGGTATCAACGCAGGCGTGAACGCCGGCGTCGGTCGGCCCGGCGGTTATGCTTCTGGGTATCGCTATCCTGCCTGGAACTACTCGCAAGGAGGTCGTAATCGATCGGTGGCAGTCTTCTCGCCGTTCATCGGCGGGTTTGGCTTTCCGTTTATCGGTTTGAACAACTATGGCTACAACCGCTATGGGTACGGTTACGGCAATCGATACGGCTACGGTGGCTTCGGCCGAGGCTTTGGCTATGGCTATCCGTTCTACGGTTTCGGTTATCGCAGCATTTTCCCGTACGCCGGATTCGGACTCGGCTATGGCGGATTGGGGTACGGCGGACTTGGTTATGGGAACTTTGGTTATGGCAACTACGGCTATGGCAGCGGTTACGGATATCCGAGTAATTCGTCGTCGACGGTCATAGTCCAGCAACCCGCCGCCCAGGCTGCGACCACCACCAGTGGCCAGTTCGCGGTCCAAGGCGAAGCCGAGTTTAAGGCCGGTAACTATCAGGCGGCCATCCAATCGTGGCGGCACGCGCTGGTCGACGATCCGCAGAACGGCGTGCTCGTGTTGATGCTGGCGCAGGCGTTCTTCGCCGACGGCCAGTTCAACGACGCCGCTGGCGCGGTGCAGCAAGGCCTGGCGATGCTGCCAGAGGATCAGTGGAACGTGGTCGTCGCCAACTACAAGGAGCTGTATGGCCGCTCGGGCGACTATGCCACGCAGTTGAAGGCGCTCGAAGCGGCGGCGAAGGCCGAGCCGGAGAACCCCGCGAACCTGTTTTTGCTGGGCTATCACTACGGCTTCCTAGGCTACAAGGAGCAGGCCGTGAAGAAACTCGACCAGCTCATCAAGGTCGCGCCCGAAGATGAGTTGGCCAAGCGACTGCGCGGAGTGCTGCGGGGGGAGGCCCCTCCAGCGGCGGAGTCGATCCCGGCGCCGGCCGAGCCGGTGCCGACAGGCGCCGCGCCGTAACGGGCGAGTGGCCAACGAGTCGCCATCACGAAGGCAGGACCCACGCGGCGGCATCGGAGCAGACACGTTGCTCCGGTGCTGTCGCGTTTTTTTGGCGCGCGTCAGGCGGCCGCTTGCAGCAGTTTTCGTTCGGCCGCCGAAAGGAGTGTATCGCCCGGCGAGTAACGAAAGACACCCGGCGCCGTATTGGCCGCAGACGCTAGTGAGCGACGAATCGCCCGAGCAAATTCTTCATCGCCACCGGCCAACAGCAGTGCCGACGCTGCGCGAGCCAACTCCGGCAGCGGTACGACGACACCTGAGAGATTCCCGGCGGCCTTGATCGCGGCGTCGAACGCGACGTCGCTCAACAAGTGCGGCGCGGAGTTCGTGGTCGGCGCCGGACCATCAAACCAAACCATGGCCAGTCGCTGGTTCGGACCGATCTCGAGCGAGCCGAGGGCGAAACCGTGCACCTCGAACTCGGCGGCTCCCGCGGCGCGACGATCCGCGGCATGACGATCCTCGACACTGCAAGGCTCGGCTCCCGCCTCGATAATCGTCGTGTCGTCGCAAGTCCACAGGGCATCTTGGGCCGAATCGCCATACCCTAACAGTCCCAGCAATCGCTCGAGCCGAGCGGCCAGCGGCTTCGCGCCGGCATCCGCGGGCTGATTCCAAAAGTACTCGGCCAGCTCACGGCGCGTCGCCAGCGCCCGGCGCTGCTGCTCGAGCGACGCGATCTGTTGGCTGAGGTGATCTTCGTGGCGTCGCAAAGCATCGAGCTTCGGTGTGGTAAGTGGCAGGTCGTCGATTGACTCGGCCGGCGCCGCGGGGGCAGCCGGTGCCGCGGGGCGTCGCGTCTTCGGTATCGCGCTGGACATCGCGCTTGGTCTTGCATCGGTCGCCGAAATGGGGGCCGGATTGCTCGCCACGTCGGACGCAGTATCGGCTCGCAGCGCATCGATCAACTCAAGCAGCAAGACGGCCTCAACCGCGGTGTCGTGTCGGGCCAGGCGGGGCAGACAAACAATTCGCTCGCCCGCCGCGGCGAACGCCAAGCCAGCCGGCGTGGTCGCCAGCGTGTGGCCAACCTCAGGACTCGCCTGCCAGGCGACCGCAGGAGCGACGCACCAGGCAAACTCTTCGAGGTAAGCACGCGCCATGTGCGCGGTCTCGCCGAGCAGCCCATCCGACTGGGTGACCGGGCGACTGGTCGCGGCGATTTCCGCCAGCAGCGGATGCACGGCGGCGAGCGCGTCGTAGCAATTGATCGTCGCGGTTCGCGGAAACAAGGGGTCGTCGGCTGCGCGCCCCACGCGGCAGGCGGGCGAGGGGAGATCAAGCCGACAAATGAGTACGCCACCGCGATCCCGAAAGCGCGTGAGCGCCGCGAGCAACTGTGTGAGTCCTTGCCACGCTTCGTGCTCGCGCGAGGTCGAGCGAAACTGTCGCGTCCCCTCACCCACGGCGCGGTCCCACAAGCGACTCACGGCATCACACGACAGCAGGAGCGCCTCGGCGCCACCGATCGCACTGGCCACCGTCTTCAGGCAACGCGAGTCAGCCAGCGACGTCTCCAAGGGGGCGATTTCGACCGCGGCCAATTGCCAGCCCAGCGATACTGAACGCGACGGCGAAGTCTTCATCATAGTTGGCGGACCGAGATGACCAAGATTGCCGGCTCAGCGACGAACTTTCTCTAGGGAGATCGAGTGCGCGCTGGAGTGCCACGCCGAGAAGTCGCCGGCGGAATCAGGCGAAAACAAGTCGCGGGACTGTAGCCAGCCGCGTCGGGGGGGTCAATGCGGCCATAGCCTGGCGGATGCGAAACTCGGGTTGTGCCTGCCGGTATGGTTCGACTACGATTCGGCCCCCCGCGCGGGCCAAGCAGCCGCCCGTGCTGTAGCTGCAGCGCGCATCCCCGTCGACCGTCGCAACGCTGTCTTGCTAGCTGTTGCTGGCAGCGTCGGCGGTCCGCGTCGGCAACCCCCGCGATAACGTCAGCACCTGAGATTTGGGAGTTTGAAAATGGGAAGAGCCGGATCGTTCGTATCGGGTTGCCTCGTCGGCGGCGCCACGATCTTCACTTCGCTGAAGTATCACGTCGTGCACACGAATAATGGCTTTGAGTTCGTGCCCAAGCTGACGGCCAACTTCAGTGAGACGTACGTCGACGTCCGCAAGTTCACGCCCAGCGACTGGGACGACCACAAGTCACTCGTGGCCGCCATGGTCAAGGCCGACAAATCGGACATCCTGGGGGATGCGACGGCCGATCATCTGCGCGACGCGGCCAACGACGTGCTGGCGAATCTGGGCATTGGCGACGAGAAGCGGTAGCGGCCCTCTACACGGTGTGCTGCGCACACCCTACAGCAGCCGCAGCCCGCGATCGGTGATTTCGTAGGGCAAGATCTCGTCCGACGCATAGCTGCCGCGATGCTTGGCGATATGCAGCGCGCGCCCCACGCGGTTCCCTTCGCGGACGCGACCCAGGTAGATCACCGTGTTGGCGTTCGCCAGCCAATCGCCTGGCACCAGCGGCCGCTCGACCAGCGCGTCGAGCATCGTTTCGCTCGACGTGTAGAGCATCGCACAGCCGATCTGGCTATGTTCGTACCGCGCGGCTTCGACCGCCCCCTGGTGCTTGCGAAACTCCTGCCGGAGCAGATCGCGGGCGACCCAGTCGCTCTCCTTGCGCAGCACCTGCTGGTAGACGTACTCAAACATCGCGAACTGGATCGATTCGTCGGGCGCGTACGTCGGATCGATGCCATCGATGACCACGCGCCGCACGCCGCGGCAGAAGTTGGCATAGAAGAACGCGATCGCCACGTCGAGCTTGCTGACGAGCTCTTGCCGCCAGGTGTGGTAAGCGTCGAACAAATGCTCGCGCGAATCGAGCTTCGGCCCGCGGTAGTCAAAGACGTGCAGATAATCGGGGGGCTGCTGGGCGGCGTCGAAGAGCGACGCGGCGTCGGGCCGATAATCGGGCCCCGCGGGACGCAGCCGCCAATCGCTCAGCCGCTCGGCATACGCCGCGTGCCCCTGAGCATCGCCCCGCTGGGTCATGTCGAACAGGATGCCACGGCGCCCTTCTTGTTTGAGTCCGGCCTCGGCGAATCGCAAGCCAAGCTGGGTCTTGCCGATGCCCGTGGCGCCCACTAACAGCGTGAGCGTACCGGGGACGAATCCGCCCCCCAAGCGCTCGTCGAGGGCGGAATCGCCCGTGGAGAGCCGGTCGTTTGCCGGTGAACTTGTCGTTGAAGTTGTTGGCGATTTGTCCGCACCACTCACGTCGCACCGCCGTCGGCAATCAGGGCGTCGAACTCGTCTTCGGTAATCACGCGGACTCCCAGTTTTTGAGCTTTGTCGAGTTTGCTGCCAGCCTTCTCGCCGGCGATGACGAAGTCGGTTTTCTTCGAAACGCTCGAAGCCGCGCGGCCGCCGAGTTGCACGATCAGCTCTTCGATATCGTCGCGCGAGCGGCGCGGCAGCGTGCCAGTGACGACCAGCGTTTTGCCTGCCAACACGCCTGTGGAGCCATCGCCATCGGCTGCCGACTGGACACGGCGCGGCGACTCCATGTTCACGCCGAGCGCGGCGAGATCGTCGACAATCGCTTTGCCGTATTCGCTCTGCAGGTAGTCGAAGACGCTCTGAGCGATGATCGGCCCAATCTCGTTGACTTCGCTCAACTCCTCGACTTCGGCCTCGCGTAGTTTGTCCATTGAGCCAAAGTGCTCGGCCAGGACCGTGGCCACGCGGTTCCCTACGTGCCGAATCGAGAGCGCGTTCAAGAGCCGCACCAGGCCGCGCGCTTTGCTGGCCTCGATGCCGGCGACCAGATTCTCCGACGACTTCTTGCCCATCCGCTCCAAATCGGTGAGCTGCTCGGCGGTCAGTCGATAGAGATCGCCATAGGTCGTCACCAACTGCTCGTCGACCAGTTGCTCGACGAGCTTATCGCCGAGCCCTTCGATATCCATCGCGTTGCGCGTGGCGAAGTAGCGAATCCGCTCTTTGATCTGCGCGGGGCATTGCGGATTCGGGCAGCGGATGTAGACGCCCCCTTCGTCCTTGACGACCGCGGTGCCGCATACGGGGCACTTCGTCGGAAACTCGAACTTCGGCAGCTCCGTTTCGCGAAGGTGCTTTTCCACCCGCACGATGTGCGGAATCACCTTGCCCGCTTTTTCGACGACGACGACATCGCCGGGGCGAACGTCTTTGCGCTCCAACTCGTCGGCGTTGTGCAAACTGGCCCGACGCACTACGGTGCCAGCCAGTTCGACCGGAGCGAGATCGGCGACGGGCGTAATCGCCCCAGTCTTGCCCACCTGCACGCGGATCCCTTCGAGGCGGGTGATTGCCTCGTACTTCTCGAACTTGTAAGCCACGGCCCAGCGCGGGCTTTTCGACGTGTTGCCGAGCCGGTCACGCTGCGCAAAGCTGTTGACTTTGAGCACGAGCCCGTCGATTTCGAAATCGAGCTCGTGCAGTCGCTCGATCAGCTCTTCGCAGTGGGCGATTGCGGCGTCGAGGTCGGCGAAGCACTCGGCGTGCGGCGTAGGGACCAGGCCGAGCGCGGCGACGGCGGCCAAGAACTCCATGTACGTGGTGACGTTCAGCCCCTCGCTATAACCCACACCGTGACAGAAGAACCGCAGATGTCGCTCGGCGCACAGCCGGGGATCGAGCAAGCGGATGCTGCTAGCGGCCAGATTGCGCGAGTTGGCAAACGGATCTTCACCGCGCTCGGCCTGCTGCTGATTGATGCGCACCAACTCGGAGTTGGTGAGATAGACTTCGCCGCGCACTTCGAGCACCGGCGGCACGTGCTTGCCCGTGAGCACCAGCGGCACATCTTCCAAGGTGCGGACGTTGTGGGTGATGTTATCGCCAACCTGCCCATTGCCGCGGCTGGCGGCGCGCGTCAGGCGCCCCTGCTCGAAGAGAATCGAGGCCGCGGCGCCGTCGATCTTCAGCTCGACGACCCACTCAACCTTTTCGCCGGCGAGCACTTTATCGACGCGGCGGCCGAACGCCCGCAATTCGTCGAGATTGTAGGTGTTCTCGATCGAAAGCATCGGTAGGCGATGCTCGACCGGTTCGAGCCCAGCGACCGGCTGCTCGCCGACGCGCTGCGTGGGGCTGTCGGGCGTGATCAGCTCGGGATGCTTGGCTTCGAGCGCGCGAAGCTTATCGATGAGCCGATCATAATCGAGATCGGAAATCTCCGGCGCGGCTTCGACGTAGTACTTGCGGTCGTGCCCGCGAATCTCGTCGCGCAACCGCTCGATCTGCCGCGATACGTCGCTCATGGTCGCTCGTCGGGTCGCCGTGGGCCTATCGCTCGATTCCACATTCGGGAGCTTGCGCCGGTAGCACCGAAGCGCTCGTGTGCGGCACCATGCACAAGAACCGCAATGGCCCGTTGCCCGTGTTGCGGAACTGGTGCACCTCGTCGGGAGCGACGTAGATCACCTGGCCCGCGGCGAGCGGATGTTCGACATCTCCTTCGAGCACGACACCGGTCCCTTCAAGCACGTAGACTTCGTGCTCGTAGGGGTGCTGGTGCTTGGGAGTGTAGCCCCCGGGAGCGACGTCGAAGGCTCTCATCGCGAAGTTCGGCGCGCCGTCAGGCTGACCAACCAGCCAACGCACCTGGCAGCCGGTGGCGCCGGGCATGTCGACCGGTTGGCTCGCGACTTTGGTGAGATGGGTCACTTTCATGGATTGCCTCCCGCGGGGTTCCGTGGCTCGCTGGCACCGGGCGTTTGTTCTTGCCGGCTGCGGACGCTGTCGAGCGCCATGGCGCTGAAGGTGAAGATCGCCAGCGCCACCAACTCGACGGTCATGATCAGCCCGCCGTGCTGGTCGAGGACCACGAGCAGGCCGCCGGCCCCCTCGGCTTCGACCTGCGGGGCTCCCATCCGCAGCGCGCGAAACGCCATCACACCGTAGGCGCAGGCCGTCACGGAGAAAATGAGCCCCGCGCCGATCAACAGCACGTAAAACGGATTGAATCGCTCGCGCTTGCCGAACATGTCCCCAAGTATAGCAAACGGCCGGGGACCGTCAGGGGAATCGATGAATTGGGTAATGGGTCACTTTGAATTCCGTGTGCCACGGGCTCTGCCCGTGCTGCTGCGGCACGCCGCAAAATACGGCACGGGCGGAGCCCGTGGCACACGGTGTGTATTCCAATATTTTCAAAGTGACCCACTACCATAAATTGGGGCTGCTTAGCAACGGCTGCCGAATTCAACGCTTAGCACGATTCAGAATACATCCGCAGAAGTCGCAGCAAGGCACAGAAGGACGATTCGCTACGGGCGACTGCCTTCTGTGCATCTCTGTGCCTGCTGTGGATGAGTTCCACCTATTCTTCTACTTTGCGCCTTAGCGCTTTTGCGCGAGACTCTTCTGCCGGGCGTTGGAAACCTCGGCGTGCAGATCATTTACCAGTCTACGGAAATGCCCTGCTCGGGCGACGTAATCCGCAAATTGATCGTGGCTCGCGCAGCCGGGGGAGAGAAGAATCGTGTCGCCGGGCGAAGATCGCTGCCAGCACCAGGCGAGGGCATCGTCGAGCGTGGCATACGCCGCGATTGGTAGCGCGGGCACGCCGGCCGCGCACTGTTTTGCAAGCTGCTCCATCAACTGTTCGGACAGTCGGGCCCCCACGGCACCATAGCAAGCCAGGCCACGAGCACGGTGGATCGCTTGCTCGACGAGCGGCGCGAAATCGCACTGCTTGTCGGATCCGCCCAAGAGCAGCCAGACCGGGCCCGCTTGTGCCGCCAGCGCCGCGATCGTCGCCTCGGGCGTAGTGGCTTTCGAGTCGTCGATGAACGTGCGGCCGGCGACGGCGTCAATCACTTGCTGCCGATGCTCCAGTGGGTCAAAGCTGTGCAGCCCTGCAGCGATGGCAGTGTCACTAGCGCCAGCGGCGCGCGCGGCGGCCATGGCCAGGCGAGCGTTCCGCTGCAAGTGGGGTGGCCAACCAAGTGAAACGGGCGCGGGCGGAAGTTCGTCGGCAACGAAGAACGCTCCGCGCGCGCTGCGTTGCCAGTCGTCGACAACATGGGGCGTAACGCCGACGATCGCGACGTCGTCACTTTGCTGCAGGCTCAACAGCCGCTGCTTGGCGACCACATACGACGGCCAATCGCCGTGCCAGTCGAGATGGTTCGGCGTGCAGTTGGTGACCACGACAATTGCCGGAACCGGGCAACCCTCGGGCAGGCGCGCAAGCTGGAAGCTGCTCAACTCGATCACGACCCAATCGGTGGCCGACATTTCCTCGACCACGTCGAGCAAACTGCCGCCGAGGTTGCCCCCCAGCCAGCAGCGCCGGCCCGCCGCGCGCAACATCTCGGCGATCAGCGTGACCGTGGTTGATTTACCATTGGTGCCAGTGACGCCGATCATTTGCGCGGGGCAAGCGCGCAAGAACAATTCGATCTCACTGGTACACGCGACGTCTGATTCGTTGGCCAGCTTCAAGAGGGGACTATCGGGACGGATGGCCGGATTGACGACGATCAACTCCGCGTCGTGGATATCGCGCGGGTCGTGACTGCCAAGTGACAATCGCTCGATCGGTACGTCATTCAGCGCGGCCAGCGCCGCGAGCGGGGCGGACAATGCTTCGACCGTCGCAGTGTCGCTGATGGTCAACCGCGCTCCGTGACGCGCCAGATAGCGCGCAGCGCCCAGCCCTCCGCCGTGGCGTCCCAGCCCCAGCACGGTCACGCGGCGTCCGGCGAGGTCGATCATCGCGGGCCCTCCGTGGCGGCCGTCAGGCATCGTAAATGGAGTTGCGTGGGGCTAGTTCATCTCAGCGGCCATCCGCCGGGCCGTGCGCAGATACGGTGCCAGATTGCGGGCCTCCTGCGGCGGACAATCGCGCGTGAACTTATCGAGCGTCGAGAGCGCCTGGTGCGGGTGGCCGCTGCGCAGATAGACGAGCCCCAGATCGCGCAGCTCCAGCGGAGCGTCGGGCAGCAGCAGCACAAGCCGCTCCTGCACGGCGAGCGCCGCTTCCCAACGCTCTTCGAGGGCGTACGCCCCTTTCAAATTACGCAGCACGCGAACGGCAATCTCGCCGGCCGTGGCCGCGGGAATCTCTTCGGGGCCGACCGCGCAGACCTGACCAGTCAACTCTTCGATGCGCTGGCGGCAGGCCGCCGCATCCAGAATCTCTCCACGCTCGAAGGGATCGATGTACCAACTTTCGCCGGCATCCTCGGCGCGAAGCACGAAGTGCCCTGGCGCGCCGACCCCCTGCACTTCGACGCCTGCCGCGGCTGCCACGGCCTGGTAGACAATCGCCAGTGTGATGGGGATGCCGAGCCGTCGCTCGAGCACTTGATTCAGCAAGCTGTTACGTGGATCGTAATATTCGTCGCGATTGCCGCGAAACCGCTCGTCGGCATAAAGCACGCGGCTGATTGCCGAGAGCTTGTCGTGCAGCGAGATATCGGCCGGCAACGCGCACAGGCGCTGCCGCGCCTTCTCGCCGAGATCGCGGATCGTGGCGCGGCATGCGGCGGTATCAACGCCCGGTGTGGCGTCAGCCGCCAGTTCGAGCATTAAGTCGATCAGCAGGACGTCGTCACGCCCGGCAACCAGCTTGCTGAATTCGACGTCGTTGGAAAACAACATGTCGTCCATAGCTCGGAGCGCACGAAGGTCATCTTCGATCTTCGATCACGGTCTCAGACAACGGCCGCCCGCGAATTTCAACTAGCGGTGGCTCAGCCTCGTCAACGTCTTCTTGGGCACTTGATTCACGAAACAACACTACTCCGGCAGCCATTAAATGAAGACGAAAGAGCTCTTCATCGCATCGATCGTCAATCATCGGGCAGCCTCACTTCGGCGGATCGAGGGTCACTTCGACTTCGACCTTCGCTTCGCCGCGCTCGACGACCACCTTGACCTTGTCGCCCGCCTTGAATTTGCGCAGGGCACTATCGAAGTCTTCGAGGTTGCCCACCTTGCTTTCGCCCAACTGCACGATGATGTCGCCCGTTTTCAGTCCCGCGCGTTCGGCCGGCCCGTCTTTCGTCACGCCTGAGAGGGCATAGCCGGGGCGCTCCTGGCTGAAATCGGGAATGCTGCCGAAGTAGGGACGATCGCCACCGCCGCCAAGCGTCGCCTGCCGACCCGTGGCTTTGTACTCAGGCAATTTGTCCGACTCGGCCAGCGCGACGGCCGTGTCGGCCACCATCTCGGCCACGCGCCGCATGCCGGACAGGTTGATCTTCTCCGAGTCGTCGCTCGGCCGGTGATAGTCGGAATGCGTGCCGGTGAAGAAGTGCAGCACGGGAATCTGCTTGGCGTAAAACGATGATTGATCGCTCGGGCCAAAGCCCCCAGGCTGCTTGGTGATCTTGAAACCGTACTGCTCGTTGAGGCGGTCGACCGTTTGCTCGAGCAGGTCGGCGGTGCCGGTGCCGTAGATGATCAGCTTGTCGTCATCCAAGCGGCCGACCATGTCCATGTTGAGCATGGCGATCGTCTTGTCGAGCGGCACCAGCGGATCGCGCACGTAGCGGGCACTGCCGATCAGCCCACGCTCTTCGCCGGTAAACGCGATAAAGACGATCCGCCGTGGCAGCTTCTGCGGCCGCGCGGCGAGACGCCTGGCGACTTCCAGGAGCGCTGCCGTGCCCGAGCCGTTGTCGTCGGCGCCGTTATGGATTTCGCGCACACCGGGGGCCAACGAGCCTTCGCCGCCGCTTCCTAAATGATCGTAATGCGCGCCGATGACAATCGTCTCTTCGGCGTGCGGCCCTTCGCCGGGGAGAACCGCCACGACGTTCTTGACCTCGACGTCCTCGCGCTCAACGTGCGTTTGCCCCTCGACGCGCCAGCCGGGCAGATCGGCCGAGTGGGGCGTCGGGCCGTTGTCGATTTCTTGCTCGATCTCGGCCAGCGCTTTACCAAGCGTTGGCTTCAACAGCTTATCGATCACCCCGCGGCGGCACTGCACGACAGGAAAGTCGCGACCGCCATCTTCGCGGGCCGAACGGCTGAAATCCAACAGCGGGTCGACCTCTTCGCTGAGCTTTTCGCCGCGCACTTTGGCGTCGGCCAGGAGTTCAGCGACTTTCGCCTGATGCTCGTGAATCTGTACGAGTGTCGGGTGCTCGATTTTGGCGAACTCGGCATGCGCCGCGGTTAGCTTTTCGAGCGCTTCCTGCCAGCGCTTCAGCGGCGTGCGTGCCTCCTTGATGACGCCCGCCTCGCTCGACACGAAAATCACCGCCGCCGCGCCGTGCTCATAGGCGTTCGAAATCTTGCGGGTGAGCGCGGCGTGCTCCGAGTGCGTGGTCCCCTCGAATGCGCCGTGCGGATTGTTCTGTTGCGGCTCGTGTCGCAGCACGATCACGGCCTTGTCCTTGACGTCGAGCCCCGCGTAGTCGTCGTAGTTGTCGTCTTTCGAGGTAATCCCATAGCCGGCGAACACGACGGGCAAGTTAAACTCGGCCGTGCCCCCCAGGGCCAGCGGCGTGAAGTCGCTGGCAGCCACGTCGATGGCTTCCGCGGCGGCCCCTTCGACGGCCGCGCGCGAAAAGGCGAGCTTGTTCCCGTCGCCCAGCCGGGCCCCGACACGCATGCTGAAGCGCTGAAACGGGGCGCCGTCGTAGAGCTTAGTTTCGAGCCCGGCGGCGGCAAACTGTTCGGCGATGAACTCGGCGGCTCGATTGAGCCCGTCGGTGCCGATACCGCGCCCCTCTTGGGCATCGGCGGCCAGGTAATTCACGTCACTGGAAAGCCGCGACTCACTCTCGGCGACCAGGTCGGCCGCGCGTTCCTCAGCAACAACGGGGTAAACGTCACCGGCCAGGCAAACGACGGCGACTAGCAACAGCGCGAAACGAGTCATCATGCGAAGGCGTTCCTATACTTGGGCCCTAGGTCGCGGGCGATAAGCTGGGGCAAGATGCTCGAATGGGAGAATTGCCTGGTTCGCGGCATCGTTGCTTAAGTCGCTGTATTCTTAGCACTTGCGCGGTAAGAATCAACCGGCATTTCGCTCTTGAGGCGCGGGTGCCCCCTCGCTATGCTCTGCGGCCCGTTGTGAAGTACGATTGCATCACCGGCGCCAATTGGTCGGTTCGCTCTCGGCGTCTGGGACAATCGCTTTTCATCGCGGAGTCGGTATGAGGGGGAAAACCGGGCCAAAGGATTGGCTCCGGGCCGATTTGTCTGCCAGAAGCGGGCGACTCGGCGCGCAAGGAGGTACACCGTTGTCCGCTTCCCCGCGTGTGCTCATCGTCGACGAATCGAACGAAACGCGCCAGGTGCTCCGCGAAGTGCTGCAAAGCCGGGGCATGCAAATCCTCGAGGCCGAACGGGCCGACGAGGGGCTCGCGCTGGCTCGCCACGAGCATCCCGACTTGATCGTGCTGGATCTCGAAATCCAGCATGGCACCGCTCAGCAAGTCTCGGCCAGCTTTGCCGAAACCTCGCACGACCAGCATACTCCGCTCATCTTACTAGGGAGCGCCCGCGTGCGGCGCACTGCCCCCGCCGGCGGTGAGTTCGTGCAGAAACCCTACCACTATGCGCCGCTGATTCGTAGAATCGAACAGTTGCTGGCCGACGCCGCCTGAACGCGACCAAAGAATAACTCCCACCAAACACCTCTCCCCTTGCGGGAGTGGCGCCGGTGAGGGGTCAGGCAAATCAGCAGTTATTCTTCGGTCACGTTCCGGCAAACTTTAATCATCCCGGCCGGCCATCTGGGCCCGTGCAGGGAGTGCTCGAATCGTGCCGTCGCTGTTCGTCATTCGCGGCAACGACCAAGGAACCCGCTTCGAGCTCGAGCTCGACGCGCTCACCGTCGGTCGCGATTCGACCAATGGCATCCAGCTTCACGATACCGAAGTTTCGCGCCGGCACGCAGAGCTGCGCCGAAGCGGCCGCGAGCTGACCATCACCGACTTGGGCAGCTCCAACGGTACGTTCGTCAACGGCCACCGCATCGAAAGCCATGCCCTGGCCAGCGGCGACCAGTTGCAACTTGGCAGCACCCTGCTGTTGTTCACCGCCCCCGACGAGGACTCGAGCCGGGCCGCGGCCTCGCGCATCGACATCATCGGCCGGCAAAGCTCGGGCGACAGCTCGCGCATCGTCCGCTCGATGCGGCATGATGAAGGGAGCAGCATCTTCCAGTCCGAAACCTCGGCCGCAGCCGAAAGCCCCTGGCTCGCTCGGGCCCGCAGCAACCTGCAGATCATGTATCGCACGGCGCTGGCGGTGAGCCACACCCTCGATATCGATCAGTTGCTCGGCCGCATCATGGAGCTGATCTTCGAATGGGTCGAAGCCGATCGCGGCTGCTTGATGCTCATCGACGCCGAGACGAAGCAGCTTGTGCCTAAGGTGCGTCGCGATCGCCGGCCGGGCGAATCGCAAGATCGCCTGAGCATCAGCCAGACGATTCTCGATTACGTCCTCGAACACAACGAAGGGGTGTTGACGAGCAACGCCCGCGAAGACACGCGTTGGAACCCAGCCGCCAGCATTTTGGCCCAGAGCATCCGTGAAGCGATCTGCGTGCCGATGCGTGGGCGCTACGACGTCGTTGGCGTGATCTACATCGACACCTACTTGCCCCCCGAGCAGTTGATTCAGTCGGGCCGCAAGCAAACGCGGTTCACCGACGAACACCTCAAGCTGATGATCGCCATCGCCCATCAGGCGGCGCTCGCGGTGGAAGACACCCGCCATTATTCCGCCCTTGTGCAGGCGGAGCGGCTCGCGGCCATCGGTCAGACGATCGCCATGCTCTCGCACCACATCAAGAACATTTTGCAAGGCATCCGCGGCGGCAGCTACCTGATCGACATGGGCTTGTCGAACCACGACGAGAACATCATCCGCAAAGGCTGGGACATCGTCGAGAAGAATCAGGGACGCATCTCGACCCTGGTGATGGACATGCTCACCTTCAGCAAGGATCGCGAGCCGGAGCTGAAGCCGGCCAATCTCAACGAGGTGACCGCCGACGTCGTCGAGCTGATGCAGACCCGTGCCGCGGACTTCGACGCCACGCTGGTCTATGAGCCGGCGCTCAATATGCCGACCCTCACCTTCGACCCCGAGGGGCTGCATCGGGCGATCTTGAACATCGTGACCAACGCCATCGACGCCTGCGATTGGCAAGACGACGAAGAGCACCCGCCGGCCCGCGTGACGGTGCGCACCGAGTACGACGGGCCGGGGCACGTCGCCCGGGTGGTGGTCGAGGACAGCGGTCGCGGCATTTCGCCCGAGGATCGGGAAAAGATCTTCACGCTCTTCATGTCGAAGAAAGGTGGCCGCGGCACGGGACTCGGCTTGCCAGTGAGCAACAAGATCCTGCAGGAACACGGCGGCCGGATCGTGGTCGACAGCACGCCGGGCGCGGGGAGCCGGTTCACGATCGAGCTGCCGGTGGTACACGCCGAAGCAACGGTCGGGCCGGTAACGAACCCGTAGTATTCCAGACGCGTGATGGGTTCTTGGATTACCTAAGGTGCAACGAATACTTCGGAAAGCGTTTGAATGAAAGCGTCAGTTTGAAGCGATGGGCTGTACAGGTTGTGTTCTCGGAAGCGGAGCACGCCAAGGCTCGTACGCATCCCGAAGTCGGCTGCTACAATTCTTCGAGCTTTCGCAATGCGTTGATCGCTAGCATATTTGGCACATAATTCGAGCGTCTCGGCGTATTCAGCTTCTGTCATCATGGCAACTATCCGGTATAGATCCATGGCGTGATGGCGTCCGACATCTCGCGACTCATCATTTTTCCGATCGTCAAATGCAAAGAGTTTCATCATCAGGTAGGTGAAAGCCTGAGGCACATAAACTTGCGTTGAGTACGCAGTGCCGTCAGTGCAATTGCCCTCTAGAGTAAGAATCGCCGATCGCGTATCAATTTCGATCGCTTCTTCAGTGGCGTGCGCGTGCAACTGAACGTCGCCCTTCGGACGCACCCTTGGGGGTTTGTTCGTCTTTAGTTGACTTCGCAATTCGCCTAGCGGTCCCACAAGCAAATCAATCTTCACTTCGTGAGCGTCCGAGAGTTTACGCACCCATTGAAAGTAGCGAGCGCTTTCGACTGCTTGAAATTCAAGGGCAGTTAGAGCATGGAACATTCGTTGCATTGCCGACACATCGACCAGCACGTCGGCGCGCAGGAACAGGTCGATGTCATTGGTCGTCCGAGGAACTGGCAATTCTGTCAACAGCGTGCGCAGGCCTGTTTCTTGGACTAGGCGTTGTTTCAGGTACAATCCAAAGCCGCCGCCCACTGTCAGTGGTTGACTTCCCGATCCAAGGGCGCGAGAGAGATCAAGCAGTGTCGCGGTTAACGGATCAAAGGAGTTCATGCACGTGAGTTCCGGTTTGGAAGGCCCTTTAGCAAAGTATTC
>CAZBWM010000111.1:0-21004 GCA_964495375.1 uncultured Planctomycetaceae bacterium | reverse complement strand
CGTCGCAGGCTCGGCGGTTCCAGACACCGACTCCGGAACGACTCCAGTCCCCGGCGCCGCGTCGAACTAGCTACAGAGGGGGACGGTCCCCTGTTTTCGGACGGCGCGGTGTGGCCATCGCGATGTCGAATACCGAAAAAGGGGACAGTCCCCGGCGCTACTCTGCGTCTTTCGCCGCGGTTTGTGCCGGCCTGGCTAAATGCTTCGCGATGCCGCTGAGCATCTCGACCGCTTGTGGCGGGAAGCCGCCCGGCTCGCGGCTCCAGAAGCTCACCACGGCCGGCTGGCCATCGACCGTGATCGGCACGTGCAGGCTCGACTGGATCGCCCGGGCGAAGCCTGCCAGGTCGGCCGGCACGCCGGTGGGATAGCTGTTGAGCACCGTTGGCTCGGGGCTCTTGAGGTACGTGGCCAGCGAACTGTCGGCCGGCAGCGCCACATTGGCGCGACCCATGCGCGCCACCAACAGCGCGGGCTGACTGACGAAGTCGAACCGCAACGCGCCGTCCTTTACACGGGCGATGTCGACCCGATCGATCTGCGGCAGCACGTCGGTCACCAGCCGCGCGAAGACGTCGAACGACTTTTGCGCGCCGAGCGAGCGGGCCGCCTGCTTTTCAATGCGGGCCGTGAACTTGGCCTTGCCGGCCGCCAGCTCGCGCTCGAACTGCGCGGTGCGGGTGCGCGGATCGTGGTTGGGATTGACTTCCAGATCGGGCGTTTCGGCGAACCAGCCGATCATCATTTCTTCCCAGGTTTGATCGCCCCAGCGCACCGGCTTGCTGGCGTCGGGATTCGCGAGGTTCTCCTCCGAGTTATCGAAGTGCGCGAAGCAGTGGAGCTTGGTGCCGGCCGGCACGTGCAGCGGTTCGGCCAACTGGTAAGTGATCTGCCAGTTGAAGTCGTAGCGCGGCACATCGAGGATCGTCTCCTTGCGGCCATCGGCGTATTCGAGCACATAGCGGAACGACTTGCCGCGCAAGTGCATGTGCGGCGTCAGCGAGAGCATCAATGTATCGCGATTGAACTTGTGGAAGCTCTCGACCGGATGGTTGTCGGCGCCGGCCGGAATGGTGAACGTGGGGTTGATCGCCATGTTCATGTTGATAGCGGCGGTGACCTCTTCGGGCTTGCAGAAGTTCAGCCCGACGCAACTGCGGTCGACCACTTCCTCGCCGTTAGGCGTGTAGTGCATCTGAAAGACGAGCTTCGAGCCGGCCGGCACGTAGAACGCCATGCCGCGGGCCTGCTTGAAGGGAGGGACGCCCGGCGCGGTGCCACTGAGCAGTCGAGCGCCGCCGGAGCGGCCCGAAAGATCGGGGGCGCCTTGCGGACGAGCTTCGCCCGTGGCGCGGCCATCGCGGCGGGCTTCGGCCATTTCGGCCACCTCTTCGGAGCCCGGCGGCTGCACGAACACGAAGATGTGGTGCACGATGCCGCGGTTGCCCGGCCGGCATTCACTGGCGCTGATCCACTTGTCTTCGGTAAAACCGGGGTCGACCGAGAAATACTGGTAATCAACGGTGCCTTCGGCGGGCACCTTGTAACCTTCGTCGTTCATGTAGACGATCTGGTCGGGGCCATCGATCATCCAGCCTTCGTTGTAGGTTACCGGTGCGGGGAGATCGCTGGGGTTGCCCTCGGGCGCGCCGGCTTTGACCCAGGCCGAAATCTGGTCGAGCTCTTCGTCACTCAGCCGGCGATCGTTCGAGAAGTGGCCGAACTCGGGGCTCGCGTGCCACGGCGGCATGCGGCGATCGCGGGTGACCTCCTCGATCATCTCGGCCCAACCGACCGCTTCTTCGTAGTTGGTGAGCGCGAAGGGGGCGATCTGCCCCTGGCGATGGCACTCGTTGCAGTTCTTCTGGAAGATGCGGGCGATCTGGTTATTGAAAGTGACGGTCGAATCGCTCTTGGCTTCAAGCACGCGGCCGATCAAGCAGCCGGCGACCGGCGTGCTGGCGACTTTCACTTCGCGGCCGGCCAGCAGGTCGTCGATGGCGTCGGCCAAGTCGCGACGGGCGAGCTTCGGCTTGGCATAGCCCGAGCCCGACGAGAAGCCGTATTGATCGTCGATCCGCCCGTGATAGCGCACCGTGCGGCTGGCGTCGAGCAGAAAGACTTCGGGCGTGCGCTCGGCGCCGGCCTGATCGGCGACGCGGTTCGACAGATCTTTGAGCACGGGGAACTTGATGCCGTGCACCCGGGCGTAGGCGGCGATCTCCGTGACCGAGTCCTGGCGATTGGAGTCGATGCCCAGGAAGGTGACCCCTTGCGATTCATACTGCGCGGCCAGCTCGGCCAGCCGCGGGCCATAGAGCTTGGCCAGCGGGCATTCGGTTCCCAGGAAGGCGAGGACGACGAGCTTGCGATCGGCGTAGTCGGCCAGTGAGTGCTCTTTTCCGCGGTAGTCGGAGAGGGTGAAGTTGTCGATCTTGCGGCCGAGCAACGCGGCGCTGGTAGGTTCGGCGTCGGCGGCGCGAGAAGAATTGATGACGGACGTGGCCAACGTGACGGCGGCCAGTGCCAGCGATCCACGGAGCACGGCCGTACGTGTAACACGACGCCGAATGGTCGGGCGGTCTACAAGCGTCGACATGGTTTCTGTCCTTCCCTCTCTTGGGACCCTAAAGTTCTGCGTGTGATATTGGCGCGGGGACTCGTCAGGGGGACGCGCCGACCGCGGCGATCTGGTGATGTCCGTTGATTCCGTTGATTCGGTGAGCGTTTGGCTCCACGCCCAGGTAACTCAGGTAGGCACGACACAGTTCGGCCGACAATTGTTCGACGTCGAGCTGCACGAATTGCGGCACGCCGGCGAAGATCGCGCTTTGATCGAGGTAGTGCATGGCGAGCCGCAGCCCAAAGCGGACAGCCAGCGGAGGATCGGGATGGGTGATTTCGTGGCGGCGTTCGAGCAGCAGGCGTTCGAGCCGCTCGGCGATGTGCAGGCCAAGGCGGGCCCCGGTCTCGAGAAAGTTTACGTCGTGCCCTGAGCGGACGATGAACGCGCGCATCAGGCCGCGGCGCTCGTCGTAAGTCTGTACCAAGAACGGCACCAGGCCGGCGAGGATTTCGGCGACCGAGGCGCCGGCCCAGCGCTCGGGCTCAAGCGCGGCGTCGGCCGTGGCCATCGCTTCCTCGCAGAAACGGTCGTGCAGCAGCCGCAGCAGCGACTCTTTATCGTGAAACCGCGAGTAGAAGGCCCCGACCGACGACTGGGCCCGGGCGGCGATCTCTGCGACGGTGGCCTGGTCGAAGCCCTTTTCGGCCAGCACCGCTTCGGCGGCGTCCAGCAAACGGTCGAGCGTCTCCTGGCTGCGCGATTGCAGCGGCGGGCGGACCCACTGGATAGTTGTGACGAAGTCGGACATGGGTAGGGGTTAGTGGGTAGGGGCTAGGGGTCGCCTCAGGTCACAAGCCTCAGGGCTCTTCTACAAGGTGTTCCGGGATTTTGCGTCCAAACCGTCCAAAGCGCGTGTTACAAGCAGTTAAGTCATTGCTATGAAACAGGGTATCTTTGGACGCAAATCGAAACAGGCTGCGTCCAACTTGCGTCCAAACACCCGAATTTGCGTCCAAAGAACGGCCGGGCAGCGGATTGCTTCGCCAAATGGGCCGCGTGGAAACCAGAACCAGAATTCTTATTCTGTTTATCTACCAATGGCCGGCGCCGACGTCAATGTTTTTTTCTACGCGGGCTGGCGAAATGCCTCCGCGTGGCACCACTAGGCTGCCCCTCGGCGGACCGTCGGCCTCTCGACTATCCTAAATATCCCATTTTGAAGACGCCGCCTTTGAGAGTCGGGCGCGGCATCCGCGCTGCGCCGCGGCCCCCCCCTGCGGAGATCCCGAATGATCCCTCGACGCGTTCCCGGTCTGTCGCCAGTCGCCCTCTTGCTGGTCGCATTGAGCCTGTCGATCGGCTGGGGCGTGCGCGGTAACTGGGGGCATGAGTTCGGGGCGATGATCCCAGGCGCCCTGGCGGCGCTGGCCGCCGTGGTCTGCTCGGGGCGCGACGACTGGTATCGCCGCGCACCGTTCTTCGCCTTCTTCGGAGCCGTCGGCTGGTCGTTCGGCGGCTCGATCAGCTACATGCAGGTGATTGGTTACACACATAACGGTGAGCACGCCGGCAGCGTGCTGTATGGCTTCGCCTGCTTGTTCGTGATCGGCTTTTTGTGGGGCGCGCCGGGCGGAGCGGGCACGGCGCTGCCGGCCTTTCTCGATCGCGCGCGGCTCACCGGGCTGTTCGTGCCCGTGATTGCCGTGTTCTTCGCCTGGCTGCTGCAAGCGCTGTTCTTCATGCTGACGGAAGTCAACGAGCAAACCTTGATTGCCTGGTTCGGGCCTGATCTCGCCCACTGGTTGTCGGGGATCTCGCTCGACGCCTTCGACTGGTATGACACCGATTGGATCGCGGCGCTGGTGGCGATCGTGGCCGCGTTTGTGGTGATCGCCGTGCAGCGGCGCGTCGAATGGGGGACGCGGCTGGTGCTCTACCTGGCGATCGGCTGGTGGCTGGGGTTCACCATCCTGACGGTCGCGCCGTTTTTGAATCTGCGGATGACCCCGCCGCGCGGCGACAGTTGGGCCGGCATGGTCGGCTTCACCGCCGCGCTGTTCATCTTCTTGATGCGCGAGCGGCTGTGGGGAGTCGCTTGGGCCGCGCTCGTGGCCGGGCTCGTCGGCGGCATCGGCTTCTCCGGGGCCACGATGCTGAAGCTGATCGAAGTGCATCCCGACGTGCAGCGGGCGATCTTCGGCCAAGAGGTCAGCACCAATTGGCACAGCGTGCTCGAGCAGACGTATGGGTTCATTAACGGACTGGGGATCGCCATCGCGCTAGGATTTTTGTCGAAGTGGGCGCCGCGCGCGAGCGACGAGGAGCGCAGCGGTCGCTGGACCGAGACCTTCTCGGTGGCGTTCGTGCTGTTGGCGATCACCTACCTGAACATTCGCAAGAACGTACACAATGCCTGGCTGCCGAATCACGTAGTGCCGGACGAGATCTACGGCTTCTCCGCGCAAACGTGGTTCGAGTGGGCCTACCTGGCACTGGCCATCGCCGTGCTGGTTTTGCTCATCGCGCGGCATCGGGGCCGGGAGATCGCGCTGGTGCCGACCGACTGGCTCGGACGCGGGCAGTTGCTCTACATCATCCTGCTGTGGTGGGTCGTGGTCGGTAATCTGTCGCGCGTGTTGCCGTTTCAGCCGCAGCGTTTGATCACCGAGGGGACGATTCACGTGAACGCCTGCCTGTGTACGGTGCTGGTGCTGCTGGTTCCCAGCCGCAAGCAGAGCGCGGTGCTGGAGCCGAGGTACGACTATCGCGGGCTGTGGTGGCGCACGGCGATCGTGGGCACGGCGCTCTGTGTTTTGATCGTGCTGGCCGAGTACGGCACGGTGCGCGGGTTGTGGGGCGACACGTTCGCGGGGCACGCGGCGAAGCACATTCGCTTCGGGCCGAACGCGACGATCAATCGGCCGCGGGATTAGGGCGCGGGAACCCAGGAACGCTGAAGGGCGTCAGCTATTCGTTGACTGCGTCCATTTTGTCGTACGCGATGTCAAATATCTCGGGCGCGTAGTACGTCTTCTGAGGCACGTTCGGCAGCAGCCGCAGAATCTTTGCTTTGACGAGACGATCGACATCCGCTTGCGCCGTTGGATACGAGACGCTCAATAGGTCGCGCACGCCGGTTACTTCGACGAACGGCGAGTTGAAAATGTTCTCCACGATCTGATGCAGACGCATCGACCCGCCGACGTCAGTCACGCGCTGCATGAACTCGGTTCGCAACTGCAGCAATCGACCGCAGCGTTCAATCGTGTCGAGCGTTTGCTGCAACACGCCTCGCAGGCAGAACTCGATCCAGCCGCTCCAGTCGTTTTTTGCGCTCACGTCGAACAGGCGCTGGATATACTCGTCGCGGTGTTCCTCGTAGAACTCGCTCATATAGAGCCAAGGTTTGGTCAGCACGCAACGCTGTTGCAGCATGATTGCCAGGAGCAGCCGACCGACGCGCCCATTGCCATCGATGAAAGGGTGGATCGCTTCAAACTGGTAGTGAACCAGAAAGCAATCGACGAGCGGATCGATCAATGTTTTTGCATGCAAGTAAGTCTCCAGCCGACCAAGGCAATCCAGGAGCCGCTCGGGCGGCGGTGGGACGAAGCGATGACTCGAACCGATCGCAACCTGGATTCTGCGGAACTCGCCCGGGTCGCGATCGCGCCCGCGAACTTCCGCCAGCAGCTTGCGGTGCAGATCGCGAATCAGGCGCAGCGACAGCGGCAGCGGGCTCGTTGTTCCCTCTTCCAGAGCGAATCGATAGTTGAGCACCTCGCGCTGGTCGTTCGCTGGGTCGTTTTCCGATTTCGAGGGACGCGGGCGCAGCTCAAAAAGCAGGAGCTCTTTGGGTGTGGCATACGTGCCCTCGAGTCGGGATGACTGGATGGCTTCGCGGTCTCGGATCGGTCGCAGCAAGATCGCGGGGTTGGGGAGGTTGCGACCAAGCCCCTCGAGAATCCCGACTTGCTGCTTTACCTCACAGACCAAAGGCCAAAGATCGAGTGGAATTGACCAGTTGGGCGGCAGAGGGTCAGGGACGAATGCATATCCACCTGTTGGTATTTTGACCAAGTCGCCGGGAGCGTGAGAGTTAAAGCTCTTCTTTTCCATGGGGTTGCAAAGGCCTTTAATGGACAGGATTGCATTAAAATAATACGGCAAAAATTTTAATCCAACCGCATCTCCAGAAGCCAGACCGACCAGGATCGACACAAGTTATTTTCTGATAACACCTTATGGATTAAAGGCCCCTCTTGGGCGAAGACGCGGGTGCAGTTCGCGGAAAGCGATTAAGAGACCCGGTCAACATGGATGGAGCATTGATGACAACGGCCTTCGCCAATTATAGCGCGCGGGCTACAATCGCCGGATCATGGAGCAGCCGAATCCGTACACTCCGCCGCAGGAAGTCACGCCTACGGTGCCTCCGGCGCGGTGGATTTTTGATCCGACCGTGTTGTTCTGCGCGGCGTTCTATACGCTGGCCGCGCTTTCTGGTGGTCGATCAACGATCGGCGACGACGGCGGGCCCGAGAGATTGTTGATCAATATCGCGCTAGCCCTGACGCTCGGGCTGTGGGCAACGCAAGACGCGAGCCGCCGAGGCAAGCCGATCCCCCGCTCGCAGCAGATGTGGTTTTTGCTGTTCGCGATCGTCGTGGTGCCGTGCTACGTGATTCTCACGCGCGGCTGGAAAGGGCTCGGCTGGGTGACGCTGCACGTGCTCGGCTGGCTCGTGACGTCATTCGTGGCAATGAGTGTGATGGGAACGATTCGCTACGGCGCGGAATGGTGGTATGTAGCGCCGTGATACGTGCGATTTGGTCCGTTGGACAAGTGGTTTGACGCATGCCGAATCACGATGCCGCGTCGACATGCACGACGAGCTCGTGGTCATGTGTAGTGCTCGAAGCGGTTTGGCGCTTGGCGACACGGGAGACGTTGAAGCAACCGCATTGAACGGCGGCCAAGCTGCGGAATCATCGAGCGATCGACGGTGCTTGCCCCGCCAGCGGATGAGATCTGTTTCGACTCATATAGAGCACGACCACTCCGTAGGCGTCGCCCGCGAGCCACTGGAGCTCGCGATGTTCGATGTCGACAAGTTTGCCGAGCTTGCTCGTCCATTTGCCATTCTCGAGTTGGCGTGCGACATGCCTGAACGTGAACCCGTCGCCGTAGATTGCAATCTTCTCGATGCCGGCCTCCAAGGAGTCTGACTTATAGCGTTGGAAGCCGCAAAGCTCAAACAGCTTGACGTACGATTCGATCGTACCGTCACGCGGGACGCCTTTGGGCCAGAAGTAGCCTTTGCTCGGATCCCACCAACGCTCGGCGGAGCCGTTGGCCCACGCCGCGCAGTTGTAGCGTGGTGTCGCCGGGCTGGTGCGAACGTACGGTTGCCCTCGCAGTCCAGGAAACAGTCGTTCGAGTTGTTCGACCTCAGGCAAGGCCATGCGCTCGTGCCCAGTCGATCCAAGCGGCCGCCATGGCATCGAGATCACCAGCCGCTTCGTCAGACACTGGGTCTGCGCCGGTAATCGCTTCGAGCGCCCAGAACCAGTGGTCGGGCTCGCGCTTCAGCTCGGCGACGATGAAGGGAACGGCTGCCCGCCCCAGCCCGATGATCTTCTGATACGCCGGATGCATCGCCAGTTCTTTGACCGACGAAGAAGGTGTATCAAAGGCTTTCCACTCCTGGGCGAGTTCTCGGAAAACCGCAGCAGTCTCCTCGCTCGATGAACTAGGTTCATCGAGCTGCTGCCGTTTGAGCTCTACGACTTCGCGTTCCAACGCCGCGCAACGATGTTCAAGATCGTGCAGGCGCACGGCGACGGGATCAGAAGCTGAGGAGTCAGTGGACATGGCAGCGATGCAAAGGGCGACCCGACAATAGGCGGCTTATATCAGCAGTCCATTTTACGTCGCTTCGAGGCCGATTTCAAAAAAGCACGGGCATCGATGCTGTCACAACACGACTTTGCAACACGGCATACACCCCCACCGCACGCACGACCCCACGCCAGGCGTTTGAGCGGGCGAAGGGGGAAGAACGCCTGTTCGGATCCGCCGAAAAGACTTCCTGATTTACTGAACCCCTCACCCTCCCTTCTCCCGCCAGGGGAGAGGGATTCGCGGAGAAGCGTGATTCTTCGGCCGATTCTCAATGCTGCCAGTTGGCCTCAATACTGTTAATTAAGACTGCTAGTTCGCCTCGACACTGCTAGCTAGCACCCGCCTGCACCGCGACCCCCCAATCTCTCTGGTCCCGTCGCGGGCGGTCTGTTACTCTCCCCCGCCTTCCAAGACTGGCGACAGGCGCGAACAGCGCGCCCGTCGCCCGCACCGGAGTTTCATACCACCAATGTCGACGGCCTTCGATCGATCTGGCGATGCCTGGCGCGACCCGCCGCTGTTGCGGCTGGCCGACATGACCATTTCGCGCCCCGATCTCACGCGGCAGCGACGCACGCAGCCGCTGGTGCGGGCCGCGGTCGCCGGCACCGGCAGCTACCTGCCGAGCCAGGTGCTGACCAACGACGAGCTCGCCCGCACGATCGAAACCAGCGACGAATGGATCTATGAGCGCACCGGTATCCACGCGCGGCGCGTGGCCGGGCCGGAAGAAACCACCAGCACCATGGCGATCGAAGCGGGTCGCCGTGCTTGTGCCGACGCCGGCATCGACCCGTGCGATCTCGATCTGGTGATTGTCGCCACGCTCACGCCCGACTACTTGATGCCCGCCACGGCCTGCCTGGTGCAGCACGCACTGGGGGCGAAGCGGGCCGGCGCGTTCGATCTCGAAGCGGCTTGCAGCGGTTTCCTGTTTGCCGGCACGGTTGCCACGGGGCTGATCGTGTCGGGCATTTGCCGCAACGTGCTGGTGATCGGCGCAGAGACCATGTCGCGGTACATCGATTACACCGATCGCACGTCGTGCATCTTGTTCGGCGACGGCGCCGGCGCCGCGGTGTTCACGGGCCGCAACGATGGCTCGGGCGTGCTGCACGCCAGCATGGCTTCCGACGGCTCGCAGCCCGAGTTGCTGTGCATCCCGGCCGGCGGTAGCAAGTTGCCGTCCTCGGCCGAGACGGTTTCCGGGCGGCAGCAATACATTCGCATGGCGGGTCGGCAGATCGCCAAGTTCGCGACGACCTGCTTCGTCGACCTGGTTCACGAATCGCTCGCGGCCGGGCAGGTGACGCTCGACGACATCAGCCTGATCGTACCGCACCAGGTGAATGCCCGCATCATCGACTCGGCGCTCAAGCGGCTGGCGGTCCCCCGCAGCAAGTGCTTCATGAACATCGAAGGGTACGGCAACACGTCGGCCGCGAGCGTGCCGATCGCGCTGGACGAAGCCCGCCGGCAGGGACGTTTGCGCCCCGGCGATCTGGCCCTCCTCTTGGGCTTTGGCGCGGGCCTCACTTGGGGTGCAACGCTCTTGAGAATGTGATAGAAAGATTGCCGCCTGGGGGGGCTGGGGGGACGTCGCGGAGCCACGTGCTCGCGACGGCCGTACGGCACGCACCCACGCGGGCTGGTCGCTATCCGTCTCAGTCGCGTTAAATCATCTACCTGGCTGATGGAGTTACCGCTTGAGTCGCATTGCCTTTTTGTTTCCTGGTCAAGGTGCACAAAGCATTGGCATGGGTCGGGCGCTGGTCGAATCGCTGCCGGCCGCGCGGCGGTTGTACGATCAGGCTTCCGAAATCCTCGGCTACGACCTGGCGCGGCTCTGCGCCGAAGGGCCGGCCGAAGAGCTCGATTCAACGATCTACAGCCAGCCGGCGCTGTTCGTCACCAGCCTGGCGGCGCTGGAGTCGCTGCGCGAACAATCGCCCGACGTGGTGTTGTCGTGCGAAGCGGCGGCCGGCCTGAGTCTGGGAGAATACACGGCCCTGGTCTTCGCCGGCGTGTTGGACTTCGAGTCCGGCTTGCGGCTCGTGCAGCAGCGCGGGGCCGCCATGCAAGACGCCGCCGACGCCACGCCCAGCGGCATGGTCAGCATCCTCGGCATGGAGCGCGTCGAGGTCGAGCGGGTCGTGCAGCAATCGCGCGGCGGCGACGTGCTGGAAATCGCCAACCTGCTCTGCCCAGGCAATATCGTCATCTCTGGCAGCAACACGGCCTGCGAACGCGCGGCACAATTGGCCGAACGCGAAGGAGCGATGCGGGCGGTACCGCTGGCCGTGGCCGGCGCGTTTCACACCAAGATCATGCTGCCGGCCGTCGAACGGTTGAAGACGGCGCTCTCGCAAGTCACGCTGCGGCCGCCGCTGATTCCCGTGGTCTCGAATGTCGATGCCCTGCCGCACGACGATCCCGAAGAGATCCGCGCCTTGCTGCTCAAGCAGTTGGTGAGCCCCGTGCGCTGGGAAGATTGCATCCGTTACTTGTTGGCGCAAGGCTTCGATCAGTACTACGAGATTGGCCCGGGGCGCGTGCTCCGCGGCTTGCTGCGGCGCATCGACCGCGAGGCCTCGTGCCAGAGCGTGACCGGCTGACTCGCCGGACGATGCAGAATTGTCGACGCCGATTTGTCGACGCCAAACCGACGACAATCGATTCAGAACAGAGAACTCTCCAGGACATCGAGACAAACTTCGCCATGGCAGAACCTGCGAACAGCGGCATCAAGGTGGATCTCAGCGGTCAAGCGGCGCTCGTGACGGGCGCCTCGCGCGGGTTGGGCCGCGCCATGGCGCAAGCGCTCGCGCGCAACGGCGCCAAGGTGGCGCTCTTCGCACGCTCGGCCGATAAGCTCGCCGAGACGCTGGCCGAGATCACCGCTGCCGGCGGCACCGCCGAGGTTTACGTCGGCGACATGCTCGACGCCAAGCGGATCGACGAAGTGGTGGAAGCCGTGGCCGAGAAATGGGGCGGGCTGCAAATTCTCGTCAACAATGCCGGCATCACCCGCGACACGTTGATTCCGCGGATGGAAGATTCCGACTTCGACGATGTGATCGCCACCAACTTGCGCGGTACGTTCCTGTTCACGCGCGCCGCCTCGCGGATCATGATGCGGCAGCGCTACGGGCGGATCATCAACATCGCCAGCGTCTCGGGCTTGATGGGCAACCCGGGGCAGGCCAACTACTCGGCTTCGAAGGCGGGCATCATCGCGCTGACCAAAACGGTCGCGCGCGAGCTGGCCGGCCGCAAGGTCACCGCCAACTCGGTCGCGCCGGGGTTCATCGAATCGGAGATGACGGCCGCGCTCGGGGAGCTCGTCACCGATGAGGCCAAGAAGCGAATCCCCGCCAAGCGCCTGGGCACGGCCGAAGAAGTCGCCGCCGCGGTGCTGTTCTTGGCGAGCCCGGCGGCCAGCTACATCACCGGCTGCACGTTGACCGTCGACGGTGGCATGACGGCCTGACGCACGCCGGAATCCGTCGCCGCGAATGTCCGGCTTCAGGCAAACCCTGTTGAGGGACGGGCCACGATGAGCGATGCCCGCATCCAGTCGATCGCTTGTTGGCAAAGCCGACCGGTGGAGATCGAGCCGCTGGCCGGTGGGATCACCAACCAGAACTTTCGCGTCCAGGATGGCGGCGAGCGGTATGTCGTGCGGCTCTGCGCCGACGGCACGCAGTTGGGCATTGATCGCCGGAGCGAAGCCGCTTGCCACCGCGCGGCCGCGGCAGCCGGTGTCGCGCCCGAACTGGTTCATCACGAGCCCGACCTGCTCGTGACGCGATTCGTTGACGGCGAAACGCTCACGGCCGCGCGCCTGCAAGTTCATGATGTGCTGCGCCGCGTCGCCCGCTCGCTGCGCCAGTTGCACGGCGACCGCAGCGGGATCGTGGGCGACATGGTCACGTTCTCCGGCTTTGGCGCGTCGCGCACGTATGCCGACACGGCCCGGCGACTCGGCGCTGAGTTGCCGGCGGACATCGACGCCATTCTGGCAGACGTCACCCAACTCGAGCGCTCGCTCTCGGACTGCGAGCCGGCTCTGTGCCACAACGATCTGCTGCCGGCCAATCTGATCGACGACGGGGGAATGGCCTGGATTGTCGACTGGGAGCTGGCGGGCGTCGGCCATCCGATGTTCGATCTCGGTGGCCTGGCGAGCAACGCGGGGCTCGACGCCGATGCCGAAACGGAGCTGCTCGCGGCTTACTTCGACCGCGTGACCTCAGAGGCTCGCCGCGAGCTGGCGATTTTCAAGGCGGTGTCGCTGTTGCGCGAAGCGCTGTGGGGCGCGGTGCAAAGCGGCTCGGCGACGCTCGACTTCGACTATCGGCAATACGCGGCGCAACACTTCGAGCGGTACCGCGCGGCGCGCACGGCCGTACGCGGTTAAGCAAAATACCGCACGGCGTTCTGGAACACGGCCAAGCCCGCGCCTGGTTGCGCGGCGCCTTGTTGCGCGGTACCTGGTTGCCCGGAACTGCCGCGGCTCCAGCGCGGATGCTGCAACGCGTCGACGAATCGCTCGGGATGGGGCATCAACCCGCAGACGCGCCCGGTGGCGTCGCAGATGCCGGCCACATCACCGTGTGAGCCATTGGGGTTCGACGGATATGGCACGCGCGGCCCGTGCGCGGCGGCAGCCGTTTGATTGGGCGCGGCGGCGGATGGCGGATTTTCGGCTGCTGCGCCTGGACTGCTCGCGTGATACCGCAGCACGACGCGCCCTTCTTGCTCGAGTCGCTCGAGCACGCTGGCATCGCGTACGACAAATCGCCCTTCGGCGTGCGCCACGGGCAGCTCCAACGTGTCGAGCCCGGCAAAGAAGATCGCCTTGGACGGCTCGCAGCGCAGCGTTACCCAGCGCGCCTCGAAATGGCGCGAGTCGTTCCAGGTGAGCGTGGCGGGCGGGCCGTGCGGCGGTTCGTCGTCGAGCAATAAACCCGAGCGCATCAGGATCTGAAAACCGTTGCAGATACCCAAGATCAATTTGCCGGCCGCTTTGAACTCGGCCAGCGCCCCGGCCAGATGATGCCGAAGCTGGGTGCCGAGGATGCGCCCGGCCGCGATATCGTCGCCATAGCTGAAGCCGCCGGGCAGGCAGAGAATCTGATAGTCGGCCAACCGCAGCGAGCCGTCGAGCAGCCGATTGACGTGCACGCGATCGGCGCGCCCTCCGGCCAGCCCAAAGGCGTAGGCGGTTTCTTCATCGCAGTTGGTGCCTGGGGCACGTAGCACCAAAACGCGTGGCTCGGCCATCGCTGTTACCCTTTCCCTGGCGGCGTTTGCCACGCACGTTTGAGCGACTGCAAATCGACGTCGATCACTTTCGGCGCGCGGATGGTTGGTGGATCGCCCGGTTCGACTCCCGGCACAACGATCGGCAGGCCAATGATCTCCAAGCAACCGCTGTCGGTCACTTCGCCGACCAGCGCATGCGGAACACCCGCTAACGCCTGTTCGAACGCGCCGGCCTGCTCCGGCTCGACCTCGCATAAGAAGCGCGAGTTCGATTCGGCGAACAGCAGGTGGGCCGTCGCGTCGGGGACCAGCGCCACGACGGGCAAATCTGCATCGCCGGCAGCCTCGATCGCTGCTTGATGCTCGGCGCGAGCGGCGTCGTCGATCGGCAGCTCGTGCGGAACTTGCGCCAGAAACAGGCGTGCGCCCAACTCGCCGGCCAGCGCCATCTCGGCAATGGCCGCGGCCAGGCCCCCTTCGCTTAAATCATGGCATGCTCGCACGCGCCCCGCCGTAATTGCCGCGTGCAGGGCTGCAAACGTGGCTCGCGCACGCGGGGGATCGACCTCGGGCGGCACTCCGCCGGCCGCGGCCCCCACCAAGGCCAGGTGCGAACCTCCAAGCTCCGCGCGGGTGGCGCCGACCTGATAAAGCAGATTGCCCGGACGCTTGAGATCCATCGTCACGGCCGTGGCCGCGTCGTCGATCTGCCCCAAGGCGCTAATCAACAGCGATGGCGGAATCGAGATCGTCCGCGATCGGCCGTCGGCCGCCGTGAAATTGAACTCGTTGTTCAGGCTATCCTTGCCGCTGACGAACGGCGTGCCGAGCACCGGCGCCACGTCGCGGCAGGCCAGGGCCGCGCGCACCAGCGAGCCGAGCGTCTCAGGGCGATCGGTGTTCCCCCAGCAGAAGTTATCGAGAATGGCGATCCGCCGCGGATCGGCCCCGACGGCGACGCAGTTGCGCACCGCTTCGTCGATGGCGCTGGCCGCCATGTGATAGGTGTCGAAGTCGCCGTAGCGCGGGTTCATGCCGCAGGCGACCACGAGCGCGCGCCGGCTACCGAGCACTGGCCGCAGCACGGCGGCGTCGCTCGGCCCATCGTGCGAAGCGCCGACCAACGGCTTGATGACGCTCCCTCCTTGTACCTCGTGGTCGTACTGCCGAATGATCCATTCCTTGCTGGCGACGTTCGGGGCGGCGAGGATTGCCAGCAGCTCGTCATTAAAGTCGTACGTATGTTTGTCGCGCAGCACGAGCGGTTTTGCGGCTGGCGGCTGGTACGTTGCTTCGCGCACAATCGGGGGCCGACCGTCATGCAGAAATTGCATCGTCAGGTCGCCAACAAGCGTGCCGCGGTAACGCAGCGTGAGCCGCCCCGTGGGGACGAACGTGCCGAGGACCGTGGCTTCGACCCCTTCGGAAGCGGCCAGCGCCTCGAACGCGGCCCAATGTTCCGGGGGTACCGCCAGCACCATCCGCTCCTGCGCTTCGGAGATCCACATCTCGGCGTAGGAGAGCCCTTCGTACTTCAGGGGGATGCGTTCGAGCTCGACTTCGGCCCCGATCTCGGCTCCCATTTCCCCCACGGCGCTCGAGAACCCGCCCGCCCCGCAATCGGTGATCGAGCGGAACAGTCCGCGATCGCGGGCGGCCAGTACCACGTCGAGCACTTTCTTTTCTTCGATCGCGTTGCCGATCTGCACGGCTCCGCCGGAGAGCCCTTCGCTTTCGTGCGTCAGCTCGGCCGAGCTGAACGTGGCGCCATGGATGCCGTCGCGGCCGGTGCGCCCGCCGAGCGCTACGATCAGGTCGCCGGCGTCGACGCTTTTCTTGCGGCGCTCGACCGGCAGCAAGCCAACCGTTCCGCAGTAGACCAACGGATTGCCCAGGTAACGACGATCGAAATAGACAGCGCCGTTGACCGTGGGGATGCCCATGCGGTTGCCGTAGTCGCGGACGCCGGCCACCACGCCATCGATGATCCGCCTGGGGTGGAGCACGCCCGGCGGGAGCTGCTCGGGATCGATGTCGGGCTCGGCAAAGCAGAAGATGTCGGTGTTGCAGACAGGCTTGGCGCCGAGCCCGGTGCCGAGCGAGTCGCGAATCACGCCCCCCAAACCAGTGTTCGCGCCGCCGTATGGCTCCAGCGCCGACGGGTGGTTGTGCGTTTCGACTTTGAAGACGAGATCAAAGCGATCGTCGAAACGGATGACGCCGGCGTTGTCTTCAAACACGCTGACGCACCAGTCGCCATCGCCCAGGTTGCGCCGCACGGCTTGCGTGGCGGCGAAGACTGTTTCCTTCAGCAGGTTGGCGAACTGCTGAGTGCCCTGCTCGTCGGTGTAGCGGATCGAGCCCTTGAGCGTTTTATGGCTGCAATGTTCGCTCCAGGTTTGAGCGATGGTTTCCAGCTCGACGTCGCTGGGGTCGCGGCCCAATTGGCGGAAGTGAGCCTGGATGGTCTGCATTTCGGCCAAGGTCAGATACAACTGCCCCGTGCGGCTGAGCGCGACCAGTTGCTCGTCCGAGAGCTTATCGAGCGGCACGTCGATGCGGCGGAACTCGCTGGCGGTGCCGACCTCGAGCCGCTTGATCCCCAGCGGGCCCCACACGGTTTGATCGACGGCGTCGTTGGCCAGGGCCTTGGCGGCCAAGGTCTTTAGCGCTGCCTGATCGGCGCCGCCCAGCCAGTATTTTCGCAACGTGCGCACGGCTGTGATCGGCAAGCCCAAGTCGCTCAGGGCGGACGCGGCGCTTTGCGCCACGGGGTCCATCACGCCGGGCCGCGGTAGCACATGCACTAGCGTGCCGGTGGCGCCCGGCGGGGGCGTCGCGAGGTCGGCGCTGTCGGCCGCGCGCACCACGGTGCGTTCGACGATCGCATCGGCCAACAACCCGGTGGCCGCTTCCATGGCCTGCCGCTCGTCGAGATCCCCTTCGAGCAGATAGCCGTAGCAGGTGGCCACCGAGATATTGGCGCCGAGCCCCAGCGCGGCGGCCGCTGCGGAGACGGTCTCGGCCGCGCGGTCGGGGGAACCCGGCGCGGGGTAAATGTCAACTTCCCAGAGCATCGCGCTTCCGTTTCGCTTGGGTAAGAATGCGCTTCAGTCGCGGGCGATCGACGGCCGCGAGAGCGCGCCTTAGATCAGCCAGCGACGTATCGAACTGTTCGAGCACCGCCTGCACGTTGGCCCGGTTGTCGAGCAATATCTGTGTCCACATCTCGGGATCGCCAGCCGCGATCCGCGTGGTGTCGCGCAAGCCACCGGCGGCCAGCGGATAGCCCGCCGCTGGCACCGTCATGGCCAGCGCCGCGGCGATCGCGTGCGGCACATGACTCGTAGCGGCCAGGGCCCGATCGTGTGCGGCAGGGCTCATTTCGATCACGCGCGCCCCCAGCGACTGCCAGAGCGCCGCCGCGCCGCGCCGCGCGGCTGGGTCGGTCTCGCGAGTAGGGGTGAGCACCACGACGCGACCGACCAGGAGATCGGCATTGCCTTCGGTGGCGCCGCGCTTTTCGCTACCGGCCAGCGGATGGCTGCCGACGAACCGCGCGCCGCGCGGCAATCGACCATCAAGCGCCGCGACGATCCGTTGTTTGGTGCTCCCCACGTCGGTGATCAAGCAACCCCTGGGGCAGGCGGCTGCTGTGGCCTGCACATATTCGGGGATCTGGTCGACGGGCGTGCAGACGATCACCAGGTCGGCCTCGCGAACGCCGCGGTCGAGGTTCAGCGTCGAAGCCGTAATCGCTCCCAAGCGTCGCGCGGCCTCGAGCGTTGCCCGCCGGCGACCGATGCCAATCACCCGCTGGGCCAAGCCCCGCTGCCGCAACCCCAGGCCGATCGATCCCCCCAAAAGCCCTACGCCGACAACGGCAACGGTATTCCACTGGGGCATGGGTATGATGGGGACGCTGGAGGGGGGAGGGGATCGGGGTTTCACCGACCCAGCCGAGAGTCTGCCAAGGCTGCGGAGACGACAACCCGCACCGGATTCTAACAAACGATGGCTCGCGAAAAAGCGGCCGCTCGTCGAGTGGGCGCCAAATGGCCGCAATCACTTTTCCAGTCGCCGTTTACAGCACCAAGAGGGGGTGCCGTGGAGGCTGGTTCGCATCACAAATGAATAACCTAGCAAATACCACGTTTTTTCGTTGACATTACGGTAGGGCTCGCATAATCTGGCTGCGATCCTTCAAATTGCCTAGTCGAACTGCCCCGTTCGTGGGGATGCGGGTAGGCTGTTTGGTGGTCGGCCAGTTCCGCAACAATGCTGTTTCCGCAGCGGTGCCAGTTCAGCTTCCGCAGGGGTAATCGTCCCATGATTCTAGGCAAGCTCTCGTTCTTGAAGGTGTTGGCGGCTGGTTTGGCATTAAGCTGCTTCTTGGGCAGCAGCGCCTCGGCCGGCATCGTGGTCGAGTCGGTCAATTTTGCCTTCCCGCTTTCGCCGGGGAGCCAGCCGCTCTCGATTCCCAAGTTCGACACACTCGGCGGCACGCGCACGCTCACCCAGGTTGATCTGAAGATCTCCGGTTCGGTGGAAGCGAACGTCACGGCCGAGAATGATTCGGTCATTTCCGGCAACATGGGCGTCGACTTGATCGGGCTGTTGAAGGCCTCGATCCCCGGTCCGCTCAGCACATCCGCGGCAATTCTGCAGTCGGCCGGTCCTGTCGCTGTATCTGGCACTGACGGTGTTACCGGCTCGGGCCCTGACTTTGTCGATTTCGGTCTGATCAGCGGTGCGGGCGCGAACTCGACGTCCACGAACAGTGGCTTGGCCGCCTATATCGGCCCCGGTTTTCTGGCCGGGACCGCCTCGGGTAACGGTGGCTTCGCAATCACCGGCGTGACCGACAGCACGAGCAAGATCACCGACTTCCAGGCGGTCGGCATCGTAGACGTGATCTACACCTATACCGATAACGCGGGTGTGGTCCCCGAGCCCGCCAGTGTGGTGATCTGGTCGGTGCTGGGCCTGTCGCTCGTTGGCGCCGGCTGGGTTCGTCGCCGGATCTGCGGCCGATCGAGTTCCGCTCGCTAGTATCGCAGCGAGCTCCGCTCGCGAGTATTTCAGCGAGCTCTGCTCGGCTTTCCATCGCAACACAAAATACCAAAAGCCCTTGCCTGATCAGGTGAGGGCTTTTTTCATGCGCGCACGCCTAGAGAGAAGGTGGTTCCAGACACCGAATGCGGCGTCTCGGGCAATCCAGGTAACAGTGCCCCAAACCCGATTTGGCGCGAACCCTGGACCGGTTGTATCCGTCGTAACAGTAGCGGCGACGTAACAAGTGTCTGGGCCCAGCGCTTAGGAGATTGCCGACGCGACGGGCAACCTGCAATCGAGCACGGAAACCCGCCGACGACCGGTCACTTCCCGCTCCTAAGACCCCGACTTACTCGCCGAACAGGGAGAGGCGCCATGCGACCAGCACGACTGCAACCGCCGAGTGAACGACAGGCCCCCGAAATCCAGCTCCCCGTCGAGGTGGCATCGCAGGTCGAATTCGCGGAGTTCTCGGGCTGGATGGACCACGAGTTGGCCAAGCTCGAGTTCACCTGGCGGCAGTGGTCGACGCCGGGCTATGGCTACTGGCGCTCGTCGCTCACCGCCGAAGGGACCCGCGGGCGCTAGTCAACGCTCAGCAGGTCGCGCTGCGAAAAGGTGTCAGGAACTTTTTCCCTCGCGCGGGTCGGAAGGCCCACGCTTAATCTGGAAAAGGTTCCTGACACGTTCCTGACACCTTTTCTGGTTCTTTCCTGGATCGACATCAATCCTGTCAGTTGTCGCTGGGCAGAAATCCTGCGGTCGAGTCGCGCCCGGAGCGCGTCGCCAGGGCCTGATAGGCCGAGAGCGTGATCGAGTCGGCCACGAACTGCACCGAGCCATCTCCCAGCACGAAGTGGCATCCTCCCTCGTGCGCGCTGCCGAAGTCGTCGAAGTGGCCGCTCGGATGGTTGGGCACGTGATCGGTCGTGCCGAGAATGCGCGTGAGCGAATCTTCCGCGCCGGCGATGACCCCCGCCCAGGTTGAATGGCCCAGCCGCGACGATCGCTCGCCGACGACAAACGTCTGGCTCAACCCGTCGCGAATGTCGCGAAACTTCACGCCGCTGTTGTGAAACAACACGCCGTTACCCAGGCAGCGGCCCCCCACGCCCAGGTGCTCGCAGGCATGGAAGTCGACCGTGCCGAAGCTGCCGACGTAGTTGGCCGTAGCCATCTCGGCGAGCACGACCACCGGCCCATCGTGGTGCTCTTCTTCCTCTTCGTGCTCGTCGTGGTCCCCTCCTTCTTCTTCGTGCTCGTGCCCGTCCCCCTGCGCGAGATCGAACGTGGGGTCGGCGCTATCGGCCGGGCAGCGGAACACCGCCAGCGACATTTTGCGAACCGCCAGGTGGGCAGGGTCGTTTAACGCCCGATCGAAGCGCAGGCCGGCGTTGGCCACCGAACCCAGCTCCAGTTGCGGCAGCAGCATCGCCCCCCAGCCCCAGCCGCTTCCGCCCATGGGCGCGGGGCGGCGCGTGGCCGTGTCGACGCCGATCCAGCCGGCCGGCAGGCTCCCCTGCGCATCGTGGTAAACGTTCATGGCGATGCCGATTTGCCGCAGATTATTGCGGCAGCTCAAGCGGCTGGCACTCGCCCGGGCTGCTTGCACGGCCGGCAACAACAGCCCGATCAGGGCTCCGATAATGGTGATGACGACTAACAACTCGACGAGCGTAAAGGCGGGTCTGGTGGCTCTACGGCGCTTCATGACAAGTATCCTCTCGTGCGCGAATGGCGGCGTCTGGGCGGCGACGGCAACCAGCACGAAGCCGGGCCAAGCAGGTGGCCCACCGCGCGTGATCGCCAGGAAAGATGGCAGCAGACAACCGCGGTCGCGCACGTCAGATCGCGCGCAGGTGCGAGCAAATAGCTGCTCGACAAAGCTGCACGCCCGACCAAAACGTCGGCGACCGGCGGCTAAGCTGGCAGCCGCGGAGGCGCTCGAGAAGCGTACGAACGCAGAACCGTTCGCGGGACAGGGAGAGGATCGCTCACCGGCGGGATCGACACCACGCCGGTCGGAGCCAGCGTGACGACGGCGCTATCGGTCAGCGAGGGGTCGGCCAGGTATTGGCAAACCGCGCAGGTGTGCCCTTCGTGCGCGGGACTGTCAGCCGGGCACGAGGGGGATTGTTCGCCGCTCGGTTCTTGAGTGCCGTGATCATGCTGGTGATGACGCTTGCCATCTTTCTGCCGCTGGTGCTCCTC
>CAZBWM010000110.1:0-21347 GCA_964495375.1 uncultured Planctomycetaceae bacterium | reverse complement strand
CGTCGTCACTCCTTGCCGGACGGTCGAAATCCCCACGGTCGCCGCCGCGATGGGTCCTGGGATAGGCCCTTAGTGTCAGGCAACTCGCGTAGCGCGGTTGCCGACGGAATGCCGGCCGACGAGGGGGGCGTAGAATAGCGGCCCGGCCAGCATGGCTCTAGACCAATCGCCCGGGGGTGCTAACGCTGTTTCGAGGCCAACGCAGCGTGCCACTCAACGCGGTTAACCTTCTTAACCGTGGAAATTGGGTGGCCCAGGGACGCGCAGCGTGCCTCGGTCGCGCAGCGGCTGATGTGTGCCGCGCGGCATGATTAGATTCTTGTGGCTGCGCCACCCGGCTGCGCGCAGCCGGGCCACCCAATCGAAGGCTAACGGCGTGGGGTTCCCACTGCTGGCTTGCCCAGCAGTGCCGTGATCGAGGTAACATTTGCTAAAACGCTAGCAATGCCTACCGCCGGGCCTCGCGCACCAAATGCCCCAGCTCCGGCAGAATCAACTTCTCCATCGCCAACCGCACCGCATGCGGCGAGCCCGGCATTGTGAGCAGCACCGTCTGCCCGACCAGCCCGCCGATCGTGCGACTCAACATCGCGGCCGGGCCAATCTCCTGAAAGCTCAGCCAGCGGAACAGCTCGCCGTAGCCAGGGATCTGTTTGTCGAGCAACTCGGCGACCGTCTCAAACGTGCGATCGCGCCGCGAGATGCCGGTGCCGCCGGTGACCAACAGCGCGTCGACCTCCGGCCGGTTCGACAGCGCCACCAGCAGCGACCGCAGCGGGCGTGGTTCGTCAGCCACGATCTCGCGCGCGACGATCTCGTGACCGGCCGCCGTCAACAGCTCGACGATCGTCGCGCCGCCGGTGTCGGTCTCCAGCGTGCGCGTGTCGCTGACGGTCACCACGGCGCAGCCGATGCGCGTGGGAGCCTGGCTTCGATGTTCGGCGGCCGTGCGACTCATGAACGTGGAACCTGCTGCGGCGAAGATGTTCGATGGCCGCGCCAAGGGGGACGGGAGTCGTTTCCGGGCGGCGAGCAAGCTGCACGAATGGCGTAGTCCGGAAACGACTCCCGTCCCCTTCCGGGTAGCCGCTCGTCGACGCGAACGGACCCAGCCCCCTACCGCCAGTTATACGTCCAGCGGAGCGCGTTGCGCACGGTCTGCATGATCTTGCGGCCGCTCACCGGTTTGTGCAACACGCTGAACGCCTGGTCCTGCACCTGCCGCACGATCTCGTCGTCGAGCGCCGCCGAAACCAGAATGCACGGCAGCAACGCCCGAATCCGCTTCACTTCGCGGATCGTCTCCACACCCGTCAGTTTGGGCATGTGCATGTCGAGCACCAGCAGATGGACCGGCTCGAAGCGGACGATCTCCAGCGCCTCTTCGCCGTCGGCGGCCAACAGGGTGCGAAAGCCCTGCGGCTCGAGCAGTTCGCGCACGGTCTCGCGAAAGCCCTGGTCGTCGTCGGTGATGAGGATCGAAGGAATCACGTTGACCACAGTGTGGGTGGCCTCGGTTTCGCATGCTTGGTAGACAAAATGTCGGCGTGCCTGCGTCGGGAAAAAACCGCGGCCGGCAGTTCAGCCAGCAGCAACTCCGGTACCAATCGCTGGCGTGCCGGGCGGATGCCGCCAATTCGGTCGCAACTTCCCTCTCTGCATACCCTTATAATCAGCGGTCAGAAATCGGCCAAGAGCGATTCGGTAAGGCAGGCAACCCCTTTCGAGCCCGCGATTGGCGGCTTTTGCCTGCCAATGCGGCAGATCGGCCGCGGCGCGAATCTGCGATTTTTCTTGCCCAAATCGCACGACCCTCCTACCATTCGCTCGTAGTGAGTGCCGGGGGCTAACGTGGCCCCGGCCGGACCGAAAGCCCGCAACCGTGTCAGGCTGGACTGTCTGCGGTGCGGGGTCATCCCGGTCGAAAGGAGGTGGTCCGCATGTGTAGTGGTAACCAGAGGTGGCTCGCCTAGCGAGCAGCCGACGGGCTGCTTGTCTGGGCCTTGCTTGAGCGGTCGCCCAAACGTTTCGTCGAACAGCGGAGCAATTCGCCAGTAGCGGAACGAGGGGTGGCGGGTCCCAAGCGGTCACGACCTTGGCTAGGCAGCCAATCTTTCTCATAGCCCTTGTGGCACCCAAGCCATATCGGCCGGCCGGCCGCTGTCGCAAGACGGCGGCCGGCCTTTTTTGTTGCCGATTGGCGCCGCGCAGCGTGCCGCTCTTGCTCCTGTTGCCACGTCCTTGCTACGGCACGCGCGGCGAGATTAGAGTGGTCGCGAACGCTCGCGAAGCCACACCGTTCGGGCTCCGACCTCACGCGACTGACCCACCCTTAGAAACCGCCTCCCTGCATGCCCGCTCCCGACAATCGAACCCAGCGCCAAGACCTCACGCTGGACTACACAGCGCAGCAAGACACTGCCGCGCAGCAAGATACCGCAGTGCCCGCGTCGTCAACTTTCGATGATCTGACGCTGCAAAGCTTCGACCCCTCAGCCGCCGCGCCACAGTTAGAAGACTCTCCTGCCGACTCGTCCGACGACTCGCGCGATCGCTCCGCCGAAACGAAATCGCGCACCCTCAAGCAAATCGCCTCGTACGACGTCGTCGCCGAAATCGGCCGCGGCGGCATGGGCGTCGTCTACAAAGCTCACGATCCGCGCCTGAAGCGCACGGTCGCCCTCAAGGTCATTCTCGCCCGCGGTCACGCCGGCGACGTCGAGCTGGCCCGCTTTCAAACCGAAGCCGAATCGGTCGCCCGCCTCAAGCATCACAACTTCGTGCAGATCTACGAGGTCGGCTCCGACGACGGGCTCCCCTTCCTGGCCTTGGAATTCTGCGCCGGCGGCAGTCTTGAAGACCGCCTCGAAAAGTCGTCGCTGGCCCCGCGCGAAGCGGCCGAGCTCGTCGCCAAACTTGCCGACGCCATGGACCACGCCCATCGCGTCGGCGTCATCCATCGCGATCTCAAGCCCGGCAATGTTCTCTTCGACGAAGCGGGCGAGCCCAAAATCACCGACTTCGGTCTGGCCAAGAAAGTCGGCGAATCGGACAGCCACACCAAAACCGTCTCGGTCATGGGCAGCATCGGTTACATGTCTCCCGAGCAGGCCAGCGGCCACACGCGCGAAGCGACCCCGTCGGTCGATATCTACGCGTTGGGCGCGGTCCTCTACCGGTTGCTGGCCGGCCGGATCCCGTTCGAAGGCTCGTCGACCGTCGAGTCGCTGCAAATGGTCATCAATGGCGTGCCGGTGCCGATACGACGCCTGCGCGCTTCCTGCCCGCGCGACCTGGATACGATCAGCCTGAAGTGTCTCGAAAAATCGGCGGCCAATCGCTATCGCACCGCCGCGGATCTGGCCGACGACTTGCGCCGCTACCTGCGCGGCGAGCCGATCACGGCCCGTGCGGCCACGCCGCTCGAGCAGCTCGTCAGTTGGTCGCGGCGCAATCCGTTGCCCACGACCATCGCTGTTGGCGGTGTGGTGATGTTGGCGGTCTTGGCCGGCGTCATGGCTTGGACCACGTACCGCAACTATCGCGTGATCGAAACGATCCAGCATCGCGAAATGCGTGTGCAAGAACTGCGCGGCGAGATTCGCTATCTCGACGAAGTGCTGACACAGTCGTGTTCGCTGGCAGCCGTGACCGGCGAGCCGCGCTGGGAACAGCGCTATCGCCAGCACCTGCCCGAGCTCGACAGCGCGCTCAGCCAGGCAATCGAGCTGGTGCCAGATGCCAAGGCGGAACTGGCCGCGGTCGACGGCGCCAACGCGCAGCTCGTGCAACTCGAGGACCAGGCCTTCGCCTTGGTGCGCGAGAAAAAATTACCGCAGGCCTGGGCCCTGTTGAACGGCGACGACTACCAGCGCAACAAGCGCGAATACGCCGAGGGAATGACGTCGTTTTCCAATCGCTTGCAGCAGCATGCCGAAGCGGCCATCCACGCGGCGCACCGCGAAGCCATGTGGTTCCTGGTCGCCGCGCTGGGCATGGGCGGAATCGTCGCGCTGATTCTGCTGGTTGGTTTCTACAGCCTGGTCCGCGTGCTGCGCGCCCGCTCGGCGCAATAGGTTGCCAGCTCATGCTCAAGGGAGTGTGTTGCAAAGGGGCGTGCTAAGGTACGGGTGACCAAGCGTAGTGATCCCGTTTGCCGCATTTCGGGCGTCACTGGTTCCGCTCTTTGGTCTCAACACAAGTCCGTTAGCAGATTGGTGCAGGTTGGCGGTATGGCCGGGTGATTTTGGAAAATGGGATGCGCCGATCGAGAGTTTTCGCCGCGCAGCGGCGGCGGCGCTTAGCCGTGGGCGCAGCCCACGGAAGCTTGGCAACAAACCGCAAAGCCGCGCAGCGGCGACGGCGATCTGGAAATCGCTTGAAACTCGTTGACATGCCGCCGCGCCGATGTCGCCGCTGCGCGGCTTAACTACTTTTTGACGTCGCGTGTCCGTGGGTTAACACCCACGGTTAAGCGCCGCGGCCACTACGTGGCCAATAACCAACGATGATTCGCGTCAACCAAGAGCAACGGCGGAGACCCTTACCACCAAGACGCTGCTCCAGTCCCGAGTCTGCCCACCGGGGACTAGCTAGCAGAGATGTGTCCAGACCACTGGCTCCGCCAGTGCTCTTCTGCCTCACAAGTCGCGACCAATGGTGGATGCGACACCCGCGAACGAATCAAGCGGTGTCACTACCCGATCAAGGAATCGCTTGATCGCCAAATAGTCCAACCTGCCTACGGCTTGGCCCCGGGAAACCACTCGGTATGCATCTCGCCGTTGCGCCCGAGATACTGCACGCGCTTGCCTGAGATCTGCACGAAGTAGCCGACGCAGCCCGCTGCCACGGCCTGGCGCGTGAATTGCGCGTGCTTGATCTCGCCACGCTGCGACTGGCGCACGGCCGCCTTGACCCCGGCCGCGGAGAACTCTGCGGCGATGGACGCGTGCTCCAACTGCATCGGCACCACGCACGAGCCGCCATCGGCCGCGTAGTAGGTCGTCTCGCCCCGGCTGTAATCGGCGTGATACCGCTCGATGCCGGCCGCCATCAGCCGGCGGACCACCTCGCCGAAATCGATTTGCCCGGCTGCCGACAACTCGGCGCACTGCCTGGCCACGTCACTCTGTTCCGCGTTCATCGAGGCTCCGTTCCAGTGAACTGTATTTGTGCTACGGTGTGCTTTGACCACGGATAACACGGATCGCACGGATGGCGTCGCTGGCTGAATCATGCATCCGTGTGATTTGCATCATCTGCGGTCAATAACCGTCTGCGAAAGTCGGTGGCCTGAACGCCAGGTCTAGTTTCGAGCGGAGGATTGTAACCGGATAGCGCCGGCTGCGGAGAGGGGTATGAGTCGGAAATGGTATCCGGAAGTCCGGAGCCATTTTCTGGGCGCGGGGGGGGAAGGTCGTCGGTCGAACGGAGACAGGTCCCCGACACCTTCTCCATTGCTCGCCAGGTCACTCAGAAAAATAGATCCAAATATGGCCAAAATTTACTGGACCATAAGCCGCCGGTCGCCAATAATGTGAGAGCAGCCCGGTAAGCGTTGCCGGTTTGCCTAGTTGAAAGCCGCCGACAAATGACCAGATCGACGGTCCGTTGAGTTTTGTGCCGGATGGTGGGCGTTTCTTTGCGAAACGCCTGCACGACAACGCCTGCAAAGCCACGTCGTGGACGTCACCATCCGGTTCCTCCGGGCCAGTGCGATCAACAAGTCGAGCGTTGGCTTTCGTCCAGAGCGGGGTGTGCCAGCTTGGCAGTCGGCGCGCTGTCGCATGGCGCTTGCCAATCGACGTCGCGGCCGACGAACAAGCAGTGCGCGCCGCTCACCAAGATGACCTCGAGCACTGCTTGCCGGTGTTGTCGACCGAGCGCATCTCGGCGCCGATTCACCGGCAAGCAGTGGCATCCGACATCGGAGCGTGAGATCACTTCTCGTGCCGAACTGGCGCGATCCCGCTCGCGCTGCGCACGTGCAGATTCACCGCGACGACACCACGACACGAAGGAGAATTGACTCTGGGTGTGCCACTGCTTGGCAGTCGGCGCGCTGTCGCATGGCGCTTGCCAATCGACGTCGCGGCCGACGAACAAGCAGTGCGCGCCGCTCACCAAGATGACCTCGAGCACTGCTTGCCGGTGTTGTCGACCGAGCGCATCTCGGCGCCGATTCACCGGCAAGCAGTGGCATCCGACATCGGAGCGTGAGATCACTTCTCGTGCCGAACTGGCGCGATCCCGCTCGCGCTGCGCACGTGCAGATTCACCACGACGACACCACGACACGAAGGAGATTCGCTCGCATTCGCTGTCTTCCGACCTGAAAGGTCGGTTCAACCAGCCCAGGGCGAGCGTAGCCGGGAACCGGCGCAGCGTAGCCCTGGGTAACGGTGCAATCGCGATTGCGGTCCTGAAGGGACCGTTCATTCGCGGTGATCCTGGTGCGCGCGCGGCGAGACGAATTCAACAAACTGGAGCATGATGACGGCATTGCCAGTCGCCGCTGCGCGGCGAAGACCTGCGCGCACCGGGGACGGGAGTCGTTCCGGCGTCGGTGTCTGGAACCGCCGAGCGTAAGACGATCTAGTGCCCTGTACGTCGTCGAAGGTGGTTCCTGACACCTTTCCACTGCGTGAACCGTGGAGGCTTGTTCGCCGTCGTGTTCAATCACTTCGGCATGCCCGCTCGCCCTGCGCGCAAACAACGACAAAACACATCCACAGAATCGCACAGAAGAACACAGAACGAGCGAAGCCACGCCACACAGCCCAACAAATCAAGCTTCTGTGGCCTTCTGCGTTCTTCTGTGGATGCATCGCCGTTGCGAATGCCACGAGCGCCGGCGCCGCGCGTGCCGAAACCCAAGATCACGTTGACCACGGATTTCACAGATCACACGGATGAGGAGAGACCCGATTCAATATCCGTGCAATCCGTGTCATCCGTGGTTCAGAACAGGCCACAGACCTCAGGCGACAGGAAAGGTGCAGGTTTCGGACGCAAAACGCCCCGCGTCGGACGCACGTCGGACGATCTTCGGACGCAAAAGGCCGCGAGCTGTCATCGCCCCAAGCTGTGCCTTCTATTCGAGTTCGGGTGCAATATGAAAATCTTCGGACGGTTCGGACGCAAAATCCCGGAACACTTTCTAGTGGAGGCCACAGGCTACAGAGCGGCCTGCGGCCGAGAGCACGAGATCAGGTGAACGGGTGATAGAACGGAACGCCAACCGGCCCGTACACCGCCTGCAACGAGAAGCGCCGCACGGTCTGCTAGCGCAGGCGCAGGGACTGCTAGCGAACGATCCTTTGACCGTAGCAAGCCTGCGAATCGACATAGCATCGGCCGGCCGCTTCGCATATTATCCCGCCCCGCGCAGGAACTGCGCGATTGGTTTTTTGCGCGACAGGGTCAAGGAGGACCGGTCGGTGAGCACGCTGCGTACGATGATCGTGTTTGCCATTTTGGGCGCCGTGGGCTACGGCGTTTACGCCACATTGAATCGGCGCCCGCCGAAAGATCCGCCGGAAGCGATTCCGGAGGAATGGCACAACGTGCCCGTGGTCCATATGCCCGGTGATGGCGCCCCTCCGGCGCCGTCGTTCCCTGGCATGGGCCTGCCGAGCGCGCCCGTTGGTGGGCATGGTGGCGAGGCGCCGCCCTTCGATGCGTCGGCGCATCCCGGTTCGCCCGCGGCGCCGCCTGCCGTTGCTCCCCCGGTCGATGCGGCCTGGAACAATGCGCCGCCGGCCGCCGAGTTCTCCGGGCCGCCGAGCACGACTCCGCCGGTTGCCGCGTTTGCGGGCGCACCCGTGACGGGTTCGCCCGATCCAAATGCTCCCAGCGCGCCCCCCGCCAACTACTATCCGGCTGCTGCCGATCTCGCCGCGCCGCCGGCGCCCGGCGCTGATCTGGCTGCGCCTCCCGCCGCTCCCGATGCCTGGCCTGCCGCGGATGCGTCCGCAGTCGGCATGGCCTCGGCCGCCGGTGGAATTGCTCCTCCTGCGGGCGCGGCTCCACCCTATGACCCCGCGGCGACAGCGCCGCCGCATGATCCGGCTGCCGCCGCGGCGCCGGGCACGCCCGATCAATTCATGCCAGCCCCCGGCGCATATCCCGATCCTGCCGCGCAGCAGATGCCGCCGGCCGATGGCGCGCCGGCCGCGGCCGCACCGTTCGCACCGGTTGATGCCAGCGCCGCTCCCCAAGCGTTCGGCGCCGCACCGGTTGCCGCCCTGGGAGCGACCGCGCCACCCGGCACCGATCCCGCGGACGTTCATGCGCAGTTCGTCAGCACGATGGCCAACGTCAAGCACTTGCTCAATCAAGACCGCCTGGCCGACGCCCACCTCGAACTGTCGCGCTGGCATGGAGATCCGCGTTTAAGCGAGCTCGAGCAGCGCGAAGTTCACGACCTGCTCGACCAACTGGCCGGCACCGTCGTCTACTCGCACGAATCGCTGGTCGAACCTCCGTACGAAGTGCAACCAGGCGAAACGCTGCAGCAAGTCGCCGACCGCTACCAAATTCCCTGGCAGTTGCTGGCCAAGATCAACGGCATCGCCGATCCCCTGCAAGTGCGCCCCGGTGAAAAGCTCAAGGTCGTGCGCGGGCCCTTCTCGGCCGTCGTCGACTTGAATCAAAAGCACCTCACGTTGTGGATCGAGAGCCGTTACGCCGGCAGCTTCCCGATCAACGTCGGCCGCGACCAGGTCGCTCCGCCGGGCACGTTCGAGGTCAAGGACAAAGTCGAGAACCCGATCTACTACGGACCCGACCAGGTGATCGGCGCCGACGATCCGGTTAACCCGCTCGGCGAACGCTGGATTTCACTCGGTCAGCAGTTGGGCATCCACGGCTCGAACGATCCGCAGGGACCGGCTCGGGCCGATGAGCGCGGCTGCATCCGTTTGAGCGACCGCGACATTCACGACGTGTACGACATCCTCTCGGTCGGCTCGAAGGTGGTCATTCGACGATAGACGATCGCGTGCTCGCAATCGCCGACTACGAGACTTCGTTACCTTTGCACACCGAGGGGAGAGGGGAGCATGGACGAGAGACCGAAGCGCCGCTGGTTTCGCATACGGTTTTCGACTCTGTTGTTTCTGCTTGTAATCGCGGCGTGCAGCATGGCGTTTCCGCCCCTGGAAACGGCCACCGTGCGCGTGCAGCAACAGGCCACGGTAAGCGAGTTTCAGATCTTGAAACTCAGTGAGGTGGGTGTGCTGCCGATTGTTGCCCTCGCGGTGTTCGCGACCTGGAAGATTGCCTCGGCAGTGGCCGAGCGACGGTTTGCACGATCCGTTTGATGTGCTCGGTCGAAGGGGCCCGCGCGCGGGAACTGAGCCGCTAGCGTGCCCGCGGGTCTCGTGTTATAGAAGGGCGGCGCGCCTGTTCGCGCCGCTTCCTTCCGTATCGCGAGACCGCACCGTGTACGACCGCCAGCAACTGCTCGATCTGATTCACGCCAAAGCGCTCAAGCTCGGCGATTTCACCCTCGCGTCGGGTAAGAAGGCCAACTTCTACCTCGACCTCAAGCAGATCACGCTCGACGCCGCCGGCGCGCGGGTCGTGGCCGAGGGCTTTCTCGAGCTGTTGGGCGAACCGCTCCCCGCGGCCGTGGGCGGGCTGGCCATCGGCGCCGATCCGATCACGGCCTCGATTGTCACGCTGGCCGGCCTGCGCGGCCTGCCGCTGTCGGGCTTCTTGGTTCGCAAAGAAGCCAAGGGACACGGCACCAACAAGTTCGTCGAGGGGCCCGTGCAACCGGGCAGCACAGCCGTGATCGTTGAGGATGTGATCACCACCGGCGGCTCGGCGATGACGGCGCTCGAGCGAGCCCGCGACTTCGGCCTGCAGGTCGATCGCGTGCTGGCGATCGTCGATCGCTTGGAAGGAGGGGCCGAAGCGTTTGCAGCGCGCGGCGCCAAGCTCACCACGTTGCTCACCATCCGCGATCTGAACATCCCGCACTAGCGGGTGACATTTCGTGTGGCCGGTCCTGAGCGGCAGAATCTTGTTCGCCCGTCGTGTTTTTCTGTAACGCGGCCGCCACTGGCGCGTTGATCTTGATGACATGACTGACGCGCGGCCCGAAGGCGAACTCGAGCCCGATGACGACGACGGATTGGTCCGCCGGGCCAAAACCGATCGCGCGGCATTTGGCCTGTTGTTCGATCGATACTACCCCCACGTCGCGCGGTACAGCCTCCGGCGGCTGAACAATCGGGAAGTCGCCGACGAGGTGACTGCCGAAGTGTTTCTGCACGTGGCTTCGAACCTGAGCGCATTTGCCGGGGAGACGGAGACCGATTTTCGCCGCTGGCTGTTTCGCATTGCGACAAATTCCCTGTTGACGCATCTGCGGCAAACGCATCGACGGGCAGAACTACTACAAACCGCGGCCAGCCACGGGCGGCTCCTGCGCACCACCGACCAATCGTCGCGCAGTGCTGACCACGACCCGTTGGACTGGCCAACCCTGCACGCGGCATTGGCCGAGTTGGACCAGCGCGCGCAAACGATCGTGACGCTGCGCTTTTTCGCGGATTGCTCGCACGATGAGATTGCCGACGTGGTTGGCGCAAGCGCAGGTGCGGTGCGGACGGCACTCAGTCGCGCGCTCACCAAGTTGCGCGAGAAACTTGAATCACTCGGGGATGCGGACTGAGAACTCTTTGGCGACAGGGCCAATCTTCGCGGATTAGCACGATGGACGACTTACAGAACCTCGAAGCCGACTTTGCCAAACGCTTGCAGCAGATTGGCCGCGACGATCGCGAGCGTGCGGTGCCCACCGCCGACGAGCAACGAGCTGCGCTACGATCGCGGGCCTTGGCGGCGTTCGACACAGCGGCACAGTCACAAGTGGTCGGGATGCCGGCGCCATCGGCGGTGCCCGCTTGGAAGCAGTTCTACAATCAGGGGAGAGAAATCATGCGACGCCCGGTTCCTCGCGTGCTGGCGGTTTTGGCGGCGTGCTTGGCGATTATCGTTGGCCGGCTGCTGATTCCTGGGCAAGAATCGACCGTGCGCGCCTTCAACGCGTTCGCGGCCGCGCTAGTCGACGCCCACAGCGCCACCTTCGAAATGCAAGTGCAGATTGAGGGCCAGGGAAAGTCCAAACTGCGGAGCTTCTATCTGGCTCCCGGTAAAATCCGTAACGAAATGCAGGGAATGATTAGCGTCATCGATCTCAAGCTGGGCAAGTCGGTGACGATGTCGCCGACTCAGAAAACCGCCACCGTAATGACCTTTCAGAACATGGCGCAAGAAGCCGGTAAATCGCAATTCAACGACTTCTTCGAGCGCACACGCGCGTTGCTCGCCGAAAGTCAAAAGGAGGGGGCCGACAGCTTCAAGCCGCTCGGAGAAAAGCAGATCGATGGCCGCCGCGTCCTCGGCTTTCGCCATGCTACTGCCATGCAAGTGGTGACCATCTGGGGTGATCCCGCCACGGGCTTGCCGGTTCAGATCGACACGCTGTGGAGCGGCATGCCGCGCACCGAAGTGTCGATGTCGAATTTCGCCCTCAATGCCGATTTGCAACCCGAACTTTTCGATACCGCGCCGCCGGCCGACTACAAAGTGCAAGCGTTCGACGTCGATGTTTCGAAGCCAACCGAAGCGACCCTGCTGGAAGCTCTGCAAATGGCTGCCGACCTGAACGACGGCCAGTTCGTCGACAACCTCGATACCGCCAGCACGCAAGCGCTCATCCACAAGCGATTGACGGGTGCCGAGGTCAAGCAGCGTGAAGACATCACTCCCAAGTTGATGCAGATGGCTATCACGCTGGGGCGCGGATTTGTGTTCGCCTTGGAATTGCCTGACTCTGCCGATGCACATTACGCCGGCAAAGGGGTCAAACGTGGCGCCGCCGATCGTCCTATCTTCTGGTACAAGCCAGCAGGTAAGGGGACGTATCGCGTGATCTATGCGGATCTCATGGTCAAAGATGCAGAGCGTGCGCCTGATGTGGAGGGGGCAGTGCGCATCGAAGCGCCGAAGGTGCCAGAGCTAAAAGTACCGGCGGAAGAGCCCGCGGAATGAGCGCTCGCAACAGGCGTCGTCAGGCAAGATCGCCGCGAATCGCCTGCTCGATTGCCGCACTACTGGCGTACTTTACTGGCGCTCTTGGCCGAATGGGCCATGCCCCGGGCCTCGAACCGCGTGAAGCGGCTCGCGCCGCGTTCCCAACCGGTGCAGCACCAGCCGACGGCTACGCCCAACGCCGCGCCGACGAGCACGTCGCTCAAGAAGTGAGCGCCAACCACCACGCGCTGCGCGCCGACTAGCACCGCCAGAAAGGCGAAGTACCAGCGACCGCGCGGGTAGAGCCAGGCCAACAGCACGGCCAGGCCGACGCCGGTCGCCGTGTGCGCCGAGGGAAAGCTATGGCTATTGCCGACGGCGAAACCGACCAGTCCGTCGAAGGTTTCCAGCACGCCGGTTGAGTGCAGATTCAGTTCACGAGGCCGATAGCGAACGAAGATGATCTTCAGTCCGTCGGCGGCCAGGCCGGCGCCATACGCGGCGGTGAGCACGCGGACCAGCGCGCGGCGGCGCAACGGATCGAGCGCGAAGACGGCTAGCGCGATCAGGCCGACCCCGATTCCATTACCGAAATCTTCGGCGATCTCCAGCAATCGATGGACGTTTTTGGGAACATTGCCCGCCGCGCACCAGCGCGAGACTGCTACATCGATCGACAGGGCGCCCAGCGCCGCCAACAGCAACAAGCCGATCAGCCGCCGCGGCCAGGGGCGTGTGGACGCAGTCGAAGTGGCCTTGGCCGCGACTTGAGCTGGTTCGGAGGTAGCCAGCGCGGATCGCCCCGGGGCGGTTTTCGCACGGCTACGATGGGGCGCGTCGCGGCGCAGGTCGTCGCGATGAAAGCCTTCCGATTCGAACATGCGCTGGAGACCTCCATGTCACCGCAGAGCGGTAGCGCGTCACCGCGCAGGTCCGCGCGCAAGGTCGGCGCGCGGGGGGCGAATACTCGCGATTCGTCGCCCGAAATGCAAGACACATTTCGCACCCCGCGACTGGATATCTGCGTCAACCGCTGCCAGCAGAGTGTAGCGGGCCATCAGGTGAGGTTGGCCCGCCGTCAAGTGACGTTGGCGCGCCGCCGAGCGCTCCTTAAACTTCGCGACCCCAAATCGACTGGCCCCAATTGCGCGCGGAATGCCAGCATGCAGTCATCCGGACGTCAGCAACTCCTGGTCGTGGCCATCGCCGCTCTGGTGCTGTTGGCGAACCTGGGATCGGCCACGCTCTTCGACGAAGATGAGCCAAAGAACGCCGCTTGCGGCGCGGAGATGTTTGCCCGCGGCGACTGGATCGTGCCCACGTTCAATCACGAGCTGCGCACCGACAAGCCGGTGCTGCTCTACTGGTTGATGCTCACGTCGTATCACGCGCTGGGCGTCAGCGAGTTGGCGGCGCGGTTGCCGTCGGCCGTGCTGGCGATCGGCAGCGTGCTGATGGTCTACCATCTGGGCCGCTTGCTCTATCGACCGCAAGTGGGTCTGTACGCGGCGATCATTCTGTCCACGAGCTTGATGTTCGACGTCGTGGGGCGCGCCTCGACCCCCGACTCGACCTTGATCTTTTTCATCACTGCCAGCGCGCTGGTGTTTGTGCGCGGCGTCGCCGGGCCGGCTGGTTGGCTGTCGCACACTGGCGATGTTGGCGCGGATGTGGGTGCCACTGCTGGCTTGCCCAGCAGTGCCGCGGCCCAGGGGCCAGCTCGGCACTTTGATTCGCACTGGCAGCGCTATCTCCCCTCATCGCTCGGCTGGTGGATCGCCATCTACGCGCTGTTGGGGCTGGCCGTGCTGGCCAAGGGGCCCGTCGGAGTCGTGCTCCCCGTCGGCGTGTTGATTCTCTTTCTGCTGGTGATGGCGCGCGAGCCACGAGTCGCGACGCCCGCATCGTCAGTCGTTCACGCAGATCAAGGCGTCATCCCCTGGCGCTCGCGGTTGCGCGATGCATGGTGGGCCGCGGCCTACGCTGCGATCGATTGTTTCCATCCCGCGCGGGTCGCGCAGGTGCTGTGGGCATTGCGACCTTTGACCGGCGTCGTGGTCGTGGCCTTCGTCGCGCTCCCCTGGTACGTCGCGGTCGGACTCGAAACCGATGGCCAGTGGCTCGCCGGCTTTCTCGGCAAGCACAACGTGAATCGTTTCTTGCAGCCGCTCGAAGGGCATCGCGGTACGATCTTCTACCACCCGGTTGTCGTGCACATCACGTTTTTCCCCTGGTCGGTGCTGCTGCTGTTGACCGTCGTCACCTGGTGGCGGCGCGTGCGCGAGGACGCAGCAATGCGGGCGAGCGATCTGTTTGTCGGCTGTTGGGCGGCCGCTTACTTCGTCTTCTTTTCGCTCTGCCGCACGAAGCTGCCGAACTACGTGCTGCCCGCTTATCCAGCACTGGCCCTGGCGACCGGCGCATTCCTCGATCGCTGGATCGCGAACCCCGAGCAGGTCAGCCGCCGGCTGGTGCGGTTGGCGCTGGGTACGTACGTCTGCGTCGGCGTCGGCTTGATCATCGTGCTGCCGGTCGTGGCTTACATTTTGCTGCCCGGCGAAGCGCTGCTGGGGTTGATCGGTTTGATCCCACTCGTCGGCGGCGCGCTGGCCTGGCGCTACGTGTCGCGCGAGAGTGTTATGAATCGTGAAAACGTCACCGCCGCGGTTCGCACGTTGATGGTGATGGGCGTCTCGTTCGCCGTCGCGATCTTTTCCGTCGGGGCAGTGCGCGTCGCCCGACATCAGACAAGTGCCGAGTTCGCGTCGCTCGTCCGGCAACAGCTCGAGCCCGCGCCCGACTGGGCCACGCTCAACTACTTCGAGCCGAGTCTGGTCTTCTACTCGGGCCGACAAGTGCGGCGCTTCGAAACCGTCGACTCATTGAATCAATTCGTGGCGACGTCGCGCAACCCGGTGCTGGTCGTTCGCGATCGCGAGCTGGACCAGGTGCGTGCGCAACTGCCGGCCGATTATTGCGAGATCGCCCGCCAGCGGCGGTTCTTAAGACGGTATGACGTCGTGCTGTTGGCGCGAACCGCAAGCGTGGCGCGAACGGCGCCGCCACCGGGCGAACGCAAACCTCGCTAACGGGTGCGAATCTCGCCAAGCGCGATTGCTAAAATGTCAGCTGCTGAAGGAACGGAAGTCATGAGCGTCTCGGTCGTCGTCCCGGTCTATAACGAAGTCGAGAATCTGCCGCGGCTGTACGCGTCGCTGCGGCCGGTGCTCGAAGCGCTTAACCTCCCCTTCGAGATGTTGTTCGTCGACGACGGCTCGACCGATGGCTCCTCCGCGGAGTTGGCCGCGATGGCTCGCCGCGACGCTGCCGTCAAAGTCGTGACCTTCCGCCGCAACTTTGGCCAGACCGCCGCGATGAGCGCTGGGCTGCACCTGGCCGCCGGCGACGTGATTGTCACGATGGACGCTGACTTGCAGAACGATCCCGCCGATATCCCGCTCTTGTTAGCCAAACTCGACGAAGGTTTCGACCTGGTACACGGCTGGCGCAAGGAGCGCCACGACAAGTTTCTCACGCGCCGTTTGCCCTCGCTGATCGCGAATCGCTTGATCGCCCGCGTGACGAAGTTCCCCGTGCACGATTTGGGCTGCACGCTCAAGGCCATGCGCCGCGACATCGCCCGCGAGCTGCATTTGTTCGGCGAGATGCACCGCTTTATTCCGATCCTCGCTCACTGGCATGGGGCCCGCTGTGCAGAGATCGTCACCCGGCATCATCCGCGCCGCTTTGGCCAATCGAAATACGGCTTGTCGCGCACGCTGCGCGTCGTGCTCGATCTGATCACGGTCAAGTACCTGATTCAGTATTTGGCCAGCCCGATGAAGCTGTTCGGCGGCATCGGCCTGGTGAGCCTCGCCGTCGGCATGACCTCGGCCACGGCCACGGTCCTGATGAAGCTCTTCGGCCAGGTCGACATGACGGGCAACCCGCTCTTGATGCTGGCGACGAGTGCCACGCTGGCCGGTTTTCAGTTCCTCGTGCTGGGCATGCTTGGCGAACTCGGGGCCCGCATCTACTTCGAAGTGCAGCGCAAAGAGCCTTACACGATTCGCGAGACACACAACATCGACGGCGTGCTCGGTCGGGCACCGGCGGAGCGACCGGCCCGCGCGGCTTGACTTTGTTCGCGCTTAATCGTTGCCCTACTTTTCCGGTAGTGTCCGCACATAGCGCAGCGACTGGCCGATCCAGTCGTCGAGCTCGACATCCTCGGTCAGTTCGGCCGCGTCGATCATCACCCAGCCGCGCATCGGTCGACCGGTGACATCGAACACGCGCACACCGGGCTGTCGCAGCGCGACCGCGGTCTGTTCCTCCCCCAGCCGCACGATGAGCGAATCTCTCCACAGGCAGACGGTCATGTGGCCATCGAGCAGAAAGGCCAGCCCGCCGAACATCCGTTTTTCGGTAAAGCCAGGCTTGCGAGCGAGCAGGCGGCGAATTCGCCCGGCGAGCGATTCGTCGTAGGAGACGCGTATTGGCCCGGTCCCGGCGCGCGGGAGTGCGCTTGATTTCGTGCTCAGTCGCGGCGGTTTGCGGCGTGTAGGCATCGGATGACTTGAGTGTTGCACGCCACTTCAGCTTGTGGTGCCCGTTCGGTGTCCATTCTAGCGACCCAGGCACGTCAATGCCGAGGATATCGCAGAGGGTTTTGGTACCAAGTACGACAATCATCGTTGACAAACTACGACAACCATCGTATAAGTGATGCGATGCCTACAGCCCCGCGACCAACCGAAGCCGAATTAGCGCTGTTAGCGATCCTCTGGGAACGAGGTCCCAGTACGGTTCGCGAGATTCATGAGAATCTACAGAATCGCCGTGAAACCGCGTACACGACGACGCTCAAGATTTTGCAAAACATGACGGACAAAGGCCTTGTCCTCCGCGACGAGTCGCAACGTTCGCATGTCTACGTCCCCGCCGCGCGGGCCGATCAGACCCAGCGGCAGTTGGTCCGCGATCTGTTGCACCGCGCCTTCGGTGGTTCGCCAGGCAAACTGGTCGTCCATGCGCTGTCCGAAGAGCGGGCATCGGAGGATGAGCTCGCCGAAATCCGCCGTTTGCTCGACGAACTCGAAGCCAAGCAAGCCAAAGGGAAAGCAAAATGCACCTCACGACGTCGCCCCTGATTGAAGCACTTGGATGGACGTTACTGCACTTTGTTTGGCAAGGAGGCCTGATCGCGGTGTTACTTGCGTGTCTGTTGTCATGCATATCGACATCGGCGCCGAACCTGCGCTATGGATTGGCGTGTGCGGCGTTGCTGATCATGGCCGGCATTTCGCTGGTGACCCTGGGACTGCAAATCAAAGCGGTCAGATCTGGGCTCGTTCCTGGATTTCATGCTGCCCAAGCACCTGCGATCACCGCGCGGCAAAGTCGGTTCGATTCACACGCAGCCGTCGCCCACCCCGCAATGCTTGGCGATGGATCACGAGCGGCATCAATGAATGGCCGCACGACTTCGTTTTGGGCCTTGCCGTGGATCGATACCCAATCATTCGCGCGAGAGCTGCGACCGTGCTTGCCCAAACTGGTCGCACTCTGGGCGTTGGGCGTCGGCGTTCTCGCGCTGCGAATCTCGCTGAGTTGGCGGACTGTCAAGCGATTGCACGCTCGCGGGCATGAAATCCAGGATGCGTACTGGACCAACCGCTTGGAGCATCTCCAGCGGCGATTCGGCATCAAATGCACCGTCCGGCTGCTTAGCTCGGCGCAGGCGACTGTCCCCTTTGTATTGGGATGGCTGAAACCGACGATCCTCCTGCCTGCGGAACTGCTTACGGGCCTTAACCGTGAAGAGCTCCAAGCGATTTTGATTCACGAGCTCATCCACATTCGCAGGCACGATTATTTGGTAAATCTTGGGCAGAGCGCGTTTGAAGTTGTCTTTTTCTATCATCCCGCGGTCTGGTGGGTTTCCGGACAAATTCGTCAGGAGCGCGAGCACTGCTGCGACGAAATCGCCGCGGCACAATCCGGCGGCGTCTTAGGTTATGCAAAGACCCTTGCCAAACTCGAACGCTTGTGCGGCTTGCACACGTCGCTTCGCGTCGCCGCGAGTGGCGGATCACTCGTCCAACGCGTCCGCCGTTTGCTCAGAACCGAACCAAGCCGTTCGCAGCGCTCCACCGGGCCGTTGTTGGCATTCGTGTTTTGCTTGACTCTTGGTCTCGCCATAGTTGCTCGACAACAGCCGCTTGTCGGTTTCGAGCACCTTGATGGCCCGCGCCGTTCGATTCCAGGCGCCGCCACCACGAAGGCTGAATTGGATGATGTGCTTCAAGCCGACGCTACCCGTGTCCGCGACACTCGCTATTTCGATCGAGAGCAAGCGGCGACCTGGTACCATCGTGGCGATGACATTCGCTTGGTGATTTATCATCGTGGATTTCTTCAGAGCGCAATGGAATATAAGGAATGGGCCGACGGCTGGCAGTTCAGGGGCAAAGTTGCGATCCCCGGCAAGCGAGCGTTTCCAATTTTCTACTCTTCAAACGACATCAACCGACTTCTTGTCGGCGATCAGTCGCTCGATCTCCGTGACGGTCGCGTGATCGTTCTGACAGCAGACGAAGCTCCAAAACAACTGGCGGTCGTGCCCCCCGCACCTAAGAAAGACAACCTTCCGGTGCTGGGAGACCTGATCGCTGCCGGCTTGCAGGCCCAAGAATGAGCCCCGTTCGGCAGATCGCTCACGATAGCCCTCAGGTCACATGGATCGCGGATTTACGCGATTCCAATCCCGTTGTGTGGCGCCTCGCCAGCAACAGCAGATTGAGGTGGTCTTCAACGAGGTTGCCTGGGATGTCGTCAAGAAACGGCCTAACTGCGGCCTTGTTTGGCGGCTTCGCGACTCCAGGGCACGCGTGTACCGCGAGTGGCACAAATCGAACTGGCCCCGAGGCCAACGTCGAGGTAGAATTGCCTTCGGCAGCCTGATCACGGACCCACCTTGTGGGCCGGCGGCAGACTGTTTGTTCCATCGGGGGCGAATTGGGTTCGACCGGATGGCTTGAAGCGCAAGTGGCGTGTCGTGGTTGGTCAGCAGGCCACGTTAAAAGCCGACCAATACCTTCAATTGCCGAAGGTTCCTATGCTTTGGCTGCCTAGTTAATACCTAGGCATCCCCGACTGAGGGGCTCCCGCTGGAGAGGCCCAAAAGTCGGTTGACAATTCCAGCTCGTCTCGGGTCACTGCTGGGCACGTCCGAGATTAAAAAAGTTCCTGGCTGGCTTGAAGCGGACCCTGCCGAAGGGGGCTGCCAGAGCGAGAACCAAAATTTCGGCTACGCACGTAGAAGCTGGCGTGGAAACGTTTCGGGACGCGGGTTCGATTCCCGCCGCCTCCATCTTGACATGCTCTGACATAGAGCGACGATCAGCGTCAAAACCCTTGCAGCCGCAAGGGTTTCGGCGTTTAGGGTCCGCCGGATTGCTGACAGCCGGAGACACCGAATGCCCCTCAGCGCTGCAAAAACTGCAGCGCATATGCAGCGCGGCCTCATCGCCCCGCGCTGCACCGGACGCGGGTTCGGCCCGCTTCGGCGAGGGCAAATTGGCCAATGCCTTGGCCTGATCCCCCAGGCCGATATGGGTGTACTTCATGGTCATCTTCACGTCGGAATGCCGGGCCAGTTCCTTGGCCTGCGGCAGCGTCGCGCCGTTGCGGAGCAATTCCGTGATGTGGGTATGCCGACCGGCGGCATGGAAGTCGGCGATGCCATCTTCATTCTCATAGGGGATGCCGACGCGCTCCAGGTCCTTGCGGACCATGAACCAGGTCTTTTTGCGATCGAGGTTCGGGAAGAGCTTGTCGGTCGGCTTCAAGCCCTTGATCCACTCGCGCAGCATCGCGACCAACTCCGCATGCAGGGGGAGCACGTCCTTGCGGCGGTGCTTCGAGCAGGCAGCCTCGACCGTCACCGTTGGCTGCTCGGCATCGAGCGAGAAACTTCGCGGTGACAGGCTCGCCAGCTCCTTCTTGCGAAGGCCCGTCATGTAGGACATCAGGTAGATGCGAGCCCGCAGTTCCCCGCTAAATCCCTGAATTCGCTTGTGACTGGAGCGGGCCGACTCCACGAGCCTGGCCACTTCGTCGGCCGTCAATGCCCGCCGGGCATGCCGGACATCCACTTCCGTATTGAGCCGCTCCAAACCCAGAATCGGATTGGCAATCAATCGCTTGGTGACCACGCACCAATTGCAGAAGGCATCCATCGCCTGGAGGTAATGGTTGTAGGTCCGGTGCCCCAAGTCCTCCTCCTTTCGGAGGCGGCGGAGGTAGACCTGCACCGGCTCGCTTTCGATATCGGCCAGCGTCTTGAATCCGCACCCCTCGACGATCCGGCGCACGCGCGTCATGGTGAGCCGGACATGCTTTCCCGTGTTGTCTTCGAGGCTCTCCTGGAAGGCATCCAGGTGAGCCTTGATCGGTACGGCTTTCTGCTGGGCAAACCGGTCCTGCTGCGGATCGATCAGCCCGGTTGCGCGAAGACGGGCTTCCGTCTCCAGCTTGGCCGCCAGTTCCTCGGTCAAGCCCTTGTCGGTAAAGCCGATTTTCGTCCGGCGCTTGCCGCGATGATCGAAGTACTGGACGACATAGGGCTCATTGCGTCCCTTGCCCCGTTTGAAGATCGATGCCATTGGCTATTTCCTCCTGTGACTATTTTCGCGCGAGGTCAAGGGAGGGCAACCGTCCGCGATCCAATCGAGCACCCGTTCCCGGTTCCATCGGACCGTGCCGCCGATCCGGACCGGCTCGGGGACCTGGCCCGCGGAGCGAAGTCTCCAGAGCGTGCGAACGCTGATCTGCATCAGCTCGGCGAATTCCTCCGCCGTAATCAATAAGGGCTCCGGGCTCGCCGGAGCGACCAACACAGTCGAAGACATGCTGATCTCCTTCCGAAATAACCTTCGATCCCCTGCGCGGCTACCGAGCGCTCTTCAGCCAGTCACACAGCCAGAGCCAGGCTTGGCGGGTGCGCTCCCAGGTCTCGCCGGGGCGAGTCGCGTTGAAATGTCCAAGGCGGTACGCGCCGTAGACCAAGCCCACATAGAGAATCGCTGACAGAGACATTGCGCTAATCCTTGTCTCGAAAAATCGCCGACTTCAACCACGCTACACCGCGAGCACCCAAGCGGCCCGTTTCATGGAGCGCGGCGACCAATGCCCAGTAGGTAATTGCAAATAGAACGATAGGTAGGGCGACGGCGGCCCCCCAAAGGACGAATAGCCAGCCGAATGGGACAACTTCGCTGAGGCACAAGGCC
>CAZBWM010000109.1:0-21440 GCA_964495375.1 uncultured Planctomycetaceae bacterium | reverse complement strand
ATTGTTTGCCGTCCTGGCGCCGCGCGAATCAAAAACCAAGATCACGTTGACCACGAATCACGCGGATGAACGGAACACGAATTCCACCATCCGTGCGATCGGTGTCATCCGTGGTCCAGAACTTCCTGGTCCAGTCTTCGTGGTTCAGATTTAGGACGCAAAACGGCCCTGTTAGGACGGTTTAGGACGCAAGCTTTTTGGGTTTTGCGTCCTAAGGTCAAGTGCTGACCTGGCAAGGCTTTAGGTGCTGTTTTTTCGGGCTTAGGACGGTTAGGACGCAAAATCCCGGAACACTTTGTAGAAGAGGCGTGAGACTTGAGACCCGAGCCTTGGGGTCTTAACCGGTAGCCTGTAGGCTGAGGCCTGAAGCCTGTCCGTACCCGGACGCACCCGGACGATCACCCGGACGCAAAACGCGCGGACGCCGTGTCGCCCCAAGTTGTGTCCTCAATTCGAGTTCGGGTCCAATAGCAAAACACCCGGACGCACCCGGACGCAAAATCCCGGAAGAGTTTATTAGGGGGGCGCCGCCTGCGGCCGAGAGCAGGGGAGCATTGGATCAGGTGCGCAGGTGAGTTGCACTTCACGAGCCACTAGCCACCAGCTTGACCATGTCCCGTGCCCGCCCGACAATCGAGAACCTTGCCCGTCACTGGGGTGTCAGCACTTAGGCTGAGCTCCGCGGCGGGCTTTTCGTTGGTGACTTCCAGCTTGTCGGCGGCCGGCAACAGGGCCATCCTGCGTTGGGCCGAGAGAGGATCGCACGTTGTCCACGCCCCCATCGGCTAGTGCCCGTTCAGCGGCCAGTCCTCAGGTTCCCGACGCCGCCGGTCGATACGGCGTTTTCGGGGGCCGCTATGTCCCCGAGACCCTCACCAAAGCGCTCGACGAGCTGGTCGCCGAATACGAGAAGGCCCGTTACGACCGGGCATTTCAAGCCGAACTCGACGAACTGCTGAGGACTTACGTCGGCCGTCCGTCGCCGCTCTACCATGCCAAGCGGCTCAGCGAACAAACTGGCGGCGCCCAGATCTACTTGAAGCGCGAAGACCTCAATCACACCGGCGCGCACAAGATCAACAACACGCTCGGCCAAGCGCTGCTGACTTTGCGAATGGGCAAGCGCCGCGTGATCGCCGAGACGGGGGCCGGCCAGCACGGAGTGGCCACGGCCACGGCCTGTGCGCGGTTCGGGCTCGATTGTGTCGTCTACATGGGCTCGGAAGATATCCGCCGGCAGAACCTCAATGTCTTCAATATGAAAACGATGGGGGCCGAAGTTCGCCCCGTCGAGAGTGGCTCACGCACCCTGCGCGACGCCATCAACGAGGCAATGCGCGACTGGATGAGCTCGGTCGAGACGACGCACTACATCCTGGGCTCGGTCGTGGGGCCGCACCCGTTTCCGATGATCGTCCGCGATTTTCAAGCGGTGATCGGCCGTGAGACCGTGGCCCAATGCCGCGAGACGCTGGGACGGCTGCCTGAGTTTGTCGTGGCCTGCGTCGGCGGCGGCAGCAACGCGGCCGGCATGTTTTATCCGTTCGTCGAGCACGAATCGGTAAAGCTCGTCGGCGTGGAAGCCGGCGGCCGTAGCGATCAGGCGGGCGAGCACGCGTCGCCGTTGTCGTTCGGTCGCCCCGGCGTGCTACACGGCAGCCATAGCTACGTGATGCAAGACGAAGATGGACAGACGTGCGACGTCCATTCGATTTCGGCGGGGCTCGATTACCCCGGTGTCGGCCCCGAGCATAGCTACTGGAAAGACACCGGCCGCGTGACGTACACCGCTTGTCGCGATAGCGACGCGCTCGCTGCGTATGGCACGTTGGCCCGCACCGAGGGGATTCTGCCGGCGCTGGAAAGCGCACATGCGGTGGCGCACGCCATTCAACTGGCCGCCGAGCGCAAGCCAAGCGAGGTGGTCGTAGTTTGCCTGTCGGGGCGCGGCGACAAAGACGCTTACGAAGTCGCCCGGTTGCGCGGGGAACAGATTTAGCCCCGGTCGGTAACGCTTGGGTGGCGACATTCGCAATGCACCTGCATGCATTGCGCGGAAAAGGAAACGCTAGATGTCCGCTGTCGATCGTGTTTTCGAGGAGCTCCGCGCCGCCGGGCGCAAGGCCTTTGTGCCGTTTATCACGGCCGGCGATCCCGACTTGGGCATGACCTCGCTGGTGCTGGCCGAGTTGGCCCGCCGGGGCGCGAGCGTCTGCGAATTGGGAATTCCCTACAGCGACCCGATCGCCGACGGGCCGGTGATTCAATCGTCGTACACCCGCGCGCTGGCCCAGAAGATCAAGCTGTCGAGCATCTTCGAGATGGCCCGCGAAGCTGCGCCGGGACTCGCCGCGCCGGTTGTCACCATGGCTAGCTATGCGATTCTGCACCGCCACGGGCTTGAGCGCTACGTGAACGACGCCCGGGCGGCTAGCATCGCCGGTGCGATCGTTCCCGACTTGCCGGTTGAAGAGTCGGGCGACTTGCTCGCCATGTGCCAGCGGGCCGATTTCAGTTTGATTCAACTGGTGACGCCGCAAACCTCTCGCGAGCGAGCGATCCGCATCGCCAACACCTCGACCGGGTTCATCTATTACGTGTCGGTGACCGGCATCACCGGCGAGCGCGAAGCTTTACCGCAACCGGTGATCGACCAGGTGAGCTGGCTGCGCGAGCAAACGAAGACGCCGATCTGCGTCGGTTTTGGCATCAGCCGGCCCGAGCAGGTGCGCGAATTGTCGACCGTGGCCGACGGTATCATCGTCGGTTCGGCGATCGTGCGACGAATTGCCGAGGGGGCCGACAAGCCGCGCGAACAGTTGGTGCGCGAAATCGGCGACTATGCCGCTTCGCTCGTGGCGGCGCTGGCAACGAGCAAATAGTTAGTCATGAACGAAGTGCGACGCGGCGCATCGCGTATCGTAACATCACTTCGCTTCGAGAACTTTACGCAACGCATCCGTCAGCACGGCCTCGGCCCCCGGCGCTACCCAGCACCAGTCGCGCAGGTTGGTATCGCTCTCTTGCCAGGCGCGCTCGGTCGGCACGTAGCCGGTCGCGCATTCGCCGTAGCCAATCGTGAACACGAAACGATCGGGGCGCAGTTGTTGAGCAAGCAATTGATACTCGACGTACGACTCACCTGGCAGCAGCACGACGAGTGCCGGGCCAAAGTCGATCACCGGCAAATCGATCGGCTGGCCGCGGGCGACGCGGGCGTGCCAACTGGCCCCCATCGCTGCCAGGCACTGCTGAAACGGGGCTGTCTCGGGCACGAGCTTGGCCGCCAATTCATCGGAGGAGAAACCATCGGCCACGCGCGGTTTGAATTCCAGCAGCACCGAACGAAACTTCCACGGCGCGATCGGCTGCCGCGTGGTGCTTTCCCAGGCGGCCCGCATCGCGGTGGCCATGCGTTCGGCCAGGCGTGCGCGATTCGCCGGATCGCCATCGTTAAACTTGCCGGCTGTCACATTGCCGCTGGCGCCGGAGAAGTAGACTTGCTGTACCGTGGGATCAACCGCGCGGCGCGCTTCGCGGGCGAGCCCGACAAAATCACAGGTCACGCCCCCCTGCCCGTAATAGCTCATCGGATGTGTGGCGTAGGTCGAGAGCGCGGCCAGTGGCGTGTCGCCGTCGAAGAAACTAAGCGTCTTGAGCAGCGGATCGATCGTTCCTTCGTCACCGCGATGAGCCTCGGCGTCGCGACTGGCGCTGGTGCGATCGAAACGCAAACGGCCCGTGGAATTGACAAAGCGCCGATTGCTGGCCACCTGCTCGACGCGGGCTTCACCTATACCCAGGTGCGTAATCGTTCGCGCACCAACCAACCCCGCGCGGAGCGCTCGGGCGACTTCCTGCACCGCGCGCTCGTGAAAGGCGGTATCGCAAATGCGCCCCTTGAGATTGGCGTCCTCGAGCAGTCGCTCGGCCGTCAGATCGGCGACGGGCGTGTCGTGCTGATGAACGCTGGCCACCAGCACGCGCACGGGGGTAGTGCAGGCGGCTTCGGCCAGGGCCTGTCGCCAGCGGTCGTAGGCGTCGTTGCGAATCTCGCACCAGTCGACCGCCACCAAGACGATCGGTTCGCCGGAACCCAACAGCACGACGCCGTGGGCGCCGAGCCGATCATCGATGCGGCTGGCCGGCGCGATGCCACCGCCCATGCAGGGGTGCCCCATCGGCGGCGTGACATCGGCCGAAAACGCGGCCAGACGCAAGTTATCCGCGGCCGCGGCGGCGCGTGTCAGTCGCCTGGTGGCCAGCAGCGCGGCGGCGCCGGCGCCGATTTCAAGAACGCGGCGGCGTGTGGGCCGCGCGAACGGGACTGCAAAATGTTCATTCACAATCGGGCGTCTCCGGCGAGGACTTGCGGTTGCCCGGCGGACGAATCGGCTGACTATTCGATTCCGTATGCCCTCCGGGCGAGCAGTTCGATTTCGCGCTCGGCAAGCTTCAGCTCAGCACGCAGTCGCACTACTGCATTTGAGGCATGGCCGTCAATCGCTGGACAGTCGTCGCACATTACAAGCTGTTCAAGCCGCTGCCGTTGCCGTGGCTGGGTGCGATCATAACCGATCGCCGCGCACGTTGCCTGCGTGAGCTCGGTCGCGTGACGGGCTGAGTCGGCCAGCGCCGTCGCGTGCGCGGCCAACCGCTCAGGGAGCGGAATTTTGTCGAGAAAGCATTGATCGAAGTGCATGGTGCGGACGGCGCGGTTGTAGACGAATGTGTAGACGTACCAGTTAACCAGCTGCGAGTGCAGCAGCGCGAGGACCACCCACAGATCGACTCCCGCGAAACGCGGCACCACGTTGTTGACGGTGTCGAGCGTGGCGACAGGGCCTGTCTCGTAAGCGCCCATCAGCCGAATGTGGGGGCGCGGTCGCGTGATATGCGCCACGATGTTCTGGAATAGCAGCCGTGGGCCGGCCGTGTGGTCAAGCGGAACGTTGGCAGCCGGCAGGTAACCGCTCGTGGAGCGCATCGCGAACGGCATAAGATCGCGCCCACCGACAACAGGCACTTCACCAGTTACCAACAGGTCGCGCTGCGCCGGCAAACCGCGAAACGTGCGGCAGATATCACCGAATGTCAGCTCGTCACAACGCAGTTGCGCAAAGCGTGACCAGTCGGCAGAGCTGGGACCGGCCGGCAAGGTGTCGAGTCGCGCCGCGAGAGCCGTTGTGCAGCGCGGCTGCCGCACGAAGCTTGCGCCATCGCCTCGAGCGGTCGCGAACGCCGCGCGCCGCGCGCCGGGCGCGAGGACGACGAGCACCTGCTCGAGCCGCACTTCGCGCCACGCGCACTGAACATCGCAGAGAGTCACGATTTCGGGGGTGATTTCACGTCGCAAAAGGCGCCAGGCCGCGCTGTAGGTTAGCGGCTTGGGGAGCACCAAGCCGATCCGGCCGCCGGGCCTTGTCAAATTGCGGGCGAGCGCGACGAACGCCACGGTCAGATCGGCGTTGTGTCGGCAGCCAGGAAATCGCTTGCTTACCTTGCGGCGATAATCGAGATCGGCCGGTTTACCGTAAGGAGGATTGCCGAGCACGACGTCGAACTTCGCGCTCGCCAGCGCGTTCTCGGTAAGTGCATCGCCAAGTTGCAACCGATTGAGCCACGGGCTACGCCTTGGTGCGCCAGCCAAAAGCCACAGGCCCGCGCGGGCGACGGCCACGGTCACCGGATCGCAATCGATGCCCCATAAGCAGTTCTTTAGCACGAACGCAGCGGCGCCTCGCGAGACTTTCTGAAGCACCGGATGCTGAGGCTCGTCGCGTGCGAGGCGATCCAGTCGCGTGGTCAAAAACTCCAAAACCGCGATCAGAAAATGCCCTGTCCCCATCGCCGGATCAATGATTCGCGGCGGTGTCACACCTCGCTTGCTTTGCTCGGCCGCGAGTAGCCAGCCGCGCCATATCGGCCCGAGCGTGCGCCGTGCCAGCCAGCGAGTCAGTATGCCCGGAGTAAAATAGCTGCCACCGCTACGGCGCCGCGACTGCGACCGCTCAATGCGCCAATTGCAAGGCGCGTCGCCACCAGCCTCGCCCGGGGGAAGTAATTCGCCTTCAAGGAGCGCCTCGCGGAGGGCGCCTAGCCAGTGCGTGGCATCCGTAGATTCGCCGGGCGATATCGCATTAAGGCAAGTCGAGAAACCGGCCGCGTCAATCGCTCTGAGCACCTCCGTCAGGCAGGTGTCGCTAAGGGGCCAAGATGGCCAGCCGATTGGCGAACTATCAGAGGCCGACCGCGTGGGCCAAGCGGGCAGACCGAGCCAAACAAGTTCTGTTTGCATGCGCGGCCAAAGCACGTTGTCCGCTGCTTGACGCCGTTTCAAGGATTGCCGCGAAGTACTCGACTTGGCATTGATCAAGAGTCGTGCCAGCTTCCCGCGAGGCTGGCGCCGCGCGAGCACCATTACCAGCACCAACTGTAGCAGCGTCGCTTCCATCGCAGTGCGCTCGACGGCGCCGATCGCGTAGCCCCGACACAATTTACCGACATCCTCCGCCAGACGCGGCAACGTTCGTGAGACAAGCTGCCAGGCCCATCGATGCTCGTCGGCCGCGAGTTGATCGGCGGGCGACGCGCGGCGTCTGACCGGCTGACATCGCGCGAGGGTTGAGCGGGAAGTCGGCAAGGCGCTCTGAGTCCTTTCGGCGGGCGATGGGCACTACTTGGGCTGCCGCGCCAGTTGATCGATGATCGACTGGCAAAACTGCGGCAAGTCGTCGGGCTTGCGGCTGGAAACATGGTTGCGATCGACCACGACAGCAGCGTCTTCCCATATGGCGCCGGCATTGATCAGATCGTCCTTGATGCCCGGGGAGCCCGTGACCCGCACACCGCGATACACGCCCGCCGAAATCGCGATCCAACCACCATGGCAAATGGCCGCGATCGGTTTACCGACTTCGTGGAATTGCCGCACGAGCGCCAACAACTTGGGATCGCGACGCAGCTTGTCGGGCGCGAACCCGCCGGGGAGCACCAGCGCGTGAAAATCGTCGACTTCCATGTCGGCGATCGCGGCGTCAGACCGGCACGGGTAGCCGTGCTTGCCCTTGAACGACTTTTCGGCCTCGGGGGCGGCCACGGTAACGTGAGCGCCCGCCTCGATGAGCCGCAGCTTCGGATACCACAGCTCGAGGTCTTCATAATCGTTGTCGCTGACGATTAGAATGCGACGCTCGGCGGCGCTGGTTGCGGTCGAAGTTGTGGCAGTCATGGGTGCGGCATCCTCGCGTGGCCGGAGAAGAGTTGCCCTCTCGACAGCCACAGCATGGCAAACCGCGCACGATCGTGCAAATGCCGCCGGCTTGGCGCGATTGGCGACCTGCCAGGCTGCCGAGCGGTTTAGTCGAACGCCTCGGCCACGATCGACCAGCGTCCCTTATTGTCTTGCCGCATCAGAAAGAAGAGCGGATCGGGCTCGGTATGCACCTGCACGAGCAGTTCTCCGGCCACGGCCTGAAACAGGGCGAAGTACTTGTTGGCGTCGGCGGCCGAAATATAGGTGAGCTTGACGTCGCGCAGTTTCTGGCTGCTGGCGATCCACTTATCGCGACCGACGCGTTTGAACATCTGATCGTAGCCGCGCTGCAGGTCGCGGCGGTCGACGATCAGGTCTTTGCCAAGATCGCCGCCGGGATTCAGACCGTAATCCGCCTTGAGCAGCTCCGAGCCGGCCTTTAGCGTCACGCGCGGGGCGTAGTGCCGGCTCATCGTCGCCACGTCGGCGGCGAGAAAGGCCCCCCAGAACGATTGTGCGATTTCGGTGCTCGTGGCCTCGTCGGAGCGCGCCGACCCGGCGCAGCCCATCACCACGGCAAACCCCGACAACCAACGACCGACGAATTTGCCCACGGCACGTGCTCCGATTTAGCAAGCGACGGCGCGGCGGCCGTCAATACAATAGTGTCGCCGCCCGCGAGCCTGTTCGCGGACGGGTGCTTGAGGCGGGCGTGCGAAGAGAGCCTCAGGTGTCACGGAGTCGGACGAAGAGGAGTACCTGAACTCAAGCGTCCCTGCGCGAGCTCAAGCGCGACTTGTAGCGGCGTGAGCCGTCCCACGCAAGGTCAGTTTGGCCGCCGACAAAACCTGTGCAAGAAAAACGCCGGGGACGCCAGTGCTAGCAGCGCATGAGCGTTCAAGTGGTGTTCGTTGGACGACCACTTGAACTCCAAGCGAATACCCTGCTCAGCCCGTTTCGGCCTTAAGTTCGGCAAGGTGCTGGGCGGTGCCGACGAGCCGGTCCCAATGCTCATGAATGTAGGCTGGCGGCCCGCCGATCTGGGCGACGACCGTGGCCAGCGTTTCGGTCGGCACCATCTCGATGGCGTCCCAGGGGCAGACCGTCAGGTCGTAGGGATCGGTCTTCTTGCGCGGAATGCGGACACAGACCTCGCAGCCGACGCAGCGCTCGAAGTCGATCTCACACCAGCTCTGCATGTTAGGCAACCCGACGTGCTGCTGCTTCTTGACGATGCAGTCGACCGGGCAGACCTCAAGACACGCCTCGCAACCGGTGCAGTTGTCGGCGTTGATGACGGCGATTTCTTTGGGCAGCTTCTTGCGGGGACCTTGTTTGGCCATCGAAAGCAAAGCTCAGGGTGTCGGTGAAAATCGGACTGGTCGAGACGCATCGGGCATGAGGACGGGGAACTGCAGACTCCGGCCGCCCCGGGCGCACCCGGCCGCAAGCCAATCATAAGTGCTTGTCGGCCTTAGGCCAACGGGTGCTTGACGGTGATTTTGTCGCACCTGGCGGGGAAGCCCGGTCGGGACAAACCGATAGCCCAGGCGAACCTCAGGACGACGCAACGCCAGGAAACTGCTGAACTTCTGCTAGCGCCCTCTTTCACGTCGTCGGTGTATTCCCGCCAGGAAGGCAATCGAGGCGGCCAAAGCTCCCAGGGTGAACCCCGTTGGCTCGGGCACCGTCAGCAAAAAAACGCCCTCATTGAAGTTTCCAAATCTAGCGCGGAAAGCGAGTTGGTTGTGGTCGCTCAGGGGATTAGGTCGGCCGTCTTCGCCGCCACTGCCCGACAGACGATCTCTTGGCACATCGTCGTAGCCGAACGCGAGCGACAACTCCTCGATGACCCGAAAATCACCTGGCGCAACCTCGAGCAAGTCACCAAACTTGAGCGATTGAAGTAACTGACCAGCCAGATCGTAAACAAAAATCGCGTCGCGCGCGCCATTGACGCCCTCGATCGTAATGCTGGATTTGAAGACGATATGTCCCGAATTATCGAGGATAGGAAGAAAATCGTCGCTGATCGTGCCTGCGAATCTTGCCGTTCCATTGGTACCAGGAACTACATCTCCCACGCGCGCCACAAGCTGCAATTGGCCAGCGTTCTCGACCCAGATACTCGGCGCGCCGACGTCGTCGACATTCGATCCCTCATAGTAAGCGGTAAACGCAACTGCTCCGGGGCCGTTCATGACGGGCGCGGCGACGGTCCGAAACCGCACGTCGCCGCTGGCGCCGGGGACGGGCATTCCCCGGTACACCACGTTGCCGAGGGCACCACTGTCGGTCCGCCAGAGTCCCGCGCCGTTACTGGGGAACGTCATCGCTGCAAAAGCGAAATCGCCCGAGTTATTGATGGCCAGCTCCCGAAACTCGCTAAATACCTCGCCGATTGGTCCCGGTGCGGAAGCTCCTTCGCGAACCAGCAACTGCAAATTGCCAGGCGTGCCGTGCCAAATGCCGGAATTGTTGCTGGAAGTCACGCCGCCCTGTCCCTGGCTGAGGGTCGCGGCGAACGATGTTACGCCAGTGTCGTTGAGCACGTTGGAAGTGAACTGATCGAAAGTTGCTCCGGAGATGCCAGGCACCGCATAGCCCTGGCGAGCCAGCAACTGCAAGCTACCTGGCAGGCCCGACCAGACTCCCAGATCGGTGGCCGAGGTGGCGTCGCCGCTACCTGCGGAGAGCGCTGCGGGCACAGATATCTCGCCCTGGGCGTTGACGCGATGCAGAGTTAAGACTGGGCCAGAGAATTTCGTACCGGCGCCGGTACCTGGCGCTGCTTCTCCTGAAACCGCCGCGCCACTGGTCGAAACTCCATCGGCAAACCAGATTCCCGCGTGCGAGTTCACCGAGCCAGGAATTGCAACTCGGCCCCCATCGTAGGCCACCGGGGGAGACGACAAGAGCGAGTTCTGGAAGGAAAATCCGCTCCCGGGAGGAAACCCAGCCGGTGGCACGCCGCGGCGGGCCATTAGAGTGAGTGTGCCATTCAATTCACTCCAAATCCCTTCACTGAACGCCGGATTTCCGCCGTGCAGCAAGGTTGCGAAAAAGCTAACGTGACCAGCGTCGTCGATGCTTGGCGCACCAAAGGCCGTGTAGATATTATTGGTCCCCGGCGCCGTCTGGCCAACCAACGCGACAGTACGAATCTTCGACCCTGCCATCACGGTGGCGGGAACCGAACATAACCCCAGCAAGAGTATGCTCGAGGCATAACAAGAAAGGCGATAATGTATCATTGGCAAGGATAAACTGTTGGTGAATTGACCTGGCCTTGGCAGACAACGCCTGACGGCGCCCGAGCTATTGGACGGTCAAGCCGGCACAGGTCGCGAGGCGGATAGAATAGTGCGCGCGACGTCTGAGGAGAGTTGTTAGAGCAACTCGATAGAAAACGTCACTGGCGACTCATTACGCAGCAGAGGAGATCGGTTATTGTCGAAATTCTGGTGAATTACTAATTCAACTCGCCCAGCAATTGCTCGGCTTGTTGTGCCTCTTTGCTCCCGGGGACCAGCGCGACCACCTTTTCAAGGTACTCGCGGGCCTTGGCCGTGTTCTTCTTCGAGGCGAACGTCTTGGCATTGCGCAGATAAGATTGCGCTTTGCGGAGATCATCGGCCGAATGCTCGCTGGCCACGGCTGCCGGCTTGCGGCTGCTGGCCGTGCGGGCGGTGGGGGACTCGCCCGCGGGGGCCGCGCCGCGCTCGACGCCTTGACCCTCGAGCTCGGCGATCCGGGTTTCGGCCAGCGTGGCCGCGTGCGTGCCGTCGTACTTGGCAGCGATCACTTGATACGCGCTCATCGCCTTCTTGGGCTGCTTCTTCTTGGCGAACTGCGCCGCCTTGTCGAATTGCTCGGCCTGTCGCAGCAGCTCCTTGATGGTCTCGTCTTTGCGATATTTGCGCATCGCGTCGCGCAGGGCGAGATTCATTTCGGGCAAGCGAACGTACGTGCGGTTGGTGGCCACGAGCTCGATGGCCCCTTCGAGCGCCACGTCATCGATCGACAGTTTTTGCTCGGCGTCGGCGAGAGCTTTTTGGCCGCGCGCGACCATTTCCTTGCCGAGTTTGGCGACTTCTTGCGAGGCCATGGCGTAGCTGCCACCGTAGTTCTCCAGGGCCGGCACGAGTGCGGCAATCGCTTCATCTGTCCGCTCTTCGCTCAGCAGCTTATTGACTTTGAGAAGCGTGTTTTCGGCCTGCAGCACCTGCTGATCGGTGAGAATCGCGCCGCACTGCGTCAGCGCCTGACCGAGTACCGTGGGGAGCTGCGCGCCGGCATGCGAACCACACTCGCCGTAAATCTGCTCGCCGTCGGAACGGATAACGAACAACTTCGGAATGGTGTTGCCCTGCGTGCGATAGCGCTGCGAGAAAGTTCCCCAGTCGGGACCGTCGGTGTCAATCTTCAGCGGAATGTAAGCCGCCAGGTAGGGAGCCAACGAAGCATCGGTGCTCAAACGCTTCAGCAACTCTTGGCAAGGCCCGCACGTCTTGCTGCCGGCCATGGCCAACAGCGGACGACCCGTGCGCGCCGAGCGTTCCAGCGCGTCTTTCAGGCCTGAGGCACCGGGCACTCCACCCGGTACGGCAGGGACCGCCGGAGTTGCCCCCGGCGCGCCAGCTACGGGGGGAGCGCCGCCTGGCGGTTGTTGCTGCGCGACGACCAAACGTGCAGGAAGAAGTTGTCCAGCGACTAGAAGTGTCACGCCTACAACTGCGACGTAGCCCGCGGACCAGCGACGTGACTGCATGGCGTGTTCTCCCCGTTTTGCTTGGCGTACCACGATTGCTAGCGGAAGGATCTCGGCGAACCGAAACTGAACTGGCGCTTTAGTCTAGGGTCGCGAACCAGGGCGCGGCAAGCGCGAAATCGGTCTACCTGCGAGGTGCGGCGACACCCCTGCGAGGTCTGTGGCGCGGTTGGCGCCACAGGTGGTTCGTTGAAGTGGCCTGTAGTTATTGCCGGCAAAGCCCCTAGTGCCGCGGAATTCTGGGGGCACCGGACGTTGTTGGAGGTTTCGAGCAGCGTGCCGCGCCGCTCGCGGAGCGAACTCCGTATCCGATTTCAGGGAAGCAACTTGCGCCACCGGTGCGGGGCGTTCCGACGACAACTCGACCGACGAGGGCATGCCCCTGAGATGTCGTTTTCGGCCCCGCTGGCAATTGCTTCAGGTCCGCTGCCAACAGCCTGGCATCGACTTATCGCCGCGATCCGCGGAGAATTGCCCGATCTCGTGGAGAATTGCCCGTGCTACAAACCTTGTTCTTCATCCCGCGCCAGGTTTTTGGCGTGGAGCTGTTTGGCTTTGGGCTGCTGCTGGCCGCTTGGCTCATCGGCGGTGGTATCGTTCTGGTGCGGCAGTACCGCCGCCAGGGCTGGGGGCCTGACGTCCGCGGCACGCTCAACGTCGTGCTGATCGCCGCGGTGATCGTGGCCTTCGTGCTACCGAAGATCGGCGACTCGCGCGGCGTGCCGATCCAGGGCTACGGAACTATGCTCGTCGTGGCGGTGATCGCCGGCACCGGACTCTCGGCCTGGCGGGCCTGGCGAATGGGGGTCGACCCCGACGTCGTCGTGTCGATCGCGTTTTGGATGTTCGTCGGCGGCATTCTCGGGGGCCGCGTGCTCTATGTCGGCGAGTATTGGCGCGACTATTGGCAGGGCTTCAACCTGGAAACGCTCGGCCGCGTCGCGCGCGTGTGGGAAGGGGGGCTCGTCATCTACGGCGCGGTGTTCGGCGGCGTGGGGGCGTTTATCTGGTTCGTGTGGCGACGCGGGCTCCCCGGCTGGGCGCTGGCGGACATTATGACGCCGGGGGCCGCGCTGGGATTAGCGATTGGCCGCGTCGGCTGCTTTCTGAACGGCTGCTGCTACGGCGGGCCGACCGATGTGGCCTGGGCCGTGCAATTCCCGGAAGGGACACCGCCGTTCGAGCGGCAAGTGCGCGAGGGAGATTTATATCTGCACGGCCTGAAAATCGAGGCCGACCCCCTGGCAGCGCCGGTGATCGTCGATGTCGAAGCGGGCTCGCCGGCGGCCGCAGCCGGCGTGCGACGGGGCGATCGGTTGATATCGATTAACGAAGTCAAAGTCCGCGATGGAGCGACGGCGCTTGATCGCCTATTGCGAGTGCGCGCCGGCGGCGATTTGAAGCTCGGCGTTGCCGGCAGACCCACGGCAATCTCGTGGACGCTGCCCGCGGCGCGCGAATGTTCGCTGGCCGTCCATCCCGCGCAGTTGTACAGCGCGCTCGACGCGCTGCTGCTGTCGGTTTTTCTGTTGGCGTATTACCCCTACCGACGGCGCGATGGTGAAGTGTTTGCCTGGGCGCTGACACTGCACCCCATTTCGCGATTCATGCAAGAGATTGTTCGCGTCGACGAGGGGGACGTATTGAGAACGTCGTTTTCCATCTCGCAAGTGATCAGTCTGCTATTGTTGGTAGCAGCGGCCAGCGTCTGGACCTACTTGCGACAGCGCCCACGCTCATCGCTGCTGCCGGTGGGCGTGCCGACGTTACCGGAGAGTTTGCCGGCCACGAGTTAAAGAACGGCCAAGAGTTAGCTTCCGGATGACCTGGCCCTCTGACCTTACCCTCTTTACGTCTAGGGCGAGGGGAATGGCGAGAAGCGGTGTTGCGGCCGTTTCTAAGGCGCGCGGCGCTTCTTGGCGGGAGCGGCGCGGGGAGGCTTGCCGGCGCCAGTCGCGATCACGATCACGCAAAAGAGTGCGCCCGCCGCGGCGATTCCGGCCAGCACCCAGGTCCAGCGCTGGTACGCGGCGCGCTCACCGTAGTACTGCTTCTTCGCCTGCGGATCCTCGATATAAGGAAGATTGCGGAGGGGCTGCCAAAGTAGGACGACTTCGCCGGGCGGCATCTTGTCGATCTGGGACAAATGTTCCTGCAAGGTCGCATTGATCGAGGCCTCGCTAAATTGATCGGGGCCCAGCCTGACGACTCGCCAGGCAGTCACGCCGCCAGCGACTAGTGCGATCAACGCACCGATCAGCAGCAGCCCGTATTGCGCGGTCCAGCGACGCTGGTCAGGAGCGCTTTGCACTGCCTCGAGTTGCGCAAGCCCGCGGATGGTCGGCACCTCGAGTGACTTGCCGCACGAACAGGCGACGGAAAGCCCCGCCTGCGACCGCTCTACGAGCACGGTCTGACCGCAAGCGCACGGAAGTCGATATCGAACAATCATAGGTCAGGCTTAAAAAGCACTCGCGAAATACTCGGTCGCGAAACTCAGCCCCCTGGTGGGGGCATCGACTTGTCAACTGGCGCGTCGTTGCGAGCCGTGTCGCCGGTCGCAGAACTTCCCGTCGCGGCGTCAGCCGGCGGACCGACTGCCGCAGTTGGCGCGCCAGTCCCCCCTACTGCCCACCAAGGGAGCGCCAGTCCGCCGTCGATCAACAACGTGCTGCCGGTGACGTACTCACTCGCCGGATCGCAAAAGAAGACAACGCCCCGCGCGATCTCCGCGGGCTGGGCCAGCCGTCCCCAGGGCAGGGCCCCGGCCGTGCGCTGCAACTCTCGCTCGCTGGAGAACTTTCGTTCCCCTGGCGTATCGGTCCAGCCTGGATGCAAAATATTCACGCGGATGCGTTGGGCGACGACTTCAATCGCCGCGGTGCGTGCCATCTGGTCGATCGCCGCTTTCGCCATATTGTAAGCCATGGCTTCGGGGATCGCTTGCACGGCATGTGGCGAGCTAACGATGACGATTGAGCCGCGCTGGCCAGCGGCGGGAGGCGGCTGAGCGAGCATCTGTCGCGTGGCCGCTCGCAGCAGGTGAAAGGCGCCCCACATCGTTACATCGATGGTGCGGCGAAAACCCGCCAGGTCGGCCGTGTGATAGGGTTCGCGGTCACTAAAGGCCGCGTTCGAAACCGCAATGTCAAGCCGACCGAAATGCTCGACGAGTGCGGTCACGGCTTGTTCGATCGATTCGTAGTCGGCCACGTCGGCGGTAAGCGCCAGGGCCCGGCCCCCGCCGGCAGCAATCAGCGCGACGGTTTCGGCAGCCCGCTCGCTAGCCAGATCGTTAACGCCGACCTGCGCGCCGGCTTCTGCCAGGGTTAGGGCAATGGCGCGACCGATGCCACGCCCCGCGCCAGAAACCAGGGCCACTTGCCCGTCGAGTATCAGGGAGTTTGCTGCGGGCAAAGCGAGGCGTTCCTCATCAACAGTGAAGCAATCGCGCGACCACGCGATGCGCGGCGCGGCGGAATTGTCGGGCTTTCCAGCATCGTAGTCGTCGTGCGGCAAACCAACAAGGAACGCAGCGCGTTGACTTTTTGGCTGGCTATTATTGTCGCTTAACAATCGCGCTGAATACGCCCCACACACCCAAACCGACTGCCGCGCCAATCGCGAGCTTGAGCCCGAGCGCGAAACTGGCTGGCTCAAACCTCACCTGGATTTCGCCGCTTCCGGCTGGCAGCAATACGCCACGCAAGGCATGGTTTACGCGAAAGATCGGCAGCTCGCGGTCACCGACAAAGGCGCGCCAGCCCGGGTACCACAGATCGGCCAACACCAGGCAGCCTGCCGTCTGCATATCAAAGCGAAGCGTGACGTCGTTGGGAGACTCACTGACGATTTCGGCCTCGCCAGCGCACGGCGTGGGCAAGTCGAGGGGTTCTTCGACGAACGCCACACGCCGCGGATCGAAATCGGCGGCGGCGAGGCGCTGCAACCGCGCGCTCGAATCGCTCACGACTTCAACGCGCTCGGGCACGAAGGCGCGCGGCAACCCGCTCGCCCGCTGAACGACGTAATGGTCGTCGCCCGCGAACAGCACGCGTGAATCATTGGCCGGCGCGCCGCGATGGATTTCATAACGCAGATTGAGCATGTCGAGCAGCGGCGACGGATATGGGACTACGAGCGAGGCAGCGCCAACAGGAGATTTTGGCGACTGCGGATACCGGGTGCGATAGGCATCCATCAGCTCGACATAGTTCGTCGGGTCGGCTCCGTCGTAGCCACGGATGTCGTCCAGACCGTAGATCAAGTTCATTGACACGGGCAGGCAGAGGACGCCGCAGGTGCGACCCGGGGGCGCGGACTTTAGCCGCTGGAGAATGGACAATGGCGGGAAGTCGAGGGCGGGATCGCATTGCGGATTGACTCCGTACGCCATGACCAGCGGCTCGCCCGCGACGATCGTGGCGACCAGGGCCCATTCCCAAGGTTCGGTTAAGGCGCCTCGCGCCACGGCTAACAGCCACATGACGGCCAATCCGGCCAAGACGCATCCGACGACGTAGATACGCACGAAGGGCCCGTGATGGCCTGACTCGCGCAATCGCGCGACTGCCTCGGGTGGGTCCAACAGGCACCAGGCGCACCATAGCACCAGGGCCGTGGCCGTGCTGACGGGTAGCCAGCCATAAACCCATCGCCAACGGGCGACTCCATGCCAGAGGACTTCGAGACCAATTGCCCCCATGACCAGCAGGGCGAATGCCGTCACGAAGACAAAGCGGTTGTTGCGCAGTGTGTTAAGCGGAAAGAAGCGAAACAGCTCGATGAGTCCCGGTAAGTCGAGCACCTGTGCCGCGGCTAGCACGGCGGCAATTGACCAGAAGAACATCTGCCTGCGGTGTCGGCGGCTGTACCAGCCGAGTGGTCCGAGGAAGAGTGCCATGAGCATGCCGGCGTAACCGGCGGCGGCGCTCTCGAGGCTGAAACCGGGGGCAATGTAGACGCTGCCTCGACGTTCCGAACCATAGATCGTCGGCAGTACAAACTGCGGAAGCGCCGCCAGACCGCGTGGTGGTGTTTCAACTTCCCCGCCGCTTCGTTTGGCAACACGATAGCTCGAGTTCATATATTCGGCGGTCGGCAAGCTCTGAGGCGCGGAGAGCAAGCCGCCCAGTCCGAAGCCCGCCGTCAACGCCAGTGCGGCCCCCAGTATCTGACGATACGACAGCTCGTGCGTAAACCACGCGAACAGAAGATTCCAGAGGGCATAGGCGCCGACCGCCAACAACGCTTGTGCCGCCAGCGCCGAGTGACCGCTCAGAAGTGCCGCGGCGGTCGCCAGGGACAGGCCGATCCCACCCCATCCGCGAGGGCGCCGGGTCGCCGCGTCGGCCGCCAACAACAGCCAAGGGAACCAGGCCACGACGGCCGAGAGCGGATACCCGCGCCAGAATATCATGAAACCCGATATTGGAAAGCACCACGCGACGACGGTCGCGGGCCAATAGCCGACAGCCACCGCGCGGCGCAGGAAGAGATACATGCCGGTGGCCGCCACCACGCTTTTGAGCAGTTGCGTCCAGGCGATTACCAATGTGCCAGGAAACAAATAGTCGAGAAGTCGAAACGGCGAGAACAGCGCACTTTGATTCGCCGCCAGAAAAGGGGATCCGCAATAGTTGTGCGGATTCCAGAGTGGGAGCCGGCCCTGCCGCACCTGCTCCACAGCGAATCGCCGCCACGGTTCTAGCACCATGATTTCATCGGTAAGCACGGGATTCTGCGGATAGAAGTTGTCCTCCGGTGGCGTGGGTAGGTAGGCGTTCTGCATTTGCAGGATATCGAGTGGTAGGAGTATTTTGATACCGACCAGCGAGGGGCCGTAGAGCACGGCCTGGGTGACGATGAGGCCGATCAATAGGACGATCGCCCGCTGCCAGCGAGTGGTTGGCCAGGCATCACGACTGGGTGAGGTAGTCTCCGCAGCGATTTGATCGGTCATGCGCGTGGTGCAGTTGCTCGTAGTTACAATTCAGGCAGTTGCCAACCCCGCCCCCATATCGGGAGAACACTCGCTGTCGGCATCGATCGATGGCCAATTATAATTCTGCCGACGCCTTGGTACAGAATGGCTAGGTGCCGCAAGGCATTGATCGGAATTCGTGATGCAGCTAGCCCGCTCGTGGCCCGCGGGGCGTTTGCTCTTGCGCCGGACGCTAAGTGCGGCTACGATTGTGGCGCGGCAGATCGGCGGAGTCGCTACTGCCTGGCGGAAATTGGCCGACGACAGCTTTTTGATCTCCACGCGGATCGCGGAATGCTGAAACTTGAAAATGTCAGGAAGTCGTTTGCCGAGCCAGGGGGCGGACGGCTCCCCATTCTTGATATCGAAGACTTCGCGCTCGACGCCGGGCAGCAGGTGGTGCTGGTCGGTCGCAGCGGCTGCGGCAAGACCACATTGTTGCACGTGATCGCGGGGATCAGCCGGCCCGATTCGGGCGTTGTACGGGTCGATGGCGTTGACATCACGCGACTCAACGAGGCCGCCAGGGATCGCTTCCGCGCGGCCAAGATCGGCTACATCTTCCAGACGTTCAACTTACTAGCAGGTTTTTCGGCGCTAGAGAACGTGCTGCTGGGCATGACGTTCTCTCGGGGACGTCACGACCAGGCACGGGCCAGAGCGCTCTTGGAACGCGTGGGGCTGGGCCATCGCCTGACGCATAAGCCGGCGATGCTCTCAGTTGGCGAACAACAGCGTGTGGCCGTGGCGCGGGCGTTGGCCAATCGACCTCGCTTGATTCTGGCGGACGAACCCACCGCCAATGTTGACGCGGCTCATCAGCAGCAGCTTGTCGACCTGATCCGCGAAACGTGCCGCGAAGAGAAGATCACACTTCTCTTGGTCACGCACTCGGGAGACGTGGCCGGCCAGTTCGACCGCGTCGAGCGGCTCGAAGAGTTCAATCGCGCCAGTGGCGCGGCGGCCACGGTGCGGTAGCCGCGCAGCCATACTCCTATCCCCGTTACCTCCGCTGTCGACGTGCAACGTTTCAGTTGCCCGCGCGACCTCACATCGAGCGATCAACCGCGGTCGCCACGCGCCGGCAGCGCGCGATGGTGTCGGCAAATTGCTCGAACGTGAGTGACTGATAGCCGTCGGACATCGCCTTTTCGGGGTCGGGGTGGACTTCGAGAATCAGCCCGTCGGCGCCGGCCGCTACGCTAGCCACGGCCATGTCGGGCACAAGGTAGGTGTGGCCCGTGCCGTGGCTGGGATCGACCACAACCGGTAGGTGGGTCTTAGCGTGCAGGTAGGCCACCGACGCCAAGGGGAGCGTGAATCGTGTGTGCCCCTCGAAGGTGCGGATGCCGCGCTCGCAGAGCATCACGTTTGGATTGCCGGCGTCGAGGATGTACTCGGCGGCCAGGAGCAATTCTTCCATCGTGGCGCTAGGGCCGCGTTTGAGCAGCACGGGGCGGGGCGTTTTGCCGACCGCCTCGAGCAAGCGGTAGTTCTGCATATTGCGGGCGCCGACCTGCAGCACGTCTGCGTACTTGGCGACCAGCGCTACGTCTTCCGTGGCCATCACCTCGGTCACCACGGCCAAGCCCGTGGCATCGCGGGCGGCGGCCAGCAGTTGCAGGCCGGTTTCTTTCAGTCCTTGGAAGCTGTAGGGACTGGTGCGTGGCTTGAATGCGCCGCCGCGCAGGGCCGTGGCGCCGGCTGCCTTCACGGCTTGAGCGCACTGGAGAATCTGCTGTTCGCTTTCTACGGAGCAGGGACCGGCGATGACACCGATGCGCCCTCCGCCGACTTCGAGGCTGCCGGCGTGAATCACCGAGCGCTCGCGCTTGACCTCAATGCTAGCCATCTTGTAAGGGGCGAGAATCGGCAGCACCTCGGCGACGCCGGAGCCGCTTTCGAGCGATTCTTTCTGTTCGGGGCGTTCCTCTCCGATGGCGGCAATCACCGTGCGCTCCACGCCGACGAGTACGTGGGGCTTAAGCCCCAGGCTTTGCACGCGCTCGACCATGTGTTCGATCTCCGCCTGGCTGGCGCCTTGTTTCATAACGACGATCACGGGTGGTAACTCCTTGGCTCTCGAGGCGAGGCAACAAAAAAAGCCCCGAGGTCCGCGGTGGCGGGCCTCGGGGCTGTTGGCATTTTGCTGGAAGGCTTACTTACGAAGCGCCTCCGGCCCCGCGACCCATCGGGGTAAACCCAAACCAATAAAAGGCCGCGTACGAAGGCTTCATGTTCATGATTCTGATTCGCGATCCGCCGGCTGGCAAGAGCGCGGGGACCAATTCTGGCCTAAACCGCCGCGGAAAACCGCCAGGGGTGTAGGGACTACGACGAAACGTTTTTCGTGCCGTGGGCGCGCTTAGGCGACACCAGCACTGAGGCGCATACGGCGGATTTCGTCCAACTCGGTGCTCAGGCGATGACGCAGCGGGCTCTCAGGACGCAGCTCATCGAGCAGATCCTCGGCCTTGACGAGCGTGTCGCCCGTGACATCCCCTTGAAACAACTGCCGCCAGCTCCGCGCCACTTCTTGTTCGGTGAGCAAGATCGTGCCTTTCGACAGGAAGATCGTGGGCTCAGGGCTTTCGCTTCGTCGACCGGCCGACGAAGTCGAAGCTGAACCTAATTGCAGTTTACTTACGCTGTTCTACCGCCGCCCGTCGAAATCGGCAAGGCAAGCTGCCCAGGGCCGGCCACGCTCCCCGAATTCGGGCGGATACTTCAGGCGTATTTGCTACCGCGTGCTGGCCCAATCGGTGTCGCGAATGGTGCACAGCTCGCGAAGCCGAACCCCCTGATGCCAGGACACGTGCCTGGGATCAATGCGCTCGGCTTCTTCGGCCAGAGCCTCGACCGTCAGGCGGATTTGCTCTTCGGTGTGCGACGAGTTGATGAAGAACCGCAACCGAGCGGCGCTCTCCTCAACAGCCGGGTAGAGGATCGGCTGCACGTTGACGCCGCGATCGAACATTGCCCGCGACAACTGCAAGGCGTGAATCGAGTTGCCGAGAATGATCGGCACGATGGGCGTCCCCTGGCTGAGGCCGGTGTTCAGGCCGCGAGCCCGAGCCAGCTTGAGGAACAGGGCTGCCCGATCACGAACCATGCCGACGCGCTGCGGCTCGCGAGCGAGTACTTCGATCGAAGCCAGCGCCGCGGCCGCGTTCGACGGCGTGATGCCGACGCTGAACACAAACCCGGGCGACGTGTACTTCAGGTAGTCAACCACTGCCTGGCTGCCGCAAATGTAACCGCCGCAGCTCCCGAACGACTTGCTGAGCGTGCCCATCCAGAGGTCGACTTCGTTGCCGTCGATACCGAAGTGCTCGCCGATGCCACGCCCACGGCGGCCTAGTACGCCAGCCGAGTGAGCTTCGTCGACCAGCAAGAAGGCTTTGTGGCGATTCTTGACTTCGAGGAATCGC
>CAZBWM010000108.1:20942-21668 GCA_964495375.1 uncultured Planctomycetaceae bacterium | reverse complement strand
TTTTCGAGCTCGACGGGCAACTGGACCACCGGCGAGAGGATCACCACGAACGTCCGCTGCTGTTTGCCAAGTGTGATCTGCCGGGCCAGAGCTTGCACGACTTCAGCCGAGTTCAAGTACCGGTGAAAATTCACCAGCACCAAGAGGGCCGCCGTGTCGGGCGTGGCCAAAGCGCCCAGCGACCGGATGGCGGCCAAGGGATCGGCGCCTGCCGTAGCGGCGGTGTCGTCTTCGCCCGCGACCTGCAGGCTCTGCTCGATATCCCAGATGGCCAGCCGCCAATTCTCGCGCCGGCAGAGCTGGGCAATTTCGGCTAGCGCGTCTTCGTGTTCAAACGATTGAACCCACAGGCCGGCAAAGCAGGCGCGCACGTGCTCCGCCAGCCGCTCCGAAAGCGACATAGAGATACTCCTGGGAAGGAACGAAAAGAGAAGAGTCGACGCAAGATCGCATCAGAGAGGCAAGAAGCCGAGCTTAGCCCGACTGCCGCAGCTGGTTCTGGTCGGAGTTTGCGGCTTGGTGAAATTCGGCCTTAAGCTGCTCGCCCTGAGAGATACCCAGCGCGGCTTCGAAGGCCCGACTGGCGTCGCGGCAAGATGTACCCGAGAAGCCCTTGGTCTCGAGCCGGGTCTGGCCGGTCGGGCTGACGATGATCTCGATCGTCATTGATGTGGCCGTCGTCATGCGGCACCTCCGACCTGGACGACCAGCTTGATTGAGCCGTCG
>CAZBWM010000108.1:0-20932 GCA_964495375.1 uncultured Planctomycetaceae bacterium | reverse complement strand
CCACCTCGCCCACCGAGCGCAGCGCGGCGCCGAACGAACGGCCCCGGAACACGGAGCCGTCGGCCAGTGCCTGCTCGGTAACGGTGTGCCCCTGACGGCGAGCTTCGCTGCGGGCTTTCTCGACGGCATAGGCCTGCAGGAAGCGGTCGAGTTCGCCTTGCTCTCCCCAGCGGCCGCCAAAGTTGTCGTACTGCAATTGGCCGCTGACCAGGTCGCAGACGACCGGATAGTGCCACTTGGGCAGACGGACTGTCAGTCCAGTTGCCTGGCCGCTGTACAACTGCACGGTCTCGTGCCGCGCGGCAGGAAGCGCCAGTCGCTGGCAGGCCCCTTGCACGGCCGTCGCGTCGCGGACTTGCGTTTTGATCGAAACGATGTGACTCACGCGAGCTTCTCCTGGGGTTTTTGGTATTGGGGATCGGGGTTAGGCGTCGGGCGTCTCCGGGGGAGGCAGCTCTGCCGGTGGTCCTGGAGGCGGCAAGAACGGCCGCAAGCCGTCGTCGTGAGTGGGCCTCGAGTCAGGTGGCGGCAGAATCAGCGGCCGGCTGCTGGTCATCTCCTGGACGAGCAACTCGCCGAGCGCGTCGCTGTCGTCGCCGGGCCGGTACAGCCCACGCAGCAAGTGCCAGCACAATCCCAGCGGCAAGACGGCAACCAGCAGCCCCACGGCACCCACGATGGCGTTGGCGACAATCGGATCGCGATGCCGCGTCGCGGCGATCTTGCGCCGCTCGTCATCAAGCTGCGCTTGCTGCTCGTCCAAATGCATGCGCTCGTGTTGCACATTCTTCTGCAGATCGGCCATCGCCTGGTTCTGCCGCGTCTGTTGCTCGAGGGCCTGTTCGGTTACTCGCGACAGGCGTTCGTCCTGCACGTCACGGGTGCAACCGACGAGTAACATCAGGCCCAGTGCTGTCAATGTTGGGCCGCACGGCCGGGGCTTGCGTTGTTTCATGAGTGTGTTTTCTCCAGACGGTTAGTAGCCGGCGCAATAGCTCTTGCAAGGCGCGGCGCAGACGCACTTCGCGCACTAGCGCCAGGACGACGGCCAGAAGCACGAGCGACAGACTGGCGATAACGAGGATTTCTAGATGCACATGAGGTCTCCTGGGAAGGGAGGCGACGGGTTCGGCACTGCGCCGGTGGCGCCGCCTTTCGCGATGCAAGCCAATCGACGGGTACGGTGCCGTAGTTCGCTCGCGACGGCCGAGTCGCTTACGCAGCCAGAGACAGCGCCGGGGCGCGCATCCGGTGGAAATAGCGATGGCTTGAGCTGCCAACGACAGAACGGTCAAGCCGGCGAAGCAGAGGCGCTACTCGCACCGGTCACTTGCTGCAGGACTCCCAGCAGACGCAATTCTGATAGCGATTGTGCCTCATCTAATCATGACGCAAGAGATCGGCTTTTTTAGCATTTAGCCTCGAAGCTCATGACGTCGCGCATTGCCCGGCAGTCCGCTCCGCTAACAAGTGTCGAGGAACAGGAGTCGCTCGTGTGGCGAGAAGGTCAGCCTACTTCATCCAGCTCAACTCGACCCTTCGGTTGGCCACTCCAACCCAGCGGCCGCCGCGTGGGTTCCACGCCTAGGAAGTCGGTCGGCAAAGACATAAGGAGGTGTCACTTGGCGTCTAGCTCGGGCCGGCTTAGGCTCTAGAGCAACAACCTGATACGCATCGACGGTTCCGAGCGATCCAAAAACAGACGGACGTGAAACTCGCAGAGATAGCCGGCCGACGACAACTTCTGCGTCTGTACGCCGATGGATCCTCTCGCCGTCGGCACTGAAGCTGATGAAAGGGATTTCGAACCGCGCGGATCTCACTTAGAATATCGCCAGCGGCGTTGTCAGGCACCTGCCCTCTCGATGCTCAAGGGCGTCACTGTCACGCGGTTCCCTTAGTGGACTAGTCACTAAGTTGCGCCGTGCGCCAATTGATCGCGTCGAGAGAATCGCCCACGGTGGTATCGGGCAAAAGGGATTGGAATAATTCCTGCCGTGTCGCGCCTGAGTGAACTTCCACTTCGCTGGCGACTCCGCCTGCTTCAGCCGTAATCAGCAACACCTTCATGGGTGCCACCTAAGAAAGTTTGAGGCCACAGCCTTGCCAATGACTGTGCTCGAATCAGCGGTTACGCTGTCGCGACACCGCAGATTTGTAGCCAACCTCCAATTGATTACCAACCTTTCCCAAATTGAAAAAGAGCCGGCCAGTTTCCTGGCCGGGTCGCGAGAGGGTTTACAACCGTAGCGCCGCTCGCCCGCTATAAGTAAAAAACCATGCCAATGGGCGGGCATGCCACCGACTAGTAAGCGGGCACTCACCTGATGAGATTAATACGCGTCACGCTTCAGCTCACTTCGGCGCGCCGAGCATCAGGCTCGTGCGCATCGTCGGCTACTTCGGCGATCTTGACGGCCGTGATCATGGTCTGTTTCGACCGGCCGAAGTACTCGGCGAGCTTCACATAGGACCAGCCCGTTTCCAGTCGCTTCTTGAGGACCTCGTCAGCGTGTTGACGTGGCCATGACAATTCCACCGGCTTTTCAAACCGGTCAATCCAGAACCACTCGTTGCCCAAGCCCGCGAACCGGTAGGGATCCGCTGCGAAGTAGGTCGCAGCCACTAATTCAGTATCTGTTGGATCATCGCTAAAGACTCGCAATCGCGGACGCACGCGCGGCAGCACCTGCTGATTCTGTCCATCGTCCCGTGAACAGTTATCCAAAGTTGGCTGCTGCTGTGACGCCACAAGTTCACGTGCACCAGCAAGCGCTCCCAGCTGGCAGGTTCGCTGCTCGACATGCCCGTCCGAAAAACAGTCCATGCGTTCGATGTGCAGCGACAGCTCGAGATTCATGCGACTTGGATTGTCGCAGGCGAGTACATCTGCAAGTTGCACCAGCTTCGCATCGACCCGTTCGGTGTTCAGCAGCACGTCGGCGGTTGTTTGCTGCCAGTCGCTGGTGGCCAAGATTGCGCTAATTTCTTCGCACCGCTTCCGCGCCGCATTCCACCGATTCTCAAGGTCGCTGCGGACGAAGTCGGCAAGATCGGGCTTCCCAAGCGACAGGCCAAATCCTGAGATCATCGTTTGCAAGTCCGACTTCTCTTGGATAAGAGCATCTGCGTCTGGACGCGTTGCGTCCTGAAGTCGTTGCAGCTCGTTCCGGACTTTTTCCAAAAGTTGTGGCAGCCACTCGCTCGTTCCAGACAGCAAACGAGATCGCATCGTCTCGACGACCATTTGCCATAGCCAGCGGCCATCGATATAGCGGTTATTCGCGCACTGACCGCCCTTAATGCCTGGGCAGAGATACCACAGGTAATGTGTCTCCTTGTACGTGTCCGATTGGGGACGCATGGACCGTCCGCAGTGGGCGCAGCGCAACAATCCGGTCAAAGGATACTTCAGCGCTCGCCCTGGGCACGGCGCCTCGATTAGCTTGCCTTCACCTACCGGCTGCCGCGCTGCTTTGATTAACTCACCGCGACGACGGCGCTGCTCGTTAACTTGTTGCCACACTAGCGGCTCGACGATTGGCTTGCAGAAGTCTTCGACTCGCTCGACATCCGACGATGCGTTCGCCTTGCGCACGTACGTGTCATCGATAATGTCCCGGGAGTAATATCCCCAGATCAGAACGCCGCGATAAATCTCGTTCTTCAAGCAGTAGCCAACCAACGAATCGCTTAAGGGCTTTAGGTCGCCGGGAATGCTTGGATCCGCATTGAGGGCGCGGGCAATGCGAACCTGGCCCCAACCTTTCTCGTGCGCCAGCGCGAACATGCGGCGGACGATCCAATCAGTCTCAGGATCAGGTTCTAGCGTCGAATAGTCGACAACTTCACGACCACGTTCATGGCCCAGAACCGACTTAAGCCGATAACCCAGCGGAGGAACGCCACCAGGCCATTTCTTTTGCCGGGCTGTATCACGCTTTCCGCGGCTGACGTTATGTGCCTTGATCCGGTTATCTTCGGTACTGCGTAATTGCTCGAAAGCGGTTAGAGCGCGACCCTGCGGCGTATTGGGGTCGGCAAAGTTCGAGTCCGCCGTGAGCATGAGCACGCCGTGCTTATTTTGCAACTCCCGACGCGTCGCTGCTATTTCATCGTTACGTCCGAATCGCTCCGCAGTATCGACGAGTAGCAAGTCGACGCGGATTTTCCGCGATCGAATATCGGCGAGCATGCGATTGAAGCCCTTACGCTTCCGATTTAAGCGGCCGCTAACTGCATCGTCACGGTAGATGGCCACGATCGTCCAAGGGAACCCCAGCGATGCTAGGCGGCGCTTGATTTCGGCGACCTGCTGGTCAGGGCTGCGAGGATTCTGTTTGTCGTCGCTCATGCGGCAGTAAATGATCACCATGTAGACTGCGGTATAATCGAGCCGCTGTTCAATCATCGGACTGGTCCTTCGTCTTTCTCGCCCGCTTGATCGCTCCAGATTGACCTCGCGATGGCGTCCGCCAGAAATCTCACCAAGCGAGCCGTCCGGCGTCGAGAGACCTCATCGACGAGCAATTCGGTTTGCTCGACGGACAAGTTGTTGGGGAACGCCATGGCTCCCCCAGCAATGAGATCTGCCAGGCGTCCCTGCCGTGCGTCGTCGGTGCTATCGTGACTCGCCGTACGAGTCGCTTCCGTCGCGATCAGAGGAATGCGAGAATTGTGTTGAGAATCGTTGCCGGTCGACATCCGCGTCTCCTTCGTGAAGGCGCGGACGTTCCCAGTAGCGGTGACACCACCGCCAACGACTAGGCATCCGCGCAGTGAGAGAAATCAATGGTTCGTCGTGCCACTGGCAGCAGACGACAACCTGGCTGGCGCTGGCAGAGATACCACGCGCATGCAGTGCTACTCGCAGCACGACTAGCGTAAGAGGACGCGCAGCAAGACCGAGCGTCTGACCCTAGAACAAGTCAGCGCGGTCGCGGCCAGTCCAAAGCCACGGAAGTCCGACCTTGCCTCAGTGGACTCGTCTGGCTTGCCGTTATGAAGCAGGTAACTTGTCAACTGCCGGCGATGTCGGGGGTCATCGGTCCCCGAATTCGTGTGCAATCGCCCGCGCGACCAGCCAGTCCGGTGGCAGCTAATCCGGAAAAGACACGCCGCCGGCGGCCCTTAGATCACCCAACAGCAACCAAGAACGCGCTGAATGTCGGTCGTGGGCCGATCAGTCGAAGAGATCGGAGATCAGATCCTCTCTATGGACGGTACAAATCTTCTCGGTATCGCACTGCTGACAACGATAGATAACTTCGGTGGTATCGGCGGAAACGAGCGAGAAGCGCCCGCCATAGCAAAGTCTACCGCCGCAGGCGCAATCCAGACGGCGAGTGCCGGTGTACTCCTCGAACAGTCTCGTCAAGTTTAAGGGTGCATTGTCGTGCGCCAATTGAGTGGTCGAGTTCCCTCCAACTGTCTTGCGGCCTCGTTGAGATTTTGCGGACTGGCGCATCAGCCGATACTGGTTCGCCGCAATCAAGATTACTTCAAGGAAGCTCCAGTACGTCGGACAAGTATCGGCGCAGCCGGAGCTCATCACCTGTTCATATTCGGGCGATCTCACGAACCTACCAATCACGCTGAGCAGCGCCGGGTCATTCATGACAATGCCTGACAACGGATGCAGGCTGAGAACCTGCCCGGAAAAGATATCAGGCAAGTAGTCCAGGCCGGGTTCGGCGACGCGTGGGTCACGGCGGTGCGTGGGAGCGTGTGGGTCGCCCGCCGGCGGCCGCAATTCAATCGGCTGGTTTTGGTTATGCCAGAGCCGCAGGAAACGTTGGCTACCGACGTCGATCCCTTCGTGTTTTTCTAACCAGCCAACCAACGAGCGCCAAGCGTTGGCGTACGTCAAATAAAAGGCTGCTTTGCATTCATAGCTAAGCATGTCGATGAAACGGTGCTCAAAATCCGCGTTACCCCGCCGGCGCCATTTAGTCACGAACCGCTCGAGACTGTTCGCGAAATTATCAAGTCCCTGGAGGAGATGTCCCTGCATGCGCTGGCGCCCTTGCGCAAGAAATCCTTCGAACATCCAGGTTAAGAAATACCGTTCGTTGTCGGGTTCAATGAATAGACCAAATGCCTGGTCAATCTCTCGCTTAATAAGATGACGGTTGCGGCTCTCGATCACATTGCGGATGCGCCTGTGGTCTTCATCGGGAAGCGCCACAGCGTGGGCAGTCTCCTCTTCCTGGGCAGAGCGACGCCTCTTGTTGGAAGACGTCAGGTGAGCGTCATTCAGAATGTGTTGCAGGCCCTTTGATCGAAACACGACTTGGTAACTCGTCGCCAGCAACAACGTCTGCTGTTGGACTGGATCGGACGCCAATCCATGCTGCATCGTCAGCCACCACCATAAGCCCAGACAACTGCGAAAGTTCCCAATTCCCTCCTCGTCATCGAGTTTGCGGAATTTGCGCGAGTCCATCCAGAAATAATTGATGGTCCCGGTTTCCTCGAGATGTAGCTCACGGTGGCAGAGTGTAAAAGGAAACTGCTTCCCAGCGACGTCCAACGTCATGGATAGTCGTCGGACCCCCTTTTTTCGCTTTGCGTCAATGGCCATTGCTAAACCTCCCGGCATTTGGATCGTCGGGTCGGCATCCTAGGCCACACGCGCGCAATTTGGCAACCCGAAGGTGACCTTCGCTGGAGGTAGCCGCCAGTGCTCCGCTGTATCTCCGTTAGAAGTGACCGGCCGCGAATGGCTGTTACCGAGTTTGTTCTCGCCTCAAGTCGCTTTCTGTCTCTCACTTAAAGCGTTCGTGCGGTGCGTCGGCAGAGGCGGTTCAGCGCGGTGTACGAATCTCAGCAGTCCTGTTCCTTGGTGCGTGCGACCTCTACCCGCTCTTCCGCTTGGCGCCGCCGATCGGCTATGGCCCCGCGGGTCGTGTCTTAACAGTGTCTTATGGCACCACCTGGGAGCTGGGCGACGAGCGTTGGGTTTCTGGCTTGTGTCGTGCCTCGGCAGGGGTATTACTGCGGCGTTGCCTCTGGATGCCTACACAATAGCTCGCAACTCGTTATGCCAACTGGATTTGGCTCAACACGATGCCAGCCCTCGGTTACGCCGTCCCGGGACGACGGGTTCGGTCCCGCGCTCCCACTGCGCGGATGCCTAGCAGGTAGCTGGCCGGATAACGGACTTCCGGCCGCCTTGATATCCCGTCAGGGGAAAATGCCAGCCGTGGGTCAACTACCAAATCAGCGCAGCTCGAACTGCACCGATCGAGATCGCCGTGGCGATTGCCGCGCAAGGCGCGAGCCGATGCAACCTTCAGCCGATCGAGCAACGGCCAGTAGTGACGATGCACGGACATTGAACGACGCGTTGCTGCCCGCCCCAACCGCGGCCACTCGTCTGGGCATTTCTGTCACGACGCTCTACGACTGGCTTGGTCAGTCTGACCGGGGGGTACTCGTGATCCGCGGCCAGCGCGCGACGATTGAGTATTTTCAGGGTGGCCCCCGCGGCCAAGGGCGGATTCAGATTGAAGCTGTCGAACTCGATCGCCTGCGGGAACTGATGCGAGTTCACCCCCAACGCGCGATACCCCGCCAACTACCTGTTCGGCGGGATCACTTCCCCGGCATCAAGGTGCCCTTGGGTCGCCCAGGCCGCTAATTCCGTAGCCAACTACCCTCGCGCTGCCACACGGCCCGTTCGGTTTGGCTTTCGACTTGCAGTTGTCCCCCGCACTTTACGGGACCTTTGCTTTGGCAGCTTAGCCTTCACGGGCTCTGGCACTTCCTTCGCGATTCCAATCGCTGTCCACAGGGGGTCTTGGTAGTGCTGCCCCCATTCTTTGCCGTAGTGGTCGAAGGCGACTTTGGGCGTATCCCCGATCAACTCAGCAAGGATTTCGATCGAGCAGCCGGCGCCGCCGTTCCAGTAGCCGGAGAGCATGCGATGGGCGAAGGTGTGTCGACACGTGTAGGTAGAGAACTTTTTGCGAATGGGATCATCGATCCAGCCGAGTCGACGTCTCATGGACATGAACTGTGCGACACCGGTGACCTTCTGCCATCGATCGCCCTTAGTATTGCGGAAGATCGGTAGCCCGGAGCCCGCTGGCGCCGTGGTCATCAGTTTGCGGGTCAGCTCGGCGACTTCGGAACGAACAGGTATCTTGCGCGTCTTCTTAGTCTTCGACGAATAAACCCGCCACATCATTCCGCGCGGCAACTCCTCGACGTGCTCAGCCGTCAGCATGGCCAACTCGCAAAAAGGACGTAGCCCCGTGTGCAGGGCGGCAAACAGGAAGTCACGGTAAGGTTTGTTGGTCGCGCCGTACAGCTGTTCCTCATCCTCGCGCGAGAAAGACTGCAGCCGCGGCGTCGCGGGAGGCTTTTTCAATCCCTTTAGTGGATTCGGCAGATCATGGTTGTCTTGAGCGTAGTTGAACGCGGCGAGGACCGTGGCAATGGCCGTACGGTGCGTCGCGTTTGATTTCCAGCTTTCGTGACTGTCGATCCAGACTTTGATATGTGCTTTTTTCAGTTGCGCTACGGGAAGTGCGCCGCAGTACCTGCACAGGTCGTTCAGCTGCCAGACAGTCGTATCCCGATGTCCCCGGCTCAGCGTGCCATTGGCAGCGCCGCGTTCGCAGTATTGGATGTATTCTGAGCAAACCTTGGCAACGAGCCATGCATCGCCGGCAACCTGCTGATCCGTCGACGGCTGCCATTCGACAGCCAGCTTGATTCGGGCCATCGCCCGTTGGGCGGCCGGCTTTTGCTCGATCCCCCGAATGCGTGCGCCCTCCTCGTCCAACAGCGGCGTTCGTTTCTTGCTGCCGGGCAACGTGTAGTACCAGCAGTCGGTTTGTTTCCAGTGCCAAGCGGAGCCGTGCGATTGTCGACGAGTTTTCTTACGCCCGGGCCGGCCGCGAGGTTTGCTCGAAGAGGCGGCGGGCGACTTGCGTGCCGGCAAATTGACGCTTGTTCCCTGACCGGCGACAATGGCCCGGCGCTCGTTCCCACCTGACGCCGCCGCCCGTGTCGAGCTGCTTCGTACTGCCTTCTGACGACCAACGGGAACTGAATTTTTTCTCTTGAGGCCCACAACCGTCATGACGAACCTCCTGGCAGCGTTTAGGCGGCGAGGGGCCGATTTATGCCCCCAATTACTACACAGAATAACTACACTTGGCCTTCGCGTCTTGGCGGCTACCTCAGTGATTACTGCGTATTCTACCGCATTTTCTGCCGACTTGGTAGACCGCCCCAACATCGTACTAATCCTTGCCGACGATCTTGGCTATGGCGATCTCGGTTGCTATGGCAATCCGCGATTCCGCACGCCGCATCTCGATCGACTGGCCGCGCAGGGGGCGCGGCTCACGCAATTCAACACGCCGGCGCCGTTCTGCGCGCCGACCCGGGCCTCGCTGCTGACCGGACTATATCCCGTGCACTGCGGGCTGCCGCTGAATCCGGCGCCCGACGGCCGCCCCGCAGCCGACGCGCTGGCCTTGCCCGATCGCAACACGCTACTGCCGGCGTATCTCAAGCAAGCGGGCTACGCGACCGCGATGATCGGCAAATGGCATCTCGGACACCGGCGCCCCGAGAGTTGGCCGGTGCGCCGCGGCTTTGACGAGTACCTCGGCATTCTTTACAGCAACGATATGCGGCCGGTGCAGTTGATCAACGGCGATCAGGTCGCTGAATACCCGCTCGTGCAAGCGACGCTAACTGAGCGCTATACCAAGCAAGCACTGGATTTCATCGAGCGGCAGCGGGAGCAGCCGTTCTTTCTCTATCTGGCTCACGCGATGCCACACAAGCCGCTCGCTTGTTCTGAGAAGTTCTATAAGAAGAGCGGCGCGGGGCTCTACGGTGACGTGATTGCCGAGTTGGACGATAGTGTTGGTCAGGTGCTGGCCAAGCTGACTGAGCTAGGGCTCGATGACCGCACGTTGGTCATCTTTACCAGTGACAACGGGCCGTGGTATGGCGGCAGCAGCGGAGGCCTGCGCGGCATGAAGGGGACCAGTTGGGAGGGAGGATTCCGCGTCCCTTGTATCGTACGTTGGCCAGGCAGAGTCGCCGCCGGACGCGTCGTTGAAGAACCAGCGGTGATGATGGACTTGTTCGAGACAATCTGGGATGCTGCCGAGCTCAGCGAATCGCGCGCTCGCCCCAGCGATGGTCGCAGCCTGCTCCCGCTTTTGGCCAGCGATGCGCCGACCAACGCTCCCCCGCTGCACGAATTCATTCTTGGTCAGCACGGCGGCCAATTGGGGACGATTCGCGATCGGCGCTGGAAATTACACGTGCTGGCCCAGGAAACGCAGCCCGTGCATGAGCCCGGCGAGCCGTGGGTCGATCCGCGCGGACCCGACGGCGTGACCATCCTCGCTCCCTACGAGCAAGCGACGCGCGACCAGTACCCAGGGCTGCGCACTGGTGACGCGACGCCCGCCATGGCCCTGTTCGATCTAGCCAACGATCCGACCGAGCAGCACAACGTGGCGGCGAAGCATCCCGAGGAAGTGGCGCGGCTCAAAGCGCTGTTCGACAAAGCGTCGCGCGATCTCTCGCGGTCCGAGCGCTAAGTGACAGGCGCTCGATCCCTCTCCAAAGTCGCGGCGAATTACCGCCCTGCGGCCGCGGTCTTGTCGCCGGCATTCAGCTCGTGACCGGCGAAGTCGATCTCCATCACCTTGCGGGTGTCGTTACCGGTGAGCACGACGACGTGCCGCTTCGGCAGATCGAAGGCACCGACGCGCACCCACTCTTCGTGATAAGTCTCGTTCGACTTCAGGCGGCCACTCTCCTTCTCCCAATAGCTGGCGCTGTAGTCGGCCGGCATGTACTTGCCTTCGGCACTACGGGCGACCTCAAGGGTGCTGATCGTGAACCGCATCGGTCCCTGCTCGCGGTTGACTTCGAGGATCACGTCGTCCTTGATGCGATAGGCGCTGTGAGCCGAATCGCCCACGAACTTGACGAGTCGCCCGAGCGGGTGATCTTTGGCCTCATCGCCGAATACGACATCCTGATCGCTGAAGGGGGCGGGCATGCGATGGCGAATCAAGAGACCTAACTGTTGTTTCACCCAGCCGGCATCGGCCTGGTCGACGCCAGTGAGCTTGACGTTGCCGTCGGCCGAAACTTCGACGCGCCCCTGGGCAACGGTGCCGTCGATCTTCAAAGTGATGTCACTGGCAAAGCCGGGAAAGTCGTTCCACACGGCGCGCGAATCACGGGCCCGCTTGAGCAGCTCATTCGCCGATCCAGGCGAACGGTCGGCGGCCGCCGTGGAGGCGGCCGTCGTGGTCGCGGTTGCCGGCGGAGCGTCGGCTGCCGCCAGCGAAGCGGGCGTGGGGAACACCACCGTCATGGTCGTGATATGCCAGGCTTCTGAGTAGGCGTCGCCGTTGTGCTCGCCAGCGCTATTGGGTTCCACGAACTTCGCACGCAAGCCGTACGAACCGGCGCGCGCCGCATCAAAAGCCACCTGACCCTGGTCGTCGGTCTTAAGTTCCTGCTCGCCACCCCCCGGGACATGAACGATGACTTCAGCGCCGGCGGCCGGCTTGCCTTTCCAAAGGACGGTGAGCTTGACCTTCTCGCCATCAAGCTGCGGAACGATATCGAGATCCAAACGCTCGGCTCGCGCCAGGGCCGCCAGGTCGTCGGCGGTATGCACGCTGAGGTGCCGAGCATAGTAGTTCAATAGGAGCGCCGTCTCGCCGCGGCTGAACACGCCATAGCGGCAGACCGCATCCACGGCCAGCGGAGGCTTTGCTCCGACCAAGCCCACTAGCGCGCCCCCGGCGTCGCCAGTGATTGGCTTTAGCGCCAGCTTCTCTGGCTCCGTGGCGTTCGGCGTGCGCGACCAGGCCTCGGTATGGGCGATCTTGGCAATCAGCCGGTCGCTGCCGGGCTCGGCAGTTTCCGAGAACCACACGTGGGCGGCCAAACCGTCGGCTTCGGCGGGCAGCGTGGTTACCCAAACAAAGTGCGCTGCAGAAGGGGCTGCGCTCAGTGCTAGTGAAGCAATCAGCCCGGCCGCCAACAACGGCAAACGAGAGCTCAATGAAAACCGCATCCCAAAACTCCTTCGCACAGATTTTCGCGTGTGATATTGAATCAAGTTTACGTCAATCATGTCGTGTTGTCTGACAAGTCATTTCGCCGCGCCGTACGTCGAAAGCCGCCACTCGTGTTGCCCTCGGCGCACAGTGAGGAAGCGCATTCTCTATACCCCCAAGGGTCGCTGAGCTGGGGGCAGTCTTCGATGTTTTAGTCTCCCAGGTTGACGACCTCGCCCCCTTCGCGCGTCGACAGGGCGTCGAGCGTTACTGCGGAAATCGACTCGGCAATGAACCGCGCCGAGCCATCGCACATGGCGAAGTTCGCGCCGCCAGGGTGATCGCTGCGGTAGGTCAGATATTCACTGACGGTGTCTGTCATACGCGTGGCATTGAACTGGCCATAGGTCGAGCCGAGTGTGACGCCCGGATAGCCTGAGGCCCAGCGTGTGGCGCCGCCGCGGACTTCCTGGGAAGTGCATGATTCCCAGAGGAAGTTTTGCAGTCCGTAATCCATCTCTCCGATCAGGAAGGTGTTCGAGGTGCCATCGGCGTTGGAGATGTCCGCGAGACTGGTTCTTCCCGAGTCGGGATGCACGATGGCGCCATTGTGGTTGGCGTTCAAAAAGACAAAATCCGAGCCGGTGCTCACCACGTAGCTGCTCGGCGCGCCGAACTCGCCGCAGGCCGGATCGGGATCAGGGACCGTGCGCGGCAGGTACATACTTGGGCAGAGATAGAGCGGGATCGAAGTTTCAATCAGCGGCAGGTTTGTTCCCTGGTTATATGCCAGCTTGAAATTGTAACGATCGTAGAGCGACTTCTGCTCGATATAGGGAAGCAACACCACGAAGGCTGAATGCAATCCACCTTGCCGAGCTGGCGGCAGAAATCGCGCCGACTCATTGTAGAAGTGCATGGCCTGCGCGATCTGCCGCAGATGGCTGGTGCACTGCATGCGGCGCCCCGACTCGCGCGCCATCTGCACGGCCGGTAGCAGGATTGCGATCAGCAGCCCGATGATGGCGATCACCACCAACAATTCGACCAGCGTGAAGCCACGCGCGCACGGTGTAACTGCACGAACGTGCCGCGACCGGCCGACAACCGTCGGCCGCCCTGACCAATCCGCACAGTGCGAACGCGGATCGCGATTCACCGTTGGTCTCGTCTCCACGAACGCGGCCGGTCGATACGACCGGCCGCGCAATGATCCTAAAACATTCTCTTTCGTCCAGCGCGTCGCTCGCTTAGGCAGCCACGCGACGTCGAGCACGCCTACGCAGGCCGACCACGACGGCGCCGACCAAACCAGCACCAGCCATGAAAACGGTCGACGGCTCGGGCACCAATGTCAACTGCAGTGTCGGCTGCAGGCTGCCAAAGGCCGAGGAGGCAAACACCGCACCCAGAGCTTTACTATCTTGATTCCGCACCTCGGCCGTCTGTGCCAAAATTAACCCAAATTGCGAACTGGGATTGGTCAACCAGCCGAGCACGGCGCTGGTCACGTCGAGTTCGAGCACTTGATTCGTTCCGGTAACCGATCCCGTCGCAACGACGCTGCCGATCGAGGGAAGCGTGTTCCACGTGACCTTGGATTCATCCCAACTGGAAGTCAACAGTGATGCCGCGACCGGAACCGGAAGCGACGGCGTGGCGTTTCCGACTGGGAAGCCAACAACATTCGCATCGATCACATTCAAGATCAGCTTGGCCGAGCCCAGGTTTGCGGCGGTAGCGCCCGACCCCGTCAGGTCAAAGTCAATTAGCGATTTCACGTGGTGCGTGCTGCTAGTGCCTGGATTGGCAACGGCCAACAGCGTGCCGAAGTTTGTTGGTCCAAACAAGAAGTTGTTGAAATTCGACGTACCAAACGCTTGGTACACAAGCACATCCTTGCTATTGCCGGTAGCGGCATTGTTGACGTCCTCAAGGGGTGTCAACGACACGACGGCTCCTCGCGAATCCTCGGCGAAGCACGCCAGACCGGCAATCAATAAACCAACAAGTAGTAGGGACCTACGCATGACTGATGGACCTTTCTGATGACAAAAAGCTAGTAGCGGCACTCGCCGCGCTTGATTCGGGTGAAGCTCATTGGGCTTCGATCACCCTGGGGGGCAATCCGTTCGTCAAAATGCATGCGACATCGACGGACAGACTTGCGACGCGCAAACCTGGATCGAAGCTGCAAGCCAGCGATCTCGGCAATCGCAGCGCACAATCAACTCGGCTGCAAGCGCAGCCAGAGCCTTCGCTGGCGAAAGCGGATCGAAGTTTAAGAAAGCTTCACTAGCGTTCTTACAAGCGGGCCAGCCAATCAAAGACGACGCGTCTGCGTGGGCGTTTCAGAATCCACTGAGCGAGACCGCTACGAGCGACTCCTCGTGAACCTTAAAGCTCGGTACGCAGATTCGGCTGGCTGGCGAACTGACAGATGCCCGGTGCTTACGAGATCCTGGGCATCTGTTGGCGCTGGCTAGCTTCGAAGTTGTTGATAATAGATTTCAACAACGTCGCGTTTGAGAATAACTGACCGGTCAAGGGTGTCAAGCGCTTTCCTGAGAAATCTAAAGTGCCCGACTGATCAACAGCGGCGGGTGGAACTTCGCGGCTCCCTGGCTGCAGTTTTGCCAAAACTTGATTTCCTGGAAATGCAGTTTGACATTGAGACTCAGTATCAGTAACATACGGCGATTCGTCCGAAATGAACCCACCGCGATGTCTCTTCCCATGAGAACCCTCGTAATGCCGGAACCCCCTGCCGAGCCCGCGGACGATTGCTCGAACGAGGCGCCCGACCCTGCACTTGCTTCCAATCCACTGCGGAGCGAAGACCTGCTGCGCGGCCGCCGAGAGGTAATTATCGAACATGGCTCGGAGATCTATCGCCTGCGTCTCACCCGTAATGGCAAGCTGATCCTGCAGAAGTAACCCAGCCGCCGGGAGCATCGACCGCCTTGGCCCCGGGCTCACTCCTGCCCAGCGGCTACCTGTACTACGGTTTTACCTGATCGACCGCGCAGGTTTTCAATTCGCCCGCGTTTCGGCATCGGCCTTCGTCCGCAGATCGGCCAAATCGACCGCGAAGCCCTGAACGCGGTTGGCCACCAGTTCGATCCGCCCGGTCGCGGGGCCCAGCTTGATCGCGATGCGCTCGGCCGGCGAACGAGTCTCGCGGAGCTCGTTTCGCTCGAGCGTCACCCGGTCCACCTCTCCCTGCACGTCGATCGCGATGCCAGCCTCCGGGCCTGAGTTCTCGATCTGGTTTTCGACGACCAACGTACGGTGGGGGGCAAAATCGCGGCCGCGCTCGGGCCGGAACAGCAAGCCAACTTCGCCGCTCCCCTGAACGCGATTTCGGCGAATCACGTTGTCGGTGTCGCGATGCCCGATCGAGATTCCCTGCTTGCGGCAGTCGATGATCGTGTTCTCTTCGGCGAGCCCAAACTTGACCCCCCAGCAGAAGAAAATGCCAATGTCGTTCCGTTCGAGCCGGTTGCCCACCAGGATCGGCCGCTGCGAGCCCGAGCCGGGGTGCATTCCCAAACCGGTATTGTCGTGGCTGTGGCAGCCCTCGACGCGCACATCGTGCGCCACCTGAAAGCTGATACCGTCGCCGTTGTAGTTGCGCGCCGTGACACCGCGGATCGTTGCGCGGCTGATATCCTGCAAGAAAATACAGCCGGCGTAATTGCCATCCAGCAAGTCGTTCTGTTGCTTGTTCCCGTCGAGCACCAGGTTCTCGATCGCGAAGTCGCTGATCTCCTCTCCAGTAACCAAGGGAAACAGGCTGGAACAGGTCGTCTCGGCGGCCTTCCAGAAGTTCTGCCTTAGCGGGCGATCGAGCTTAAATCGCGCGCCGCTGCGCGCTATGAGCGTCCGTTTGGCGATGTCGGTGCCGCCGTTGTGCGGATTTTTGGTGCGCAGGCAAATGCCGTCGCCGACCCGAAAATCGGCCGCGTCGGTGAGCGTGATTTCCTGATCGTACCAGTCGGAATCGGCCGCCAACGTGACGCTTGTTGACGGCTCCTTGACCAGAATCGATTCATCACCAGTGCCAACCAGCCGCACGTTGCTCCGCAGATATACGGCATTGCGCATCCGGTACGTGCCCGGTCGAATCTGCACGCTACCGCCGCCCAGTCGGGCGACATAATCGACGGCTGCTTGCAAAGCACGATGGTCGCTGCCGACGATATCCGCATCGCTCGGGCCGACAGTAATCGAAAGCCGCTCTTGCCAGTCGGGCTCCTGCGCGGTGTCGCCCGACGACGCGCGGGGATTTTCGACGATCGGCGGTTCACCAGCCCGCGCGCCGCGCCACCCGCTGGGCAACGCCGCAGTGCCGGCCAGAGCGGCAGCCGCGCCGCGGAGAAAATCCCGGCGTCCGGCACGTCGCACAACGGCGATTGCCGATTCATTGAAAGAGCTCATCGTGCTTGCTCCCAGCCAATTTTACCGCAGGCGTGGCCCTGACGTGGCTCACTTTTGGCCTACTGAAAGCTCCCTGTCTTGAGATACCTTGCGACCCGCTGAGCGGTACTCGACTGGAACACCAGCGGCGTGTGAAAGCCGTTAAGGACCAGGTGCTCGCGCTCGCCCGCAAGGTGGGTGCTGTCGCGTGCGACGAGGATATCCCAGCGGGCGGCGATCACGGCAAAGTCGACTCCCAAGAGCGCCGGCGCTCGGCGCACGTAAGAGCCCTCGCCAGACGAAAGCTCACGAAACGGCCGCAGAATGGCGCCGAGCACTGGCGCCAGGATTCGCGCCACGTACGAACCGTGATTTGGCGGGGCGAGCATGACGATCCGCCCGAGCTTCGCGGGCTTGGCGCGCGCCAGCGCCGCACGGGCCACTATGCCACCCATGCTGTGCGTTACCAGGTGAATACGCGAAACCGTGGAGTCGGCGTCGAGCTTGCCGAGCGTACGGTGGAGCCGCTCGCCGTGCATCTCGATATTGTCGCGTGTGGTCCAATAAGTCCAATTGACGACGCCGAAGCCCTCACGTTTAAGTCGCCATTCGAGCGGCTTCATCACGGGCCCGATCATCAGCAGGCCATGTACCAGCACGACGACTTCGCGCGCTTTTGACGGCGCGGATTCGCCCGCGGTTGGCTGTGGGTGGCTCGCTTGTGGTCTCGCGACGGTCATCGATCGATCCTGCTGATGTGTTGTTCGGCGTGCGGTACCAGGTTATTCGCCGCTCAGCCACAAAAATGATAGAGCAAAATCCCGGCCGCGACCGCCACATTCAGCGAATCGGTCCCTGCTTGCATGGGAATGCCGACTTGCCGGTCGCACAGTGCTAACCAGCGGAGATCGAGCCCGGGCCCTTCGCTACCTAAGACCAGAGCGGCACGCGGGAGCTGCTCGACGGACGCTAATGGTTCGGCCGAAGGATCGAGTACGGCGGCCAGACGCACGCATTGCCAGCGGTGGGCCAATTCGGCCAGCGCGTCGTCGACATCTGCGGTGCGCCAAACCGGCAACTCGAGCGAGGCCCCCATCGAAACCCGTAGCACGCGGCGCGAGAGGGGATCGGCCGAGTGGGCGCCGGCCACCACCGCCGCGGCTCCCAAACCGGCGCTCGAGCGCAGGATGCTCCCCAAGTTCTCGGGGTCGTGAATATCCGGACAAACGACCACGACGACAGGTCGGTCGCGACGGCCGGAGCACGCGCTAACGATCGCCTCATCGAGGGCGGATTCATAAACAGCTCGCCCGCCCAGTTCGGCGCGATGAGCACAAGCCAGCGCGCCACGATGGAAGTTGAAGCCGATCAATTCCTCGATCAGTCGATCTTCCAGCAGATAGGTCGGCGCGTGCGCCGGCAGCGTGAGCGACGAGCGCTGGGCATAGCGCTCGCCCAGCAGCAACGAATGGACGCGGTACCGGCTTGCCAGCAACCTCGCGACAAGCTTCTCTCCTTCGACGACGAACAGGCCTGCGCGGCGGGTGTCGTTGGTCTGCTTCAAGTGGCGGTAGGGAACGAGGCGGGGATCGTCGAGCGAGTCGATCACAACAGGACCCGGCGACGAACTGCTAGCGTCGGTCGCCACGACTGGCGCACAGGGTAGGGGAGTCGAATTCTTGCGTACGCCGCCTGTCATTCCAGGACATCACCTGCAGTTCGGTTCCCGATGGCGTTCTCAAACAAAGCGCGATCCGCCTATGATACGAAGTGCCAAGGTGGTGCTAATAGATTTCGTCGACGAAAGGGAGCATTTGCGGATGGCTGACCGAGCTGGAAACCGGCCACGGCGTGGCGCCTTGGCCCCGCCGCGTGAAAGCCGCCTCGGCGAGCCCGCGTCGTTGCGCCCCCCTGCGGACGCAGAGGGCCTATCGCTCGACCAGCTCAGCGCGGCGTTCGCCGAGATGCTCGATCAAGGGCACGATCCTTATACTGGCAAGTCCGATACCGGGGATCCATCGCAGTTCCGCACGCCGGCCGAGGCCGACCTCGAGCCCGCTCTCGAACCCGAGCAAGCGGCCGGCATCGGCGACGGGCTGTGCCCGGTCACACCGCGCGGCATCGTCGAGGCGATGCTGTTCGTGGGGAGTCCGACGAACGAACCGCTGACGGCGCAACAAATCGCCGGGCTGATGCGTGGGGTGCGCCCCGCGGAAATTGAAGAGCTGGTGCGCGAGCTTAACGAGCAATATGCGGCCAATCGTTGTCCGTATGAAGTCATCAGCAGCGGCGCCGGATACCGACTCAATCTCCGCGGCGAGTTTGATGCACTGCGCGCTCGCGTGCTGAACCGCGGGCGGCAAGTGCGGCTCAGCGAAACCGCGACCGAGGTGTTGGCTGTGGTCGCCTACAACGAGCCGCTATCCGCCGAGGCCCTCGACAAACTACGCGGACGACCGAGCGCTGGCATCCTGCGGCAACTCGTCCGGCGGCAGTTGCTGCAAATCGAGCGGCCCGACGACGAGCCTGATGCCACCGACAACCGGGCTACGACGAAGAAGCCGGCTCCTCGATATCGCACGACTCCCCGATTTCTCGAGTTGGTGGGGATCGAGTCGCTGGCCGACCTGCCCAAGGCGCAGGATATCGAGAAACGGTAGCAGGGGAGTTCGGCCACCCGTTGGTCAGTCGCCCCTTGCGGCGGGGGCCGGTTCTATCAATCGTTGATTGCAGGGGCCTTCTATAAAGTGTTCCGGGATTTTGCGTCCTAACCGTCCTAAGTCCGAAAAAACAACGCCTAAATCCTTGCCTACTAAGCACTTAACCTTAGGACGCAAAACCGAAAACCTTTGCGTCCTAGATCGTCCTAGCGGAGCGTTTTGCGTCCTAAGCTGACGGCTCCTTGCCGCCCGTTGGTAGGGGGCGGTACTCCACACGCGATGGCCAACGACCGGAGTGATCATTCTGCGCTCAGCGCAGGGCGCCCCTAATCTCTGTTGCCAGTGTCCCGGTGAGACCGCTGGCTTCTGACGCGAAGTCGGTGCCGGGTTCCCACTCCGGCCGCCGCCGGATTCTCGCGAAGATGAAGCGATTTTCGCCGCGCGAAATGCGCGTAATCATTTATAGCGCTAAGTGTTGCGTCGCCGTGCGATTGACACGTCGCCGCCCGCTTCCTAGTATCGAATGAGCGCGGACTGACTGGTCAGTCCGCACGCCTGAACGACTCCCACCCGACGCGCGGCCGCGTCTCCCCACCTGCGGCGCGGCTTCGCGAACTGACTCCAACGGAAGCAATCGCCTTGGCCACTACACCCGTCACCATGAAGCCCGAAGCGCGCCGCGCGACCGTCGCGGAGAGCAATGGCTCCGGGGCTGCGAGCAGTGCTGCTAGCACCGCCTCGAGCACTGCCGCCTGCGATCGCCGCGAGCAGATTCTTGTCGCGGCGACCAAGTTGTTCGCGGAGCACGGCTTTGCCGACACCGATACCCAACGCCTGGCCGACGAGTTGGGGGTCGGCAAGGGGACCCTCTACCGCTACTTCCCCAGCAAGCGCGAGTTGTTTCTGGCTGCTACCGATCGCGGCATGCGGATGCTCGTCGCGGCCATCGACGACAGCATCGCCGAGATCGACGATCCGCCCGCTCGAATCGCCCAGGTGGTGCGTTCGTATTTGACCTTTTTCGCCAATCACCCCGAGCTGTGCGAACTGCTGATCAGCGAGCGGGCGTTGTTCAAGGATCGCAAGAAGCCGACCTACTTCGAGCACCGCGAGGCGAACCGCGATCGGCTGCGGCAGCTCTATCGGGGATATATCGAAGAGGGGCAAATCCGCGATATGCCGGTCGACCGGATCCTCGATGTGCTCGGCGATTTGATGTACGGCACGATGTTCACCAACCATTTTTCGCAGCGGCAGGTTTCCGTCGAAGCCCAGGCGCGCGACATCATCGACGTGGTGTTCCACGGGATTCTGAACGAGAAGGGGCGCGAGCGAAATCCCGCCGATTAAGCCGACGGCAACATCGCAGGGGAAACTCAAGATGCCGCTGAGCGAGGCCAGAGCCGCGGCAGCCACCAGAAAGCTAATCGAACTCGGATCAGGGACTGACAACGTGAATAACTTAAGTCGACATTCCGCGGGGCACGCGGGGGTAGTTTTGCTGGCAACGCTGTTGTGCGCTGCGCCAGGCTGCGGCTATGCGCCGCCGCCGCTGCCCCCCTCGGGACCTCCGCAGGTCGAAGTTAGTTTGCCCGTACACCAGGAGATCCGCGATTACGAGGATTTCTCCGGCCAAACCGAGTCGGTGGCGAGTATCGACATTCGCGCGCGGGTCACCGGCTATCTGAGCAAGGTGAACTTCGACCACGGCGCCGAAGTGAAAAAAGGAGACATCCTCTTTGAAGTCGATCCGCCGTACTACGAGGCCGAGCTGGCCCGCGCCGAGGGGGGGGT
>CAZBWM010000107.1:0-22017 GCA_964495375.1 uncultured Planctomycetaceae bacterium | reverse complement strand
GTCGATGCCGTGGCCTTTTCGCCCGACGACAAGTTGTTGGCGATCGGCGGCGGCAAACCCGAGTTGGTGATCTGGAACCTTGCCAGCGACCAGCGGTTAGTGACTCTGCGCGGACACCTGGGCGCGATCTGGTCGACCACCTTTTCACCCGACGGGGCAGAGGTGGCCACCTGCAGCGCCGACGGCACGGTCCGCGTCTGGGAAGCACGCTCCACGAATCCGCGACTTCTCAACTCTGATCGCGGAGCGTCGTACTTTTGCTTGGCGTTCTCCCCAGCCGGCCGCATGCTGGCTGCCGGCCGTGTGACCGGTCAGATTGAACTTTGGGATTGGGCAAAATCGAAGCAGCTACTCACCTTGTCGACCCAAGGGCACGCGGACGTCCAGGCAACTTCGACGTTGCTCGGTGTGTTCGCGTTGGCTTTCTCACCCGATGGTCGGCAGTTAGCGGCGCATGTGGGGGCGGGATTCGTTCAACTGTGGGATGTCTCGAGCGGCCAGTTGATCGACGAACTAATGGGGAGTCGCGTTCCGGGTGGACTGTCGTTCTCGCCCGACGGCCGCCGCCTCGCGGTCGGAGCAACACATCCGCACTTCGGCGATTGTGCGCGCATATGGGATCTGGCCGCTCGCCAAACGCCCTTGCCGATGCCACAACTCTCGTCGGTGGCCGATTTGCAGTTTCTTCCCCGCACGCCCTTGCTCGCTGCAATCAGTCCACGTCACCGGTCGGTGCAATTGTTGCAGTCGACCACCCTGCAAATGGAGCAAGGTTTCTCATTCGGACCCAATGCGATGGCTTGCGCAAGCGTGTCGGCCGACGGACAGTTGTGCGCCACGGGGGGAGACGCCATCGACCGGACGGTGCGAATCTGGGACATGACCAGCGGTGAATGCCTGGCCAGCCTGGTCGGGCATGAAGCAGACATCTGCAACCTGCTGTTTCTCCCCGATGGACGCACCCTCGTTAGCTCCAGCGCCGATGGCACCGTCCGCTTGTGGGATCTGTATTCGGGCCAAGAGTCGCTGGTGCTCGCCGCCGGAGCGCCCGGGTGGCGGATTGTCTGCGCTACGACGAGCGATGGTCGGGCGTTGGCCTATCTTGGCGAGACGGCAGAGGGTGACAAGCAATTAACGGTCGTCTCGGCTAGCAAGCCGACGGCAGGCTCTCGACAAACCCGACCCAACCCCGAAGAACGTGCGAATCTCGCGCGACCGGCGCCTTCTGATCGAGCGTTTCCGCTTACAGCGAAATCCGAGGGCTACTTTGAACACCGCGAGTTCCCTATCTTTCGGGACACGTTCGAACTGGTCCAAGACCACGTCGCCGCAAGTCGCCAAGTCGCACTACCCACCTTCGAAGAGCAAACTCACGATGGCATTGTCCATCATGGCGCACTTCTCCTGTCGCTGGACAGTGAGGCAGAGCTGTGGACGGGAGTCTGCCCACAGCTCAACAAGTTCGGCGAAATCCCTGTCCGACATATTCTGGGTGCGCTGAACGACGGCCACCCGCTGCCGAAGCAGGCCGGGGCGGCTTGCTACATCTGTGGCGCGTGGGGAGTGTTTCCGCGTTCCTGGAAGCTCCTGCTGTTTCCCAAGCACGCTGTGGATAAATCGGCAGTTGCCGCCGCCGATATCGGCCCCACCGACGATCTCCTCGAGCGCTTTCGCCGCGTCCACCGTTGGGCTAAAGCGCACGGTTACCCGGGCGGGTTTCCCACCTTCAACGATGAAACCAAAGACGGGAAGCTTTATTACGGCGTCGTCCTCATCAAACCCGGCATGGGCGAAGAGGTCTGGGTGCCCGTGCAATGACGCTGCCGCACTGGGCGCTCAAGAGAGTTCCGCGCGCGGGCGCTACCGATCGATATCGCGCGCCGCGCTACACCACGACCAGGCCGTCGAGCCCTTCTTCTTCGGCTGGGAACCGCGGATCCATCCGCTCGAGCGTCTCGCGCACGATGCGGCTGACGATCAGGTCGCGGCGCCACTTGCTATCGGCCGGAATCACGTACCAAGGGGCGTGTTCGGTGCTGGTGCGGCCGATTGCGTCGCCGTAGGCTTGCTGGAAGGCGTCCCACAATTTGCGGTCATCGAGATCGCCCCGGCGGAACTTCCACCGCTTGTCCGAATCGTTCAACCGCGATTGCAACCTCTTGCGCTGCTCTTCCTTGCCGATGTGCAAGAAGCACTTGACGATAGTCGTGCCGCTGGCGACCAGCAGCCGCTCGAAGCCATTGATCGCCTTGAAGCGCGGCTTCCAAATCTTCTTCGGCGCCAGCTTGCGGACGCGCACCGTCACCACGTCTTCGTAGTGCGAGCGATTGAAAATGCCAATCCGGCTACGCGCCGGCACGGCCCGATGAATGCGCCAGAGAAAGTCGTGATCCAGCTCGGTCTCGGTCGGCGCTTTGAAAGGGACCACGTCGCACAACAGGGGATTGAAGCCGCGCAGCGCGTGGCGGATCGTGCCATCTTTGCCCGAGGTGTCCATCCCCTGCAGTACGATCAACAGCGCGCGTCGATGTTCGGCATAGAGCCGAGTGGCCAGATGCTCCATGACGCCGACGTTCTCGGAGAGTTCCGTTTCGGCTAGCACGCGATCCTCGATGCCGGCATTGAAGCTCGGATCGAAGTCACCCAAATCGACTGCCGAGCCCGGTGAGATTTTGATCGGCTGAGACATGCTGTTGGTTCCCTGCTTGCCGCGACGGAGCAAAACCTGTCGACCCCTCATTCCCCAGGCGCTCTCCCGCAAGGGACGAGGGGAGAGAAGCGCGCAACGAAAAAAGCCGCCGCGTAGCCACCGGTTGGACCCTGTCCCGGCTTGGCTACGTGGCGGCTATCAAGGTAGTCTCAGACGCGCGCCGCGGGGAGAGCCCGCCCCCCGGGGGCTCTCCCGTGCGCCAGAATCGCATGAGCGTTGGGCAGTCCAAAAGAGAGGAGTCGCTTCGCTGCCAGGCTGCTGCTTGGGCCAGTTACCGCACCGGGCTGGCGCCGGCCAGGCTCATCGTGGTTGAACGTCGCTCAACCACCCGGCTGGCCAAACCCTGGGTCAAACGCGGCTGACGCTTGACGACGCCACTGGCGGGTTTGCTCACTGGATCGGCGAGGGCGAAGGTCGCATCGCCTCGCGCTTCGACCTTCAGTGTGCCTGCCGAGGCGCGGGCCGGCTCGTTGGTGAGTTGATTTTCCTCAGCTTCGGCCAGGGCAACCATCTCGGGAAGAACGGGCAGCTCCGCCCGCACCACGCGAACCGATCGCGGTGCGTCGATCCCGACGCGAACCGCCTGACCCTGCACCCGCAGGATGGTGATGGTGATGTTTTCGCCGATTCGGATTTGCTCCCGCACCTTCCGTGTAAGCACCAGCATGGCAGGCTCTCCTTTGCACTGTTGCGTCGAGCGAAGTAAGTCGGCCGACGCCTTAAACCCCTGGTTGCCAGTCACCCCTGACTGGTTGACATCTGTTCCCTAAGCAGAGGCTGTGCCAATTTGTTTTCAGACTCAACAAGACACGTGGCCCGATGCCCAGGAGATGGTTGCCGGATAACGCTTTAGGAGATTTCTACGTGCCTGGAAACTGGCCTTGACCAGTGCCGACACGTGTACACCCGTTTACAAACCGATTGTAAAACCTGTCCCGATTGTGCGGCGCGTTTGCCCAGCTTGCGCAAAGGCAGCAATCGGCAACTGCTAGCAGGTAGGTCTCATCGCGGCGCGCCCGCGATTGTCGTACAGGTCTCAGTTCCAGAACCACATTACGGCGAATTGCCCGAACAGCAGAAAATAGATCCAGAACACGGCAAGGTGCCCGAAGCCTCGCACCGATCAGAAGGTCGCGGCGGCTCCCATGGATGCCAGACTCATCAAGAGCTTGGTCAACGTACTCAGTTGCACGAAGTCGGAACTGATGCCGCGGCGCCCACCGAGGATGAGCACGGCCAAGGGAATGAACAGCAAGAGAGGCCGCCAACGTGCGAAGGGTTTGCGACGCGGGACCGTCGGCAGCGGTGGCGGCGCAGCATAGGGATTCTCAACCATAGCAGGACCGCAGGACGCCAAAACCGGGCGAGGGCAAGGATTCTAGGGCGAGCGCTTGTCGCGCTGGGCGATCTCGTCGCGCAGCTTGGCGGCCACTTCGTACTGCTCGGCGGCGATCGCCTCGGCCAGCTTCTCGTTGAGCGTCGGACCGACGCTGTACTGCTCGCGAAGTGTCTCGCGCAGGTCGATGAGCCGGCGGACCATTTCGTCGTCTTCGTACGACTCGGCCGCGTCGTGCTGCTCAAAGAAATCCTTCAACCGGTTGAGCCCCAGGTTGACCTCTTCGATCGCCTGCTCGGGGGACGATTCTTCGAGCGCGGCCAGGGCCCCCGCCTGCGTGCGGTGAAATAGCACGAACGGGCGGTACTGCTCGTGCGTGTCGAGCCATTCCTGATTGGGCGCGATCTGCCGCAGAAAGTCCATAAACGCCAGGTTGTGGTCGGCGTCGCGCATAGCCCGGCGGTACTCACGCAACGCCAGCCAGCAGATGCGGCGGTGATAGAACTGCGCCAACTCGCGATCGGCCTCGGTACATTGATCCTCGTCAAGCGAGAAATCGTCTCCCTCGTGGATCGTCAGGCCCACGAGATAATCGAAGTACGACTCGCAGCCACTGGGGCGCCAGCCGTCGGGCCGATGCTCCGTCTCGAGCTGCAGAATCCCCATGTCGACCCGCATCTGGAGCACGTCCCGACCGTCGGCCGCCTGCACCAGCCGCACGCTGATTTCGCCCGGATCGTAGTCCCACGCCCTGAGGACGTGATCGATATCTTTCTGCTTTGCGCGTCGAGCCATGGAATTCGAGCTGCACACAAAAGGGGCAAATGGAGTCAAAGTCGCGAGCCGTGTGCGGCCGACCCGCCGGCACATTATACGCGCCCCATGCCGACGGGGGCCACCGTTGGACTCGCAAGTCGTCACGATTGGCAAGCCGCAAATCGTGGTCCAAATCGCGTGTCGCGGTGCAAAAAAGGCCCGCGAAGCTGTCCATCACGTGCGCTGGAGCAGTCCAGGGTCCTTACTTTCGAGGCGCTGCCGCCGGTTTGGCGGCCGCGTCAGGCCGCCCGCGATGTCGCGCGGAGCTTGCTCAGCGCGGGCGTGGCGGCTGACTCTTCGCGCCGGCAACGTGCCATCGCCAAACCTATGCCCAGCAGGCAGAAGATCGCGAACCAGGTGGTCACGCCCCAGGCCAGGAGCAGGTCGCCGAGTGTTTTGCCCAGCAGATCTTTGGCCACCAACGGACCGGTCAGCCAGAGCGCGATTGCGACCAGGCGGATGCCCAATCCGCGCTGCTCGGAATGCAACCGGCAGATGAGAAAAATCGGCAAGAACAGCACCGCGTAATGCGCCTTGCCGCTCATCGGGCTCAGCAGCAGCATCAACGTGACGACCGCGCCGGCTTCGATCGGCGTGCGCTCCAGGCTCCAAGCGATCGGTGGTTCGCTTTGCGGTGTCAGACTAACCGCGCACCGAAACGGTCGACCGCAGCGCCAAGCGGTTAGCGCCACCAGCGCCGCGCCGATGCCCAGCACCGTCAACTGCAAGCTCCGCGCTGTGCCGGCGTCGAGCGGGGCCTGGCTGGCGGCCAGATCGCGCCAGTTGGTCGCCAGCCCCCAGCGGTAGTAGCGCTGTACGAGTCCGCCGAGCGATTGATTCAAAACCAGGTCGCTATGCCAATCCCCCGGCGCGCTGTTGGCCACTCCGCCGAGAAAAGTTTCGCGCCAGTCGCTCACATACGAGCGTCCCGAGGTTTGCGGGAATAGTAGATCGGGGAGCATATTCAGACCCACTGCGACGGCAACCAACAACACTGCCGCGCGCGGACGCCCGCGCCAAACCAGGTAAGGCGCGAACAACAGCGGCGTACACTTCATCGCCGTCGCTACGCCGAGCCAGACCGCCGCCTGCCACTCGCGACCGTGCCAAAGCTGCCACACTCCGAACATCACGAGCGCCGCCAAAATAAGGTCAGGCTGCACATTATCCAGGGGCGCGAGCAGATAGCGGAAGCCGATCACCAGCCCGGCGGCCAACACGGCGCACCAGCGGCGCGGTAGTCCTGTGAGGGACGGCGCGCCGGCCAATCGCCAGGCCAGCGCGATCGCGCAGCAACCCGCCACCACGTTGACTGCGTAGTAGCCGACCAACGACGACATTCCCGGCAATTGCGCCAGCGGGATGCTCGCCAGTGCCATGAACGGAGGATAGGCATACGCGTCGCGTTCGATGTGATGAATCGATTGCCGAGCCATCATCCGCCCGGCGGCCTGGTAGTAGCAGTCGAACCAGAGATTGGTCCGCCCGCGGCGCAGCACCGTGCCCGAGTAGAGCGCGAAGAACACGATCGCCGCTAGCAGTAGCGCGTGGCGCTTCGCCCAGTGGCACCAGCGGCCGCTGGTGCGCAGCGGTAGCGCGCAAAAGTCACTCTCGACCACTGGGGGCATACCGGTATTCCACTCGACTCGAGAGGGGATTAGCCCGCTGTCTGTTCGGGCTCTGGCGGACGATAGCCGATTGCTCGCGCGTGGATCAAGCTCGTATTGTCGCTACGGGGGGCGGGGCCTAAACTTGCAACCCCGCGTCGGCTAGGGATGGCCGCGCCAGCGCCTTCGCTTTCCGCCAGCTTGGCTGCTCCCGCGGCCGGACACGAGACGTATGGATACGTTCGCCAGTGCTAGCACTCGTGCGGCGCTCCGCGCGCCACTCAAGGGGCTCTCCACCAAACGGCTCTCTGCGACGCTGTCGCCGAGCGCTCTGGCGGCAGACACCAGCGTGTCGTTAGCAGCCGGGCTCAGCCCGCGCGCGATCACGCTGATCGAGATGGCAATCCTCGTCGCCGTCGTGCTGGCCGCGCATGGCTGGCGGATGGCCGAGCTTTCGATCCGCGGCGAAGAACCGCGCCGCGCAACGGTCGCGCGCGAAATGATCGAAACGGGTGACTGGATCGTGCCACGCCAACAAGGGACACTGTTCCTCAGTCGGCCGCCGCTGCAAAACTGGTTGATTGCCTTGTCGGCGAAGGCGTTCGGCGGATTCAACAACGTCTCGGTGCGGCTCCCCGGCGTGCTGGCCGTGTTGGCCACGGCGCTGTTGCTCTACGGTGTCACGCGGCACTTTGTCGGCGGCGCCGGAGCGCTGGCGGCCGCGGTCGCTTACGCGACGATGATCCAGGTGCTCGAGCTCGGTCAGTTAGCCGAAACCGAGACGCTCTTCACGCTGCTGGTGAGTGGTTCGCTCCTCTTGTGGATTCTCGGTTACGCCAGCGGCTGGCCTCCCGCTACGACCTGGTGCGTCGCTTACACCTTCGTGGGGCTTGGTACGCTGACCAAGGGCCCGCAGGCGCCAGTCTACTTTGGTGCCACCGTTGGCATGTATCTATTGCTGGCCCGCGACTGGCGCTATGCCTTCACGCGCTGGCACCTGCTGGGGATCGCCCTGGCCGCGGGCATCGTCGCCGCCTGGCAAATTCCTTACACGATGTCGGTCGGTTGGGAGGCGACTCGCCACATCTATCAAGGGGACGTCGCCATGCGGTTCGAAGACACTCGCTGGTCGACTGTCTTCAAACATCTGGCGATTTACCCCGGCGAAGTACTCGTCTGCACCTGTCCTTGGTCGCTCCTACTTCTGGCTTTCATCCATCGTGGCTTGTGGCAATCACTGGGCCGGGCGCGCCCCTACGTGGTCTTCATGTGCGTGGCGATCGCGGTGACCTTCCCGACGTGCTGGCTCGTGCCCGGCGCGCGAGGACGCTATTACATGCCGCTCTACCCCTGCCTGGCAGCGCTCGTTGGAGTCGTCGTGGCACAGTGCAGCCTGCAGCGCCCGGCGCAGTTCTGGCAGTTTGCCTGGCGGCGGTACCTCTTAGGCGCGATGTTGCTGATTCCGGTGCTGGGGGGCGTAGTGTTCGTCTACTCGCTGCGTGGCGGCTCGCCGAAAAACTTCTGTGTGCAGACGCCCGCCTTCGCGACGCTGTTTGTCGCCTGTGCGCTGGCGACGGCCGCCCTGGCCGGCTATGCCGCGCGGCGCGGTTTCCGCATCGGTGCTTACGTCGGACTGACAGCGGTTGCCGCGGTGACGATCCTCACTTGGCGCGGCGCGGTTTTGAACTGCTACGTGCGTCGACAAATCGACACGGCCAGCGCCGTCGAGCGGCTACGAGATGACCTGCCCGCTGGTGTTCGGCTCGTCAGCCTGGCTGACCACGACCTGCTGCAAGTGCAGTTTGCCTACCACTATCCGCACACAGTCCCCTTGGTACGGTCTCCCTCCGCGGATGATCCCGCGATGGGCGTCTGGACCTACTTCTGCGTCAACGAACCGTGGGCCGGCGCCGGCATGCCCCCCCTGCCCTTCGACTATGAAGTCGTGACGATCGTCCCATGTGGCCGTTATGCCGACCGCAAGCCGGGTTCGGCCGGGGTGGTCATCGGCCGGCGAATTGCCTCGCAGAGTTCCAGACTCACGGCGGAACACAAATAGCGATAGCCCCGAAAACTCCGCCATGCGGTGGGAAACATGGTCACGCGCTCGATTACACAGTTCGCTCAGCACCACGTCGCGATTGCGAGGCGCGAACTGTCCGACCCCAACTCGCGCGAGTGGTTTCATCTGGCGCTACGATTCTGGATCCTGTTCTCGATCGTCGTAACGATCAAGACCTTCATTAGCCCACACAAGCACACGGTCTATACGATCTTCGATCTGGCCTCGCTCAACTGGTGGCGTGGCCTGTCGATCTACGTCTCCGACGGCCTTGCGACCGGCTATCGCTACACGCCGACGTTCGCCGTCGCGCTCACGCCGATGGCCATGCTGCCGCGCGCGATTGGCGGCGCGCTTTGGACCTTGGCAAACGTCTGGATGCTTTACGGGGCGCTGCGACTTTTCGCTCGCGACTTGCTGGCCGACACCTGGACGCGCCGCCGCGAGGCCGTGTTGCTGGCGATTGCGCTGTTGATTTCGATCCGCGGCTTCTGGGCGGCCCAATCGAACGCGTTGCTGTTGGCGCTGGTGCTCTTGAGCGGCTCGATGATACTGCGGCACCACTGGTGGCGCGCGGCACTCTGTCTGGCGCTGCCCGTCTACATCAAGATCTGGCCGATCGCGGCGGCACTGGTGCTGATCGCTTGTTGGCCAAAGCAATTGAGCTGGCGCTGGCTGGCGATCATGGCCGTGCTGGCCATCGTCCCCTTCCTGACGCAGCGACCGTCGTACGTCATCGGGCAGTATCAATCGTTCGGCGAATTGCTCGTGGGCCCGTGCCAGGAGCGTTGGTCGGCCTTTCGCGACGCCTGGACGATCTGGGAAGCGCTGGGCACACCCGACCCGCGTGTGTTCCGCGTGTTGCAACTGATCGCGGCGGCTGGCGTGCTGGCCGCGTGCCTGTGGAAGCGACTCAGCGGCGCGTCGACCGAGCGCGTAGTGCTGACGGCGGTCGCGCTTTGGCCCGCCTGGCAACTACTGTTCGGTCCGGCCAGCGAACGGAACACCTACGGTCTGCTCGCACCGGCACTCGCCCTGTCTCTGACCACCAGTTGGCAGTCCAAGCGTGGACGAATGCTCGCCTGGGTGGCGATCGCCTGCTTCATAATCGGCTCGGGCGGAATCGAGCGCTCGCTGGCCCAATACGCGCCGGCCGCCAAGGCCATTTTGCCGCTAGGCGTGGTGATCTACGTGGCATGGTTCTTCGCGTACGGCTGGCGCGAGACGTCGCCAACCGTGCGCGCTGCACAAGCAACTTCTCAGACCGACACCATACGAGCCTTCGATACTCCCGGTCGTGGAACTGTGGCCGCGGTACACAACGAGCGCCACCCTCACGAACGCTCGCGCACGGCCCGACCGGCGCTTGTTCCCGCATCCCGCGGCAAGGTATCCTGAGGGGCATGTCGATCGGGCCTGGCGAGCGAATTGCAGCGCTCGTCGACGAAGCCTGGTCTCCCCCTCCCTGTGCCTGCCCCGGAGCTTCCAGCGTGCGCTACTGGCACCAAGCAATCGCCTGGGTTGTTGCCTGGGCCGGCAGACTCCGTGCGTCAGTATTGTTGACGTCGGTGATGCAGTTCGTACCAGCCACGCTCTCGGCGGCCGACCGGCCGGCGGTCGATTATTTGCGCGACGTGCGGCCGATCCTGGCGCGTAACTGCTTTCAGTGCCATGGCGCCGATGACGCCGCGCGGCAGGCCAGCTTGCGGCTCGATGAGTTTGATCCGGCGATCGCCAGGCTCGAAAGCGGCCAACGCGCGATCGTCCCCGGCGAACCGACTCAAAGTGAACTGATCGCGCGGCTCACGTCCAGCGATTCCGACGTCGCCATGCCGCCGCGCGAATCGGGCAAGCAACTCACGGCCACGGAGGTGGACACGCTTCGCAACTGGATCGCCGCCGGCGCGCCGTATGCCAAACATTGGGCGTACGTAAAACCAGTGCGGCCACCGCTGCCCACGGTGAGCGACGCGGCCTGGCCTGCCGGCGCAATCGATCATTTCGTGCTGGCTCGCCTGGAGGCTGAAGCGATCAAGCCATCGTCGCCGGCCGATCGCGCAACCTTGCTGCGCCGCGCATCGCTCGATCTCATCGGCTTGCCTCCTACACCCGACGAGATTGCCGCGCTGGTCAACGACACTCGGCCCGACGCGTATGAGCAGGCCATTGATAGGTTGCTGGCTTCGCCTGCTTACGGCGAGCGTTGGGCCGCGCTCTGGCTCGACCAGGCGCGCTACGCCGATTCGCAGGGCTACGCTCCCGATGGGCCGCGCACCATTTGGCGTTGGCGCGATTGGGTCATTGAAGCGCTCAACGCCAACATGCCCTACGACCAGTTCACGATCGAACAGTTGGCAGGCGACTTGTTGCCCACGCCGTCGCCTTCTCAGGTGCTGGCGACCGGCTTTCATCGCAATACGCAACTCAACACTGAGGGGGGCGTCAATCTCGAAGAGTTCCGCCACGCGGCCGTCGTGGATCGCGTGAACACGACCTTCGCCGTCTGGATGGGCACCACGCTGGCCTGCGCCCAGTGCCACAACCACAAGTACGACCCGCTCAGTCAGCGCGAGTACTACCAGGTGTTTTCGATCTTCAACAACACCGACGACTTCAACACCGATGAGCCGACCGTGCAGGCGGCCATCGTCGGCGCCGACGCCCAGTTTACGACAGCTCAAACCGAAGTCGCCGCGGCACAAGCCGCCTACGACGAGTTAACGCAGCAGCGCGACGCCGCGCAGGCCGAATGGGAGAAGAACGCGGTCGCATATGACAAGCCACCCAAGGAGATCGTCGAGATCCTGGGGATCGCCGCCGCCGATCGCAACGGAAAACAGAAGGACCAGCTTGCCGACTTTCACCGCGGACTGTCCGAAAAGTGGAAAGAGGCCGAAAAGCTTCTGCGCATCGCGAAGGAGCAATACGACGAGGTCGCTACCAGCGTGCCGATCATGCGCGAAGGAACGCCGCGCAACAGTTTCATTTACATCCGTGGCGAGTTCCTCAGTCCTGGTGAGCCGGTGACTCCCGGCGTGCCGGCGGCGTTTCATCCCGCCCCCAGCGATGCAAAACTCGATCGGCTTGGCCTGGCACGCTGGCTGGTTGACGCCGAGAACCCGCTCACGGCGCGCGTGGCCGTCAATCGGCTGTGGCAGGAACTGTTCGGCACGGGCCTGGTCGAAACGGCCGAAGAGTTCGGCACGCAGGGAGATCCACCATCGCACCCCGATCTGCTCGATTGGCTGGCGGTCGAGTATCGCGAGAGCGGATGGGACACTAAGCGCCTGCTGAAGCTACTGGTCACTTCGGCCACGTATCGACAAGCGTCGCATGTGACCCCCGAGCTGGCTGCGCGTGATCCTCACAATCGCCTGCTCGCGCGCGGGCCGCGCACGCGACTATCGGCCGAGATGGTGCGCGATCAGGCGCTCGCGATCAGCGGGCTGTTGAGCACCAAGATGTATGGCTCGCCCGTGCAACCGCCGCAACCTGAATTCGGCCTGGCTGCCGCGTTCGGCAGCAGCACCGATTGGAAACCGAGCGAAGGGGCCGATCGCCATCGCCGCGCGCTCTACACGCGTTGGCGCCGCAATCTGCCGTATCCGTCGCTCGTGGCCTTTGACGCGCCGGAACGAAACGTCTGCTCGCTGCGGCGCATGCGCACGAACACACCGCTGCAAGCGCTGGTGACCTTGAACGATCCCGTGTTCGTTGAATGCGCGCAAGCCCTCGCCCGACGCGTGCTGACCGAAGGAACCGCCGACGATGCCGCGCGGGCCACTCGTGCACTCAATCTAGCCGTCGGTCGCGAGGCCACGCCGCGTGAAGTCGAGCGGCTTGTCGCACTCGTCAATCAGGCACGTGAGTCGCTCATTGCCGATCCGACGAAGGCGACGGCCCTGGCAACCGAACCGCTTGGTCCCTTGCCCGAGGGGATCGGCGCGGTTGACGCCGCCGCCTGGACGGTCGTGGCGAACGTAGTGTTGAATCTCGATGAAACTTTGAGCAAGCCGTGAGCCGCGCGATGCACCCTTTGACACTCGAAGTGCTGTCGAGCCGTACGCGACGACATTTTTTGCGCGACTCGGCGATGGCGCTCGGCTCCGTGGCGATGGCGATGCTCGATGGCGACGATAGTCGCGCGGCGACGACGGCCGCCTCGGCAGCCCACCCCGCCGATCCCGTAGCCGATCCCTTCTTGCCAAAGGCTGGACACTTCGCGCCACGGGCCAAGAATGTCATCTTTCTGTCGATGTCGGGCGGCCCACCCCATTTGGACCTGCTCGACTACAAGCCCGAGCTCGTCCGTCGCGATGGCCAGGATTGCCCCGAGTCATTGACCAAGGGCAAACAGTTCGCCTTCACCAGCGGCACGCCCAAGCTGCTGGGCACACGGCAGAAGTTCGCGCAGCATGGCGGCAGCGGCGCCTGGTTCTCGCAGGCGCTACCAAACCTGGCGGCCATCGCCGACGAACTGGCGATCGTCAACTCAGTCTGGACCGAGCAGTTCAATCATGGCCCCGCCGAGCTGCTGCTCTATACGGGCTTCCCCCGCGCGCAGGGGCGCGCCTCGCTCGGCTCGTGGGTCACCTACGGACTGGGCTCAGAGAACCGCGACCTGCCGGGCTACATTGTTTTCGTTTCGGGGCGCTCACTGCCTAGCGCCGGCAAAGTCGCCTGGGGAAGTGGCTTTCTTCCGTCCGTTTATCAAGGGGTGCAATGCCGCACCGGCGGCGATCCGGTGCTGTACCTTTCAGACCCTGCCGGGATGGACCGCGGACTACGTCGCGCGAGCCTCGACGCGCTGGCCGAGCTCAATCAGATCGAGGCCGAGCGGCTCGGCCAGCCCGAGACGATCACACGCATCGCGCAGTACGAGATGGCCTATCGCATGCAGTCGGTCGTGCCCGACACGATGGATATTAACCAGGAGCCGGCGCACGTGCTCGCGGCTTACGGCGCGCAACCGGGCGCGCCGACTTTCGCGAACAACTGTTTGCTCGCACGGCGACTGGTGGAGCGCGGCGTGCGGTTCGTGCAACTGTTCGATTGGGGTTGGGATTTCCACGGCACCAACGCCGGCGAAGAGATCGAAGCAGGATTGATCAAACGCTGCCAATCGATGGATCAACCGGTCGCCGCACTGATCCGCGACCTGAAGCAGCGCGGCATGCTCGACGACACGCTCGTGGTCTGGACCGGCGAGTTCGGGCGCACGCCCTTCCGAGAGGGACGCACCAAAGACGGTAAGCTGCTGGGGCGCGACCATCATCCGTTTTCCAATTCGATGTTTATGTGCGGGGGCGGGCTCAAACGCGGCGTCACGCACGGCGCGACCGACGAGCTCGGCTGGGCGCCCGTCGAAAAACCAGTGCATCCACACGACCTGCAAGCAACGATTTTGCACTTGCTAGGATTGGATCACACGCGTCTGACCTATCGCTTTCAAGGGCGTGATTTCCGCCTCACTGACGTGCGCGGCGAGGTGATCAGCGATTTGCTCGCCTGAGTTCCTGTCATTTCTGTAAGGCTCATACGGTCGAGGTAGACAGCGCGCCGATACGTGCCTAGGATGGCGCTATTGGGTTGCCGGCGCGTGGCGCACTTCTCTCAAAGTGCCCTGGAGAATTGACTCGCGCGTGGCGGCGTTGTCATCGCCGGGGGGCGAGCGCGAAGCGAACCTTCCTATGGCGGGCGCGCATTCTCACGCCAGACTCGCCTGCCTGTTGCTGGCAGACCAAGTTCAGGTAGCGAATCACCGTGACTGACGCCGCCATCTTGCCGCCTGGGCCGCACACGTCGACCGACGTGTCGGATCGGCTGCACAGCTTGCAACATGCCATTGAACACTGCGCGCACCTGCTGCCGTCGCAGGCGCCGATCCAGGTGTTCGTACACCACAACACGCTGCACGCCTTCGAGCAACTGCCATTTTCAACGGCGGTCGAACGGGGTGGTCAAACCTACGGCTGTCGCCCATATCTGCCCGAGGAGGATTTTCATCGCCGGCTCGAGGCGGGGCGCATCCTGCGCGACGACCTGTCGGCGGTGCTCATCGAAGATCTGGGGGAGAGCGCCGACCGGCTGATCGGCTTTCTCGGCACGCGCTATCGGCTGCGGCTCGCAATGCTCGAGCACCCGCTGCGGCACGGCCCCGACGCTGAGTTGCGCTGGTGGATCGCCGAGACCGATGCTCTGCGGCGGTTTCGTCCCGAAGCCACGCTGAGCGTGCGCGAGCAGATGATCAATCGCACCCGGCACTGGGTCATGCGCGATCTACGCGTCGCCCGACCCAAGATTGACGAGCCGGTTCGCGTGGCGACCGTGGGCCTCATCGAACGCTTCGGCGGCGGACAAATCGAGCAGTGGGACAGCGCCACTTGGGAAGCCTTCACGCTGCACTTGCTGTGGTATGTCTGCCGCCGCGGCGTGAAGGACCTGCCGGCAACCACCACGCGATTTGCCGCCGGCGACGACGGGCCCGCTGGCGACAGCTTGGCCGGCGCGCCGCGCCCCTTGCCAGGCCGGCATCGCGATCTACTGCTCGAGGTCACGGCCGTCGACAGCGATCGACTGGTCAACGACTTGATGATTCGTTTTTGCGCGGTCTACTTGGATCAAGGGCTCGCGTCGTGGCGATTGCCCAATGCCGGCGCAGGCTTCCTGTCAGCCTTCACGGCGCTCTACGCCAATAGTCATCCGGTCGAGGCCTGGCTCGGCGACTTGCCGTTCGAGCTGCAGCGCGTCACGTCCGCGCAGCTAGGTCCCTTGGAGCTAATCGACGAAAGCCTGCAAGCGCTCGGCGTGCCCGCCGCAGAGCAACAGGCCTATCTTTCACAGACACTACTGGCGCTGCGCGGTTGGGCTGGCATGCTCTGGCAGATGGAAACCAACGCCGAGTGGACCGCGCGCCCCGCGCCGCGCGGCACGCTCATCCAATACCTGGCCGTGCGGCTGTTGCTCGAACGCCTGGCCTTGGCGCACACCGCGCGCGAAGCGCTCGTTGGCACGTGTGAGGATCCCGGCGATTTAGCCACGCTGCGCAACAGGTTGCGCAAGCTCGCGAGGCTGACCACGTCGACGAGCGAGTACCAGCGCGCGTTCCAAATCTTTCAACTCGCGCAAACGATTGGCTGGCATCCGCCCGATTTGTGCTGCTTGTCGCCCGACGAATGGGGCATGCTGATCGCCGAAATCGAACTGTTCTCTGACGTCAAGCGGCGCCGCGTCTACCAGTTGGCTTTCGAGCGTCGCTATCGCAACCAGGCGCTCGACGCGTTGGCGGCGCATGCTAAATTCACGGCGCCCCGCACCACTCCGCCACGCTTTCAATTGATCTGCTGCCTCGACGAGCGCGAAGAATCGTTCCGCCGACACTTGGAGGAAGTGGCGCCGAATTGCGAGACCTTCGGCGTGGCCGGCTTCTTTGGCGTGGCCATGTACTACCGCGGCGTGACCGACGCGCACTATGTGCCGCTCTGTCCAGTGGTGGTCAAGCCGCGGCACTTCGTGCAAGAGGAAGTCGTCTATTCGTTCGAGCAGTCGCACCGCCGGCGCAGCGAGACGCGCCGCGTGCTGGGGCATGCCACGCATCGCCTGCACACCGAAAGCCGCTCCGTTCTCGGCGGCGCGCTGACAGCGCTGTTGGGGCCGCTGGCGTCGATCCCACTCGTGGCCCGCGTGCTCTTTCCGCGGCTCACGGCCAAAACGCGGCAGATCGTCGGGCGTTTCGTACAACCACCGCCGATCACGCGGCTATCGCTCGAACGCGACGAGCCCATTCCGGGACCGGACAACGGACACCTGGGCTACAGCGTCGAAGAGATGACCGACATCGCCCAGCGTGTGCTGGGCGATCTTGGTCTGGTCAAGGGCTTTGCTCGCCTGGTGATCGTCACCGGTCATGGTTCGTCGAGCGTCAACAATCCGCATCGCTCGGCCTACGATTGCGGTGCCTGTGGCGGCAACCGCGGCGGACCGAACGCCCGTGCGATCGCCTTCATGCTCAACGACGCGCGCGTGCGCTATCAATTGGCCGAGCGCGGGCTGTCGCTGCCGCGCGAGACGGTGTTCGTCGGCACACTGCACAACACCTGCGACGACAGCCTGCGCTACTTCGATCTCGACCGGCTGCCGACTTCGCATCGCGACGATTTTGAAGCAGCCAAAGCGGCGCTCGACGAGGCCCGCCGCCGCAACGCGCACGAGCGCTGTCGGCGGTTCGAGTCGGCTCCGCTGACGCTCTCGAACGAGGCCGCGCTGCGCCACGTCGAAGGCCGCTCCGAGGATCTCTCCCAAGTGCGGCCCGAATTAGGGCACGCCACGAACGCCATCTGTTTTGTCGGCCGGCGTTGGCGCACCAAGGGCTTATTCCTCGACCGGCGCACGTTTCTCACCTCATACGATCCCACGCTCGACGGCGACGACAGCCCCGTGTTGACGCGCATCTTGCAGGCCGTGTTTCCGGTTTGCGCCGGCATCAACCTCGAGTACTACTTCTCGTTCGTCGACTCGGCGGGCTATGGTTGCGGCAGCAAATTGCCGCACAACATCACGTCGCTGTTGGGAGTGATGGACGGAGCCGCCAGCGACTTGCGCTCAGGACTCCCTTGGCAAATGGTCGAGATTCACGAGCCCGTGCGAATTCTGTTCGTCATCGAGACCACGCCCGAGTCCATGCTGCGGCTGTTGGCTAAGAATCCTCCGTTGCGGGAGCTTGTCGAAAACGACTGGGTGCAACTGGCCTTGCTCGACCCGCTCTCGGCCGCGATCCGGCTGTTTCGCGACGGTGAGTTCCAGCACTACGAGCCGGAGTCGACGGAACTGCCGATCGTGGCCTCATCGGTCGATTGGTATCGCGGCTGGCGCGATCACCTGGGTTTCGCCTCGATCGTGGCAACCGCCAACGAACTGCGGATCGCCACGCCGGAGCTCGACGAATGAACCACGATGCACTGTTCACCGCACTGGGCGTACTTACCGTCGCCGCGCCGGTCGCGCTGCTGCTCGCCGTGGGGCTGTCGGCCCTGGCCGGCTGGTCGCTGAGCGAGCGCGCAACCTCGCGCTGCACCGAAGCCGCGGTCGTGGTCGGCCTGCTTGCTGCGATCGCGGTCCTGGCACTGATGCTCTTCTCGGGACGGCGCAACGTACCGATCGAGCTGGGCAACTGGGTCGTGATTCCGCACGAGCACTTTCATTTCCACCTCAGCTTCATGTTCGACCGACTGTCGGTCCCGTTTGCCATCCTGACCTTCACGTTGGTTGGCACGATCGGGGCCTTCGCCAATCGCTACCTGCACCGCGAGTCGGGTTATCATCGCTTCTTTCTGCTCTATGCGATGTTCCTGGTCGGGATGATCGTGGCCTGCCTGGCCGCCACGATTGAAACTTTGTTTCTCGGCTGGGAACTAGTCGGGCTTTCTAGCGCGCTGTTGGTCGCCTACTTCCAAGAGCGGCCGACGCCGGTCATCAACGGGCAACGCGTCTGGTCGGTCTATCGGGTGTCGGACGCGGCGCTGTTGATCGCCGCCGTGGCCTTGCACCACCAGACCGGCGAAGGGGACTTCATCAAGCTGATGGGGCAAAGCGCCTGGCCCGACGGGCACGCTGCGCTCACGCCGGCGCAAGCGCTGTTCGTCGGCTTACTGTTGTTGGTGGCCGCGGCCGGCAAATCGGCGCTGATTCCTTTTTCGGGCTGGTTGCCGCGCGCCATGGAGGGGCCGACTCCCTCGAGCGCCGTGTTCTATGGCGCGCTGTCGGTTCACTTGGGAACGTTCTTGTTGCTGCGAGCCGGCCCGATTCTCGACGAATCGTGGTTGCTGTGCGCCGCGGTCTTCGCGCTGGGGGCCGCCACGGCTGTCTTCGCTGCGATGGCCGCCCGCGTGCAGGCCGACGTGAAGAGCGCGTTGGCCTTTGCTTCGCTGACGCAAGTGGGCATCATCACCGCCGAGATCGGTTTGGGTTTTCGCTACGTCGCCCTGGTACACATCATCGGACATGCCTGCCTGCGAACGCTGCAACTGGTGCGCGCTCCCACCCTGCTGCACGACTACCATTCAATCGAGAACGCCATCGGCGAGCATCTGCCGGGTAACTCCGGCTACCTCGAACGACGCATGCCCGAGCGCGCGGGAGTGCGTCTCTATCGCTGGGCGCTGGAGCGCGGGTATTTCGACGCGTTGATCAACCAATACATTGTGCGGCCGTTCCTCGCGACCTTCCGCTGGTGCGATCGTATGGAGCGTCGCTGGACGGGCGTGCTGCGCGGCACTTCGGCCAGCGAACTCGAACGCGAAGCCACGCCCGCCTATCCCGAGGAGCTGCTATGAACAACATGGCGCTCCCCTGGCTGCAACTGGCGACTCTCGTGCCCTTTGTCGGCGCGCTGTGGGCCGGGCGGCTGCGCGATCCTGACATCGCCCGCCGGCACAGCCTGGTCGCTTGTTCGCTAGCGCTCATCGCGGCGCTGGCTGCTTGGATCAACTTCGCCACGCTCGACGGCGCCGTAGCCGCCGACCGCTGGGACTTAGCTGAGCTGGCGACCGGCAGTCCGCTGTTCTCAATCGACGCACTGAGCGCGCCCCTGGTGCCCGTCGGCGCGCTATTCATTCTGTTGGTCGTGTTGGCCACGCCGCGCACCAAGCTGCGGCGCGTTTCGTTTGCGTGGATTCTGTTCTCCGAGGCGATCCTGCTGGCCACGCTCAGTTGCCAGCAGCCGTGGATGATCGTCGGGTTGTTGGCCGCCGGCACGATTCCCCCCTGGGCCGGGCTGGATTCGTTCCCGGGTTCGAAGCGCGTCTACGCCATTCACATGCTGTTGTTCGTCGCGCTGTTGGTGGGGGGCCAAACCCTGCTCACCTTGTATGCCGATTCCTCGCGGCTGCACTTGCTGGGGATCGTACTACTCACGGCTGCCGTGCTGGTGCGCAGCGGCATCGTGCCGGTCCACTGCTGGATGACCGACCTGTGCGAGCACGGTTCGTTTTCCAATTCGCTGGTGTTCGTCGTGCCGATGGTCGGCGCTTACGCAGCCATGCGGCTGGTGCTGCCGATCGCCCCCGACTGGGTGCTGCGCGGCATCGCCAGCTTGAGCCTGGTCACGGCGCTGTATGCCGCTTGCATGTCGCTGGTGCAGCGCGACGCCCGGCGGTTTTTCTGCTATCTGTTCTTGAGCAACTCGTCGCTGGTGTTCGTCGGCCTGGAAACCGCCACGCCCGTCGCGCTCACCGGAGCGTTGTGCGTTTGGATCTCCGTGATTCTGTCACTCGGCGGATACGGGCTGACGCTCCGCGCGATCGAGCACCGGGTGGGGCGCGTCTCACTCGACAAGTTCTACGGCCTGTATCAGCAGACGCCGGGGCTGGCCGCGTTGTTCTTGTTGACCGGTCTGGCTAGCATCGGCTTCCCCGGCACGATCGGTTTCATCGGCGTCGAACTGTTAGTCGACGGCGCGGTGATGGTTCACCCACTTTTTGGCATCTTGATCGTGCTGGCCGCCACGCTGAACGGCTTGGCGATCTTGCACGCGTACTTCCGCGTCTTCACCGGCACGCGTCGCAGCGGCACCATCGACTTGCAAGCACGCCTGAGCGAACGCGTGGCCGTGCTGGTACTGGCCGTGCTGATCCTCGGCGGCGGGCTCTTCCCACAACCAGGCGTGACTAGTCGCTACGAAGGAGCCATGCAGCTCGTCCGCCAGCGCGAGGAGTTGCCCGGCGCCGCGCCGCACGGCCACGCCCGCGGAGCGTTCGGCAATGGCAAGCACGGCTGGTTCGCCGAGCGCTAACGGGCGGCAGTCACGTCAGGGCTTCGGTGCGTTTAGTGCCTCCTCGATGTCGCCGGCGATTTGTTCCGGCCTGGTCGTCGGCGCGTAGCGCTTCAGCACTTCGCCGCTGCGGCTTACCAAGAACTTGGTGAAATTCCACTTGATCGCCTCGGTCCCTAGCAGACCGCTTTGCTCGTGCTTCAGGAACTGATAGAGCGGATGGGTATTCGCTCCATTGACTTCGATCTTGGCAAACATGGGAAAGTTCACTTCGTACTTGAGCGTGCAGAATTCCTTGATGGCCGCCTCGTCGCCGGGCTCCTGATTGCCGAACTGGTTGCAGGGAAAGCCCAGCACGTCGAAACCGCGCGCGTGGTACTCGCGCTGCAGGGCTTGCAGCCCTTCGTACTGCGGGGTGAAGCCGCAGTGGCTGGCGACGTTGACGATCAATAGCGCCTCGCCGCGATAATCGGCCAGCGATTTTTCTTGCCCGTCGATCGTCTTGACGTTGATGTCGTAGAGGGTGGTCATGGCGTTGTGTACTCTTTATTTGATTGGTTCGCGCCCATCGATCGTCAGCAATGCATCGAGTTGTTCGCGTGATACGCCGTCGTCAACCCATTGTACTGATGAATCTGCCATCAAGACGAATCGGCCTGCTGAGTGGTTCGTCGATCCCTCAGCTTTTTCCACGGGATGCATCACCGCCTGAAGTTCCGCGACGGTGAAGTCTCGCGCTTGCAGCCAGTGAATGCCGGAGTGGGCGACTTCGACAATCGCAATCGTATTGGATAGTCCATCGGTAACGCTCGCGAACCGCCGAGTCTCGCTCCCCGGCCAAAGAGTTCGCGGGCCAATGACGGCCACGTAACTCGTATCGTGCTCCGGCGACTGGTCGCTCGGACAACGGAATACCCTGGCGATACGACCGTGAAGCAGTCGATTGTGCGGACCGTCCCACGGTTCATCGAAGCGGTATTGCCTTGCCAACTCGACGTCCAAGTAGGGCAACAGCAGGGCGCGCCAACTGTGTGCGGGATGACCCTGCTCATCGGCAATATAGGCGGGAGGCAAACACCCCTGTTCGCTGTGGTAGAGGTGCAATGCCTTGCCAATTGTTTGCAGGTTGCCACGACACAGATCGCGCTGGCCGGCGCCGTGCGGCCCGCCGATGCGCGGCAGCAGCGCATAGACAAGGCCAGCGATCAGCACGGCCGCCGCGGCCCAACCGATCAACTCAAGGCGGCTGCGCACCGGCGAAATAAGTTTCGACGAAGTTTGGCCGTGGACGCTGTTGGCCAATTCGCGCTTGTCGTTCTCCTCGAGGCTCATCACCGGCACCTCACAATCGTGAATACCGCGGCGCAGTGTACGCCGCTCGTCCGACGACTGCTATTTCGACAATCGGTCCGCGACGCTCGTCATCGACCGGCAGTGGACTGGCCACTCGCAGTCGGATCGCACAGCCACAAGGCCTTGCTCGTGCGGCATGGCCGCTTTTGGTTTCGCCGACTAGCAGTGGTTGCTTGGCGCGTCGGCCCCCTCCTCAATAAAGTGTTCCGGGATTTTGCGTCCAAACCGTCCAAAGATCGTGCTACAGGCAGTTAAGTGCTTGTCCTGCATGGGTTTATTTTTGGACGCAAAACCGAAATCGCTTGCGTCCAAGCTGCGTCCAATTTGCGTCCAAGACCACGGACCTCGGGACTGTGAGGACTTGGA
>CAZBWM010000106.1:0-22037 GCA_964495375.1 uncultured Planctomycetaceae bacterium | reverse complement strand
GCTCGCGAGGTCGGCATCCGCAAAGTACTCATTATTTGCCCGGCATCGCTCAAGTCGCAATGGCGAAACGAGATCGCGCGATTCTGCGGCCGCGAATCGCAAGCCATCTCCGGTGCCGTGGCCGAGCGGGCGGGCCAGTATGCGAACGACTGCTTTTTCACCATCTGCATTTACGAGCAGGTACTCAAAGATCTGCTAGCGATCGAGCAAGTTGGATGGGACTTGATCGTGCTCGATGAAGGGCAGCGAATCAAAAACTGGCAGGCCAAGACGAGCCGCGTTGTCAAAGGGCTTAAATCGCGATTTGCCCTGGTGCTTTCCGGAACGCCATTGGAGAACCGCTTGGACGAACTGTACTCGGTTGTGCAGTTTATCGACGACCGTCGGCTGGGTCCCGGATTCCGCTTCTTTAATCAGCACCGCGTCGTCGACGAAAAGGGCCGCGTGCTGGGCTACAAGAATATGGAACTTCTGCGACAGCAGCTCCGCCCGATTCTATTGCGCCGGACACGCGACTCAGTTCAGCTCGAACTGCCTGATCGTACCGACGAAGTCATCCGCATCGCTCCGACGGATGAACAGCAGGCGATGCATGATTCTCATATGCAAACGGTGGCAACGATCGTCGGTAAGAAGTTTCTCACTGAGATGGATCTGCTGCGTTTACGGATGTCGCTATTGATGTGCCGCATGAGCGCGGATAGCACATTCCTGGTCGACAAAAAAGCCCCTGGATTTTCGACCAAACTCGAGCGCCTGGCCGAGTTGTTCGACGATCTGCGGGATGAGCCCTTGCGCAAAGTCGTCTTGTTTTCCGAGTGGACGACCATGCTCAACCTGATCGAGCCGTTGCTCAAAAAACGTCATCTGCGGTTCGTGCGGCTCGACGGCAGCGTGCCGCAAAAAAAACGTCAGGCACTCGTCCACGAGTTTCAGACCGACGCCGAGTGTCGCTTCTTCCTGACGACCAACGCGGGTAGCACGGGCTTGAATTTGCAGGCTGCCAACACGGTGATCAACGTCGATCTACCTTGGAACCCCGCCGTGCTCGAGCAGCGCATCGCTCGTGCTCATCGCATGGGGCAGACTCAGCCGGTGCAGGTCTTCGTGTTGGTCACCGAACGGACGCTCGAAGAGAACCTGCTTGTAACGCTGAACGCCAAACGCGATCTGGCCCTGGCGGCGCTCGATCCGGAGTCGGATGTCGACCAGGTGTCAGTGGTCAGTGGCGCCGAGGAACTGCGCACTCGGCTGGAGGTCTTATTGGGCGCTAAGGCCGACGCCGGCGTGGACGAAACCGTACGACGTCAACAAGACGCCGACCACCGAGCCGCCGCCGAGGGGGATGTACAGCGACGCCAGCGCGTGGCGGCCGCCGGAGGTGAAATGCTGGGCGCCGTGTTCGGTTTCTTGGGAGAGCTGATTCAAGAAGATCGCCCCAACTCTCCGCCGGCAGATGTGGTGGATCAGGTTCGCAGCCGGCTGGATGAGTGCGTGGAGTCGGACTCCGAAGGCCGGCCTCGCCTCAGTTTCACACTGCCGAATCGTGAGAGCATCGAGCGTCTCGCGCAGACACTTGCCAAGCTGCTGGTCAGCGAGATTCCTAAGTAGTCGGAGCGATTGAAGCGGCTTGCGATGCTTGGCCAGTTGTGAAACACTAAAAGACCACGACGCACAGAATACAGTCTGTCCCGAAACGTATCGTGGCGGCAGCCGCGATGGTTTCACGGATCGACTCTTGGTTCGATTTCGGGAGTCCTGCGGCCATGAGATCCAATCCAGTCAAGCACACACTCCGCGCGGGGCGCCCCTCGTTTGGCACCTGGCTGAGTTTGGGCGATCTCTACGCCACGCGCACGCTGGCCCGCGCTGGTTTCCAGTGGCTCACGCTCGATTTGGAGCATTCGGCAATCGACTGGTCGCAAGCGGCCATGATCTTCGCAGCCATTTCCGATGCCGGAGGCGTGCCGCTCGCCCGCGTACCGCAGGGCTCGCATGACTACATCAAGCGCGTGCTCGACGCGGGGGCCTGGGGCATCGTTGTGCCCATGGTCAATACGGTTGAGCAGGCCAAAGTGGCGATTGCCGCGGCCAAGTATCCGCCGGTGGGCAACCGCAGCCTCGGCGGCGGTATGCATTCATTCAATTTCGACGCGACGCCCGAAGAGTATTTCCAACGCGCCAACAACGAGATCCTGGTCGTTTTGCAGACGGAAAGCCCGCTGGGAGTCGCCAACGCGGAAGAAATCTATGCCTTGCCGGGCGTGGATGCGATCTTCGTCGGGCCGGTTGATCTACGGGCCAACATGCGGCGCGCCGACGGCAGCGAAGCGACCGATGCCGAGTTCGAGTACCTGCTCGAGCGCATCATCGCCGTCGGCAAGAAAACGGGCACGCCAACTGGGATGCACTGCATGAGCCCCGAGTCGGCCTTGCAGCGTGCCGAGCAAGGGATGCAATTCATCGCCATCGGCAGTGAACTGAAAATGATGGTCGAGCGAGCGCAGTCGATTCTCGAAACCGTACAGCCCGAAGCGCGCGCCAAGAGCCTAGCGCGGTATTGAGCATTCGCCCCGCTGACGCCCGCCCCCCGCTTTTCGCCGGCTGGTCTCGGCCCTAGAATGGCCGTTTCGCTTCACGCGCTAGGGTCGAAAACTTGCGGATCATCCAGTACCCCCATCCCACGTTACGTCACGTTTCGAAGCCGCTCAAGCGCGTCGATGCCGAACTGCGCAAGCTGGTTCAGGAGATGCTGACCCTGATGTACGCCGCCCAAGGCATTGGGCTAGCAGCCAATCAGGTCGATCTGCCGTATCGCATGTTCGTGCTCAACGTAACCGGTGAGGTCACCCAACCGGATGCAGAGATGGTGTTTCTCAACCCGGTCATTACTTCGCGCAAGGGAATGGAAGAAGCTGAAGAAGGCTGCCTGAGCATTCCTGGTGTGTTTGGCCAGGTGAAGCGGCCTGATAAGATCAACATCACATTTTACGATCTAGACGGGCAGGCCCACGATCTCGAATTGACAGGCTTGGCCGCCCGCGCAGCGCAGCACGAAGTGGACCATCTCGATGGCACGCTCTTTATCGACCGCTTAACGCCCACCGGCAGGCTCGAAATCAAGCAGGCGCTCGACGAGTTCGAAGTTCAATTCGCCAGCCAGCGCTCGCGGGGAGAGTTACCCACCGACGTTGAGGTTGCCGCGCGCCTGGCAGAACTTGAACAACTGCGCAGCTAAGCTCTCGCCGGACCAAGTCTGTATTATCGCGTACGGCCGGCGACGACGCCTGTTGCCTGGCCGCATGCAGTGATCGTTAGCCCCACTTTCCCGAGCGAGGCCCGAGTGCGGATCATCATGATGGGGACTGGCGGGTTCGCTGTCCCCTGTTTTCAAGCGCTTTTGGATTCGCGGCACGACGTGTTGGCGCTCGTCACGCAACCGCTGCGCGAGCGCTCTCCCAATGCTCATGCCCCTATGCGAGCGGTCGCCGACCAGCGCGGGGTGCCGATCCTCGATCCGTTGGTGGTTAACGAAGCCGACGCCCGGGCTGCGCTCGCCGACTTCGCGCCCGATCTCTTCGTGGTGGCAGACTACGGTCAAATTCTGTCGCCCGAGACGCTAGCGATTGCGCGGCATGGAGGCGTGAATCTGCACGGCTCGCTATTGCCCAAGTATCGCGGCGCGGCGCCGATCAATTGGGCCATCTATTACGGAGACACGGAGACCGGAGTCACCACGATCTGGATGTCGCCGCAGATCGATGCCGGGCCCTGCCTGCTGCAAGCCCGCTTGGCAATCGGTGACGACGAAACAGCCGCCGAACTCGAACCCCGGCTCGCCGCGATTGGAGCGCCGCTGGTGCTGGAAACCATCGAAGCGATCGAATCGGGAAACGTGCGACCACTACCGCAGGATAAGGACCTCGCATCGCGAGCCCCCCGACTGAAGAAGCACAACGGCGCGATCGACTGGACGCGCCCGGCGCGCGCCATCAAGAACCAGGTGCGCGCAATGGAGCCGTGGCCGCGCTCCTTTTCGTTTTGGCTGCGCGCCAGCGGCCCACCGGTGCGGCTCATTGTCGAGCGAGTTGCAGTCGTCGATTCGTCGCTATCGCCCGCGGCTGCTCCCGGCACTGTATTAACCGCCGCGAGCCACGAACTGATCGTAGCAGCCGGCGAGGGAGCCGTGGTGATCGAACGCATTCAACCGGCCGGCAAGCGGTCGCTGAGCACCGAGGAGTTTCTGCGCGGCTACCCAGTGCACGAGGGCGACCACATGGGGCCCGAGGCGTAACCCTCGCAAAGTCACCGTCAAAACAGCAAGCGGCCCGCCACCGCTTGCAGTCGGTGGCGGGCCGCCTCACAGAGACAAGGCTGCTCTTGATCGACGGTCGAGGCTCGCTCACCGCGAGTTCTCGACATGGATCGATTAGTACGGGCCAAGAGGTTGCGGGTTGCGAGCCAGGAAGTCACGCGGCCCGCGAGTCGTGTAGTAGGGATATCCGACGGCTCCGCAGGGGGGGCCAGAATTACCCGTGAATGGCTGGCGACCGCCGCCACGCCGTCCAGCGCCGCAGCAGCCCATGCCGCATCCGCCGCCGGGGCCGCACGCGGGGCCCGAGTTGCACGACTGGCAATCGCCACCGTACGAATCGGCGTAGGCGGGGCCCGATTCAGGGTAGGCCGGTCCCGATCCATGGACAGGGCCCGATTCATAAACCGGTCCCGAATCGTACGACGGGCCTTCCTCGTAGGTGGGGCCATCGTAAGAGGCGCGTGTATTGCGTGACGGACGTTGCGGACGCGACGCGCGAGCGTTGTACGAAGCGCGCATGTTTTGCGAGTGTCCGCTCGGGCGAGCGTTCCCCTGTTCGTAGACAGCGCCGTCGCCGCTCGGAGCACCCTGGTAAGTACCTTCGGTCCAGGTGCCGTCGCCGCTGCTCCAGCCGTTGCTGTAATTGCAGTCGTTGCAGCTACCGCCGCAAGGAGCGCAGTCATCGCAGCAGGGCCCACAACCGCCGCCACGCCAGCGACCGCAGGGGCAGTGCAACAGTTTATCGATGATGCAGCATCCGCTGCTCGAAGCGAACAGAGTTGCTAACAGCGATGCCACCATCAAGCGTTTCATGGTCGTGTTTCCTTAGTACAGAATCGCGCCGGCTTCAGCGGCCCATCTAAGCTGGGCTCGCGGCAGAGTCCCCCCGCCGCGTCGCAATTCGGCAATCGCGCCTGCGGTCAGTACGCGAAGGGCCAGCCCCCCAGAAGGCCGTTCCTAGGTGACTTATCGGCGCCATAACCGCTACAATCCAGCATTTCGGCACGATTCTTACGTTCCGAATAACCGGTACGGCGCTAGCCGAAATGAGGCCAGCGCGCAAGGAGAAGCGCTTCGGCGGTCCCCGTCGCGCAATTGCCAGCAACGTGAGAAGCGTTGCGCTGCTGCAGCCAGCTACTGCGGGCCGGCCGCGTCTTCCATGCTTTGGATGTAACTGCGCAGGCGTTCAACCTCGTCGGTCACGTGGCGCAGGCGGAGCATGTTCTCGACCCGCTTGACGAACTCAACCTTGTTGATGGGCTTGCTCAAGAAGTCGTCGGTGCCAGCATTAACGGCACGTTCGATATCGCCCAGTTCGTTCAGCGCGGTGACCATCAGAATCATGATCCCTTTGGTCGCCGGCTGCTGTTTGAGCTGCTTGCAGACCTCAAACCCGCTCAGCTTGGGCATCATGACATCGAGCAGGATCAAATCGGGCTGAAACGACGCCACTTTTTCGAGCGTGTCTCGGCCATCGACGGCGATGGCCACTTCGCAGTCGAGATCGATCAAGTAGGCCTCAAGCAACTCGACGTTAGTCGGGTTGTCGTCGGCGATCAGGATGCGGCTCTGCCGCGTCGTGGCATCGTTAGTCACGGTCAAGGTTGCTCGGTGTCAAAATGAAGGGGAATGGCGCGTCGTCGCCTGGCAGTCCAACTTGCCCAGCGCCGCGATCCGTCAGGATTCTGCCGGCAAAAACCGCGCCGGCGCGATTGTCCGAGCAAGGACTGGATTATAAGAGTTGCCCCCCAGTACGACTATGAGCCGATTGGGGAGCTTTCAGGGGAATTCGACGGTGAGCCAGCGAGTTAGGCCGCCCGTCGCGTGCGCCCTGCCACCCGAGTTTCGATATCGCCCATCGACATTTCACGAAGTTGCGTCGCTTGTTCTCCTGCAGTGGCAACCTCCTGGAATACGCGGGTGGACGCCCGCAAGAGTCGCGGCACGTAGAACCACGCTCGTTCGAGTGAGGGCGCGTCCTGATCGGCCGCGATCACAATGAAATCCATCGGTCCCAGCGAGTTGGCCGAGCGGGCTAAGGCGGTGAAGGGATTGCCCGGCAGCAACTGGATCGAAGCGCCCGTGGCCTTCAGTTGTCGGTAGGCTTCCTTCAATGACATGCCCGGCGGGCCTTCGTTGGGACGGCCCTCGAACAGGTCGATCCCCACGAAGCGAATATCGAGGGCGGGTCCAAAATTAGCGGCCGCGGCGATCATGCGGCATACCCGGTGGCAATCGCCGACCCCCAGCGCCAGTAGTTTCTTGGCACCGCTGCGGCGGATGGCTCGGTATAGCGGACGATCCGCTTCCGGTCGGGAGAAATACGCCAAATGGAGATACTTGAGCCCGGCTACGATCGACACAGTGTGCCTCTCAGCAAGTGCAGCGGTTGGGTCACTACGGCCCAGTGAAGCAATCCGTTGAACATGTGGCCGACAATGCTCTGATTGTCGGGTCGCCTATGCCGCCCGGATTGGGGCTGCTGGCAGCCGGTCACCGCTGGCTGATCGAGTGGTGACCGCTAGCATCAGCCGACCATCGCTGCTTGCGCCTTCTGCTAGATTTTTCGGTAAAACGGGTGAAGACAGTCGAGCAAAACCACCGCGCGGCGGCGCGCTTTGCTGAGAACTCTTCGCTCGCAGGCGAAACGCTGGCACGGGATCACGGCGCGCGCCAGCGGGCCCGAGCCAGCGAAGCACTATCGAGTGTTCATGTCGCTTGCCAATCGCGCGGTACAAGTCGACGTGCCCTTCGCGCCGCCGCCGGGCGAGCGGCGATGCCAAGCCGAGCTAGCAGTCGCCGAATCGACCTGGACTCCCAACCTCGATTTCAGTACCTTCCCCCCGCTTTCGCGTTATGGCAGCCCCGCAGGGAAATAGTCGCTTGCTGAGGGTGTCGCCGGCTCAGGCGGCGCCCGGGCCCCGAATGAAAGTTCGGACGCCGCGCAGCGACTCCTTATCGCTTCTCGCGCGGGACTGTCGATCGGTATTTCTCCCTAGTCCCAACGTTCGGCAAGGCGGAGCCAGGAATGACTCCTGTGGCATCCCCTGGTGGCACGATTGCGCGCGTGCTGCGAGGGCCAGAACTTGTTTTGCCAGTCGCCGTGATCGCCAGCATTCTGGTGATCCTGGCGCCGCTGCCGCCGTCGCTGATGGATTTGCTCCTGGCCGCGAACATCAGCGTTTCGGTGATTACGCTGCTAACTGTGCTCTATGTACTGACGCCGCTCGAATTCAGCGTCTTTCCGACTCTGCTCTTAGCACTTACGCTCGGGCGACTTGTACTCAACGTCGCCACGACGAGGTTGATCCTCACGCGCGCCGCCAGCGACGGCCTTGACGCGGCCGGGCACGTGGTGCGCTCCTTCGGCACGTTCGTTGCTGGCGACGACCTGGTCGTCGGCATGATCATCTTCGCCATCATCCTGGTGATCCAGTTCGTGGTGATCACCAAGGGCTCGACGCGAATCAGCGAAGTCGCCGCTCGCTTTGCCTTGGATAGCTTGCCAGGCCGGCAGATGGCAGTCGACGCCGATCTCAATGCCGGCCTGATCGATCGCCAGGGAGCCCAAAACCGCCGCGGCGAAATCGCCCGGCAGGCCGACTTTTACGGCGCCATGGACGGTGCCAGCAAATTCATTCGCGGCGATGCGGTAGCCGGTCTGGTGATTACCGCGATCAACATCCTCGGCGGTTTCTGCATCGGCGTCCTCCAACAAGGGATGACGCTCAGCGACGCTTCCGAAGTATACACAAAGCTCTCGATCGGCGACGGATTAGTGAGCCAGGTGCCGGCGCTCTTTGTGTCGCTGGCTGCCGGACTGTTGGTCACACGTAGTTCGAGCGAGACCAATCTGCCGCGCGAATTCGTGCGTCAGCTTTTCGATCGGCCGCGCGTTCTAGTGGTAACCGGGGCCTTTCTGGCACTGTTGGTTTTGACCGATTTGCCGCGGCTCCCGCTGACGGCAATTGCTGCCAGTTGCCTGGGTCTGGCCTATGTGTTGACGCAGCGCGATAAGCAAGCCGCCGTCGACGCGGCGTCGGTCAAAACGGCTGATGCCGATTCTGCCAGCGAGGTCGAGAGCCAGTTGGCTGTTGCTCCGATGGAATTGGAACTCGGCGTTGGGCTGATTCGCCTGGCGGATCCCAAGCGAGGGGGCGATCTCTTGGATCGCATCGGGCGCGTGCGTCAAAATCTGGCGGCCGAACTCGGCATCGTGCTGCCGAAAATTCGGATTCGCGATAATCTGAGGCTCGAACCTAATCAGTATCGCATTAAGCTCGCCGACATGCCGCTGGCCGAAGGGACACTGCTCCCGGGCCGGCTCCTGGCCATTGAATCATCCCAGATCATCCAGCGTCTAGAAGGCTTGCCGACACACGATGCGGCCAGCGATCGCCCAGCCTTGTGGATTGACGCTGCCGACCGCGAGGCAGCTACTGCGGCAGGCTACCAGGTCGTCGAACCAGTCGGTGCATTGGCGACCCACTTGCTCGAGATTGTTGAGCGGCATGCCGATGAGTTGCTAACTCGCGACGCTACGCAGCATTTGGTCGCGCGACTCAAGGAGACGTCGCCGGCCGTCGTCGAGGAACTCATTCCCGCACAGCTCAAATTGGGCGAAGTGCAACAAGTGCTACAACTGCTCTTGCGTGAGCATGTACCGATCCGGCAACTGGCCACGATTCTTGAAGCGCTCGGAGACGGTGCGGTACACACCCGGCAGCCGGTCTTGCTGGCCGAGTTCGCTCGTGCCCGTCTGGCGCGGGTGATTTCGTCGCGCTATCGCGACCGCCAGCGGAAGCTGGTATCGATGTTCGTGGACCACTCGCTCGAAGAACTGCTGCGCGCGGGCCAGCCGACAGGTGAAATGGGGGCCCTGATTCGCGTTTCGCCGCACACGAGCGAACAGATTTGTCACGCCATTGGGCAAGAACTCGGGAAATTCAGCGCGACCGGCAGAACGCCGATCGTGCTCACAAGCGCCGACGTGCGTTCCACGCTTCGGCAAGTCACGCTGTCGCGGCTGCCGCAACTGGTCGTGCTCAGCTACGACGAAATCACGTCGGATACCCAGGTCGAATCGTTGGGAACTATCTCCGTGGAAGATATCGGCGAGCGACCCACAGCGTACGCTTTTCAGGCCGCCTAGCGGCAATTGAACTATCGGGAACTGCTCCGGAGTACCCGGAGCACAAAGGCAGCGATGAACATCAAGACCTATCGAGCCGCGTCGATTCAAGAAGCCCTGTCGGTCGTGCGCCGGGAATTGGGGCCCAGCGCATCGGTGCTACACGCCCGCGAGGTGCGCGGCGGCTGGCTGAGTTGGGTGCCCGGCTGGCGGCGCATTGAAGTCGTCGCCTCGGACGAGGTTCAGGTCCCCAGCCGTTTGGAAGGTCGCGACACCGCGACAGCCAATTCGAGCGGCGGTTCGATTGCCGCACGCGGTTTCTTACCTGCGACGATCGGTGGCGCAAACCACGCCGAAGTGCAGCCGCGGGTCGAGCAAGTCCACGATCAATTATCCGAGCTGCAGGGCATGGTCGCGGCGTTATGCCGCAGCCATCGTCGGACTGTTGTTAGTGATTTGCCGCAGGATCTGTTTCGTTTGTACGCCGGCTTGATCGACGCCGAGTTCGGCGAGGAACTGGCCCGTGGGCTCGTCGAGTCGCTACGATCGTCATTGCCTGAGCACGAATGGTCGGACAACGACGCGGCTCAGGCCCGGCTCGTGCGCCTGGTCGAGCGTGAAATCGTGGCGCGGGGCGCCATTCGTCCGCAGCCTGGCCGGCGGCATCTCGTGGCACTGGTCGGCCCCACTGGCGTCGGCAAGACGACGACGATCGCCAAGCTGGCCGCCAACTTTCGCCTCCGCGAGAAGCGACGCGTCGGCTTGATCACGGTCGATACGTACCGCGTGGCCGCCGTCGAGCAGTTGCGCACCTACGCCGATATCATCGATCTACCGATGGAGGTGGTCTCGACACCGCGGGAAATGCGCGCGGCAGTCGATCGCATGGCCGATCTCGATCTCGTGCTGTTGGATACCGCCGGCCGTAGCCCGCACGACCAGGTCAAGATTCAGGAGCTGCGCGCCTTCTTGCACGAGGCCCAGGCCGATGAAGTGCACCTGGTGCTTAGTTGCGTGGCCAGCGCCACCACCTTGATCCGCACGGCCGAGCGCTTTGCGGCTGCCGCTCCGACCTCGCTGTTGCTCACCAAGCTGGACGAGGCCACGGGATACGGACAGATGCTCGAGCTACTGCGGGCCGCGCGTTTGCCTTTAAGTTATACCACGCACGGCCAGAATGTGCCCGATGACATTTGCGTCGCCGACCCCCAGTGTTTGGCGCGGATGATTGTCGGCGGCGCGCCGGTCGCGGGGGTTGCGTAGTCGCTCTGGCGATTCGCCGACTTCGCTACGTGTATTCAATTCGATTGCTTACTCTCGATTTTCCAAACTCTTGATCAATACCCAACGTTCGATTGTTCGGCTACCATGCACGACCAGGCTGACTCACTCCGCGAGATCGCACACCGCCAATGCCGCGGAACGCCCGGAGCACCCGCTGCGCCGCAGTTGATCGCGGTTGCCGGCGGCCGAGCGGGCGTGGGAGTCACCACGGTCGCCGTCAATCTGGCAGTCAGCTTCGCGCTCTCAGGTCGGCGAACCGTGCTGGTCGACGTCGATCTCGAGCGTCCCGGGGTGGCGACGGGCTGTCGACTCGACACGCGCTACTCCGTAGCCGACGTGTTGGCGGGGCGCCGTACATTACACGAAGTGCTCGAGCGCGGTCCCGGCGGCATCCAAGTCGTGACCGGCCCGATCCATCGAACGGCCGCTCCCAATTGCTCTCCGGCTGCCCTGCGCGGTCTGTTCGGCCAACTGGCAGAGCTCGGTGCCCATGCCGACGTCGTGGTGCTCGATACTGGCGCGGGTATCAATCGCACAACGCAGGCATTCTGGCAAGCCGCCGATCGGTTACTGGTGGTGACCACTCCTGAGTTGGATGCACTTTTGGATACCTACGCCGCGATCAAACTATTTGCCGACTCGCGGACGGACAAAACCTTGGCCACACTCATCAACCAGGCATCTACTGCCGAAGTCGCGCTCGACGCGCATGATCGCCTGACGCGCACCTGCCGTGGCCATTTGGGCCTGCGACTTACCTCCGCGGGTTGGCTCCCTAGCGATGTCACATTGGCAGCGATGGTTGGCGGACATCCATTTCGCATCGAAGCCGGCGACAGCGAGGCGTCGCGCGAGCTGGATCACATCGCCGAAGCCTGGTCGCTCGATGCGACCTCGAGCGAGGAGATTACTTCCACAACGACAACGGCTTCAACCACCGCGGCGAATATCGTTCCTGCTCCGCAATTGGTCCCCGCTCCGCATTTAGGTGCACTCGACGGCTTGAATCTGCTGTCGCCCCCGAGCGCTAGCGTCGGCTGACGACACTTGTTAACTGGAAAATTCAACTCAACCCACGGCGTCCCCGTAACCGATAAAGTTGGAGTACCATCGAGCGCGGCGTCAGGTCGGCTCGCCAAACACTTTTCACAGTACAGATTCCTGAACAATTTCGTGGCAGCGATTGTCCCCCGGGATACACGCCCACGGCGTTGAGACGAAGCACTACGGTTCGCCAACCGCGCCATGACGCGCGAACGAGCGTTACGTAAGTTCTTGAATCAACGCGCCCGAACACAGACCAACGTGCGGCCACGACGGGCAGACGACGAACGTCAGCCGGCGGGTCGCCAAATGAACCAAAAGCCGGATCGCACGATGCGATGCGGCGCGGCCGCACACGGGTGCGGCTCGCACGGAGATCATGGAGGATCGCATGACGACAACGGTTGCTGAAGTTCGCGCCCTTCCGGTGGCAGCGCCCGATGAGGACATCCTCGAAGTCTGGAGGGCGTTCAAGGCGGACTCGATGAATGAGACGCTTCGCAATCGACTCATTGAGCGTTACCTCCCACTCGTCAAATACAACGGCGAACGCATCTGGGCCCGCCTGCCCGAGGGCGTCGAACTCGACGACCTGATTTCGGCGGGCGTGTTCGGCCTAATGGACGCAATCGATGCGTTCGATCTGACGCGCGGCGTGAAGTTTGAAACCTATTGCGTGCCGCGCATCCGTGGCGCGATGCTCGACGAGCTGCGCACCATGGACTGGGTGCCGCGACTGGTCCGCTCCAAGGCCAGCAAGCTCAACGAAGCCCTCAAGACACTCGACGCCAAGTTCGGTCGCACGCCCACCGAGGTCGAGCTGGCCGAACAACTGCAAATCTCGGTGCCCGAACTCGAGAAGATGATTCTCGACGCCAACGCGGTCAACCTGATCAGCCTGAACAAAAAGTGGTACGAGACCGACAGCTACAAGGACGTCCGCGAGATCGATATCCTCGAGGACAAAAAAGGGGAAGATCCCACACGGCGCATCCAGAAAAACGACCTGATGCGTTTGGTGACCAAGGGGCTGAACCGCAACGAGCGGCTGATCATCATTCTCTACTACTACGAAGAACTGACGATGAAGGAGATCGGCGCCACGCTCGATCTCTCGGAGAGCCGCGTCAGCCAGATGCACAGCTCGATTGTCCAGCGCTTGCAAAGCCAATTACAGCGGCGCAGACCGGAGTTCGGTGTGTAAATCTCTCAACTCATCTGCGGCTTACTCGTCGGTGTTCGCGGCGGCTGGCGTCCTTTCGGACGTAGCTCCACGACCCGCGCGACGCCCGCGGTTGCCTGCTCGGGCCTGCCCACGTTGGCCCCCCCATAGGGGCTCGGCCAACTGCGAGTTCCAGGTTTGCCATAGCCCCTGTAGTTCGCTCGCGACGTCGGGCTTCTGGGCGGCCAGATCGTGCGACTCGCCGATGTCTTCGGCCAAATTGTAGAGTCGCGCGTCGGTGACGCCTGGATTGCGCCCCGCGGCCCCATCGGCCGCGCGGTCGTAGCGCACCAATTTCCAATCGCCGCGGCGGACGGCCATCTGCTCCCCCATTCGCCAGTAGAGCACGTCGTGCGGCGCGGCTTCGTTCGCGCCGGAGAGGAACGGCACGAGATCGACGCCGTCGAGCGCTTGCTCCGGAGCTATGGCGGCCGTGACACCGGCCGCTGCCAGCGCCGTGGGGAGCACATCGAGCTGGATCACCGGTTTGTCGTAAACCTTGCCAGTCGGCAGATGCCCGGGCCAGCTCACGACAAACGGCACACGCACACCTCCTTCGAGCGTGGTGCGCTTTGAGCCGCGCAGCGGGCTGTTGATCGAACCATTCTGCGTGGTGCCGACCATCGTCGGGCCGCCGTTGTCGCTCATGAAGAACACCAGCGTGTCGTCCGTGAGCTGGGCGGCGTGCAGGCGGTCGAGCACGCGGCCTACGGCTTCATCCATCGCCACGAGCATCGCGGCGTAGGTACGGCGCCTGGGATCGGCAATCGACGCGAACCGCCGCAAGCGCTCGTCGGTGGCGTGCATCGGCGTATGAACCGCGTTGAAGGCCAGGTACAAGAAGAACGGCTCCGCTTTGTGCCGATCGACGAAGGCCACGGCCTCACGGGCCAAGGCGTCGGTTAGGTACTCGCGCTCGGCGACTTCTTCGGTGCCACGATAGATCGGCGCCCCCTCGGGCAAAAAGTAACCGTGGGCGCCACCAAGGAAGCCGAAGAACTCGTCGAAGCCGCGGCGCGGCGGCTGGAACTCCGGCGCGCTGCCGAGATGCCATTTGCCGACAAGCCCGGTTGCGTAGCCTGCGGCGCGCAAGCGATCGGCGATCGTCATCTGGCTCAATGGCAAGCCGATCTTCGAGTCACCGCGCCCTTCACCCGCCGGGTTGAACTCATGGCCGAAGCGCTGTTGATATCGGCCCGTGAGCAGGCCCGCCCGCGTCGGACTGCAGTAGGGCCCCGAGACGTAGCCGTTGGTGCAGCGCACACCGCTGGCTGCGAGTTTGTCGAGATTGGGGGTGGGAATGTCGCGGCAACCCTGAAAACCCACGTCGGCAAAGCCCATGTCGTCGGCCAAAATCACCACGATATTGGGCTTGCGCGGCGTGTCGGCTGCGCGGATCAACACTCCGATGCTCAACAACGGGGAGGCGACGCAACATATCGCCAACAACTGATGGAACGCGACTCGCTGCGACATCATCACCCCCACTCTATTTCCAATACGCGACACGATTCTGTGAGATTGCCAGGCGAGACTCTCACGCAACGCCATGCTGCTTGAACCAGGCCAGCAGCCGCTTCCAGCCATCGTCGGCCGCTTCCTTACGGTACGACTCTCGATAGTCGGCGTAGAAGCCGTGCGGCGTCTCCGGATAGAGCACGATTTCCGCCGACTTGCCGGCTGCCTTGAGCGCGGCCCGCATCTTTTCGACCGACTCGACGGGGATACCGCCATCGGCCTCACCATATAAACCCAGCACTGGCGCTTTCAGGTCGCTGACGATGTCGATTGGATTCTTGGGGCGCAGCTTATCCGTGTCGGTAATCAGCCGGCCATACCAGGCGACGCCCGCCTTGAGCTTGGGATTGTGCGCGGCGTACATCCAGACGATCCGCCCGCCCCAGCAGAAGCCGGTGATGCCGAGCTTTGCCGTGTCGGCCTGGCCCGTCGATTTGGCCCAGGCCACGGTGGCGTCGAGATCGCCCATCACTTGAGCGTCGGGCACCTTCGATACTACCTGCGAGATCACCTCCTGAATGTTCTTGATCTTCGAGACATCTCCCTGCCGGGCATATAACTCGGGTGCCACGGCGAAGTAACCGAGCTTGGCGAACCGCCGGCAAATGTCCTTGATGTGCTCGTGAACGCCGAAGATCTCCTGCACAACGATCACCGTCGGCAGGTTCTTGCCCGATTTTGGCACCGCGCGGTAGGCCGGCATTTTGCCGTCGGCCACGGGGATGCTCACTTCACCTGCCTCGAGGCCGTCGGTATCGGTGGTGATCGTCTCGGCCGACACGGGCTGCACCGACAGCGCGAAGCCGGCGGCCAGTGTGGTGACGACAAAATCGCGGCGCGTAAAGTCGATCTTGGGGAGCAAGTTTTTGACGTTATCGTGCATCGTGGTATTCCTCGGTTGCCGACGGCGGTTGCTTGGCCAGAACGTGTCGCGAGTGGGAGCCGGCTCGCGACCGGTCAGCTTAACGCGGCGCCACGCAAGCCGGGAGGCACCGGTGCGCAAAAAACACGCGCGGCGCCGACCATGTCGACTCCGCGCGTGCATTCTATTTCGCAATCGCCAGCGATTCGCTGGTGTTTAGAACGCAACAGGCACGCCGGCCGCGTTGTCTTCTTCGACTTCGCCGGCGGTCCCTTCCAACAGGTTCTCGTTGGGATCCATCGCCGAGTAGAAGCCGAACATCATTTCTTCCCAGGTCTGCTCGCCCCAGGTCACCGTCTTCGTCGGATCGGGATTGAACGGGTTCCCTTCGGAGTTATCGAAGTGGGCGATGCAGTGGAGCCGCGCTCCCTTGGGCACAAAGAGCGGCTCTTCGAAGTTGTACCAGAGCTGCCAGTTGAAGTCGTACTTCGGCACGTCGAGCACTACCTCGCGACGGCCATCGGGATACTCGAGCTCCAACCGCATGTCTTTGCCGCGCACGTGCATGTGCGGCAGGATGCTGGTGATCAGCGTGTCGCGGCGGAACTTCTTCTTCGAGGTCACTTCGTAGCTGTCGGCGCCGGGCGGAATGCGGAACGAGAAGTTGCCCGTCATGCTGCCGATCACCTTCTTCTGCACCGTCTTGGGATCGGCGTACTTGAAGCCGATGTAGCTCAGGTCTTCCTGCGGCGTGCCGATCGGCGTGTAGTGCATCTGGAACAGCAGCTTCGAGCCGGCGGGTACCTTCATCGCCGTGCCAGGCTTGAACACGCGCGGCGGCATGCCAGGGGCGTAGCCCAACTGCGCGCCGCCACCGAACCGCATACCACCCCCCGGCGGCATCACAAACACAATGATGTGATGCACGACGGCGCGGTTGCCCGGGCGGGCTTCCGCGGCTTGAATCCACTTGTCTTCTTTGAAGCCGGGGTCCATTTCGAACATTTCGTAGGGCGCGGTCCCTTCGGCTTGCACTTTCCACGGCTTGTCGCGCATGTAGAAGACGTCGTCGGGCTCACCGATCCGCCAGCCCGTGGCGAATTCCTTAGCCGGCGGCAGATCGCTGGCTTCCCCCTCGGGGCAGCCATTGGCCACCCAGGTGTGCAGCAGTTGCTTCTCGTCGTCGGTCAGCCGGCAATCATTCTCGAACTTGCCGTGCGCCGGGTTGGCGAACCAGGGGGGCATACGCCCTTCGTCGACCACTTCGCAGATCATATCGGCCCAGCCGACCACTTCGTCGTAAGTGACCAACGGGAACGGGGCGATCTCCCCTTCGCGATGGCACTCCATGCAGCGGTGCTGCAGGATGCCGGCAATGTGCTTGGTGAACGTGACGTCGCCGTGCGGCGTGACCTTTGGCGTGCGGCCGATCAAGCAGCCCGGGGGCGACGTCGTCGCCAGGCTCACCGACTTGCCGGCGAGCACTTCGTCGAGAGCCACGGCCAGGTCGCGACGGCTCGGCTCTTTCTTCTGGAAACCGATGCCGAACTGATCGTCGATCCGCCCGCGATAACGAATTACGCCGGCGCCGTCGAGCACGAACACTTCGGGGGTGCGGGCGGCGGCGAAGCGATCGGCGATGGCGTTGTCCGGGTCCTTGAGAATCGGGAACTCCACCTTATACCGTTGGGCGAAGGCGCCGATCTCGGTGACTGAGTCCTGGCGGTTCGAGTTGATGCCGATGATCGCCACGCCCTTGGGGGCGTATTCGGCGGCTAGCTTTGAGAGATGGGTGGCGTACAGCTTCACCAGCGGGCAGTCGTTCCCCAGGAAGGCGACCACCAGCGGCTTGCCGGCAAACTCGGAGAGGGACCGCTCACGGCCACGGTAGTCGCGGAGCGTGAAACCCTCGATCTTCTGGCCGATGTTTGTGGCTTCTGGCTGGCCGGCTGCGGACGCAGACACATCGACCTTGGCGGCGTCCCCCGAGGCCTCGGCGGCCAGCGTACTGGCAGCAGGAACGGCGAACAGACCAAGGCACACGCACGCCAGGCGGGCGGGTTTCCGAATCCGTTGTAATGGGGCCCGATCCATAGGGCTAAGTCCTTATCTGGCTTAAGCAAAGGTGGGGCAGTGCGGTAAGCGGGCAGTCGGCGCGCGGCGTCGCCAGGGCGGCAACCTATCACGCACTACTCTGTTGTAACAAACCCAGTTTCAAGGGGACAAAGGTTCTCGAAATCTTCTTGTTACAGGGAGATTTCGAGCTGCCGAGGCCAACTAGCATAATTCGCGGTCGGGCCGGGAATCTTGGGTGGGGCGGAAGGGTCTTTTGCCACGGGTGGGCAGCGGTGAGGGCCTGTTCGCAGGCTGAGCGCTTACTCGGCGGAGCCCTACGCTCCCTCTCCTGCTCACCAGATCCACTGCTCTGCTGATCTCGCCGGCACGGCGTACCCCCCTTCTCAATAAAGTGTTCCGGGATTTTGCGTCCGGGTGCGTCCGGGTGTTTTGCTGTGTGACGCTAACTCGAATAGCTAGCACACCTTGGGGCGACGGGGCCGCCGCGAGTTTTGCGTCCGGGTGATCGTCCGGGTTGCGTCCGGGCGGGTCATTTTGCGTCCGGGTACGGGCAGGGAACAGGCTTCAGACCTCAGGTCTCGAGCCCCAGGTCTCAGGTCTCAGATCTAAAGTCTCGCGCCTCTTCTACAAGGTCTTCCGGGATTTTGCGTCCTAACCGTCCTAAGCCTGCAAAAAAAGCACGCAAAGCATTTCCATGAAAGCACTTAACACTAGGACGCAAAACGCAAAAAGCTTGCGTCCTCAACCGTCCTAACCGTCAGTTTTGCGTCCTAAGCCTGCCGTTCCCCCGCGCCTGAGGTCTGTACTCTGTGGCCTGCCCACACAGCTGGTTCGTCGGCGACGCGCGTCGTGGTGTCGTCGTGGTGATGCGGACGACGCTTTACATCGCGAAGACGCGGTCCATGCGCTGGGCAATGTCGTAGAGCCGGTCACGCTTCCCGCCGCCGACTTCGGCCGTCCCCCAGCCTTGGAAGTCGATGTCGCGCAAGGCCTGCATCACGGCCGGCCAATCGCAGTCGCCGTCGCCGATCTCCACATCGAAGCCTTTCCACAATCCCTCGGCATCGCGGCGCTTGCGGCTGAACTCCTTGATGTCGAGCTTCATGATCCGCTTGTCGAGAATCCGCACCCACTGCTCGGGCCAGCCATAATTGACGATGTTGCCGACGTCGAAGTACGCGCCGATCCACGGGCTCTCGAATTCGTCGATGTAACGGGCCATCTCCAGCGGGCTCAAGAGGAACTGGTTCCAGACGTTCTCCAGCGCGATCTTCACCTGGAGCTCGGCGGCCAGCGGCAGCACCTTGCGAATCTCCGCCTGCGAGCGCTGGTAAGCGTCGGCGTACGAGACTTCCTTGTTCACCACGGCCGGCACCAAGAGGACCGTGGTGCCTCCCCAGTGCTTCACGTCGCGCAGGGCCGTTTCGAGGGCTTTGACACCTTCTGCCCGAACTGCCGCATCGGGGTGCGAGAGAGGCTTGTTCCAGTGGACCGAGTCGACGGCGCCATGGATCACCAGTCCGGTGGCGTCCTGCGCTTTGAGCACTTCGTCGCGATCGAGCGGCGTGGGACTGTCCATATCGACGCCGTCGAAGCCGCACGCCTTGGCGAGCTTGAACTTGTCGAGGACGGAATCTCCCTCGCCGATCATGCCGAACTTGAGCGCCTTGCGGATGCGCGGCTCGGCCGGTTTGTCAGCGGCGCTGGCCAGCGACCCGAAGGCGAAGTGGCCAGCCACGGCGGCTGCAGCCCCGGCGACGAACTGACGACGATCGAGCGAGCGGATGTGGGGCATGTTGAGATTTCCGGGGGGACGAAGACGGAGCCAACTCGACAGCAGCTAGACCGTGGATAATAGGTGTCCGCGCGGCGACTCGCAATGAACTGTGTGTGTATGAAGCCCCAACGGGGCGAAAGTCAATAGCCAGGTGGCGTAAGCCCCTGGAACGCGAGCACGAACAACACAAATTTTTTGTATTAACCAAGCCCCAACGGGGCGGCACGGCGCGATATGGCAGGCAGATTTGTAGGACAGCGTCGGCAACAATCGCCGACGCAGCGAAGATCGTGCGCCCGCGATCTCAGCGTACTTTCGCCCCGTTGGGGCTCGCGCGAGATTCTTCGATGAAACCAGGGGCTTACGCCACCTGGCTATTGACTGCCACGGCGTTGCCGTTGAGGAGGTCGAGAGGAGTGCGACCGGCGAACCAGGGGCAAAGGGGACGGGAGTACTCCCGTCCCCCTGGCGCCGCCTGTCGTGTGCGGCGACGCGTGACCAGCTTGGCGGTGACCGCCAATCGCGTCATGATTTGACGCAGGGAGTTGCGGCGCAACGGAAAGGAGGGGCGTCGTGGCGAAGCCTTGCTCGCAATGTCGAGCTCAACCTTGCGAGTTATTCCCTTGTCCTTTGTAATCATCGGGTGAAATCCATGAGCCGACTGGGAGGCAAGGATGGGCAGTAGTGAAGTCGCGATCTTCGTGAAGTGGGTGCGTCAGCATCAGGTAATGAGCGATCGAGTGCGTCATTGCTTGACCGCGGTCAAATTGTTGGCCGATGACGACGAGCTAATGCGTTTTTTGCAGCGCGAGTCACCCGCAGGCTGGGCGGACGAAACTCTGATCGAAGAATTCTTCTCCGTGGCAGATCCGCCGGAAACGGTGGAACTACTCAGCCGCTTCGCAATGAACCTTTCACCGGCGCTGTTCAAAAAGGTCTTCGACCGAACGCTGCAAGCATCGTCGGACATCGAGGTGCTCTCAAGTCTGATGTGGGAAGCAGGGATGTACCTCGATCGAAATTTGGGCGCGTTCACGTTGCCGCGATCGCTCGCGAACCAACTCCTGGCATCCGAGGACTTGGATCATCGATTAGGGGGCCTTAAGGCGCTTCGCCACAGTTTGGCATCACCCGACGAGGTTGCCAGGCACATTACCGCGGCCATGAAGCGGGGATGGGAAGACAAATGGGCAGGTCTCTCGCCATTGTGTCGAATCCTCGACGAACCAGGCGCTCGGTTGGCCGATGCGATTAGCGCGGAGACATTGAATGAACTACGGAACGTTCTGGCGCATATTGCCGAGACGGATTCGGAAGCGGACGCGCGCCGCGCAGCGGCACGCTGTATCGGTCTTCTCTAAGTTCAGCACCAAGCGCCGTCGCAGGCGTCGAACCGTATCAAGGTGTCTCCATGAACCGCGGGTGGCCCGCCTGCTCGCAGCCGGGTGGCGCAGCCACAAGAACCTATTCCTGCCGCAAGGCCCTGTTTAGCTACGTCGATTCTCTTAGGCTTCTTGTCGCTGCGGCCGATAATTCTTCCCTCGCGAAGCGAGTGTGCCGACAAGCGGCTGGGCCACCCATTCGCAGCGGTCATCATTTCCAATCACTGCCACCACCAACAAAAAGCAGCCCCGGACCACGTTGGCCCGGGGCTGCTTGGCGTTTGCGATTGTCACGAACCGACGCGTCTGTGACGCGCGTCGCTCGCTACGGCTTCGCCGGCGCGGGGGCTGGCGGCGGCGTCGAGGCCGACGTCGGCGTGACTTCCGGCTGCGGCTTGGTGAAGTCGGCCACGACATACTGGCCGGCCTGCACCACCCCTTCGCGAACTTGCGTGACGCTCTTGCCCGACGCGTCGGTCCAGACGGCCTGGATCTGGTACTTGAAGTCGTGGCCAGGCTCAACGGTCGGCGTGAGGATCAGGCGATCCTTGCCGGTGCCGAGCATCTTCTGACCGTCGAACGAGACGATCGTGTAAGCGTTGGGGACGACGATGTGAATCGCGCCTCGATCGTGCGGCCGCTGATCCTTCGGATTGGGCGCGGTGTCAACGTGCTGCGTGAAGCCGCCCGCCGCGGGGGGCTGAGCGCCAGGGTACTGGCCGTACTGTCCGTAATTGCCGTACTGGTCGGCACCGGGTGGAGGGCCGTCGTTCTGATTGTCGTCCGCTTCGTCGGTCGACTGATTGTCGGCGGCGTTCTCGTTGTACTCCGCGCCATAGGCCTGATCCGTGGGGTAGTCGCTCGGCACGTTCGGCCAGTAGCCGTAGCCATACATGTACGGGTTATAGAAACCACCCCAGCCGTAACCGTAGCCACGGAATGGGCCGTAGCCGCCGTAGCCATAACCGGGATGGCCCCAACCGCCGTAGCCGGCATAGCCGTGGCCATATCCGCCATAGCCGTAGCCGCGAGCGCCGTATCCGCCGTACGCGCCGGCGTGACCGTAGCCACCAACTCCACCAGGATGTGCGCCCGCGTAGGCACCGGGGTGCCCGCCGTATCCGCCGGGGTGACCGCCGAAATGTCCGCCGGAGAAGTGACCACCCATGTGACCACCGCCAGCGTGTCCGCCACCGCCGCCACGCATGGCTTCGGCCGGCGCGACCGCCATGGCCAGCCAGGCCAGGGCCGCAATAGCAGCGGTCAGAATGGTTCCACGTCGCAAGATCGCCAGATTGATCGACATCGTATCCCCCTAAGGTTCAAGCCGCGGCGCGCGATAACGGCGCGCTGCCGGCGGCGAAATGGGCCCGTGATCCGCTGCAAGCGTAGGTTACGGCGGTGCGCGGCGCGGTAGGCGGGGGAA
>CAZBWM010000105.1:0-22144 GCA_964495375.1 uncultured Planctomycetaceae bacterium | reverse complement strand
GTGCCGCGTGCGGCGCCGCCGGCCGGCTCCGCGACCCCAGCTTCAGGCCCACCCAAGTCGGCCGACGACATCCGCCGCGCTCCGACGCAGAATGCCGCCCCGCCGGTCGAAATCAGCCGGGCCCGGGCGACGATGGGCCCCTCGCGTCACTCAACGATGCCCGGCCTGGGCGGGAGCAAAGCACGTTCGGCCGACGCCCGCTATCCGTTTCTCGAAGCGCCCCGCGTCGCCAACGATCTCGGCTGGCTGGCCGGCTATCGCGTCGTGCGGCTGATCGGCGCCGGCGGCATGGGACAAGTGTTCGAGGCCATCGACGAAACCCTCGAACGGCGCGTCGCGCTAAAAATCGTCAATCCGCAATTCGCCGGATCGACCAACCACGAGCGCTTCCTGCAAGAAGCCCGCGCCGCGGCCGCGCTCCCGGGCGAGCACATCGCCACGGTCTACCAGGCTGGCTTTCAGGGAGAGATTCCGTTCCTGGTCATGGAGTACCTGACCGGCGAAACGCTCGAGGCCCGACTCGATCGCGATCGCTGGTTGCCGCTGTCGTTGGCGCTCCGCATCGCGCGCGAGGCCGCGCTGGGACTCGCCGCGGCCCACTCGCGCGGCGTCATCCATCGCGACGTCAAACCGGCCAATCTGTGGCTCGAATCGCCACGCCCCGGCGATGAGCTGCGCACCGTCAAACTGCTGGACTTCGGCATCGCCCGGGCGATCGAGCGCGACATGCAGGTCACGCGCGACGGCGAGATCGTCGGCACCCCGCACTTCATGGCCCCCGAACAGGCCCGCGGCGATGCCGTCGACCCGCGCACCGATTTGTTCGGCCTGGGCTGCGTGATATATTACATGCTGTCGGGCAAGATCCCCTTCGGCGATGCACCGGGCCCCGCGCTCCTCTCGTTGGTTTCGCCCGACCCCGTCGATTTATCCGCGCTGCACGGCAAGGTCCCGCGTTCGGTCATCAAGCTAGTCGCGCACTTGTTAGAAAAGGACCCCGCCAAGCGCCCCGCCGACGCGGCCGCGGTGATCGAAGCGATCTTTCAGATCGAAGAAGCCGAAGGGCAATCGGTCAGCCGCGCGGTGCTGGCGATGAGCCAACTTGTCGAAGCGCCGGTCCCGCAGCGACGGCGGCTCGCCTGGGGCGCCGTGTTCGGCGTGGTCTGCATTCTGGCTTCGCTGGCCGTCGGCGGCTGGACGTTGTACTACCAGTTCTATGGCGGCGGTGCGGACGGGGGAGGCAAACGCCCCACCCGCACGCACCACGCAGGTGATCACGGCGCTCTTGAGCACGCGACGAGTGACCACGCCGCCGGCGACGGAAATCACGGCGATCACTCGGCCGCGATCACGGGGCCAAATCATCACGCGGGCCCTGCTCCGCTCCCTGGGGGCGAGCCCATTCGCGTCGGCATTCTCCACTCGCTGACCGGCACCATGGCCAACAGCGAGTTCCCCGTGGCCGACGCCGCGCACCTGGCTGTCGAAGAGCTCAACGCACACGGCGGATTGCTCGGGCGCCGGCTCGAGCCGGTGATCGTCGACGGCGCCTCGGACGACGACACGTTCGCGACCAAGGCCGAAGATCTGATTGCCCGCGACAAGGCCGCGGTCATCTTCGGCTGCTGGACGTCGTCGAGCCGCAAGCGCGTCAAAGAAGTTGTCGAGCGGCACGACCACCTGCTCGTCTACCCGCTGGCCGGCGAAGGGCTCGAACAATCGCCGAACATCCTCTACCTCGGCGGCCCGAACCACAAAATCATGGACGCCGCCAAGTGGTGCTTTGCGTTCCTCGAAAAGCGCAAGTTCCTGTTGGTCGGCTCCGACTACGTCTTTCCGCGCGCGGCCAACGCGATCATCAAGGACCAGCTCGTCGGGCTCGGCGCGCAAGTCGTCGGCGAGGTTTACGTGCCGCTTGGCGAAACCGACATGAGCGCCGTGATCAAGGAGATCGAAACCGCCCAGCCCGACGTCATCCTCAATTCGATCAACGGCGACAGCAACGTGGCCTTCTTCCGCCGCGTGCGCGCCTCAGGGCTCGATTACGAAAAAGTGCCGATCGTATCGTTCAGCATCGCCGAAACGGATTTGCGGGCGATGCGGCCGCAGGACGTCGTGGGCAGCTACGCCTGCTGGTGCTGGTTCGAGCGCGTGCCGGGAGCGGCCAGCCAGGACTTCGTGAAGAAATTCCGCCAGCGGTTCGGCGCGAATCGCCTCGTGAGTGACCCTGTGATGGCCGCTTACGTGGCCGTACACCTCTGGGCCAACGCCGTCGAGGCCGCCGGCACAACCGAGCCCTCGGCCGTCCGCCGGGCCTTGCACGGCCAGGGCTGGCCCTCGCCCGAAGGATTGATCCAGGTGGACAAGGACCTGCTGGCCTGCTGGCGCACGCCGCGCATCGGCCGCATTCTGCCCGACCTAAGCTTTGACGTGGTCTGGCAGGCCCCCGCGCCCTTGCGTCCGGTGTTGTATCCACCGTCGCGCACGCCCGAAGAGTGGGACGCCTTCCTGGACAAAATGTATCGCGACTGGGGGAACCACTGGACCGCGCCACGCAAGTAACGGCGGCCGCGCGGGCGTGGGTGGTTTCCAGGGTTTTCCGCATTGCTCGCGGAGCAGTCGCCGACCGATCAATCTGGCGGTTCAATTCAAAGTAGACAACTAACCGCACTTTCGCCCGTGATTCAATACGATCGCAAAGCCTGGTGGCGAACGTCGCTGGCCGTCTACGGCACGGTGCTGCCGCACGTGCTGGGGCGCGTCGGTTTGTTGACCGGCTTTTGCCTGGCCTGGTGCATCGTCGACGACATCGTCTCGCGCGAGTTTCGCCTTCCGGATGGCAGCCCCGCGCAGTTGCCGGTGCTCGATCAGCTCGGCCACCAGGTGCTCGGCGTGGCCATGAGCATGTTGATCGTGTTCCGTACCAACTCGTCGAACCAGCGCTATTGGGAAGCCCGCACCATGTGGGGGGCGCTGGTGAACGCCTCGCGCAACCTGGCGCGGCTGGCGAGCGTGAACGCCGGCCCGGCCGACGACCTGGGCCGCTTGATCGCCGCTTACCCGATCGCGCTGAAGCAGTCGCTGCGCGGCAACGACGATCTCACGGAGCTCCGCCCGTTGCTCCCCGGCCGCCTGTTCGAGCAAGTCACTTCGTCGAAGAATCCGCCGCTCACGATCGCCTGCGACATGAGCCGCTGGGTGCAGCGCCGCCGTTCCGATGGCCGGCTCGATCCGGTGACCGCCTCGGTGCTCGAGCAGCAAATCGGTTTCTTGATCGACGCCCGCGGTGGTTGCGAACGCATCCAGCGCACCCCGCTGCCGTTCGTCTACGCGGCGCTCATCAAGCAGTTGTTGTTGCTCTACCTGGCGTCATTGCCGTTGGTGCTGGTCGGCAAGATGGGCTTCGCTGCCCCGTTGGTTGTGGCGGTGGTCTCACTGGGTATGCTGGGAATTGAAGAAGCAGGCGTCGAAATCGAAGATCCGTTCGGGCTCGATCCCAACAGCCTGCCGCTCGAAGATATTTGCCGCACGATCGCCCGCGACGCGAGCGCCGTGACGGCCGTTCAGTAAAGACATGCAATAAGCAGTGCAACAAGTAAGGAACGGCCGAGAAATAGCTTCTCCTTGTTCCCCTTCTCCTCTCACGGGAGAGGTTACGGTGAGGGGGTTAGGAGAACTGGAAGTTACTTCTCGGCCGTTCCCAAGTGAGGGTGGGGGGAGACTAGTGATGATCGTCTCGTGCGCGCGTCGTGCCGGTTGGTTCGCAATCCTGGGGTGCGCGTCGCTCGTCGCATTCTCGTCGTCCGCGCTAGCGCAAAACCCCGCCGCCCCCAGCGCCGCCGAAGCGGCTGTGCGGCAAGCCAGCAAAGATTACCTGGGGGCCGTCGCCCGCAGCGATCACAAGGCCCTCACCGAGTTCTGGACCGCCGAAGGGACCTACGTCGACCCAAACGGCGACACCTTCACGGCACGCGAGTTGATCGCCGACATCGAGGCTTCGCCTCCAGCCGCGCGCCCCGGCGCGAAACTCTCGAATGTCACCGTGCGGTTCCTTTCACCCGATGTCGCCGTCGAAGATGGGCATTGCGAGTTGGCCCTCCGCGACGGCACCCCCGCCCGCGGTCGCTACCACGCGCTGTGGGTTCGTCAGCAAGGCAAGTGGAAGCTCGACCGCCTGGAAGACCTGCGCGCCGCGGCGCCAAGCCATGCCAGTCGCCTGGCCGCGCTCGAATCGTTTGTCGGCGAGTGGGCCGGCGAATCAGGCGGTCGCTCAGTGCGCATGACCACCCGCTGGAACGCCACCAAGACATTCCTCAGGCAAGATCTCGTCATCACCGCCGGCGGCAAGGAAGTCTCGGGCAGCGTGCAAGTGATCGGTTGGGACCCGCGCGAAGAAAAGTTCCACTCGTGGGCGTTCTACGACGACGGCGGCCACGGTCAAGGCTTCTGGTCCCAAGAGGCCCACGTCTGGATGGTGCTCGTCGACGGAGTGCGCCCCGACGGCGCGACGACCACCGCCACGCACGTCTACCGCTTTGTCGACAAGAACACGCTGGTGTGCCAGGCGATCGACGCCACGGTCGACGGCGAGGCCCTGCCCGACATCGAAGTCAAACTCACACGTACTCCGGCCGGCAAATAACCGCCAGACCACCCTTGCGAGCGAGCCGTTTTATGTTGTCGCCACTTCGCAAACCACGCATGCTGGTTGCCGCGCTCTGGGCCTGCACCGCGCTTTCGGGCTTTGCATTACTGTCGGCAGCGGCCCTCGCGCAGCAGCAACCGGGTAAACGGCCCGCCACATCGAAGCAGCCCGCGCCGGCAACGACTCGCACGCCTGCGCCCGCTGACGCCCCGCAACCGTCGTCCGACATTCCCACGTCCGAGGTCGACGAGCGCGCCGCGATCGTCAAGAGCGAGCGCTGGCAGCGGCTCGAGCACGAGTTCAACGAGTGGCTTTCGGTCCAGGTGATCTACACGCCCGAGCAAATCCAGTTCATGCAACAGGAGCTGTACAACGAGACCTCGAAGATGACCGTCCCCGAGCTGAAGCGATTTCTCGACGAGATGGAAGCCAAGCTCAACGTCGTGCTCAGTCCCGACGCCGCCGAAACCCGGGCCTGGCTCGGCCAGTACCTCTCGATGGTCGCCACCGGCTACCGCGAGCAGTTGCTCAAGACGGTCCCCGATTTCGTGAACATGACCGCCGCCCAGCTCGAGCAGCAGCACTTGCAACTGCGCGCTCGCCGCTTGCAAGGGCAGCAGCAATCGGCGGCCTTCGCACGTAGCCGCGGCGAGTTGATGCAATCGGTCCAACGTCAGCAGGAGCGCGATCGCCAGGACGCGGCCGCGGCCCGCGAGAGCAGTCGCGCGCCGCGCTTCAACACCGTGCAGCGCACGCTCGCCCCCCGGCAGTACCAGCGTCCACAGGGCATTGGCTTCGGCTTCGGCTTCTGGTGAGCCAAGGCTGCCGGGGATCCGACGATGTGCCGACGGAGGCTGGCGCTATTCTTCGTCGAATAAACCCGTTAGCCGCGGTGTTTACTCCGCGCGCTAGCTCGTTCGATGCGGTGTCGCAATCTGCGCTGAACGAATCGCGACGTCGCACTAGCTAGCGCGCGGGATGAATCCCGCGGCTAACAGGTCGTCTTCCGTCGTGTCGTCGTGCCGTTGTGGTTCCCCGATCTCCGCGTCGCTACTCCGCCGGCTTCTCCGGCCCGTGCGGACCGGCGATGAACACGTCGCGCTTGGGAAACTTCTCGAACAACGCCGCCGGCTTACTAAAGTTCGTCGCCAGCACGTTGGTCGGATTGCCCGCGATCCACTGCGACAGATCGATCGCCGCGTAGACACCCGTGTTGAATCCGATCAACACCCGACAATCTTTGTCACCGATGTTCTCGATTGAATGGCCGTAGCCTTGCGGGATGTAGCCGACGTCGCCCGCTTCGAGCACTTCGGTGCGGAACCGCCCGTGCGAGCCGAACAGCGTGACGCCGATGCGCCCGTGGATCACGTACTGCCATTCGTCAGCCGTGGGGTGCCAGTGCAATTCTCGCAGCGCGCCGGGATTGAGATCGAGAATCACGCCGGTGACCGTCTTGGAGATCGGGAAGCGGGTCGAATCGACGCGCCACTCGCGCCCGCCGCCGAACACCCGATGCGGCGGCTGCGCCAGCAAGCGATACTTGTGCGTCTCCGGCGGCAGCACCCAGCCTTGCAGCGGCTTGGCTGGCACGGCCGGCGGATTCTTCCCCCGCGCGAAGTAGACCTCCGATTTTGGGAAGTCATCGAACGACGACTCGGGCACGCCAAAATTCTTCGCCAACAGCGGCTTGGGCACATGACCGATCCAGTCGGTGATGCTGAACGTGCCGAACTCCGAAAAGTACCCGTTATCGAAGATCAAAATGAAATGGCACGGCTTATCCCCCAGGCACTCCAGCACGTGACCATGCCCACGCGGGAAGTACCAGACGTCGCCGGGCTCGAAGTCGTTGGTCTCCGCGTACCCTTCGGGCGAGATCACCGTGGTGCGGACGTTCCCTTCGATCACGAAGGCCCACTCGGCAGCCGTGGCATGCCAGTGCAGTTCGCGCATGGCCCCCGGCTCGAGCCGCATCGAAACGCCGGCGATCCCTTTGGAGATGGGCAACTGCTCGACGGTCGCTTCCTTGCCGTAGCTGCCGCCGATCACCTTGCCGGTCGACTTTTCGAGCTGAAACTTGAAGGTCGGCAGCTCCTTACCGGCCAGCACAGGGTCAGGCACGTTGTTCATAAAGCTGGGATCGCCGGCGGCGGCAGTTTGCTCGCCGGCGATCGTGGCGGCAGTCGCAGCCGCTATGGCCGCAGCGGCGGTCAAGAAATCGCGTCGTTGAAATTCGGACATGGATATCTCCGTTACGGCCGTCAATGAAGTCAATCTCCCGACGTGCGCCCGATATCTTATCGGCCGCCGCGGGCAATGCAGCCGGCGACTCCCCCAGTGTGGGTCCGAGGCGCGCACTCGCGTGTCGTCAACCGCTCGGGGCTATCGCCCGACTTTTTTTGGACTTTTCTCAGAATCCGCGTCCGGTTTGCCGGGGAAAAGAGCTTAAAGGACTAGAGGGTCCGCGCATGGGCCCGAGATCCAGCAAACGATAGGGGCTTACACCATGAGAATGTCGATTTCGGCAGCGGTCCTTGCTGCGATCTGTTGTGCCGCGGCCCAGCCGGCCGGGGCCATAGTCGTCACCACCAACGGCGACTTCGAGACCGGCAGCTTCGCCGGTTGGACCGTCGGCAGCACGCAAGTCAATCCGTTCCAGGCCGCCTTAAACGACGGCAAGAACGTCCAAATCGTCAACTCGACGTCCGGAGCGCCAGCCTGGTATCTGCGTAACCAGTCGGCCAATTATTTCGGTACGGGGCCGAACTTGGCCACTCCGATCAGCAACTACAGCGCCTTCAATGGCTTCGACGGTAGCGGTGGCAACTATACCTTGCAGCAAGGTTTTACGATCGGTGCCCCATTGCAAAGTGCCACACTCGACTTCGATTGGGCCGTGCAAAGCACCTATAGCGGATCCGTACGGACCTTTGGCGTTAACATTTTAGATGCACTTAACTCACCGCTCACGAACGTCTTTTTGTACGTGCAGCCATATAACCAAACGATCTGGACGCCAACGACAACTTCGCTGGACATCACCACCACACTCAACTCGCTGGGGGTCGGCAGCTACCAGTTGCAGTTCCTCATCGATATCCCGCAGAACTTCACCGGTCCCGCGCAGTTCGCCATCGACAACATCGCCCTCGACCTAACGGACGAGCCCCCCGTCACCACCCCCGAACCGGCCAGCGTCGTCGTCTGGTCGCTGTTGGGACTGTCGCTGGCCGGCACGCACCTCTGGCGCCGTCGCCGGACACGCCGCTGGGCCTGGTAAGCGAGCCAGATCGCATCGGCAACGGAACTCCGCGAGGTGCTCGACGCTGAGTGACACGCGGAGATCGTGATCCTAGGAGCAGCGAATCGAAATTCGCAGTTTTTTCAGAGATTTTTTCAGAATCGTCGTCCGGTTTCGCCACCAAAAGCGTCTTAGTGAGTAGAGACCCCCAACGGACGCGGTCTTCCCGCCGCTGTCCGAAACCGCCTCGACCCGCGTGCCCCTAGATCACGCTTGGGTCGCAGGCGGCTGGCACGTAGTGCATCTCCGTGGTGTTATGGGGCAGGACGGTCGGGCAGGGACCGTACCACGGCGATGCACTGCGTGCCCCCTTTTTTTGGCGTCAAGCCGCGAGCAATCTCGCTACAAGCGCCGGCTCGCGATTCGCAGCGCCGGTGGGGCTGGATGCTCGCTCGCCCCTCAAGCCGACAACCGCTCTTTGGCAGCCAGCGGCGTAAACGGCTCGCCCAAGCGCCGGATCGCTGGCACGGCCTTCAAATCGCCCGACGAACCATCGCAATCGCACGGCGAAGTCTCGCAATCGCACTGCGCTGGATCGCCATGCTCATCATTTTCGATCATCCGATGCGGTGCCGGCGCGGCGCTGCCTGTAGTATCGCGCTCGGCCACATCGATCCGCAGCACGCGCACCGGGCTCGTTGAGTTTTCGGCGGCGAGTGCCCCTTCCGTGTCAGGCGCGTCGGCGCCGGCCGCTTCCGTTGCGGCGACATCACGCGTGCCGCGCCCCGCCACCCGCATCAACATCAATAGCGTGGTCGCCCGCACGGCTGACGACAATCCGAACAGCGCCAGGTAGGCTTCATACGACTGGCCCAACAGCGTCAGCAACAAGCCCCCCAGCAGCGAACCGCCGGCCGTGGCCATCGAAGCCGCCAGGTTGTAGACGGTCAGCACGCTGATCCGTTCTTCTTCCTTGAGCGAATCGAACAACAAGAGCAGCATCGCCAGCTCGTAGGCGGCCCAGCAGACGCCCGAGACCACCTGCACGCACATCAAGTAGGGGAACGAGCGCGAGACGAGCCACAGGCTGGCGACCGGCACGATCCCCACGCCGCCGATCCACAGCAGCCGCCGCGCGCCGTAGCGCGCGGCCACGCGCCCCCACCACGGCGCGGCCAGCATCTTGGCCACATAGGTCGTGCCGACCAGCAGCACGTACATGCCGTACGAGAGCTGCAATTGCTTGAGCATGAACGGCGTGAAGTAGGGCCCCGACAGTTGCACTGCCCCCTGCATGGCCACGAGATAGACGAGCAATCGCCCTTCACCACTCTGCACGGCCCGGGCGAGCATCTCGCGCCACGGCACCAGCCGCGTCCGCTCGGCCCGCCCCGGTTGCTCGGGCTGCGCGGCCAGCAAACTGCCCGACGCGAACCGGCTCACGGCTGCCAGCGAGAAGAGCGCCAGAAACGCTTCGCGCACCAGGCTCATCGAGGCGGCCACTTGCAGCGTGACGCCACTGATCAAAAAGCCCAACAACAGTGCGCCTTGCGACAGCCGCGTGCGCATGCCGAAGAACTTCGGCCGCATCCGCACCGGCACGATGCTCGAAGCCCACGTGCTCCAGGCCGGGCCGCTCGCCAGGCCGGTCCCCCAATAGACCGCGACGATCGCAAAGATCAGCGGCGCCGGCATCGACTGCGTCACGCTACCGAACGCCAGCGGCAAAAAACAGCTCGCCTGCAACCCGACGCAAAACACCACCCAGCGGCGATGCGAGCGCAGCCAACTGACCGCCCGTGGCGACACGAGTTGCAATATCGAGCCGCCCATCAGCGGGATGGTGGTCACCAGTCCAGCCGAAACCTGGCCGAGCCCCATCGCCAGCGCGTAGGCCCCCAGGTAGGTTTCGCCCAGCCCCTGCATCAGGCTGCACATCACCCCTTCGACCTGCATGGTGCGCAGGCAACTGCGGAGGTTGGGGCGCCCGACGGTAGAAGCGGACGTCGTCGATGGCGCGGAAGAGGAAGACGGCGCGTCCGGCGCGCCCTGGGCGCATGGCGCCCTAGTGGCGCAGGGTGTCGCACTGGCGCCGCAAAAGTCGGGCGCGGATTCTTCCGTTGCTGCGTAGGAGAGCGTCACGAAGTTTACTGGCCTAAGCCTGACCGAATTCGACCAGCAGGTCACCCGAGCGCGCACGCCCGCGCGCGGCGACCCAGAGCGACGGGCCGCGCGCCTGCGGACGGAATTCGCGTTGCGAGAAAACCTGCGAGCCGCCTGGCGGAAATCTCGCACCGGCGCATTTGCCGGCGCGAGGGGGCGCGAAGACCTCCGCGCCCTGGGCGGTCAGGGGGCGGGAGAATAGCAATCTGTACCCGCCGGGGGAAGGGAGATTTGGTGCGGTCTGCTCGCTGCTAGCAGTTGAATGAAAGCCCGACGGTCATCGCCTTGGCTTTGTTAGTAATCTCGACACATCTTCGCTAGCTCGATCACGGTAGCCAGACCCGGGATTGGAGCAGCATTCTGGTCGCAAAGATTTCCGCCAATGCGCAGTGGGTCAGTCTGATCAACGGGCAAGCCCGAACGGTGTCAGGAACCGATTCTATGGGAAGCCAACTACTTGAGACCTGACGGTTGAATCGGTTCCTGACACCGTTCGGATATCGGGCTCAATCAGACTGACCCACCACCCGCCATTGCTCTTGGTTGACGCGAATCATCGCTTGTTCTTGGCCGCGCAGCGGCGACAGGTCAGTGTAGTCATCTCGCTCCGCGGCGAAATCAAGCACCGCGCTTCTTCGCCAGTCGCCGCGCGTACGCCCGCGCTTGCTCGGCGAAGTCGAGCCCCACTTCGCGCGAGAAGGCGTCGCGCAGCCGCCGCGTGATCGGGCCGACACTTCCATTCCCCACCGCGCGCCCTTCGAAACTCCGCCCGTGCAAAATGCCGATGCTCGTCGACGTCAGAAACATCTCGTCGGCCGCGCGGGCGTCGTCGATCGTGAGATTCGCTTCGCGCGTCGGAATTCCTTCGCGCGCGGCTAGCTCCAAGACGACGCCACGCGTCACGCCGACCAACAGGTTGCGCGGTTCCGGAGTTTCGAGCACGCCGCGCCGCACCAGGAAGACATTGCCCGTTGTCCCTTCGGTCAAATAACCGTCGGGATCGACCAGCACGGCGCTCGCGCCGGGCAAGCGGTCTTCGGCCTGGTAGGCGGCCTGGTGATAGTGCAAGCGCGAGCGCGTCTTGATCGTGGCGTCCAACAGCGTGCTGGGGATCGCCCGCTGCGAGGGGACCACCAGATCGAGCCCCGCGTCGTAAGCGTCGGCCAAGGCCGCCAGCTTTTCGACTAGCGGAAAACAACTCACCACCACGGTCGGCCGCAACTGCTCTGGTGTAAACGCACCGGCAAACGAACTGGCCGGACCACGCGACACGTTATGAATGATGTTCCAATCGACGTCCCCAGCTTCGGTCGGCCGATTACGGGCGAGCGTTTCGTGCGTGATCGCTTCCAGCTCATCGAGCGACAGGCCGGGGTCGATCCGCAGCACGGCCAGCGTGTGGGCCAACCGCTCCAAATGGTGCCGCAACCGAAACGGCTCACCGCCGATTGTGCGCGTGACCTCGAACGCCATGTCGCCCGTGGTGAGCGACGTGTCGTAGATCGACAGCCGCGCCTCGTGCTCGGGCACAAACCGGCCACTCAGATAGACGATCCGCCGTGAAGGCATGAGGCAGTAATCAACTCCAAAGGCGGCAATCGCCAGGCCAGAGCGCCAATAATGCTCACCGACGAACCTTGAGCCAGCAGCTCGCAGTCATCGTAGCCGTGCTCGGTGGGCTGACAACCAGCGCCGTTGATTCCCTGCAATGCGGCCGCGACTCTGCGTAGGGCACGCGTGCCCCGCGACACCTGCATACTTCATATCCGTGTTTCGATGGTGAGCATTCCGATTACGAAACCACTGAACGTCTGGCCACATACCACGCGGTGACATTTTGCTGGGTCGGTGGGTTTCCGGCGAGTCAACGAGTGCCATCGCGGACCAATTACGTGCCCCGTTCCCGCGCCCTGGCGAACCAATTTCCATCGACAATCAACCGCCGCCGCGGGCCGAGCTTTCCGCCGAAACTGTGTCATTCGTTGGATTTTTGACTCGCCGACCGGCGATGAATAGCATGACTAGCGAAGGAAGCAGCCGAGCCTTTCTCGCGCGCGGGCACGCGAGATGCTCACACGCCTGGTGGCGGTTTGGCCGGGGGCGCCGCAACTACTCAACTGGTTCGCAACTACTCAACGGATTCAGTCACCGTCGTTCGGCCATCCCCCGAGCGGCGGGTTGCGTTGCTCGGTAGCGACGCAATAATGTTAAGTTTGTGATTTGTTGATGGTGGGGGGGTTCGCGCGTCGCGAAACCAAACGGCGCGCCAGAGAGCATCGCAGCCTGAGCCTCGCGGAGCTTAGGCCGGTCACAGATTCAGATCGATACGTTTCGTTTCGGTTTCGGGAAGCAATGAGTCGCACGGAGTTGCTGTCGCGCGCGATCAGCGGGCTGGCACTCAAATTCGCCATAGCGGCTGGCTAGTCTTGTTCGTGGGGCCAGGGAGTTGATGCACTCCACGGTGTTATCGAAACCTGTGTGATTGACACCCGTGTAATTGAAGCCCGTGGATCGAAACCTGCGGGATCGACGACTGTGGATTGTCCGCGCCGGGCGAACCGCGAAGCTGCCGACCGGCAACATAGGTCTGTACAGGGGCCGGAAGTCGAACCACGGAACACTCGACGACCATGGATGCAAGACTAAAAGTCATTCTGGGGACCAACGCCGGCAAAGAGATCCGGCTGCTCGGTCCAAAATTCTTGATCGGTCGGGCCGAGGATTGCCACCTTCGTCCCAAGAGCGATCTCATCAGCCGGCACCACTGCGTATTGCTGCTGGAAGAGCAAGGGCTCACCGTACGTGATCTCGGCAGCCGCAACGGCACGCTGGTCAACGGCCAGCGCGTCTCGGGCGAATGCGAGCTCAAGACCGGCGACAACCTCGAAGTTGGTCCACTGAAATTCGAGGTCTCGGTCTCGACGCTTTCGGCCCCCACGAAGCGCCCCAAAGTCAACAGCATTAAAGAAGCAGCCGCCCGCACCGCCGAAGGCAATCCCTCCTCGGGCGAGCCCGACATCAACGACTGGCTGCAAGGCGCGGCCGACGATGCCACGGTCGGGGCCGACTCCGCCGGCGTCGATACCGAAACTCGCGAACTGTCCCAAGAAGACGCCTTGGAAACCGAGGAATTCGGCTCGGGCAACACCATGATCGGCATGCCCGGCAAACCGTCGCCCAACCGCCAGTACGAGCCAGACGAACCCTCGAGCCCTGAGCCCACGAGCGCCCAGCGCGACACGCAGGCTACCGCGGCCAATGCCGATACGGCCGCCACGAACAAGTCGGCCCCCCATCGCCCCGGCAAGCTGCCGCACATGCCCCCCAAGACGGGCGATACGCGGCAAGCCGCCGCCGACGTCTTGCGCAAGTACTTCCGCCGCAAGTAAGCCGTCGGGCGCGCTAGCTCTTGACCCGTCGCGCGAACTTACTCGCAATCGACCGATTCCCTGCGCCCGATTTGCAAGCGGGCGGCCGGCGGGTTACCGTCGTTATTGTGCGCCCCGGCCTTTGGCACCTCTGCCGGGTAGTGCACGGATGGGCGCGATCGCCAGGCGACCGGTCGGCGCCCGCTGCCGACAAATTCGGCGCGCAGCTAGGCAGGCGTATTGAAGGAGTTTACGATGTCGGCGGACGAGGAAGCGGTCAAGCGCAGATACCGCGAGTTTCTGGACTTGATCCCGCTCACCATTGCCATCGCGGGGCTCCCTTCGAGCGAAGGCAATCGCAACTACACGACCGAGCAGATGCAGGCCCGCGCCCAGGTACTCAACAACGCGTTTCGGCTGGCGCGGCAAACCGTCCGCGAAGCGATTCGCGGCGGCTAGCCTAGGGGAGCTACTCGTGAAGTCTGGCAACAGTAATTCTGGCAGCGGTAATTCCGGCAGCAGGAATTCCGGGAAAAGCCGGCCCGTCAAGAAACAATCGCAGCAGGAGTTCGTCGCGTTACTCGGGGTCGGCATCGATGGCGATGACGGCCACACGCGGCTCACGCGCGGCAAAGAGTTCGTGTTGTATGGCGGTTCCGCCGATACGCACGCCCGGATGCAGGAAACCGTCATCAAGGTGGTCGAGCGGCTCGAGAGCCGGGGTCGTCGGATCGCCGACGCGGCGCCGGCCGAACTGCGCGATTTGCTGGCCGAGGCGAGCGAGTAAGTCAAATCGATCGGTTTTATGCACTTTTTTCTAGTGATGGCGCGGTGAAAGTTCAGGGTCGCGCGGCAACGGTAAGCCGTGGCGGCACATGGTGTTGAGAGAACGTCTTATCTCTTCGTGAAACCCTAAGTCGCCCCGGCGGGTATATTTCCGCAGCGGCTTGTCCTCTCACGAGGCGAGGGGAGCCAACTTGGCCGACGACGTGCGCGAGCTGGTAGACCGCTCGATGGCCGGCGATGAGCAGGCCATGGTGGAATTGGTCCATCGTTATCAGGGTGCTGTGTTTGGCCTCTGCTATCGCATGCTGGGGGACCGTCAGGACGCCGAAGACATCGCGCAGGAGGCCTTCCTGCGTGTCTTCCGCAGCCTGCACACCTGGGACCCCGGCCGTGACTTTCGGCCATGGCTGCTGGCAATTGCCGGGAATCGCTGTCGTAGTCATTTGGCGCTTCGCAAGCGCCGACCGGCCACGACCAATCTCGTGGAAGAATTGCCCGACAGGGCCAACGACGAAGGAACAGCACAACACCTCAAAGAAGAAGTGGGCTTGGCGCTGACGACAATTCGCGAGGAGTATCGCCGCGCATTTTTGTTGTTTCACGCCCAGGAGCTTAGCTACGCTCAGATCAGCGACGCACTCGATTGCCCGGTAGGAACCGTCAAAACCTGGATCCACCGCGCTCGTCGCGAGCTCGTCCGCTGCCTGCAAGGTCGTGGGGTGGTGCAGGAGACACGCTATGAACCGTGAACAGTTTGAAGCCCGGCTCAACGAGCTGCTCGATCGCCGCATCGCGCCCGAGGCAGACCCCGAGGTGCTGCGCGTCGCCGAACAATTCACCGAGTGCCGCGAGGTGCTCGCCGCCTACCGCGCGCTGTTCGACGGCGTCGCCGAAATGGATCTCCCGCGCCCGCCGGCCGATCTGGCGCGCAACGTCATGGTCCAATGGCGACGCGAAAAAGTCACCGGTCGCTACCTCGTGGCCCAGCGCCACGTGGTTCGCGGCGCTACCAGTCGGAGCGCCCTGTTCGCCGCGGCCGCCGCATTGTTGCTCGTTGGCCCCGGCCTCGGCTGGCTCTGGCAACGCTCCGCAACATCGCAGGCTCAGGCCACGCATTCGCAGCCATCAGGCGCCACGTCGTTGAGTCCAACCGCCGCCACGGCGACCAACTCGGTGGCCGCGAATCGCTCCCCGGCAATCAACGAGAGCGACTCCCCAGTGGCTGCCAGCCAGCAGGCCGAAGCACCCGCCGCGCCGGCAGACGCCGCGCCGGCTCCCCGTGCCGAAATCGCCGCCGCGCCTGCGGCCACACCACCCCAGGCGACCTCGCCGCGCGCCACTCCCTCCACGCTGGCGGCCGGTCAAATCGCCAGCCTGCTGGGCCCCGGTCAACATCACTCGGGAGACAAGCCAGCCCTGGGAGACAGTATCGCCGCGGACGAAAACGCGACTGCCGGCAGCGCGGGCACGTCCGCTAAAAATGCCCGCTCCACGGGCGCCGCGGGCGGAGCGGCCTGGGTCGGAGAAGTCAGCCAGGGCTTTCAGCCGATTGCCGAGTCGGCGGCCGGCGCGCTCGATTTTCTCTTGGAAGTTTTGGCCGACGGCAGCGATGGCACACGTGGATAATCAGCGATCCTTGTCTGCAGCGCCAGGTATCCAGCCGCCACGGCGTTGTCCGTTCGTTGCCATTTTTCTTACGCTGTCGGCGCTTCGCTAACCTTGCCCTGGGGGGCGTCTTCGCCATGCGCTTGATTGCCCGCCGCTTCGGCCCGCTGCTGCTGTTGCTGCTCGCGCTCGGCGCCCCGGCGCGGGCGGTTGATCTGGCCACGCTGGTGCCCGACGACATCGGCATGTGCTTCGAGGTCCGCGATCTCACGACGCAGTCGAAGCAATTCTTTGGTAGCGAGTTGTTTCGGCGTTTGATGGAGTTTTCGCCGACCGCCACGTTTCTCGAAGACTACGTCAATCGGCCGCGCCTGATTCAGGTGGCGCTAGCGGCCAAAATGGGCGTCTCCCCCGATGAGCTCAATCGCAAGCTCATGGGCAAGCGCTCGCTGCTGGCGATCTGGCCCGAACAGTTTCGCTCGGCCGAAGACAGCCAGTTGCTCTTCCTCACTGAAACCGACGACGCCGATCCGCAGTTCGCCCGCAAATTGATCGACGCTTTCTGCGAAGCGCTGGATCAACCGGGTGTGCTGGTTCGCGCCGACGACGTGGTCTATGCCGGGGCCGAGTACCGCGTCCGCGTCATCCGCCGTGGCGACAAGCGGCTCGAGGTCTGCCTGGCGGCCATCGACGACTTGTTCGTGCTGGCCAGCGGCGAAACGCTCATGCGTAAAGCCCTCGATATCCGCGCCAAGCAGCCGGCATCCGGCGGCAGCCTGGCCCAATTCACCCCTTATCGCGAAGCCCACCAGCGCCGACAGGCCGACACCGCGCTGAGTTGCATCATCTTCCCGCAGCGCTGGCTCGACCTGGTCACCGAGCGATTGGACGAAGAAGAAGAAGAGGAGCCCGCCTACGAAGCCAGCGCCAAAAAAGTCGTGCTCGACAGTTGGCGCGTCGCCGACTACTGGGTCTTCGCCATTCGCGCCGGCGAGCGGCTCTCGTTCGAAAGCTACCTGCACTTCGATCCCCAGCGCAAGCCCGACTGGCTCGAAGAAATGGCGGGTAGCACGCCCGCCGAAAGCAACTTTCTCGATCACGTGCCGGCCGACGCCGTCGTGGCCTACTCCGGCCTGCTCGACGTCGCCGAGATCGGTCACCTGATGTTGATCGGCGCAGCCTCGGGCGATGGCCTTAAGCTCGGTAACGTCGACGAAATGCGCCAAGCCACCCGCGGGCTGATGATGGGGCTCGACCCGATCGACGACATCCTGCCCGCCCTGGGGCCCGACGTCGGCTTCTTTATCAGCCGCACCGCGCCGCTACCGCCACCCGCCGTGGCCGGCGACGCGGCGGCCAACGACAAAGAACAAGACGCCGCTGACAACGATGATCGCGACGAAAACGGCACCGAGGACGAAGACGAAACCGAAAAGCCCCCGGCCAAGCCCACCTGGCTCGAAATGGTCGTCGGGGTCCGCACCAATCCTCGGCCAGCCGGCGACAAACGACCCGACGTCAAAATGGCGCTCGACAACGGTCTCCGCACCACGATGGTGCTGGCCGCCGGCGTCGAGAACGCCAAGCGCGGCAAGAACTCGGCCAAGGTCGCCGTCACCCGCGCCGGCGACATCAAGCTCACCACGCTCAGCGGCCTGGAGCAAGTCCCCGCCGGCATGGACCTCACCTACACCTTCGTGGGCGATTACTTCCTGGGGGGCTTGTCGCTGGGCACCGTGCGCCGCTCTGCCACCTTGCAGCAGGCCGACTCGCTGGCAGCCACGCCCCGTTTTCGTCGTCTGTTCGATGAAAGTACCGGCCCGCCAGGCCAGTTGTTCTATATCGATTGCCTGGCCCTGCGTTCCATGCTCGCGCAAGATCCCGACCTGCTCTACCAGACGTTCAGCCCCTTCCGCGAAATGGAGCCAGAAAGAGCCCGCGATGCCCAGAAGCTGGTGATCCAGTTGCTCTCGCTGACCGACACGCTGCTGTTGACCGCGCGGGTCGAAGGGACCGGGCTGAACATCTCGCTGGCCTTCGATTCGCCCGAGCCCGAGGCGGTTAGCGTCCCGGTGAAACTGCAGAAGTAGCCGGTCGCGGACGAAGCAGTTACCCGCACCACGTGACATGGCGCGCGGGAGATTGGCGCAACACTCCGGGGACTGGAGTCGTTGCCGAATATCGATGTTGCCGCAGATCAGGCGCCACTCGGAACGACTCCTGTCCCCCTCGCGCGGCGCCCCGGGGTTTCGTCTCCGCTCACCTGTGCTCACCGGCCGCTTAATGCCGCCCGTTGGCCAGCTTCCCGGCGATGATCGACGCGTTGTGTCCGCCGAAACCAAAACTGTTCGACATCGCGGCCGACAGCTTCCGCTCCCGCGGCCGGTTCGGCGTGTAATCCAAGTCGCAATCGGGGTCGGGCGATTCGTAGTTAATCGTCGGCGGCACCACGCCGTGCACCAGCGCTTGCACGATAAAAATCATCTCCACGCCGCCACTGGCGCCGAGCAGATGCCCCAACTGGCTCTTCGTGCTCGAGATGCTCACCTCTTCGGCCGCCGAGCCGAACACCGTTTTCACGGCCTTCGTCTCCGCGGCATCGCCCAACTGCGTGCTGGTGCCGTGCGCGTTGATGTAGCCAACCTGTTCGGGGTTCAGCTTCGCGTCGGCCAGGGCCGCGGTCATCGCCTTGGCAGCGCCGATCCCTTCGGCATCCGGGCTCGTGATGTGCCCCCCATCGGCGCTGACGCCGTAGCCCAGCACTTCGGCATAAATCCGCGCGCCGCGGGCTTTGGCCATCTCATATTCTTCGAGGATCACGATGCCGGCCCCTTCGCTCAGCACGAAGCCGTCGCGATCGCGGTCGAACGGCCGGCTCGCCCGCGTCGGCTCGTCGTTACGCGTGGAGAGCGCCCGCATCGAGGCAAAGCCGCTGATCCCCATCGGCGTGATCGCAGCCTCGGTGCCGCCGGTCACCATGCAGTCGGCCTCGCCGTGCTGAATTAGTTTGAACGCGTCGCCGATCGCGTTCGTGGCGCTCGCGCAGGCCGTGGCCACGGCGGCGTTCGGTCCGCGCAGGCCATAAGCGATCGACACCTGTCCACAGGCGGCGTTGACCATCAGCTTCGGAATGGTGAAGGCCGAAACCTTGTCGGGCCCTTTTTCGAGCAGTCGGGCGTGCTGCGTCTCGATCTCGTGCAACCCGCCGATGCCCGAGCCCAAAATCACGCCGACGCGGAACCGGTCGCACTGGTCGAAGTCGATGCCCGAGTCGGTCACGGCATCGGCCGTGGCCACCATGGCGAACTGCGTGAAGCGATCGAGCCGCTTGGCCTCCTTGGGGGGCAGATAGCCGTCGGTGTTCCAGTCGGAGATCTCTCCGCCGAAGTTCACCTTGAAGTCGCGCGTGTCAAAGGTGTTGAGCGCGCGCACGCCACTCTCGCCCGCCAGAATGCGCTGCCACAGGTCGGGCACCTTGCAACTGAGCGACGTCACCGCCCCCAGGCCCGTGACGACCACGCGTCGATTCATGGGGAAGACTTTCCGGAAAAGGAGAGATCCGCGGCGCGTGTTGCCAATCCAGGCCGCTGCTTCACGGCCCGCTGCACCAGTCCGCCGCGCAAGAATGCTTGAGACAGACGCCAGAAACAATACCGGGGCAGCGCGAGCGCTGCCCCGGATTGATTCGAAGCTGGTCAGTCAGCCCGCTTGTCAGGCCTGCGACTTTTCGATGTAGTCGATGGCTTGACCGACGGTCTGGATTTTCTCGGCGGCGTCGTCGGGAATGTTGATGTCGAACTCTTCTTCGAGCTCCATCACCAACTCGACGGTGTCGAGGCTGTCGGCCCCTAAGTCGTTGACGAACGACGTCTCGGGCGTGATCTGTTCTTTGTTCACGCCGAGCTGTTCGGCCACGATTTCAATGACACGATCTTTAACTGAGGCCACGTTCTAAGTCCTCCTGCGAACAAGTTTTCGGGAAAGAAAGGCGCGTTCTACCCAGCCTGTCTTCCTCGAAAGCACCTTACCCACGGCGACGTCCTGACGCGGTGGGGCCGGGGGCCATCCCGGCAGGCTGGGTAAACATATACCCCCTCTGCCAGGATGTGTCTATAGCACTTGGGCTTGCGTCGACGGCCGCGGGAAATCCGTCCCCGCCGGCCCTGAGGAACGGCCGAGAAATAACTTCTCCCTGATCCCCGCCCCCCTCGCGGATGGCATGGACCGCTTGCGGGTCCATGCCCAGTGTTTCGAGGGCAGGGTGAGGGGCAAACAGAACTCAAAGTTATTCTTCGGCCGTTCCTCAGGGACCACCCGGCCCGACATCGCCCAAGCGTGCCCCCTGAGTTGCCGACCAGGGCAAGGGAGTCACCGGGGCAAGCCGAGTACTCGGTAAGAAATGGGCTTGCCCCTCGCGCGCGCAATCACTAACCCGACGCGCCAGCGAGGGAGAATTGACGTGGTCGGTCCAATTTGCGTGCCAGCCGCGCAGCGATGAACGCGCCGAGCTCTCGAACGGCCACGCCGTGGCAGTTAATAGCCGCACTGGCGGCAGCCCCTGGTCTCGTCGTTCCGCGCGCATTAGCCGCGCCGCGGCGACAATGTAGTCGTCACGCTCCGCGTGACGGAACTTCATCACGCGGAGCGTGATGACTACACTGTCTGATGCCTACATTACGTGAAACACACACTGCGTGCTGATTCCAGTGCGATGAACGAACCGCTGAGAACTCAAATTCAGACCTTTCAATCGCAGCAAGACTTTGCCGTTGTCCAGCGGCGGTTGCCGCACTGGTCGCAGGCCGGCACGGTCTCGTTCATCACCTGGCGAACTTGGGATTCCATTCCCGAGCAAGTGCTGAAGCTCTGGTTGGCTCGACGAGACCAGTGGCTGTCGGAGCACGGCATCGATCCAACGCGCGACGACTGGCGGGCCAAACTAAAGTTGCTCGACGCTCCCTTCTTGCAGGAGTTCCAACGACAACTCGGCGATCGTTGGAACGAACATCTCGACGCGGGCCACGGCGCTTGCGTGCTCAAGCGGCCTGATCTTGCCCAGATCGTGGTCGACGCGTTATTGCATTTCGACGGCGACCGTTACGAGCTAACCGATTTCATCGTCATGCCGAATCACATCCATTTGCTGGCTGCTTTTCCCGAGGACACGGCGATGCTTGGGCAGTGCGAGTCGTGGAAGCGCTTTACTGCCACGAAGCTCAACCGCGCTCTCGGTCGCCAAGGCAGGTTCTGGCAACAAGACGGCTTCGACCACCTCGTTCGCTCACCGGAGCAGTTCGACTACCTGCGACGTTACATCTCCGCCAATCCCACTCGCGCGCGGTTGAAACCGAGCGAGTATGCGCATTTCTCGAAGCCGCTAGATGTCGTCACGCATTAATGTAGTCGTCACGCTCCGCGAGACGGAACTCCGCGCGTAATGTAGTCGTCACGCTCCGCGTGACGGAACCATCACCGTCCGGTGCCACGGGCTCCGCCCGTGCTCAGCCGCGCCGTGGCGACAATGTAGTCGTCACGCTCCGCGTGACGGAACTCCGCGCGTAATGTAGTCGTCACGCTCCGCGTGACGGAACTTCATCACGCGGAGCGTGATGACTACATTGCTGCCGTGACGAGCATCCTACTTATCATCGCTGGCATAAGCCGGCAGCGCGTTGACGATAGCCACGGTTTCCAGGCTGACGCGGATCACCTGGCCGACCAGGCGCACGATGTACTCGGGGTCGTCGTCGCGGTTGGGGTCAGAGGTGATGCCGCTCCGCTTGTCGGTGCTCACCTGGTACTGGTCGATCACCCAGTCGAGCGCCGAGCGGTTCCCCAGGCGATACTCGAACGCGGTCAGCGGTATTCCGGCCAGCGTCAGCGAGGCGTTGACCTTGAGCTCGGTCTTGTCCTTGTTCAACCGCATCTTGTCGTCGACGCGGAAGGAGAGGGGCACGCCCGGCGTTTCGACAAATTCCAGCTCCCAGGGTTCGAGCTGTTCGTAGCCCAGGTGCAGGTCGGCCAGCTTTTTGCCGGCCTTGGCGAAGGCGCGAAAATCGGGGGCCAGCGGAATCCGCGGCAGCTCGCGCTTGAGGTTATCGGCGAACTTCTCGCGATAGCCCGCGTGGTGCAGCAGGCCATAGACGTAGTGGAAGATGGCCCACTTGTCGATCTTCTTGTCGTGGTAGTGGTCGCGGAAAGTTTTCAGGGCCCAATCGGTGATGTTCTCGCGACGGTTCGTGCCGTCTTCGTCGTAGACGTAGAAGGGGAAGCACTGACAACTTGCACCGCCGCCCACAAGATGTATGTCGGCGAGTGCTTCCGAGATCATGA
>CAZBWM010000104.1:0-22464 GCA_964495375.1 uncultured Planctomycetaceae bacterium | reverse complement strand
CTCTCCCGCGAGGGGAGAGGGGAATAGGGAGAAGTTATTTCGCGGCCGTTCCTTACCAGAACTGTAAAAGTTACACGCTCGGCCCCGTTTGCACGAGCGGGGGGGAGACGATAGCGACCCAGGCCCTCCGCGGTAAATACTGATTTCGCGGTGAGTTGTGCGATCCAATTGCCGACAGCGATGGCGGCCCGCGGGTTTGGCACGCCGGGTGCTTTATAGGTCGAGCGTTCCCTTGCTGACCCAGCAGTCGCGGGGACAGGGCCACCCAGCAGATGACCCTGTTACCGGATGCCTTCGACTGGGGAACTTGCCAGGACCGTGAATCTTAGGAGCGCGTCGCCCGCATTTAGGCGATCGAGAGCCCGCTACGGGCCAGACCATTTTTTCACGGCCTAAAGGGCCCGGTTGGCCACTACCGCAAGGCCACCCGGGCCCTTTTTCATGCGCAGAATTCGGCCGCCGCGAGCCTCGCGGCTACAATCCTTCCCATGCGCTTCGCACTCCCAATCCGCTGGTTTCAATTCCGACTGAGCACAGGGTTCATATTGGCGGCGCTCCTCTGTTGGACTCTGGTCATGTGTCGGCACCTGTTGCTTGAGGTGTATGTCGGAGTTTGGAAGGATCCGACAGCGCAAGTGGCGCCGACGTCGTCGACAATTCCGCCGGCTGAGATTTTCTGGTTCGACAGTCGAGCCAAGTACGAAGCAACGCGGCAGCAACACTCGGGCGTCGGTGAATGGTCGGGTGGGGGCGGCATGCACCCGAACCCCAAGCTCATCTATCCCATGATCATGCTTGTGGCCTTTCTTGCCATCAAAGGAGTTATGGCACTACCGCCGCTTAAGAGTTCTCAGATTGCAACTGACCCATCGCTGGCTCGGAGATAGCTGAGAATCGCCGCACTTAAGGTGTCGAATCTCGACGATCTCAGTGTACCGCTTCGCAAAACTACCAAGCGCGAGTGTCGAACATCTCCGGACGTGCTAACGCGCTGCCGGCCAACGTCGGTCCAGCCAATCGCTGGGAACGAACCGCCACAACAGCGACGCCATCGCGGCCCGCATCGCCGCGGTTAGTTCGGCAGTGGGTTCCATTCCCTCGAACTCATAGCCGCCCCATTTCAAACGCACCGGCCAATCGCTCCGCCTGGCCGTGTCGTTGAAACGCTCGATCACGCGCAGACTCCACAGCGTGCCGAAAGAGTCGCGAAAGTCGAGCCACGCGCGGTCCCAAGGCGCGCGCCCAATCTGCTGACGTGGCCAAGGATGCGCGGCCGCCACGAGCGCTAGCGCCACCAGCAGCATGCCCAGCGGCACGCGCCAACTTGCCAATGCCGCGGTCACGCCGGCTAGCCCCGGCACGTGTTCGCCTAGCAGCAAGACCTGCCCGGCGACCAACAACAACGTCGCCAGCCACCGACGCGTCGGCAGTCCGGTGACGAGTGTGACGCCCAGCAGAATCACCAGAAACCCGCGCCGCGCCGCGTGCATCGCCACCGGCGCGCCGGGCCGAAAGAGCAAGGCTTCGGCCGCCGGCAACAACAGCACGATCGCCAGCGACAGCACGATGAATTGCCACGCCCGATCTTGCGGACGCTTGGCCCCCAACAGCGCCATCAATGGACAAAAGGTCAGCGCCGCGGCAACGAGCTCCACATGCGTGGTCCACACCGGGAGCGCCGCGCCGGCGTTCGTGCCCGTGGTCGCAGCGCTCACCTTGATCGCGACCAGCACTTCGAGTGTCGTGACGGTCACCAGTACCGTCATGCTCCACCACCAGGGGGCGACCAGCGTGGTGCCGGCCAGTGCCGGGCGGCCGCGCACCAGCACGCCAAGCCCCAGCAGCGCCGCGGCGACCATCGTCGCTACAACCGGCACGGGCAGCGCGATGTACATCGCCAGCGAGCCGACGTCCATCATTGCAGTCGTCATCATCGGCAAGGTCGCGCTGTGAAAAGGCAACATGTGGGAAAAAGGCAACGATCGCGTTTGCTTTGCGGCCTGTCGAGTGGCAACGTTGACGGAGCGGTTTCGGCCGCGCCCTCCTCGTACACCCGCCACGCGCCTTGGGCCGTGAGCATGTGGATCAAGTTTCCACGCTGGGGTCGAGGGCGCCGCCGAGCCCGCGGCGATTCGGTGTGCAAACCTCTGCGAGCAATGTCATGCGGCGAACACGGTACACAGTCGGCCTGTTGGGCATCGCGGTTCTTGTGAGTGTGGTCTGCCAGGCAGCGGCCGGGCAAGAGCGCAGCGGCTCGCAATCCGCCCCTCCTCGAGCCCTGCAAAGCTACTCCACCCGCGCGGCCATGGCCCGCAGCCGAGCGCAAGCGCAGAACCAGGCACCGAGCGACGCGCAGCCGCAGCCCGAAGAACTGCAAGGTGCCCCCACCGAACTCGGCAGCTCCGAGGGACCGGGCCCCGTCGAATACGGCGCAGAGATTCAGCTACAACCAGGGCAGGATCTCACGATCGGCCGCGGTGGCGACGTGGTGATCACGCCGGTGCCACCGATGCGTGGTCGCCCGAAATGGAAGCCGCGTTTCAAGATCGCGCCGATGAACATCCCGATGTTCACCGAGCCGGGCCCGGCGCACGATTATTTCTTCGAGTCGGCCCGCAATACGATGATGGGGTTGGCCCAGAACGCCCCATGGGAATTGAGAAACGGTTACGGCAATCGCCGGCCGCGTGGTTATCAGGATGCCTGGCCCGCCGGTGACACCGCTGGCAGCACGCCGGTCATCCCGCATGGTGGCCTGACCGACTACAGCGGACCGATTGACTACACCGACTCGGGCATCGGGCCGTGGCGCGGTTGGCAGGGCAATATTGGACCTGGTCCGCTGCCGTACGCTCACGAGTTGCCGGGCGAGTCGCTCTTCGACGACGAGCCGACGATGGCCGATTCGCAGTCGCAGCCGACACCGGCCGCTGCCTCGCCACCGATGCCTGGGTTCGAGGAAGTGCCGAGCGAGATGCTCAAACCGACGACTGAGGAAGTGCCGAGCGACGAGCCGGCACCTGCACAACCTGCCGACGAACAGCCGGCCACGGACCCCGCCGAAGACCGCCCGCTGATCGAGCGGGACGCCGATGCGGCGATCGAGTGGCTGCTGGAAGAGGAACCGACTGGAGACCAAACCAAGACCGATAAGCCCGCGAGCGAAGACGCTTCGAATGATTCGCCGGCCGCGGAGTCAGTGACGCCCGATGCTCCGCCGAGTGAGGCCGCGACCAGCGACGAAGGTCCGGCGCTCGGTCCCGCACGGTAAGCCACGGCAACCATCTCAAAGAGTGCGAGTAGCCGCACCCCACTGGTTCGGCCGTCGAAACCGTTTACGCTGGTGGGACCGGATCGCGGCCTGGCTTGCCGCGATCCACTGCCTGATCTCACCCACTGCTCGCCCTCCGCTGAGGTTTCGTGATGCTCCGCTCGTCGTTGGCCGTCCTCTCGTTGTTGGGACTTGCAGTCCTAAAGTCTGGAACCGCTGCGGCCGCCGATCCAGTCAAGCCCGACGTGCAGAAGGTTTTCGGCCGCGAGGCGCCGGGCCCCTACAAGCACCCGGCCTGCATCGGCGAATTGGATAATGGCGACTTGTTGTTGGTCTATTACGGTGGCGAGGGAGAGTACGCCGTCGACACGAAGGTCTACGGCTCGCGCCGCAAGTCAGGCGAGAAGAGCTGGTCGCCACCGCAGATCATCGCCGACACGCCGTTTCGCTCGGAAGGGAACGCCGTGGTCTGGCAAGCCCCCGACGGCATCGTCTGGCTCTACTACGTGGTGCGCTACGGCGATACCTGGTCGTCGTCACGCATTCAGGCCAAGATCTCGCGCGATCGTGGCCAGACTTGGAGCGATCCGCAGGTCGTCGCCTGGCAAGAAGGAATGATGGTCCGCAATCGGCCGATCGTGCTGGCCGATGGCTGCTACCTGTTGCCGGTCTATCACGAAACCGGCAGCGACATCGAAGTGGTCGGCGCCGATTCGACGTCGCTGTTTCTGCGCTACGATCCGAAGACGCACCAGTGGAGCGAATCGAATCGCATCGGCTATCGCTTGGGCTGTCTGCAGCCGGCCGTGGCGGCGCTCAGCGACGAACACCTCGTTTGCTATTGCCGGCGCGGCGGGGGCTACGGCCCGCGCAGCGACGGTTATCTGGTGCGCAGCGAAAGCACCGACGGCGGTCGCACCTGGGCGCGCGGCAAAGACTCGCAGTTCCCCAATCCGAACTCAGCGGTCGACTTCATCAAGCTGGCCAACGGCCATTTGCTGCTGGTCTACAACGACAGCATGGTCGATCGCACGCCGCTCTCACTGGCCGTCTCGACCGATGGCGACAAGACCTACCCGCATCGCCGTAACCTGATGACGGGCGACGACGACTTCGCCTACCCGATCGCCTTGCAGGGCAAGGACGGCCGCATCTACGTCGTCTTCACATCGCAAGAGCGCACGCAGATCAACCTGGCAGTGCTCGACGAAGCATGGGTGCTGGCGGGGGAGAAGTAAGACGCGGACCAGGCCGCCCCACTAATCCCGCTCACCGCTGCGCTCGCGCTTCATGGCGCGGCGCTCGGCCTTCGAGAGGCGGCGCTGCCCGCTCGCGCCCGCCGATTGCGCCGAGTCGAAGCGCAATTGCGTGCCGGTTGATGTGGTGGCGTGCGTGCGCGATCGCTGCTTTTCGGCTCCGTTGCTCGCTCCGGTTGAACTCTCATTTTCGTCGCGCGAGCGGCGCCCTTCGGCCGACTTCTGCTTCACGCGCTTCGACTTGCCCGCGTGGCGCAAGCCCCCTTCGGCCTCGAGAATCGTAAACCGCGCGAACAGCGCCAACGACATCAGTAGGCACCAATCGCCTGTGAGCTCGAGCCCCTCTTCGAGCATGACGAGATACTCGGCCGCGAGCGGATAGGGGATGGCGTTCAAATGCACGGCGACCGCCGCGCCGAGCATCAAACCGGCCAACGCATAGAACGTAACCGCCGCGCGGCAGGCCAACAGCTCGAAGACGAGCCGGCCACCGATCGCCAATAGCACGAGCCCGTAGGGGAGCATCCACCACAAGGCGCCGTCGCCGGTGATGCGGGTGCCAGTCAGTCCGAACATCAAGCCCTGAAAGCCATGATGCAGTCCGGCCGTTTCGTCGACGCTCATCACGAACCAAACGGCGGCCGCCCACAGCCAGATGCGGTAGCGTCCGTTGTAGTCATCGGCCTTGTGGCGGCGGATCGACAACACCAACAGCGACGCCAGCGACGACACCAAGAGCACCGACGACGCGAACCAGTTGGCCAGGTTCCCGTGACCCGCGAGGTCGAAGGCCGGTACGTGTCCGTCGGCCGTCAGCCGGGGCATGAAGTAGTAGAGCGCTTCGATCCCGGCGATGGCCAGCGCCCCGGCGAAGAACCACAGCGCCAGCGCCGTGTAGCTGCGCGGCACCAGGTCGGTCACTCGCAAATGGCCCTCGGCGAACGAGGGCTCGCCATAACGGCGCGGCCGCGCGGCCTTGCGCGGCGGAGCGGAGGGCGTGGCCGTGGCATCGGCGTCACGGTCCGCTTTCTTGCCGTCGGCGGCCCCGCTCACCTCGTCGGAGAGCAAGCGGCGGCGGCGTTCTTCGAGTGGCGCGGGGCGGTTGAACGACATGGCTAATCCAGCGCGCAAGCAGGGCGGCAAGCTTCGGGTCCGAGGCTCTGTTCTGACAGATTCGGCATTTGCCGAAGGCAAACTCCACTGGCGGCGCACCACGAAACGGCGCGCAAGAATCTGAAGCCAATTCGCCAGAAACTCGCAGAAGTTTGCCCGGCAACAAACCCCGAAAGCGCGCGCCTTACGCGGCTTGACGCTGGCCTGAAATGGCCATGCGAATTTCGCGAGGGCGCGCCAGCATGCTAGCAGCCGGCGGTGCACGTCGCGTCAGGCGTCGCCCGACTCGCTCGGCTGCTCGGCATCAAGGCGCCGGATTTCGTCGCGCAGCCGGGCAGCCTCTTCGAAGCGCTCGTCTTTGACCGCCTCGTCGAGCCGGCGTTGCAAGCTCTCCAATTGAGTCGGCGGACGGCGCCGCTCGGCCGAAGTCTGCTGGCCAGAGACTTGCTCGCGCCATTGCTCGAGCTGCACCAGCTCGGCGCAGTCGTCGGCCCGATGCTGCTGGGCGTAGTCTTCGAGAAACTGCCGGATGCCCTTGATGCCCGCGTCGATTACGCCTAGCGCCGTGTCGAAGTCGCGCAGCTCGACCAGTGGCGTGGCGACTGCCCTGGTGTGCATCATCGTGACGTAAGGACGGTACTGATCGAATTGCAGCTTCGCGCGGTCGTCGGCCGCGTGCTGCCGCACGAAAGCGAACAGCCGCAGGTTGCGAGCGGTGTCGCGGGCACACAACTCGTAACGCCCCAGATGCCAGAAGCTCAGGTAACGGTGGTAGTACTGCACCCCTTCGCGGAGCAACCGGCCGAGGGCCAATGCGTCGAGCGTAAAGGGGCGTTCGAGATGGGGCTCTGCTCGCTGGTGGGCTTGCTGCTTGCGCTCGTAGTAGTCGAGCCAGCTATCGCTGCCGCCGGGGCGCGCGCCGTCGGGGCGGCCGTCGAGCTCCATTTGCAGCAGCCCTAAGTCGAGGCGCAACTGCAGCTTCTCGCGCCCATCGCTACCGGACACGATGCGGACGGAAAATGCGTCCGGATCGTATTCCCAGCCCTCGAGAATGCCTGATATATCTTTAGACACCGGCGAAATTCAACCGACCGCCAAGCCACGGAAAATGCCCGAGACGACTCAGGGCCGCGCCAGCTTCGGAAGGCAACATGCCAACGCCGGGCGACACCACGCGCGCGCCCCGCAGGCGCCGCGCGATTCATTCGGTACGCGCCTCGGGCCGGGCGATTCATTCGGCCGAGTCGCGGGTGACCGGTTCCATCACCTTGGTATTTCGCTCGACGGCCAACACGATTGTCCGCTGCTCGACGCCGTCGGCGCTCGAAGCCACGGCCGGAATCACTTGCCGGCAATTCGGCAGACTGTATCGCACCGTGAACGTGCCATCAGGACGCAAAGTCACCGGCTCACCTTGCAGCATAACGTGGGCCGACGACTCGCTACGACCGTACACGATCAACTCGGCATCCAGCTCGAAGACAAACTCGCGCTTCCGCTGGCCGCCGGCCACCGCGCCCGCCCCCATGCGCGTGAGCATCGGCTTGCCCATCGGGCGGCGGAGCCGTTCTTCGAACAATTCTTGCAGCTCATGCGAGGAGCCGTCCGACGCATAGCCGCCGCTCATGGCGTAAATGCGATCGAAGTTCTCGGCCACGTCGCTCCAGTTCTCGTCGATCGCGTCGGTCGAGGCAGCCTTCGGCGTCGTTACCACGTTGCTGCGGGCGAGCATGAAAAACCGCCCGTTGGCAGTCAAGTAGCCGATGTCGAGCCGGTACGAGCGGGGCGGGTCTTGCACGTCGACATACCAGTTGTTGACGCCGCCGTGCACGTCAATATGGCGGATCACGCGCTCGGCCGTGCTGGTCGTGGCGCCGCTCGAAACGTCTAACAGCCGCAGCACGGGGCGGGCCGTATGCCAGTCCTGGCCCAGCGCCGCTTCTGCCCGCACCACTCCGTGCCGGCTCAGTTCCCAGTAGGCGTGCAGCCAGAATGGATCGCGCACCATCACGATCAGGCGGTCTTTCTTGTAGCCATCGGGCTGACCCGGCGGCGTGCGAAACGCCAGATTCTTGAAGCGGTTGCCGGCCGCTTTGGCTTCCGACAGCCGACGCGCGACCACCGGCGATTTTGGGCGGGGCTTTCGCTTCGGTTCAACCGCGGCGCGAACTTCCGAAACCGTCGGCTTGCTGGGAGCTGACACCTTGACCGTGGCCGGCTTGCTGGAAGCGCTAGGAGCGGTGGCCCCCTTGCTGGCGATCACGACCTTCGCGACGGAGTTGCGCGAGACGGCCACCGTGCTGCGCGAGGTTTGAGGCTTGGCGGCGACTTTCGCCCCGGTCGACCGCGACGCCGGGGCCGACTTCGCGTGTCCGGCCGCGCCGTTGCGCAACGCCTTGGTCCCGTTGAGTTTCGTCGCATGGAGCTTCGTGGCGTGGAGTTTTTTGGTCGCGTGACCGCTTTTGGCGGCCGGCGAGCCCTTGGCCTTGCCGAGGGCGCGAATCAACTGCTCTTTACGCATCTCGTGCCAACCGCGGACGCCGCGACGCTTGGCCAGCTCGACTAGATCTCGAAGCGGGAGCGATTTTAGATTTTCGACAGCCATCAGAGGACCTGTCTCTCGAGTCGGGGTGTGCACGCCTCGACTGGGCACGAAGGTGCGCCGCCGAACCGGCAACCGGTGAAAGCATCGTCCCTGACGACCTAGCGGTGCCCCCGCGGGCACTAGCGCTCGCGATGCCCTCTGGGGCACCAATTTATCGTTGCCCTGACGGGCACCAACATGCCGCCCGATGGGGACCGAATTGGCCCCTTCGAGCATCTCCATCGATGCCCCCCGGGCACCGACTTTACGGCCCCCCGGGCACCGATAAAACGGCCCTCGATAGCAGCGAAAATCACCTGCCGTCGAGGACGCAAGTACTTTCTGCCTAGGGGGCCCGCCGCGTGGCAGCGCCCTTTTGTCAGCCAATACCTGGGCCGCACTCGAATCGCTGGATGCGACCCGCCGACGCGCGGCCCGATGCTTCATCAGACCGAGGGCCGAGATCGGCCAACTTCACCCTGCAGCGGACCAATCCTCCCCCACCTAAAGGGGAAGACATGCCCCTAGTTTCCCGAAATTCGAGTCTAATCGAGCCCCAGGTGAAACGCAATCCGAATTGGTCTGGACCGTAAAAGCGCGACATTTTTGCCGTTTTTCTTTTGACACTAAACGGTTAAGACGCTTAAACTACCGGAACAACGGCACCCGCTCCTGCGCAGGGTGCTGCGTCAAATTCGTCGCCATTCAGGCGAAATTCAGGACTGCCCGTGAACAGCAGATAACGTCGGCGGGCCGCGAACCAACGCGGTTTTTCTACGCTGATGTTGCGCTAGGCTGTTTGTCGTGTGCGTTCGCGGCCCATTTAGCTTGCTCGTTGTCGAGCCTCGGCTACTTCTCGGTCGCGTCCCTTGGGTCGGTTTCCGATCGAGCGGTTTTGCGCAGCGACGGATTTAAGCAACGTGTCCCGGCGCGTGTGGCGCCATGGAATCAATGAGGGGATTGAATGACTGGCAGCAATTCGCGGAGTGCTTTGATGTGTGACGCACTGGAAGGCAATCTGTTGGCGCTATTACTGGCAATGGCAGCGCGAGGTCGGCGCGCCGTGCGACTGGCGGGGCGCGGCTGGCCCAGGCGCCGGTCCTCGGGCCGCTCATTCTCGCCGCGACGTCGAACCAGGCGTTCGCGCTTGCGGGTGTTTTCGTTCTGAGCGAGCCGCGCGCGGCGCCGCCATCGCGGCGCAACACTCGCGGTTCCCGAAAAGGGAATAGGGCTCGGATGCGGAGCGATCCGCGGCCCAGCCTGGGAAGAGAGTTTGACTCGTCCGTCGCGGGACCTGTCGCGCGGTCGTGGGTTCGGTTCGCATGATGATCGATTTGTCACGGATGCCACGACTGATTCGAGACCTTGAAGATGCCCGCACGTAACTTTCGCCGTTTGGCGGCGCTCCTGTCCGACTACTTCACGAAGCAGCCGCGGCGCGCGCCCGAGCGCCGCCGGGCGCGGTTCGCCGGCCGCCCCGAGCCGCTCGAAGATCGTCGGATGATGGCCGTCGAGGCCCTGAATCTCAGCGCGATTGGTCCAGCCGCCTGGCAGATCGCCGAGACGCAACTCACCCGCAGCGTGCAGTCGGCCGCCGGTGATGTTCGTTACACGCTCAACCTGGAAGTAGGGCAGCGGCTCGCTTTTTCAGCCCGGGCCGATGCCGTCAATCTCAACTATTCGCTGATCGGTCCGGGCGGCAACGTGATCGTCAATAGCATGGCGAGCGCCGGCCGCACGGTGTTGCTGAACCCGTATTACATCGGCACGCCGGGCACTTACACGATCGTGCTGAACATGCCGTCGGGCGGGGCCGGCAACTACTGGCTCGACGTGGCGGTAAACACCGGTATTGAAGGAACGGGCACCGCCGCCGGCCTGCCGCAGGATCTCACTTATTCCTATGTCAATCTGAGCAACGGCCTGGGCCGTTATGCCTGGCTGGGGCAGGCCAGCGCGGCCAGTCCGACCGACACCTTCTCGATCGACCTGACTTCGAAAGTCGGAGGCGTGCTCGACTTTGCCCTTGCGAGTCGCGGCCCGGATCTCTCCGGCCAAACGCTCGAGTTGCTGGCCCCCGACGGCCACACGATTCTGGCCCGCGGCACCGCCTGGTCGCCCGACGGAGTTTCGGCGCCCACGGGCTTGCGCATCGCGGGCTTCGCGGTGAACACGCCCGGTAAGTACACCGTGCGGTTCACATCCAACGTCGCCAGCGCGTACACGCTCGTCGTCAACGATGCGGTCGACGCCGATCGGCTAACCGCCTCGCAAGTGCTCAATTATTTGGTGTCGAACAATCTCACGACGCAGACGTCGGTTACGGCCCTGGTCAATACCTTGGCGTTCGATCAGGTCTTCACGTCGATGTCGACCGACGAGCTGCTGACCGCGCTCTTGCGCAGCGGGCTAATCACCGGCTATGGCAGCACCACGGCGCTCAGGGCCGCGCTCCCTGGGCGCGGCGTCGACCTGACCGGCTTGCGCCCCGATGGCATCCTCACCGCGCTGTCGCTCGCCGATGGCGGCTCGCTGCTCAGCTCGGGCGGAACGAAGGTCAACGCGACGGCGGCCAAGTCGCTGTTACAGGCCAGTTTCAATGGCAACCGCGTCGAGTTCCTCGATTCACTCGCGACACGCAACCTGCTGCAGCAATTCGACGACAGCATCTTGTCGAGCGCGACCGATCCGGTGACGCGGTTCTATGCCAATACGGCGCCCCCCACCTCGAGCGGCTTCGACAATATCATTCCTTGGTACATCGCCTGGCAGCGAGATTCGCCCGGCGACAAGCTGAATGTGCCAACGCCGCAGCAGGCCTGGCAAACGCTGAGTGCCTTGCCCGCTGGCCAGCGGGTGATCTTCCTGGCCGATTTCCTCGAAGTAATCGGTTACGGAAACGGCCTGTTTGGCAATGTCGCCGGGTACATCGATCCGGTCGGCGCCGATGGTCAGCCGACCGATTACTACACCATCTGGATGGATCGCTGGGTCACACAAGCCGCGGCCAAGTTGACCACCTTCTTGACCCAATACAAAGCGCTCGGCGGCACGCTCGACATGTTGGTGGTCGACATCGAGCATGGCATGGACCTGCACGTGCTGCAGTTTTACGAGCAGCGCATCGATCCCAATGCGCCGATGACGCGCTCGCTGTGGCAGGCGATCGTGGCCGATCCACGCTGGCCGTCGGTCAAGGCGCAGCTCATCGCGCGCGGCCTCACCGAGGCCGAACTGACCCCCTCGGCAATGATCCTCTGGAACGCTTCGGGGCGCGAAGCCGCGATCTGGAACGCCGTGATGGAAGAGCGGCAAGCCGACTACCTCAACGCCGCGATTTACGCGCCGCTCCGCGCCGTGTTCCCCGAAGCCACGTTGATGAACTACAACCAGTACACGCGCACCTCGACGATTCCGTCGGGCACGTACTACGGCACGCACGACAGCCCCTACTCGGTCGGTACCTATCTGGGCAATTCGCAATCGGTGCCGTTGTACGGGTTTATGGGGCCTGTGCTCACGGAAACGGGGATGCTGCAGCCGCCGCTGCCGTTCGATGCCACGATCAAGTCGATCAGCTATACCCAGGTGCAAGGGACCACGGGCACCGTCACGGTGCGACTGTTTGCGCCCATCTCCGCGCTGAAGGTCGGGGAAGAGGTCGAGATCGAGAACCGCGGCTCCTACTGGATCAATCCGGCCTACACGGGCAAGTATCAGATTACGTCAGTGGCCGCGGACGGCCTGAGCTTTACGTATACTCTGCAAATTCAGAGTGCCAGTTATCCGCCAGCGAACGTCGACCTTTCCTACCGGCAAGGTTCGATTCGCACGGCCTATGTCAATTTCTGGCGGCCCTACAACGCGTTCGTCTCCGATGTCAAGCTCCTGCGCACCCAAGTGGCCGCGTCCGACGTGCCGCTTGTCCCTTGGGTATCCTCGCGCGATTGGCTCCTGGGCGAGCAGGGGCGCGACTTCACCTACTATGTCGAGAATGTCTTTCACGCCATCTTGAGTGGCTCGCGCGAGTTGCTGTGGTGGAAGAAGTCGCAAACTACCGACCTGGCCAATAGCGCGGTGCTTTCGGCGGCGCTCAAAGAGCTCGATGGGCTCGTCGGTTTCGATAATCGTGCCGAACTGGTGCGAACCGACGCTGCCTACGACGACGGTTATGTGCTCAGCGGTCTCGACGCCGGTGGACGCCGCGTCTGGCGACTCACCCCCGATCCTACCCTACCGGTCACCGTGCTTAGCAGCTCGGGCACGGTCACGATCCAGATCGGTAGCAAGCTCGTGGAGATCCCCCACGCCTCGATTTATACGCCAACCAATCCCAGCTCGACGCTGGGCTATTGGATCGTGCAGACCGCCGGCACCACTCAGTTGCGCGGCACGGTCGATCAGTTGCTCGGCAAGATCGAAGCGGCCTCGCGGCCTACGATCGGCGTCAACGGCTACGTGGTGCGCGGCGTGGCGTCCGACTACACGCTCCGCGTGCCCGGCACATTCTACGCTCCCGAGCAGAATTTTACGTTCGCGATCGACTGGGATGGCAATGGCACCGTCGATCAAACGGTCGTCGGTCCCAGCGGCACGCAAATCAAGCGCAATTACACCACCGCCGGCGTCTATCAGGTGGGGGTCACGGTGACGCCTGTCGGCGCGACCAAACCGATCGGCTTTTCCTCCACGCAACTGACCGTAGGCGCGTTCGGCTTGCAGCCCAATCAGCAGAACCCCACGCTGACCGACCTGGTGTTCAGCGGCGCCAGCGGCCGCGATTACTTGGACTTCGTCAGCCCGACTCCTGGCACCGTCGTCGTCACGGTCCGCACCAATGGCGTCGTCACCGGAGTTTCAACGTTCACCGGCATCTCGGGCCGCGTCATCATTTACGGGCTGTCGGTCAGCGACCTGTCGGCCCGCTCGCTCACGCAGTCGCTCTCGATCCAGTTCCGCACGCTGACCGCGGCCGGTGTGCCGATCGGGATCGTCCTGTCGCCCGGTGGTAGTGGCGGCGGAGGATTTGTCGGACCAGTCGCGCCGTGAGTGACCAGCAGTCCGCGGCCGGCGTTCGTCACCTCGCTAGGCGTGTGCATCCCTAGCGTCGTCGCCGGCGATTGGTCGAAGGGGCCGGAGTCGTATCGGCCTGCGGCTGCGACTGGCTGGGCGCCGCTTCGCCAGCAGTCTCCGACGCCGTGGGCTTCGTGTCGCGATAGGGTTTGCCCGCCTCGTATTGCGCGAGCCGCGCCTTGTACAGCTCCAGGCTACCGGGCGGGGCCATTTCGATCACTCGTGCTTCAGTCGCCTGGGCTTCCTCATACTTGCCAGCGTTGGCCTGCGCCGCGGCCAGGGTGTCGAGGTAACGATAATCTTCCTCACCGTCGAGCTCGATCGCCTTCTTGGCAGCCATCAGCGCGTATTGCGCGTTGCGGTACTGCTCCGACGGGCAAGTGGCCATCAGCCAGGCGGCGCTTTGATACGCCCGGCCCAGCTTGGGGTCGATGCGAATCGCGGCGCGATAGTCGCGAGCGGCTTCTTCAAAGCGGGACAGATCGCCGTACGCATCGCCGCGATTGGTGTAGGCGGCCGCGTTCTGGGGATCGAGCCGAATCGCGTAGCTGTAATCGGCCAAAGCCTGACGATAGTTGCCGAGCTTGTAGTAGGCATGCCCCCGGCTGTTGTAGGCGGCCGAATCGCGCGGCGCCAGCCGCAAGGCGCGGTTGTAATCGTTAACGGCCGCCTCGTAGGCGCCTTGCTCGTAGAGCAACTCGCCGCGATTGAAATGGGCGTTGGCGAAATTCGGATTGAGCTTGATCGTCTGATCGAAATCAGCGATTGCCGCTTCTAGTTCTCCCTTCATCGCATGACTGACGCCGCGGTTGTGGATCGCCTGCCAGCGCTTGGGGTCGTGCCGAATCGAGGCTTCGAAGTCTTCGAGCGCGGCCGCCTCTTCGCCGTCGGCGGCATGCACTTCGCCACGGCGATTGTGCGCCCAGGCCGCCAGCTTGTGGGCGAAAACTTCCCACTTCTGCGTCGCGCCGTCGGCCAAGGCCTGATCGCACAGCGCAATCACCTGGCCGTACTGCTCGCCCGTCTTGGCAGTCTTGGAAAGCTTCTCGGCGCGAGCGACCAGGTCGTCGGGGCGATACGGGGGTCCGATTTGGCCCGCGGCTGGCCCGTCGACGGTTTCGCTCTCATCGGGCGGCAGGCCCGGCCCGCTGATCGAACCGTCGTCGACCGAGCTGTCGCCGCCGACCGCGCTCCCTTCGGCCACGCTGCTGCTGTCGTTGACGGCGCTACCATCGTCGACCGAACTGCCGTCGGCCACACTACTGCCGTCGTCGACCGAACTGGTCGCGTCGGGGCGATACTGGTAGGCGCCGGCTGGCGCCCCGTTCGCGGACACCACGGCCAAGATGGCGCAAATCGCGCCAACCAGCGCGCGCCAACGCGTCGACACCGAGAAATGTTTCGTGCTCATCGCGGTCTTCCCTTCGCTCGGTCGAGCATGCGCAACCGCGGAACGGGTTCGACCTAAACACCCGGTCCGACGGGCAAGTTCGTGTCTGCTTCACGCTATTCGGCGATCGCGCGCCGTAATGCGTGCGATCACCAACGCAACTCAGCGGCCGATCTCCTCCCGGCCGGCACTTTCTACGATCCCACACTTTCGGCAGGACGGCGGCGCCCGCATCCTCTGCACCGGGCGCCTCACTCAATCAAGCTGACTTCTACGACGCGTGCGGCTCGGTCATCCGCATCGGATCGAGCGCTTTGGCCAACGTGTCGTGCGGCAGCACTCCCTGTTCTTCGCAAAGCTGCCGAATTGTCTTGCCACTCTTGAAAGCTTCTTTGGCCAACTGGGCTGCTCGCTCGTAGCCAATGTGCGGGTTCAGGCTCGTGACCATCGACAGGCTTTTCTCGACGCTCGCCTCGCAGGCCGCGGCATTGGCCTCCATGTCGGCCACGCACAAGTCGACGAACGCCTCGCACGAAGAGGCCAGCAGCGTCACGCTTTCCAGGGCCGTATGCCCCATCACCGGCATCATGATGTTGAGCTGAAACTGGCCCCCCGCCGCGCCGCACACCGTCATCGTCGAATCGTTGCCAATCACCCGCGCCGCCACCTGCATGAAGCTCTCGCACATCACCGGGTTGACTTTGCCGGGCATGATCGAGCTGCCAGGCTGCAAATCGGGGAGCTGCACTTCATAGAACGCACAGCGCGGTCCCGAACCCAGCCAGCGGATATTGTTGGTCACATTAAAGAGCGTCGTCGCGATCGTCTTCAACTGGCCGTGAGCTTCGACCAGCGCGTCGCGCTGGGCGTTTCCTTCGAAGTGATTGGCTGCTTCCACAAACGGAATGCCCGCCTGCTCGGCCAGCGCCGCGGCCACGCGACGGCCGAACTCACGGTGCGTATTGATGCCGGTGCCGACCGCCGTGCCGCCGGCCGGCAACTCGTGCAGCGCTTCGACCGCGCGCTGGGCCCGCACGACCGAAAGCTCCAACTGCCGGGCGAGCCCACCGATCTCCTGCCCCAGCCGCAGCGGCGTGGCATCGGCCAGGTGGGTGCGGCCGATCTTGATGATCTGGTCCCAGGCGGCGGCTTTCTCCGTTAACGCATTTTGCAAACGCTCGAGCGCCGGGATCAACCGCGCGGTGATCGTCATGGCCACGGCGACGTGAATCGCCGTGGGGAACATGTCGTTGGTGCTTTGACCCAAATTGACGTGATCGTTGGGGTGGATCGATTTGCGATCGGCGAAGCGGTCGCCGCCAGCCAGCTCGATCGCGCGGTTGCTGATCACCTCGTTGGCGTTCATGTTGCTCGACGTGCCCGACCCGGTCTGAAAGACGTCGATCGGAAATTCACCGTCGAGCTTGCCGGCGGCCACTTCGCGCGCGGCCGCCAGCAGAGCGTCGATCTGCGGCGCCTCGAGCGCGGTCTTGCGCCCGGCGGCGAACAAGCCCAAGTCGCGATTGGCGACCGCGGCAGCAAACTTCACAAGTCCCAGGGCATGAATCAGGGCAGGGGGGAGGGGCCAACCCGATATGGGAAAGTTCGCCACGGCGCGCTGCGTCTGCGCGCCGTAATACGCTTTCGCGGGGACGCGGACATCCCCCATCGAGTCGTGCTCGACGCGAAACTCGGTCATCGGCCAATCCTGCGATCTACGTTGAGAGTCTGGGGTTGCAAGCTGGCCGATATCTTACTGGCCCGCAGACGCTAGACCAAGAGCGGTAAGGGGTTGGCGACACCGTGGCGTGAGCTTCCAGCCTGCCGTGGCATGGGCTTCCAGCCCATGTGCGATGCAGCCGTGGCATGAACTTCCAGCTCATGCAGCACACGGCCAAGATGGCCGTGCCACGAACTACGAGGGCTCGCCGATTTCGCGCAGGTACTGAGCCAGCCGGCCCTGCACGTCCAACAGCGCCTGCCACTGCCGGGCGTCGAGCCGCACGGTGTCGGCCCCGCGGTCGGGTTGCACCGTGGAGATCAAGTCGCGCATCCGCAGGTGCAGGTACTCGAAGATCTCGGCCAACTGCGCGGCTTGCCCCGGGCTCAACCGCGTGGGCAGCTCGGGGGGCATCAGCGTCTGCAGCGTCGACTGCGAATTGGAGTCGGTGCCCCAATTGAGCTCGAAGTCGAGCGATCCCGGCGGCGGCTCTTCCTCGCCGTCGATTTCACCCTGGCCAATCGTGCGGCTGTCGGCCAGGGCGTCGGGGCCGGCGGCCCGCAGTGCGGCCAGGCGCTGGGCCACTTGCTCGCGCGAGCCGAACAGCAGAATCGAGCGGCCGACCGAAATCAGGTCGCCGTACCGCAGAATGCGCAGGTGAATGTCTTCGTTGTTGACCTTGGTGCCGTTGGTGCTGTCCAGGTCGGTGAGCACGAACTGCTCGTTGTCTTCCTGGATCTTGAGGTGGAAGCGACTCACCCGCTCGTCGTTGAGCTGGATGGTGTTCCCCTCCTCGCGGCCGATGGTCACCGTGGGCGCCAGATTATCGAACACGCGCCCCTTATCGGCGCCGTCAAGAATCTGGATTGTCACCAAGCCCATCTCACCACCCCGCACGCCACCGCACGAAGCCTCCCAAACACCGGCTACCAGTCTAATCACCAGCAACCCCCGCGCAGCCGGCAATTCGCCAGCCAACGGGTACTCCATTATACGCGCTTATAGCGTGCCGGTACGGCTGGCTCAAGGCGGCGGCCGGAGCACGACGGCGGAACGAAAAACCGCCCGACAAACCGGCCGGCAGCCGGTAGGCACCGAGCCGGGTTTTCGGCACAATAGGAATCCCCGCTACCGGCCCCGACGGCTCGCGTCGGTCGATTTCGCCCGCCACGGCGTCAGCCGCTTCGCTCCGCACCACGGCCGACGTGGCCCGCGCGCCGGTTCCCGATCGAGTTCTTCCCCTCCCAGCATGGAAAGTTGAGCAGCAGCATGAGCTCGGCGATAGTCGAAATTCACGGTCGCGCCATTTTAGATAGTCGCGGCAATCCCACGGTCGAAGTCGACGTGCGACTGGCCGACGGTTCCTTTGGCCGCGCGGCGGTCCCCAGCGGAGCGAGCACCGGCGTTCACGAAGCCTGGGAACTGCGCGATGGCGACGCCAAGCGCTATCTTGGCCGCGGTGTCGAGAAGGCGGTCGAACACGTCAACGGTTCGCTGGCCGACGAGCTGGCCGGCTTCGACGCCCTCGATCAGGCCGGTCTCGATCACCGCATGATTGAGCTCGACGGCACCCCCAACAAAAAGAAGCTCGGCGCCAACGCCATTCTCGGCGTTTCGCTGGCCACGGCCCACGCCGCCGCCGATTGGTGCGGTCTGCCGCTGTATCGCTATCTCGGTGGTCCCGGTGGGCGGCTTTTGCCGGTCCCCTTGATGAATATCGTCAACGGCGGCCAGCACGCCGACAACGCGGTCGACGTGCAAGAATTCATGATCGTGCCGCTGGGCTTCGAAACGTTCAGCGAGGCGCTCCGCGCCGGCGTCGAGGTCTTCCACAACTTGAAGAAAGTGCTCAAGGGCAAGGGCCTGTCGACTTCGGTTGGCGACGAGGGTGGTTTCGCTCCCGATCTCAAGTCCAACGCCGCCGCCTTGGACCTGATTCTCGAAGCGATCGGCCAGGCCGGCTACGAGCCCGGCAAGCAGATCGCCTTGGCGCTCGACGTGGCGGCCACCGAGTTCTACGACGAAAAAACCAAGCGCTACACGATCGATGGTCAGCAGCTCGATAGCGCCGCGATGGTCAAGCTGCTCTCCGGCTGGGTCGAAAAATTCCCCATCGTCTCGATCGAAGACGGTTGCAGCGAAGACGACTGGGACGGCTGGAAGCAACTCACCGACGCGCTCGGCAAGCGCGTGCAACTGGTGGGCGACGACCTGTTCGTCACCAACACCGAGCGGCTCGAGCGCGGCATCAAGCAGGGGATCGCCAACAGCATTCTGATCAAGGTCAACCAGATCGGCACGCTGACCGAAACGATCGACGCCATCCAGCTTGCCCGCCGCAACGGCTACACGAGCATATCGAGCCATCGCAGCGGCGAGACCGAGGATGCCACGATTGCCGACCTGGCCGTCGCCCTCTGCACGGGCCAGATCAAGACCGGTTCGGCCAGCCGCACCGATCGCCTGGCCAAATACAATCAGTTGCTGCGGATCGAAGAAGATTTGGGTGACGCGGCCGAATACGCCGGCCCGATTTTCCCGTTCGGGAAGTAGTGGCACCTGATTCGGGCGAGCATATTGTCTCGGGTGGCCCAGCCGCTTGCCGGCTGGGTCGTGACAGCGACAAGAAGCCTTCTCGAATCGACGCATCCACAAACGCGACGCGGCAAGAACCGATTCTTGTGCCTTCGGCACCCGGCTGCGAGCAGCCGGGCCACCCAACATGACATCTGAGCCGCCGCGCAACGACTCCGCCGCGCCCCCCAAAACTCCGCTCGCCGAGTCACCCTGGTTCTGGCTCGCCTTGTTTGCCGGCATGGGCCTCTTTGCGCTTGTCGTTATCCAGGGCAAGTACACGCGCCGACAGGGGCGCATCGACCAGCGCTACGTCGACAAGCTCGAAGCTCAGCAGCATGCCGCCCACCAGCGACAAGAGCTAGCCGCGCAAGCCGAAAAGTCAGGCGGCGCCGCGGTGCTCGTCGGCCCGGCCGAAGCCGATGATGCGAGCAAGTCGGAAAAAGAAGGGGTCCGCATGAACGAAGCCCGCGCCCGCACGTCGCTGTTCTCGTTGATGGTATTGGGTGGCATCGTTGTTTCGTTGGCAGTCGTCATGCTGCTGCTTCGTCGCACGAGCTAGCCTGCGGGACAAGTCCCGCGGCTAACGGTGAACGCTATGGATTCAAATTGTTAGCCGCGGAGTTTACTCCGCGCGCTAGCTCGTGCGATGGCGACTCATTCGTGGCACGGCCATCCTGGCCGTGTTCTGCATGAGCTGGAAGCTTATGCCCCGGTAGGCCACCTCGTTCGCGGATGCCGTGCGTTTGCCGTGTCGCGACGCCGCAACTAAGCTAACCGCATGAAAATCGTCGACATCCATGTTCATCACCTCATCGGCGGCACCGTCGATGGTGGCTGGCCCGAAGGGCACGTGCCCGAGGACGATCTCCACGCCCTCGTCGAAGTCGTCACCGACGACGGGACGACCGGCGTCGGCAGCGTCTTCACCAGCAGCCAGTTGGTCGAGGCCGGCGTCGAGTTCTTGCGCCCACAGTGGCTTGGTGAATCGGCCGAAGAGCCGGAGCGCGTCAGCGAGAAGCTGCGGCAAAGTTCCTTCTGGCAGGGGCGCGGCGGCACCGTCGAACACGTCATCTCCGGTATCGATATCGCACTCTGGGATCTGTTCGGCAAGATCTGCGGCCAGCCTGTGTCGCGGCTGTTAGGTGGCTGTTATCGCGAGCGGATCAAGCCCTATGCGTCGATGCTCTTCGACGAGCCAGGCAAGCTGCGCGACAACTTGTCGGCGGTGGTCGAACGCGGGTTTCGCGCCATCAAGCTTGGTTGGCGACCCTTCGGCCGGGTGAGCCGCCACTACGACGAGCTGCTGGTCCGTACCGCCCGCGACACGGTGGGGGCCGAGGTTGACTTGCTGGTCGACGCCGGCGGCAGCGAGCAGTTCTGGCCGCACGGTTACAAGTGGGCGCTGGAAACCGCCAAGATGCTCGCCAACTACGACATCGGCTGGTTCGAGGAGCCGCTTGCCCCCGACAACATCGAAGACTTCATCCGCCTGAGGGCGGCCGCGCCAGTGCCGATCGCCGGCGGCGAAGTGCTCACGCGTCGGCAGGCGTTCATCCCTTGGATCGAGCGCGGGGCGCTGGACATCGTGCAGCCCGATGCCACCAAGTGCGGCGGCCTGAGCGAAGCCCGCCGCATCGCCTGGCTGGCTTACGATCATGGGGTGCAGTACGTGAGCCACGGTTGGAACACGGCCGTCGGCGTGGCGGCCGACCTGCACCTGGCCGCGGCCCTGCCCGTGGCGCGGTACGTCGAGTTCCTCACGCCGGCGCCGTATATCGACGAGATTCTGACGACGCCGTTCAAACTCGATCGCGAGGGGATGTTGCCGATCCCCACCGCGCCAGGCCTGGGCATCGAGCTCAATCGCGACGCCCTGCGGCGCTACGCGCGCAAGTGAACCAACAACAGCGTGCGTGCAGCGCACTTGCTTTCTCCCCTCTCCCCTGGCGGGAGAGGGGCCGGGGGTGAGGGGGGGCGCGAGGCTTCGTCGTTGTCAAGAGTCGAGTGAGCCACAAAGTCAAAATCGTTTTCGCGAATGTTCCACGTGGAACATTGCAAATTGAGCGCGATGTGAGAGTACTAGCCACGATCCTCTGTTCCCTAACTCCTAACCTCTAACCCCTGACCCCTTGTTTGTAGGGTACGTGAAACGCACCAGAGGAATGGATCGCCTAGCACGAAAGTGAACCGGTGTGCTTCGCACACCCTACAAGATCTGGTCTCATTCCTCTGGTCCCTCACCTCTAACCCCTGGCCTCTCGCCTCCTATGAAGCCGGTGCTTGTTTTTCGCCACGCCGCCAAAGATAGTCTCGGCACCTTGGCCGGCATCTTCGGCTCGGCTGGCGTGCCGTTTCGTTATGTCGACTTGTTTGGCGAGCTGCCCGCGGAGTTTCGCCCGCGCGAGATCGCCGGCCTGGTCGTGCTGGGCGGCTCGATGAACGCCGACGAAGTCGAAAAGCATCCGTTTCTCGTCCAAGAGGTCGCATGGATTCGCCAGGCGGTCGACGCCGGCTTGCCGGTGCTGGGCATTTGCCTCGGCTGTCAGTTATTGGCCAAAGCGCTCGGTGCGACGGTTCGCGCGAACTCCTGCAAGGAAATCGGCTGGTACGAGTGGCAACCGCTGCCGGCGGCCGCCGACGATCCGCTGTTGTCCGCGGTCCAGCCGGGCGAGATCGTCTTCCACTGGCACGGCGATACGTTCGACTTACCGGCCGGCGCCGTGCAGCTGGTGCGCGGGACCACCTGCGAGCAGCAGGCTTTTCGCTATGGCCGCCAGGCGTGGGGCTTGCAGTGCCATTTGGAAGTCACGCCCGGGATTATCGATCAGTGGATCACCGGCCCCGGGGGCTGCCGCGAGCTGGCCGAATCGCCTTACATCGATCCCGCGGCCATTCAGGCCGAGATCCCGCGCCGGCTGCCGAAGATGCACGCGCTGGGCGAAAAGGTCTTCGGCGCATTCGCCAAGCGCTGCGCGGCCTTGGGAGCCAATTCCCCTTAGGTGCTGCGAACGTGCCCGCACACATGCGTTCGCCGTGGCCCTATTCAGCCCTTGACAAATGACCAAAATTGTGTACCATTATTTGCGGTTCGCTCCGCGCGCTTGTTGCCACGTCGATACGATGAAGTAGGCGTTGTTGCCACCGGGTGCCACTGGCTCCGCCAGTGCTCGGTTGCCGTCGCGGAGCGAGCGACGTAGCGCTTCGATCGCCGCCGTGTTCAATCACCTCGGCGAGCCCGCTCGCGCCGCGCGCACGTGAGGGCCACCACCACGACACGAAGGGGACCAAACGCGGCGAATGACTCGCGATGCGAACCGAAAACCAGAATCACGTCGACCACGGATTTCACGGATCACACGGATGAATCGAAATCGCAATTCACCCATCCGTGCCATCGGTGTCATCCGTGGTCCAAATCTTCGTGCTCCAAGTCCTCACAGTCCCGAGGTCCGTGGTCTTGGACGCAAATTGGACGCAGCT
>CAZBWM010000103.1:0-22527 GCA_964495375.1 uncultured Planctomycetaceae bacterium | reverse complement strand
CCTTCGCGCTGCTTGGCCCAGAGTTTGCGCTTGCGGGTGATGTCGCCGCCGTAGCACTTGGCGGTCACGTTCTTGCGCATCGCCGAGATGGTTTCGCGGGCGATCACCCGTGTGCCAACGGCTGCTTGCAGGGCGACCTCGAACATGTGGCGGTCGATCTCCGTGCGCAGCTTCTTGACGATCGCGCGGCCGCGGCGTTCGCAGTCGCGGCGATCGCAGACAATCGACAGGGCGTCGACCCGCTTGCCGCCAACGAGGATGTCCATGCGCACGAGCTCGGCGGGGAAGTAACCGAGGATCTCGTAGTCCATCGTGCCGTAACCGCGAGTGACGCTCTTGAGCTTGTCGTGCAAGTCGTAGATCACTTCGGCCAATGGCAAGTCGAACACCAAAATCGCCCGGGTGGAACCGAGGTACTCGGTGCGGACGTAGACGCCGCGGCGATCGGTACACAACTGCATCACCGGCCCGATCGACTCGACCGGCAGCACGAAGCTCACGCGCACCAGCGGTTGGCGGAATTCGGCGATCAACCCGGCCTCGGGCACTTTCTGCGGGTTGTAGATGCGCAAGGTTTCGCCGGCCGTGGTGACGACTTCGTAGGTCACGTTCGGCGCGGTCTGCACCAGGTCGAGATTGGCCTCGCGCTCGAGCCGCTGCTGCACGATTTCCATGTGCAGCAGGCCAAGGAATCCGCAGCGAAAACCGAAGCCCAGCGCGTCGCTCGTCTCGGGCTCGAACTCGAAGCTGGGGTCGTTGATCGCCAGCTTGGTGAGCGCGTCGCGCAGTTCTTCGAAGTCTTGACCTTCGGCCGGATAGAGCCCGCAGTAGACCATCCGCTTGGGCTCTTGATAGCCGGCGAGCGCCGGGGCGCCGAGCTCGCCGGGGATCGTCACCGTATCGCCGATGTGTACCTGATTGACGGCCTTGATATTGCAGATCAGATAACCGACTTGCCCCGCGCGCAGTTGCTCGCAGGCGCGGCGCTGTGGGACGAACTGCCCCAGCTCGAGCACGTCGTAGGTGATGCCGGCCTTGAGCAGGCGGACTTTCTGCCCCTTGGTGACGGTGCCATTCATCAACCGCACGTAGATGATCGCGCCGCGGAATTCGTCGTAGTGTGAGTCGAACACCATCGCTTGCAGTGTGGCGTCGGGGTCTCCCTGCGGCGGCGGAATGCGCTCGATGATCGCGGCCAGCAGCTCTTCGGTGCCGATGCCGGTTTTGCCGCTCGTGGCGATGACCGAAAACGGATCGATGCCCAGGCTCGATTCCATCTCTTGCAGCACTTCGTCGCGGCGGGCGTTTTGCAGATCGACCTTGTTGATGGCCGGCACGATCGTCAGGTTCTGCTGCATCGCCGCGAAGGCGTTCGCCACGCTCTGCGCCTCGACCCCCTGACAAGCGTCGACCAACAGCACGGCCCCCTCGCAGCAAGCCAGGCTGCGCGACACTTCGTAATGAAAGTCGACGTGCCCTGGCGTGTCGATCAGGTTCAGCTCGTAGTCTTCGCCTTTGTGATGATGGCGGATCGCGACGGCCCGGGCCTTGATGGTGATGCCGCGATCGCGTTCGATATCCATGTCGTCGAGCAACTGGTCGCGCATTTCGCGGCGCGCGACGGTGCCGGTGTATTCCAGCAGCCGATCGGCCAGCGTGCTCTTCCCGTGATCGACGTGCGCGACGATCGAGAAGTTGCGAATGTGTTTGGTATCGAGTTGCTTTTTCTTCATAGTTTACTGACGGGCGGTGAGGCCACCGAGGAGGGGCATACTAACCCTAACCGCAGAGAGCGCGGAGGTCGCCGAGGTAATTTCGTGTGAATTGGCAGCGGTTTCTCAATTTAGTTTTTCGACACTCTCTGCGTCCCGCTGCGATCTCTGCGGTAAAACAGCCTTCTAGGCGTCTTTGTGTGGCTGCGTTTGTTCACGGCGATAATCGAGGCGGGCCACGCCGGCCGCGCCGATGTAGCCGGCGTCTCCCCCCAGCGAGGCGTAGTCGATCGTGGTCCGCGCGGCCAGCACCGGGAACGCGCGACGGTCGATCTCTTCGCGAATCCGCGCCAGGAAGCGCCGCCCGAGCTCGGTGCGATGCTCGCCGAAGGTCATCGCCCCGCCGAAGACCACGCCGCTGGGGTCGATCGTGTGCATCAGCGTGACCGCCCCCACGCCCAGGTACGCGGCCGTGTCCATAATGATCTCGAGCGCGAAGGCGTCGCCCGCTTCGGCGTCCTCGGCGATCAGCACCGGGGTGAGCTCTTCCCCCTTGTCCAGCCGCGCGGCAAGCGAACTCTTGCGGCCGGCCGCCAAGGCTTCGTGCGTCCGCCGCAGCACCGCGGTGGCGCTGGCGTACGCTTCCAAGTGCCCCGGCTGCCCGCAGGGGCAAACTCGGGCGTCGGGGCGCTGATCAATAATTATATGTCCGCACTCGCCGCCGTGGCTGTTCTGGCCATCGATCAAGAGGTCGCCGATAATGATCCCGCAGCCGATGCCGGTTCCTAAAGTGAACAGCACCATGCTCTTGAACTCGCGACCGGAGCCAACCCAGTATTCGCCGTAGGCCGCCGCGTTGGCGTCGTTGGAGAACGTGACTGGCAGCCCCGCGTAGTGGCTCACGCGATCGCGAACCGGAAAGTTTCGCCATCCCAGGTTGTGCGGTTCGAGCAGCATGCCGGCCGGAATGTCCATCGTGCCGGGGGAACCGAGCCCGACGCGGACCACTTCGCCAGGCCCGAGCCCCGCCTGCTTGGCAGCCTCATGAACCATTTCGCCCATGCGACGGGCGCCGTCCTCTCCGCCGCGATGGATGTCGGTCGGCTGGCTCAACCAGGCGAGCGTTTCGCCGGCGTCGTCGACGATGCCCACCTTGATGTTGGTGCCACCGAGGTCGACCCCGGCAAAAAACGGCGGCCGGGCCGCCTGGCGAGCGATCAGCGTGCGTTGCGGAGGCATGGAACTTCGCGCGGTCGGAGGGATGGGCGAGCCAAATGGCGCGCCGGCGGGCGCGGCGGGGAGCCAAGAAGGTAGGTCCGAAGTATACGCACAATGCGGAGATACGGCAATCGCGACGGAGCCGGCGAGGCGCGTTGCCCATCGCCAACCAACCGGCCATTTTTCCGCCATTTGGCGCAAAAATCGGCATCCCAGTGGAACTCACGTCTGAGAACTTAACTCTTAACGGTAACTTCGCTTGCAATGCCCGCCGGGCAGGAATAGTCTGCACTTCTGCACGCGAAGAGAAGATGGCCGTAATCGCCGGCGCGACACGCTCCTGGGGGAGAGTACGCTGGGGGCTACGGCTCCCGCCTGTCAACCGGAACAGACCACAACACGGAAGAGGGACATGATCCGCCCGCGCCGGCGATTTGCTGGCACGGTTGCGCGATCGGTAGCACACCTATGCAGCAGCACACGCGACTCCGATCGCTGGGCATTTCCATCACGAGCGCGGCACTCGCCACGCTGTTGGTCGTCTCCGCGGCCATCGCCGCTTCGTCCGACGCCAAGCCGAAGGTGGCCAAACCGGCGGCGGCCAAGCCAGACGCATCCACCACGGCAGCAGCGGCTGATTCCGCCGCACCAGCCGCCGCCGATCGCTCGGGCGTTGGTATTCGCATCCGCAGTTTCACGCTTCGCGATCAGCGCGGCGCGCAGGTCTCGCTGCAGAAGCACGCGGAAGGCAAGATCGCCGTCGTCGCGTTCGTCGGTACCGAGTGCCCGCTGGTTGCGCTCTATGGCCCCCGGCTCGCCGACCTGGCGGCTGAGTACGAGTCGAAAGGGGTCGCATTCCTGGGCATCGACTCGAACGAACAGGACACCCGGGCCGAAGTCTTCGCCTGGACACAGAAGGCCGGCGTCGAGTTCCCTGTCATCAAGGACGTCGGCTGCAAGGTGGCCGATCACTTCGGCGCCAAGCGCACGCCCGAGGTCTTCATTCTCGATCGCGATCGGGTGGTGCGTTATCGCGGGCGGATCGACGATCAGTACGGCATCCAGAAGGGCGCGCCGTACAAGCGCAACGAGCCGCAGCGCCGCGACTTGGCCCTGGCTCTCGACGAGCTGCTGGCCGAAAAGCCGATCAGCGTCGCGCAGACCGATCCCCCCGGCTGCCTCATCGGCCGCAGCACATTGAGCGAAGACGAGCCGACCACCGCCGGCACGGTCACCTATGCTCACGATGTTGCCCCCATCTTCAACAAGCATTGCGTGCAGTGTCATCGCGTGGGGGAAATTGGCCCGATGCCGCTGGCCAAGTATGAAGACACCAAGGGCTGGGGGGACATGATCCGCGAGGTGGTGAGCGAGCGCCGCATGCCCCCCTGGCACGCCGATCCCAAGCATGGCACCTTCGGCAACGACGCCCGACTGAGCGACGAAGAGATACAGACCGTACTGGCCTGGGTCGACGCCGGCTGCCCGAAGGGGAACCTGCGCGAGATGCCCAAGCCGCCGCGATTCGTTACGGGCTGGCAAATCGACAAGCCCGACCTGATCTTGCCGATGTCCAATCAGCCGGCGCAGATCCAGGCCGAAGGGTTCATGGACTACAAGTACTTCACGGTCGATCCCGGCTTCACACAGGACATGTGGATTTCGGCCGCCGAAGCCCGGCCGGGCAATCGCGCCGTCGTGCATCACATCATCGTGTTCGTCGAGCCGCCGGGTGGTCGCGTCGGTGGCCCGGCATTGTTCGATGGTTTTTTGGTCGCCACGGCTCCCGGCGCTCGGCCGCTCGTGCTGCCTGAGGGCTACGCCAAGAAGGTGCCGGCCGGCTCGAAGCTCAAATTCCAGATGCACTACACGCCCAACGGCTCGCCGCAGACCGACCTGAGTAGCGTGGGGTTGAAGTTTGCCAATCCGAAAAGCGTGAACACGCTGGTTCGCACCGACGCCGCGCTTAACATTGTGTTCCGCATTCCGCCGCGCGCCGAGAATTACGCCGTCAACTCGATGCGCACGATGGGCAAGGATGTGCTGTTGGTCTCGCTCTATCCGCACATGCACTTGCGCGGCTCGGCGTTCCGCTACACGGCCCGTTACCCCAACGGCAAAGAAGAGATTCTGCTCGACGTGCCGGCTTACGATTTCAACTGGCAGAACTCGTACGAGCTTAAAGAGCCGAAGAAGCTGCCGAAGGGGACCGTGGTGCGCTGCGAGGCGAAGTTCAACAACTCGTCGTCGAACGCCGCCAATCCCGACCCCAATCAAGAGGTCGGCTTCGGCGAGCAGACTTATCAAGAGATGATGATCGGCTTCTACGACATCGCCCTGCCGCTTGAAGACGCGGAGAAGAGCCGCGTCGCCGACAGCTCGAAGAAGGGCCGCCGCGCCACCGATCGCAAGCCAAAGAGCGGCCGCAACCGCACGACGAGCAACCGGGGGTAAGGGGCGCCTCCGTTGCAAATTGTTAGCCGCGGGATTTATCCCGCGCGCTGGCTCGCGCGAGTTGGCACATCGTCGCGTTGATGCGATTTACCACGCCGCACCCGCTAGCGCGCGGAGCAAGCTCCGCGGCTAACAAATAAACGGTATCGCCGCCGCCGCCGGGTGCGTCGCGTAGAATCAATCTATGCCGCGACGAGAGTCCCCCCGTTCCTGGTTCTGGATCGCCATCAGCGGCGCTGTTTGGGCTTCGATCGCGCTGCTGGCCATCATCCCAGTGGAGCTTGGCTACGGCCTCGTGCTTATCACTTTGACGACCGCTGCTTGGGCGATCTGTTTTCGCGCGCAGCTCGAATTCGGCCGGGTGAGCCTGGTCGCCATCTTCGCGCTGATTACCATGCTGGCCGCGCTCTTTTCGGCGTTCCGCTACTTCGACCCGCTCGGCATCTACCCGGGCTAGCGCATGTTAGCCGGGGGATTTATCCCGCGCGCTAGCTCGCGCGAGTTGGCACGTCGTCGCATGGATTCGATTTATCACGTCGCACCAGCTAGCGCGCGGAGCAAGGTCCACGGCTAACAAGATTTTCAATGTCACCGCCGCTCGCCTAAAATCTGCCTATGACCACGCCCGACGTTGTTCGCGCCCATCGCCACTGCACGCATCACCGAGCAGAAGTGCTCGCCAGCGCCAGTTGCGGCTGCTTCTATTGAGGCGCGATCTTCCCGCCGGCGGCAATCACCGAATGGGTCGATGAATGGGAAGACATCGGCCAAACCGCTTTGTGTCCTACGTGCGAGATCGACTCCGTAATTGGGTCGGAGTCTGGGTATCCGATTACTGCTGAGTTTCTGACGGCGATGAACAAGCACTGGTTCTGACGGCACATTGCAGGGTGCCACGGGCGGCTTGTCCGGCGGTGACTTGTTAGCCGCGGGATCTGTCCCGCGCGCTAGCTCGCGCGAGCTAGTAATTTGGCATGCGATTCTGTTCTGCGACTTCGCACCCGCTAGCGCGCGGAGCAAGCTCCACGGCTAACAGAACAAGGGTGGGACTACCCGGCCGCGGCGTGGCTGGCGGGCGTCGGCCCCCTCAGTCTATATTCAGGACCGATCGGCTGTCGCGCCAACTGCACACCGCCCAGCGCTCGGCCCCCCTCCCCCGGCTCGAAGGATCGAACTCCAATGGCAAATGTCCTGACCGAACAGGTGCTCGTTGTGCCAACGGCCGAGTTTCATCGGCTCGGCCATTTTCAAGGCTTCTCGAGCGAGGCCGAGCGCTACCTGGCCGAGTTGCTCGCGCCGGCGCACACCAGCTTCCGCCCACGTAGCGAGATGGAGGAAGACCCCAGCTTCAAGCAGTTAATTCCCTACTGCATCTTTCGACACCTCGACGGCACGGGGCGCGATTTGGTTTTCCAGTACGTGCGCGGCAAGGGCCAAGGCGAGCAGCGGCTCCACAGCAAGCGCAGCATCGGCATCGGTGGGCATATCTCGAGCACCGATGGCCCGGCCGCCGGGCAGCACGATCTCTATCGCGAAGGACTCGCTCGCGAACTGGCCGAAGAGCTGATCATCGACACGCCGTACACCGAGCATTGTGTCGGGCTGATCAACGACGATCTGTCGCCGGTCGGCCAGGTGCACCTGGGCGTGGTCCACTTGTTTGATGTTGAAGATCCGGCCATCCGCTCGCGCGAAGACGACATTCTCGAAGCCGGCTTTTTGCCCGTCGCCGAACTGCTGGCCCGGATCGACGAGTTCGAAACCTGGTCGCAGATTTGCCTGAAGGCGCTCTTCGGCGGGGACGACAAACCGGAGTCCGTGGTCGATAATTAGGGTCTATCCGGACACCACTCGCTGTCGCGAGGGGATACCCGGACTGACACCGCATCGACCATGCCGCAGCTCCCCATCTATCTCGACAACCACGCCACGACGCGGGTCGATCCGCGCGTCGTCGAGGCGATGGCCCCCTACTGGACCGAAGTGTTCGGCAACCCGGGGAGCACGAGCCACTCATTCGGCGACGCGGCTCGGGCGGCGGTCGAAACTGCCCGCGAGTCGATTGCCGGCGCCATCGGCGCGAGCCCGCGAGAGATCGTCTTCACCAGCGGCGCCACCGAAAGCAACAACCTGGCGATCCGCGGCGTGGCTGAGCGGCAGCGGCGCCGCGGCGATCATCTGATCAGTGTGACGACGGAGCATCGCGCCGTGCTCGATCCGCTGGGCCGGCTCGAACGTGGCGGATTTCGCGTCACGCTGCTGGGCGTTGAGCAAACGGGCAGCCCGCGGGCCGGCTTCCTAGATCCGCAGCGCATGGCCGATGCGATCGGCGACGACACGCTGTTGGTGTCGGTGATGCTGGCCAACAACGAGATTGGTGTTCTGCAGCCGATTGCCGAGATCGCCGAGATCTGCCGAACGCGCGGCGTGCCGTTGCACTGCGATGCCACGCAAGCAGTCGGCAAATTGTCCGTCGATGTGGTGGCACTCGGCATCGACCTGATGAGCTTCACGGCCCACAAGATCTACGGGCCGAAGGGAGTCGGCGCGCTCTACGTGCGCCGCGGCGAAGGAGGCGTGCGGCTGGTCCCCCAGATAGACGGCGGAGGGCAGGAGCATGGCCTGCGAAGTGGCACTCTGAACGTGCCAGGCATCGTCGGCTTCTCGCGGGCGCTCGAGCTGTGCTTAGAGGAGCTGCCGGCCGAAGCGGCGCGATTGGCCGAACTGCGGCGCCGATTGTTCGACGGCTTGCAGCACGCGATCGACGGCATCACGCTCAACGGGCCGGCGCTCGATCGAGTCGCGGCGGAGGGTTCACCGTTGCGCTTGCCCGGCAATCTCAATGTCAGCTTCGCACGCGTCGATGGCGAAGCGCTGATGATGAATGTGAAGACCGTGGCGGTCAGCTCAGGGAGCGCTTGCACGTCGGCCAATCCCGAGCCGAGCCACGTGCTGCGGGCGCTGGGAATGAACGACGACGCCACACGGGCGAGCCTGCGCTATGGCATCGGGCGGTTCAACACGCCGGATGAGATCGACTACGCGATCAGCGCGACGGCGGAAACCGTCACGCGGCTGCGGCAACTGGGCGGGTAACTCACGAGCGGAGCTGCCCAAGTTGTCTTTGCAAGAAACGGATCGATTGAAACAAACGCAATAGCCATCGGGGTAAGGAAAATGGGATTCTTCTCACGACTTTTCGGTAACAAGACGCAAGATTCTTCAAGCGGTGACCATGCTGTGATCGTTCATTTCGATTACGGCAGCACCGACCTGGCCCCGCTCTTTGCGCTAGAGGAGCAACTGGAACAAGCGATTAACGACGCGGGCGTAGGTGAGTTCGACGGCAACGAGGTCGCCGTGGATGGCAGTGACGGCTCACTCTACATGTATGGGCCGGACGCGGACCGGCTCTTTGCAACGGTAAGGCCAGTTCTCGAACGAAGCACTGCAATTCGAAATGCCGTGGCGACTGTCCGGTATGGTCCGCCCCGAGACGATGTGAGATCAACGAAAGTGCCGCTCAATCCACGTGGATAGAGATCCTTGGCGGATGATTGACGGGCAGAGCTGATTGCGACGACCACCTTCGCGTGCCGCACACTCCGATCATGAACCCATCAGCAGGCGCGCATCGATTCGGCGCGCTCTTCGGAACGGCCGAGAAATAACTTCCGGTTCTCTTTGCCCCCTCACCCTGCCCTCTCCCGCGAGGGGAGAGGGGAATAGGGAGAAGTTATTTCGCGGCCGTTCCTTATTCCCGGTGACTACGCCGTCGGCGCCGGATGCGCCTGCACGCCTGAGACATCCGTGAGATCGGGTCGGTGTTCCAGGATATCTCCAGGCTGGCAATTTAGCGCCGTGCAAATTGCTTCCAAGGTCGAGAGCCGGATCGCCTTGGCTTTGCCATTCTTCAAGATCGAAATGTTGGCGATCGTGATGCCGACTTTTTCGGCGAGCTCGGTGACGCTCATCTTGCGCCTCGCCAACATGACGTCGATGTTAATGATGATGGCCATGCTGGTCTCGTCACACCGTCAGGTCGTTCTCAGACTTCAGTTCCACGGCATTCTGCAGAATCCGCTCCGTCACAGCCGCCGCGGTGGCCACAATGATCGACGGAAAAGCAACCAGGATGCGCATGAAGACCCCTGGCGGCCGGTCTTCCGGGTCGCCCGAGAAAAAGAAAAGCATGCTGACCGCGACGAAACCGATGATGGCGATCGCACAGAGCTTGATCGTCCGCAGTGCCTTGACCGCGGCTGGCGTGAAGATCGTGTTTCGTCGCGCGTAGCCCAACAGCTTGAACGCCTGATAGAGGGCCAGGAAATACGGGATCGAGGCGGTGTACACATAGGCCAGTGCGGGATCCTTGAAATAGACCTCGAACAACGTGGAGTGCTTGTTCCTTCCTTCGAGGTGCGGTTCCCAAAGCAGCAGAGCGATCGTGGCGATGCCGATGAGCACCACGACGGTTTGCAGGAAGATCGTGGAGGTTCGCTTCATGGGTGGTTCCCTTTTCGACCCTGCAGACGAACGCCGTGACCCGAGAACTGCTTGATCCATGTCGCGACACCTCCAGGAAAGTCAGCCAGGTGGGCGGCGGTTATCGTACCCTTAGATTTATCGCGTATCAATAAAAAAATATCGTAATTCGCTACGCTAATGGGAGGCGCGTCTCCGAGGGCTGAGCCCCGATAATGTCTGGGGGGTTCCGTCCCGAATGCGAAACATTGATCCGCGGCAGTTGGGCCGCGCGGCTTGTGATTCCGGCGATAAACAGTTCAATAGCCGTCCTGTCGCCCCGATCTCTCAAGCACTCTTTTGTCGCCATGGAGCCATCATGACCGTCAAGCGAATGGACAACGTCGGCATTGTGGTGGAAGACCTCGATGCCGCGATTGCGTTCTTCACCGAGCTGGGCCTCGAACTCGAAGGGCGCGCCCCGATCGCGGGGGATTGGGCCGATGGCGTCACGGGCTTGCGCGACATGCGCGTCGAAATAGCCATGCTGCGTACGCTGGACGGTCACAGCCGGCTTGAGCTGTCCCGATTCCTCGCGCCGGCGGTGGTCGCCGATCACCGCAGTGCCCCGGTGAACTCCCTCGGCTATCTGCGCGTCATGTTCGCCGTGGAAGACATCGATGACACGCTCGCCCGGCTAAGCAAACTCGGCGCGAAGATCGTCGGCAAAGTGGTGCAGTACGCAGACGCGTATCGGCTCTGCTACCTCCGCGGCCCCGAAGGCATACTGATTGGATTGGCGCAAGAGCTCAGGCGGTAGGCTACGCAACCGTAGCTTGATCTCCGCGCAAGGCTCCGTCGGCTGGACCTTTGAATCCTTTTTCAAGGGCTCGTTACAATCCTTTCGACAAACGTGTTGAACTCGCGAGGTTCGACTTAAGGCGGAACTTTAGCGGCAAGCTGATGCGTGAATCCGCTTTGGAGATTGAAGATGGGAATGCACTTCGGATTGATTGCTGCCAAAGCTTCTGTGGACGAGCTCCGTGCGGCGTTTCTGCGCACTTGGCCCGCGTATGAAATCGTCGCTTCGGAGAATGGCTTCAGCAGTCAGGATGCCGTGCGATCTTGGATGAAATCCCAGGAAGAATTCGTTTCCGCTGCAGATTGGACTAAAGCAAATCCTGGCAAGATGACATTTGCTTTCTATCGAGATGGTGGCTGGGCAATCTTTCTGGATTCGTCATACCTCCGCGCATCGGACGACGAAAAACTTTCTGCACTGAGCACTGAACTCGGAACGGTTACATCGTTTGTCGTCGAGACCGCCGGCGGGTCCGCTTTTTTCTGGTGCTTCGAGCGCGGTCATTTGCGCCGTATGATCAGCAACCTCGACGGTTATGTCGCGATGGAAGGAGAGCCACTTGCTGAGGAAGCGGGCGTAGATATCGATCGCTATTACATGGCAGAGACCGAAGCCCTGATGAAAGCCTTTGGCCTGTCGCCATTCGATCAAATCCCGCGGCCGGACGAGTGCCAGGCAATCTGCGTCGTTGACCACACCGACTACGACTCTCTTCAAAAATTTTCGGGGCTAGACGCCCTCAAATCAGGTGAAGAAAACCTAATCAAGGCTCCGCAGTCCCAGCCGCCCAAAAGACCGTGGTGGCGGTTCTGGTGAAGCTCCAGCGAAAATGTCGAAGCGCACCCGTCACTCGAAATAGAATCGGCAGGTCTAGTCGATCGTGCGATCGTCGCGCCCGCCGACCACCGCGGATCGCAGCATCGCCAGTTCGAGCTCGACGGCCAGGCGGCCGGCCAAGAGCTCCAGCGTTTCCATCTCGCGATCGTCGAAATCGCGCGGCGCCGGCGCGAAGAACCACACCGTGCCCAGCAGCGTCGACTCGGCCGCCACGGGCAGGCAGACCGCCGCGCCGCACGCCTCGGGCACGGGCCAACTCGCGAGCAGTGCCGTGTTTTCGAGCACGACCGCATGCCCTAACAGAGCTTCGAGATCGGCCAGCTCCGTCGCCAGTCGGCGCGGAGTGTCGGTCAATCGCTCGGCCGGCAATCCCCAACTCGCCCGCAGCTTCAAGTGGCTCGTCGCTTCGTCGAGCAAATACAAGGCCGCCGCGGTGCAACCGGCGGAGCGTGCACCGCCGCGCAAGATCGATTCGAGCCGATCGGCCAAAGCGCCGGCCTGCGTGGGCTCGATGTAGATCGGCACGCCGGCGGCCAACTCGGCTTCACTGGCCCGCAAGGCGCGGCGCGTGCGCGTGAGCATCGCGAGATTGCCGGCCAAGGCCGTGGCGAGCTTCATCGCTGCGCGGCGCGTGTTGGTTGTTTGCGGAGCGTCTTTGACCCGCGCGAGATGAATCTGATAGTCGAGATCGGCCGGGCACTCGGCGGCAGTCGACAAGCGATCGGTGTGCAAGCGATTTTCGTGATCTGCGGCGCTCTGTCGGGGACGAAGGTGCAACCGCCAGCCGGTGGCGGCCGCGAACGCCTGGCAGAGCTCGGCGAGCGCCGCGTCCGTGGCTTCGGCGCCGGCCGGATCGCACGAGTTGGTTTCGCGCTCGATCGCCCGCGTTGCACGCTTTTCGACGTGCGTTTCGGCGCGCTCGTCGCGGCCTGGTGTGGATCGCTGTGGGTCTGGGTCCATGGATCGATCGCTTCGCTCGAGTGCGGCCCCGTGACCGGCTGCGGCGCGGCCGGCAGCTAAAACCTACGTCGAAGCGACCCCGGCTGCGGCGTGAACCGTCGCGCTGCGGTTGTGCGGCTGAGAACTGCACGCAAGTAACAATCGGAATAACTGTCACCAGCCGACTACGAACCGCTTAATCAAAGCGGTCTCGCGCACAGGCGCAAAATGCAATCTCGCGCCAGGGGCAGATACGGTCTCGCGCAAAGGCGCAGATGCAACCTCGCGCAAAGGCGCTAAGGCACAAAGAACTCGGGAAGTTTGCATCCACAGAAGTCGCAGAAGAACGCAGAAGGGGAGTTGAGTTCTTCTTAAAGTTTCTGTGCTCTTCTGCGCCCTGATGTAGATCGATCTTCTGCTGATTTCTTTGCGCCTTCGCGCCTTGGCGCGAGAACCGAATTCTTCTCGCGAAGTTTAGAATCGCAGCACTCGGCGATCGCACCGCCTACAGCGCCAGCGGGTCGCCGCCGATCTGCCGTTCGTTGCGCGTCAGCTCGTGCATGTCGCGAATAAGCTGAATGTCGCACGGCCGCTGCTCGACCTGCCGGCGCGCGAACATCCGCCCTTGCGTGGCGATCATCACGTCGACCGGCGTTTCGCTTACCTGGCCGAACAGCCGGGCGTAGTTCACAAAGCTCGGCACGTTCGTGGTCACAAAGCCGTAGACCATGCTGCACGCGCCGATGGTTTTTCCGGTGAAAATGCCGGTGTTGATCGCCGTCTTCGAATAGTCGCCGACGATCGTGCCGACGAACTGCATTCCTGTAGCCACCTTGCGGCCGTGATAGTCGATGTTCACCTGGCCGTAGGTGTTCTTCAAATCGCTGTTGCAGGTGCCGGCCCCCAGGTTGATCCAACTCCCCAAGTAGCTGTGCCCCAGAAAACCGTGATGCTGCTTGTTGGTGTAGGGCTCAATGATCGAGGCTTCAATCTCGCCGCCGATCTTCGTGGTGTGCCCCAGGGCGACGCCATCCTTGATGGCCGAATGCTCGATCACTCGGGCGTAAGGCCCGATATAAGCCGGCCCGCTCAGAAAACAGTACGGCCCGATGCGGGCGTCGCGATCGATGACGATCGGCCCGCCGCGCGTGTCGGTCACCACATACTGGCCGAGCGTCGCCCCTGCGGCGACAAACACGCCATCCTCGCGCTGGGTGAACTCGCCCGTGGCAATGCGGCGCGCGAGATTACCCGGCAACACGCGCGGATGATAGCGGACGATGTCGTGCGGAAACTCGAACAGCGGCAACACGGCTTCGAGCGGCTCGAGATCGGAGACCGCTTCGCGCAACGCGTGGCAGAAGCCGTCCCACGATGTGTTCGCGTCGGCGGGCAAGTCGCGGGCCGTGGCCGGCAACCAGGCCGCGGCGACGCGCTCGTGGGTGCGGGCCACGCCCGGCTGACCGCGCTCGAGCAGCCGCTCGATTTCCAATAGTGTTTCCGTCGAGGGGACGAGAGCCGCGTTCAGCAGCAACACATCGCCGGCCGCCGGTCCTTCGTGGCACAAATGGCCGTAATCCAACTGGGCGATCTCGCGCAGGTGGGTGCGCACCCGCCAGCTCACTGGTCGGCCAAGCAGCCCCACCAGGTCGATCAGGCGATAACCCCCGCAGCCGATCGCAAAGGCCGGCCGGCTGATCGAGACCGGATACAGGTCGCCGACGTGTTCGTCTTCGAACAGGATGATCGTGGTGCCCGCGGGGCTCATCTTCCGCTCACTGCACGGGTTGCAACGGGTGGACGCACGCTAGTTTAGGTTATAACCGAGATGCGCGGAGTGCGGACAAAGCCGACCGTCGAGGGGCGCCGGTCGACCGGTCGATGGTGCGCTACCTGCCAGGCAGCCGTCGCCGAACGGGTCGCCGGCATGCTTATTGCGGAAAATTTGCCAGTTCACTCGTTGGGCATTAGGAGCGGGCAACAGTAACAACGTCATTACTCAGCGACGGAGTGTCGGCCATGACGACCTGGATTCTGGTTGCCAACGCGAGTCGAGCGGCCTTGTACGGAGCCAACTCAGACGAAGAGTTTCAGTTGCTGGCGGCCCTGAGCCATCCGGAAAGTCGGCTCAAGTCTTCAGAACTATCGCCGACTGAGCCGGGGCACGCCGGCAAAACGCGCGGCGGCAGTCCGCGTCGCACGGCGCTCGAAGCCAACCAGACGCCGCACGACGTCGAAGCGCAGCACTTCGCCGAAAAGCTGGGCGATCGCGTTTCGGATGGCGCGCGGCGCCACGCCTTCGATCGACTGGTGCTGGTCGCGCCGCCCGAGTTTCTGGGACGCTTGCGCCAAAATCTGCACGGCGATGCCAAGAAAAACCTGGTCGCCTCGATCGACAAGGACTACACGCTCGTCGAGCCGAAGGTGCTGCGCGAGAAGCTGGCCAGCGTGACAGGCTAGCCTGCTCGCCGCGATGCGGAGTTGTTTTGACGCCGGAGCGATTCCACCGTGCGGGCGATTGATGCCGCTACCGGGGCCTGCGCGATTCACGCTCATCGGTTCCGTACGTGCGGTTGTAAGGGGCATCGGACGAGAGCGTCTCTTCTTCCACATCGCCCGTCGCGCTGCGCGGCGAAGCCTCGTCGGCGTAGTCCGGACCGCGGTGCAGATCGTCGTCGTCCGGCGGCGTGATCTTCGGGTGTGTCGATCGCTCCGGCTCGTCGACCGTCGTGTTGCGATGCTCGATGCGGGTGTTCTTGCGAGGCGCGGGTTTCTTGTGTGTGCTGGGGGTGGTTGCGCGAGGTTTGCGTGGCATGGTTTGGCTCCTTGGTAAACGCGAGTTTGGATTCAGGTGGCGTTGCTGTTAGGGCCGTGCAGGTGGAAGGAAGCAAATGCCGTACCTGGTTGATCGTCGTGGCAAGCCAGGCGAATTGCAGCGAGCCAGTCGACTTCGTCGCTGCCTGGCACCCCGACGGCGGGGGAGCCGCCCGCAGATTTGGTGGCAGTCGACTGCGGCTGATGGTGCGAAAGCTGCCGAGTTGATCGCGGCGCGGCACGATTAACACGGCGTCATTCGAGGCGCGAGGGGGTAGTGAGTCAGTTTGAATTCGTTGAGTACATATCGTGTGCCACGGGCTCCGCCCGTGTCGTGTATTACGACGTGCCGAAGGAGCACGGGCAGAGCCCATTGGTCTCGACATAAGTCCGCTAGCTGGTGGGTAGAGGACGACGATGTGACAAGTTGACGTTGGAATTGGTGTGACACGAGCAAGGATTTCGCCGCGCAGCGGCGGCACGTCAGTGTAGTCATCACGCTCCGCCGTGATGAAATTCGCCGCGCAGCGGCGGCGGCGCTTAGCCGTGGGCGCCAGCCCACGGAGGCGTTTCGGGGGCGATCGAAGCCGCGCAGCGGCGACGGCGACGCGGAAGTCGCCTTAGATTCGTTGTCATGCCGCCGCGCCGATGTCGCCGCTGCGCGGCTTCGTTGTTGTTTGGCGTCGATTGTCCGTGGGTTAACACCCACGGCTAAGCGCCGCGGCCACTACGTGGCCAATGACAATCGATGATTCGTTTCAACCAGGAGCAAGGGCGAAGACACTTTCCACCGAGTTGCCGCTGCAGTCGCGGGTCTGCCCGCTGCGGTCTAGCTAGCTAAGATGTGTAGAGACCAATGGGGCAGAGGCCGTGGCACACGCTTTCAAACTGACCCACTACCCGCGAGGGGGACAGGAGTCGTTTCTGATCGGCGCTGTTGATGTTTGCGGGCACTACGGCAGAAACGACTCCAGTCCCCGGCGGCGTTTCCTCTATAATGCCGGCCTCCAAGATCGCCCCGCCCCATGGATGTCAGGAGCCTGCGGATGACCGTTCCCCCTTTGGTTTCAGCATTTCGAGCTGGCGTCACCTTCTGTCTGCTCGCAGGCTTGTTCGCGGTCACATCGCGCGCGGAAGACTGGCCCCAGTGGCGCGGCCCCAATCGCGATGGCGTCTGGAACGAGAAGGGGATCGTCGACAAGTTCGCCGGGCCCGAACTGGCGATCAAATGGCGCGCCCCGATCGGCAGCGGTTACAGTGGCCCGACGGTGGCTGCCGGGCGGGTCTATGTGACCGATCGGCTGGTTGAGCCCAAGCAGCAGGAGCGCGTCTGGTGTTTCGACGAGCAGACCGGCGCGGTCGTCTGGTCGCACGTCTATGACTGCACGTACTCGGGGGTCGGTTACGAGGCCGGCCCGCGGGCTTCGGTTTCGATCGACGAAGGCCGGGCCTTCTCACTCGGCACCATGGGGCACTTATTCGCGTTCGACGCCGCCAAGGGAGAGGTCTTGTGGAGTCGGCAGCTCAAGGACGAATACGACATTGCGATTCCTGGCTGGGGGATTTCGGCCAGCCCGCTGGTCGAAGGCGATCTATTGATTTTGCACATCGGCGGCGCGGAGAAGGCGTGCGTTGTGGCGCTCGAGAAATCGACCGGTAAAGAACGCTGGCGATCGCTGGCCGACCAGGTGAGCTATTCGTCGCCGATTATCGTTCAGCAAGGTGACCGCCGCGTGCTGGTCGTCTGGACCGGGGATCACGTGGCGGGGCTCGATCCGCAGTCGGGCGAAGTGATTTGGGAAGAGCCCTTCCCTCCGAAGCGCATGGTGATCGGTGTGGCCACTCCGATCGAGAATCGTGGCCGGCTGTTCGTCACATCGTTCTACGACGGAGCAATGATGCTGGAATTAGGAAGCAATCCGCCGAGCGCCGCCAAGGTGTGGCATCGCGTGGGGGCCAACGAGATCAAGACCGACGCCATCCAGCCGATCATCGCCACTCCCTTCTGGAAGGGGGACCATATCTACGGCGTCGACAGCTACGGGCAGTTGCGTTGTCTCGATGCGAAGAACGGCGACCGAGTTTGGGAAAACCTGACCGCCACGCCCAACGTGCGCTGGGGGACGATCCACTTTGTGAACAACGGCGACCGCACCTGGATGTTCAACGAAATGGGGGAGCTCCTGATCACGCGCGTGTCGCCGCAGGGCTACGAGGAGATCAGCCGGGCGAAGCTGATTGCGCCGACGACCGATCAGTTGCGTCGCCGCGGCGATCAAGGAGTCTGCTGGGCCCACCCGGCGTTTGCCAATCGACACGTGTTTGCGCGGAGCGATGTCGAACTCGTGGCGGCGAGCCTGGCGGCGGAGTGAGGTATCGCGGACCTGGCTGCGCGGTTCATGTAAGGGATTCCGCATTTACTCTCGTCGCGCGGGCGATAGAGTCTGGGAACCGTCGCGCTAGCATGCTGTAACATTTGGAAACTCGCGTTGACCAATGCCGGCGTGATTGTTAGTATCCCGAACTAGGTTAAGTGCTTAGCGCAGGACCATGTCTTTATATTTATCCTCCTGCGCGGGCTTGGTTTCGTCGTCTGGTGTCACTGCTGCGTTCTGTAGTTTTTGATACGCCTGCCAAGCTTGGCGGGCTGCGGAAGTGAGAATTGCACGCCGATGCGCCAGCACGCGGAAGGCGGGGTCGTGGTTCATGCCCCCGCGAAGCTGAATCTCTTCTTAGAGGTCTTGTCGAAGCGTAGCGACGGGTTCCATGAGATCGAAACGCTCATGTGCCCGATCAATGTTTTTGACACGTTGGTGGTTAGGGACGAACCGAAAGGAAGCGTAACGTTCGCGTGTGAGTTTGCCGTCGATCCGACGCGGAAAGGAAGTGCTTCGGAAGCGGACGTGCCGAGCGACTCCAGCAACCTGGTGGTGCGCGCGGTCGAGCTTTTGAAGCAGACGTACAGCGTCCAGCGGGGCGCACAGCTCCGGCTCGTGAAGCGCATTCCGGCAGCCGCGGGGCTGGCCGGAGGCTCCAGCGATGCCGCGGCAGCGCTCGTGGCGGCCAACGCCGTGTGGCGGCTGGGGCGCAGTGTGCCCGAGTTGTCGGCGCTGGCGGCCCAGCTAGGGAGCGACGTCCCGTTTTTTCTGGCTGGCGGAGCGGCCGTCTGTCGCGGTCGCGGCGAACAGGTCACGCGAGTGGAAGCGTTTGGCGAATTGGCTGCCGTGGTGGTCCGGCCTCCGGTCGGGCTGTCGACGGCCGACGTTTACCGGGCCTGTCGACCGGCCCAGCGCCCGCACAGCGTGCAGCCCTTGGTCGACGCCTGGCGCGGGGGCGACCAGCGGCGCCGCGCGAGCGGGCTGTGCAATCGCCTGCAGTCGGCGGCCGAATCGCTTTGTCCTTGGATCGAACGACTTCGACGGGAGTTCTCGCGGATGGACTTCGTCGGACACCAAATGAGCGGAAGTGGCACCAGCTACTTCGGGCTTTGTCGGCACCCGCGCCAGGCGCGCGTGCTGGCGGCCGAGCTACGGAACAGGGAAGTGGGGCAAGTGTTCGCCGTCGAGGGTTGCCGGGGAATGATTCTCCAAGGAGAGCGGTCGTGGAAATCACCGAGGTCCGCATCAAGTTGACAGAGGAAGCAGGCGACCGGCTGCAAGCGTTCTGCTCGATCACGCTCGATCACTGCTTCGTCGTCCGCGATCTGAAAATTATCGAAGGGACGCATGGCCCGTTCGTGGCCATGCCCAGCCGCAAGCTCACCACGCGCTGCCCGAGTTGTGGCTGCAAGAACCACCTGCGGGCAGGTTTCTGCAATCAATGTGGCGGGGCGCTGCGGGCCGACCGCATGCCCAAGGATGACAACGGGCGGGCCAAGCTCTACGCCGACATCGCGCACCCGATCAATTCGGCCTGCCGCGAGATGCTGCAAGAGCGAATCATTCGCGAGTTTCTGGCCGAGGTCGAGCGCTCGAAGCAGCCGGGCTACGTCCCCAGCTACGACGATTTCGACATCGAGGGAGACTACACCCCGCCGGTCGAATCACATGCTGAAGCACCGCGTCATGGCGATAGCGCACAGCGCCCCGCCAACGAGCAACGACACGCGAGCAGCGAACCGCGCCATACTGCCGGCGAGCCGCACGTGCGCCTCGACTCGACATCGCACACGCGCGTGCAGCCGGCGCAAGCGCCCGGCGGCCCGCACAAGCGCCCGACTGCGGCCCCGGCCGATCACAACGTGGGGCCCGCGCGCGACGGCTTCGGGGCGGGGATTCTCTAAGACGTCACCAGAACGAGCGATAAAACTCGTGGAAGTCGTTTGGTATGTCGGGTGCCATGCCTCACGCTTGCGTGAGCATGAGTAGCGCCGTAGCCGAGCATGGCCACTTTGCGGAGTACCGCAGTGGCCATGGCACCCAACCCAATCAGGCTCCGGTTACGCGCTTACGCGTACTCCGCGCTCGAGTAGCGCGTCGAGCAGGGCCGCCGGAGTGGTGAACTGCACGGCGTCGATCCCCGCGGCGCGGGCCCCTTCGACGTGCCCCGCGATGTCGTCGGTGAAGAAGATCTCTTCGGGGCGCACGCCTGCTTTTTCGATGGCCGCCTGAAAGATCGGCGGCTCGGGCTTGATCGCCCCCACTTCAAAGCTGAGCACCAACTGCTCGAACGCCGTGGGGATCATCGCGTAACGCCCACGGCCAAAAAAGTTCCAGTGCATCTCGTTGGTGTTCGAGAGCAAGCCGAGGCGGTAGCCGGCCGCCAACAATTGCGACAGCACGCGCTTGGTGCCGACGTGCATCGAAAAGATGTCACAAGCGGCGTGCGTCAAGCGATCGAGATCGGGGCGCGTGCCGGTCGCCGCGCAAAACTGCTCGTAGAACTCCGGCGTGCTGACGCGGCCGCGCTCGTAGTCGAGCTCGAGCCCGCTGCTAAACAATGCCTGCCAGACCGCCTCTTCGCTGAGCCCCGCGACCTCGGCCATCTGCCGGCACATCCGCGGATGGCTGAAGTTCAACAGCACGTTGCCGAGATCGAAGTAGATGAACTTGGGGGGCATGTCGGGCCTGTGCGAAGCGCGAGTCGAAAGTGGGGCCGCTCGTCCGTGGAGAGCGATGTGGCTAGTGGACGACGTCGTCGGGCAGCTACGGTAGCTCTTCGATGACCAGGTCTTTGTACCAGGCCTCGCTCGGGGGGCCGCCGTGGATTTGCACGGCGATCAAGCCGCGTTGTTCGAGCTTCTCGTCCGGCTCGGTGTAGTCGACGGTCTGCAATCCGTTGATCCACAGCTGAATGTGGCGCCCCTCGCAGCGAATGCGGTAGTCGTTCCAGTCGTCGAGCTTGAGCACCTTGGCCAGCTCGGCCTTATCGGGGCCGGCCAACACGCGGTTGCGGCGCGATTCGTCGTACAGGCAGCCCCACCAGCCTTCGCCCAGGTCGGCCTGATAGCCGCGCATCTCGTGATGGTCGGGTATCCGCCGGCTACGAAGTTGCACGCCGGCGTTGGCCCCCTTGCCAAGCAGCTTGAACTTGAGCCGCAGCTCGAAGTCGCCGTACTCTTGTTTGGTGCTGAGGAATTCGTTTCGCGGGATCCGCTTATCGAGCGTGCCGGCGACGATTGCGCCATCCTGCACGCGGAACCAGTCGGCGCTCCCTTCCCAGCCATCGAGCGTGCGGCCGTCGAACAGCTTGACGCCCGCGGCCGGCTGTTCGCTCGCGGCGGGCTCTTCGCTTGAAACTGGCGCGGCCGGCCAAAAACCGAGCGCGACAGCGACCACAAGCGTGAGTGCGAGTTGCAGCGATTGGCGCATCGTTCGATCCCCCAAGGATTCGTGGCCCAGGACCACGTCGCGGTTCGCGATTGAGCCTGCCGGCGTCGTGTATTTCGTCGTGCGAATGCCCGAGCGAGCAGAATAGCCGCCGCGGGGCGGTCGTGACAACCGGGCCGACCGCTATACTGCCCAGCGCCTGGCGGCGTGCACCGACCGACGAACTGCCGCACCGCGGAGCAACTCAGCCCCACGTTTAGGAGCCATGCATCGATGAACACCGTGGAAACCCTCACGCGCGCGTACCAGTTCAATCGCGACCGCACGCTCGGCCTGATTACGTCGATCGAAGGGCTGGCCGATCCGGCTGCCGCCCTGGCCTGGCGACCGGGCCCCGGTCGGGCACACATCGGCTGGCAATTGACCCACATTGCCATTACCGAAGAGATCATCGCCACCGAGCGGCTGAACCCCGAGAAGCCCGGCAAATGGACCGAGCTGTGGCCCCGCTTTCGCGGCGGCAGCACCCCCGACGACAACGTGCCGGCGATCGCCACGATCCGCGAATTGCTGGCCGAGTCTCGCGAGCGACTGCTCGACACGCTCAAAGACTACGGCGACGACCGGCTCGCCGAAGTTCCCCCGGCCATGGCCGCCCGCAAGCTCACCGTGCTCGACGTGCTGCATATTGTCGCTTGGCACGAGGGGCACCATCAGGGGCAAGCCCACATTACGTTGAATCTGTATAAGGCGGCCAACGAGCCGAAGTAGGCGTGCAGAACTGGCGACGGGCGGTCGATATTCCACGCCCGGGCTAGAATGGTGCGTATGGACGAGAAGCCCAAGAGGCGATGACATGTTGGCCCCTAAATCACATTCCACACTCCTGTCGGAACGTCCGCCGTTTCACATGCCACGCTGGAAATGGCTGCTCGGCCCCCTTCTTCGACCACTGATCCGGCGCAGGATCGAAGCCGGTTACAAGAGCCGCCTGTCGCGCGTTTCGTCCCTGCTATCAAGGGTACAGCGATGTGACGACCGCGAATCACTGGAATCGCTGCTCGGCCCTCCCCGGTATTCTCTTGAGGGGGCTGCCTGTGGCTGGGTGGCTGACGATGGGTCCGTTATGAGCCTCGATCTTGTCGAGGTATATGAGCAGGCGGGCTGCCGGATTGAGATTTGTTTCAAGGACGGTGTGGTGCGAGAGATCGTCGGTTGTCCAGCTCTTGATGCATGGGATCTTGCAACTGGTCGACTGGCGCGCCCAGCAACACAGTCTTAAGACAAGTCTTAGGGCACTACCCCCCCGGCCCGCTGGCTTGACACCCCCTTCAACCGGCGATTAGGCTCAGCAGTCTAACCACTGCTTTAAGTTGGTGAATATGTTGGGTCGTTTTCGCAATCTGCTTGGCTGGGGGCTGCTGGCCCTCTACGCGGCGACCACGTCGCTGTGCCATTT
>CAZBWM010000102.1:0-22694 GCA_964495375.1 uncultured Planctomycetaceae bacterium | reverse complement strand
GGGTGCAGCGTGCCGCGGGTGCTGGCCGGCGCCTCGGGGTGCTGGCGTACGGCGAAGATGATCGTGCGCTGCGTCAGGCTGCCGGCCGGCAAGCCGAGCACGTTTTGCATGGTCTTCGGCCCATAGTAGCGATCGTGGGGAAACGGAAACGTGCTGACCACTTGCTTGTAATGACGCGAGCCAGCGTGCTTGAAATCGACGATTGCCACGCCCGCGCGACCGAGCATTTCTCGGTAACCGGGGCGCTTCAGTACGGTCTGCTCCTTACCGTTGACGATGATCTTCGTATCGAGCGGCACCCGCACGCGCTCGTAGCGAAGCAGTCGCTTTTGCACCTCCGGCTGATTCAGTGAATGCTCGGCGAACTGGTCCGCGAGGTCCATGCGATCCGGATCGTAGAAATGAACCAGCAGCATGCGCCCCTGCTCTTTGGCAGACTTGATCGCGGCCAGATAATCGTCGTGCCAGGCCACGGGCCGAGTCGTCTCGGCGGCAACCGAGCTGATGCACGCCAAAGTCGCGATCGCGAGGGAGACTCCAATTTGGAATAATCGACTGCTTGGCATACGAGGTGCTCCGATCAGGGGTGAGCGGTTGTGTTAGGCGGAGGCGATTGCCAGCTCCGCGCCGGGTTTCAGGCAACTGCCGGGTTTGCCAGCAGTGAATTCGATTGGTGGGGGAGGGTTCTAGGTTGGTCGAGGACTTGTAGACGCAGGCAGGTCGATCGAATCAAGTAGCGGGCGACCCCAAGCCCGGGCAGCTCATCGCGTCTGGTAGCCGTGGGTGGGATGCAGGGTATAAAGTGTCTGGATGGTTTGGGCTGACATTGCCGCCTGGGTTATCCAGTGCCGCCTGGGGAACCCGGTGATAGCAAGCCAAACCGCCTCGTACAACCCTCCGCATGGCGAGCAGCGGGTTAGATTCCAGTGCGGGGCCCAAAAATTGGTCTTGGGGCACAAGCCGGGCTCGACCGTTTACGTCGGCGGAAGGAACCACACATGCCATCGGGCGTGCGCATTAGCTGGATATTGATCTGCGCCACAACCCTGCTGTTGGCAGGTGTTTGCAGTGGTAGCGAAGACTCACCAATTGATCCGCGACACACCCCGCCAATCAATGCGTTGCGGCACGTTGCGTGGCATTCGTCGCTGATTGGTCTACATGCCGAGCCAGTCGTATCGTCCCCGAACACGGCAGGAATTCCCGCGACTCTGGAGCTCGCCAAGGGAGAATTCCGTCCCGCGACTCCCGAGGCGCTAACCTCCGCACGTCGCGAAACCGCCGCCGCGCTGGCCAAGCTCGACACGTATTTGCGCCGCTACCGAACCGGCGCGACGTGGCGCAAGCACCTTAAGCTGGCGGAACTCCGGGGCACCTTGGTGCCGGGCAAGACTCCTACCGTCGCACAACTCATCGAGGTCGCCGCACGCTTCGGCAGCGGTCACCGCGGGCTTGAGATGCCGCAGTTCCGTGCGGCCGCGGCGGTCCTCGACCGCTATCTGGCCTTGCGCCGGGTGGCAGCCGAGCCGGCCTCGGAAGTTGCCTTTCGGCAGCAACTAGACCAGGTCGCCGCCAATCTGGAGAAGGCCCTGGCCGGCGACGTCGATGCCCTGACAACGCTGGGGAGCGCGTTGGCCTGGCTCGACGAGCGCGATTTGGCCTCGGAATTAACCGCCACCGTGCGCCGCCGATTTGCCCAACCCAACGTGGTGATTCGGGCCTCGGCCCCGTTGTTTGCCGCCGGCTTGACCGAATCGGTCGACACCGTCGAGCCGGTCCGCGAGCAGATCCTGGGGGCCGCTGTCTCCGGCACTGGTCATACGATCGGCAAACTTGAAATTCATCCACTGGCCGATCCGACTCGCGCGCTTTTCGATGCCGAGTTCCACGGCGTCAATCGTTCGCGAACCGTGGCCGCCCAGCTTTCTGCCCGCATCGCAAGTCGCGGTTACACGACACTCGAAGCGCATAAGCGGCTGCGGTTCACGCCCGAGGGTCTGATCGCCGAAGGTGCCCACGCAACGGCTTGCACCGAATCGACCACGATTTGCGTCTGGTCGACTGCGCCCCGGATGCGAGGGCGGATCGTCACACGGGTTGCCCGCCGGCGTTCGGCCAAGAGTAAATCGCAAGCAGAGCAGATCGCGGCCGATCGGGCGGCCGCCAAGCTCGAAGTGCGGCTCGACGAGCGCGCCGACGAGCAATTGGCCGACGCTAACACCCAGTATTGGAAAAGCGTCCGGCAACCGCTCGCGTCGCGCGGGCTGTTCCCGCGCGTCGATGTGCTACGTACGACCGAATCGCACATCGAAGTAGTCGGCATGTCAGCCAGTTTGCGGCAACTCGGCGCTCCGGTGCCCCCACCGCCGATCGAGCAATCGCAAGACCTGGTGGCCCGCGTGCATGAGTCGGCCATCAACAATCTGGCCTTCGGATTACTGGCGGGTCAAACGCTGAAATCCGAAGAGGTCGAATCAAAGCTGGGCGAGGCGGGCGTAACGGTACCGCCGTCTGAGGATCTCGAAGAGGGTGAAGAAGCCGAAGACGCGGCCCCGCGTAAGGGCAAGTGGTCGATTACGTTCGCCGACAACGGACCGATCGAAGTACGTTTTCGCGACAACGGGTTTCGCATCACGATTCGCGGCCAACGCTTCACCTCGCAGTCAAACGAATTCGAGCGAGAACGCCCCTACAACAGCCCGATGGTCGTGTGGGCCGATTACCGCATCGAGCAAACGCCTGCCGGCCCGCGAGCGGTGCGCGTCGACGACATCCACGCGCTCCCTCCCGATATCATCAGCGGCAAGCGACCCCGGATGTCGACTCCCGAGACCGCGCTCGTCAGCATGCTGACGCGCGAGAATCGCATGGGGAACGTTTTGCGCAAGGAGCTTGGCGCCGAACCATTCGCGTTGCCGGGGCGTTGGAAAGATGCGGGGGAACTCGTCATCCGCGAACTGCGCAGCAGCGACGGTTGGCTCGCCGCCTCGTGGCAACTCGTCGACAAACCCGGCTCTGGCGAACCGGCACGCGTCACCCGCGCGAGCCGCTAATGAAGGTTCGCTGCGAGGTTGCCTCGGATACCCCTGGGCCAAACTCGCGTCCCGCTTCGAGCGATCGCCGGGTAGGATGGTACGTGATGGCCAGCCCAATCTGGCGATTCTGCCGGCCAGACGGCAAATCGGATGGCAAGCCGCTACCCAAGGGCGTCTTCAGGAGAGCGAATTCATGGCCCGTTACGTCGATATCCAGTTCGATTGCCTGCCATTGCGGTCGGTCAGCCGGCTCGACATTCCGCTCGATGCCTCGCCAGCCTACCGCGCGCGGTGCGAGAGAATCAAACACGCCATCGAAACTCACGGGTCGCACAACACCTACTATTTGTACAACGCCGGCTGCACCTTTCATCTGACGAACGACGAAGCGATCGGCATGATCGAGTTTCGCTTCGAGGGGACCGCCCTGACCGACACCAGCGACGAAAAGACCGAGTGGTGCGATCTCGAAGTCTCGCTCGTGCGAGAAACCTGCGACTGGCTCGAAGAGCCGATTGTAAAATGGTTCATCGAAACCGTCCCGCAAGTCGTCAAAGTGGAGTTCGACGCTTATATCACTGCCGGTGACCTGGCCCGTACGATCGAACGCGCTAAGAAATTGGAAGCCGATCTCGATCGCTCCGGCGGATACCTGGGAATGGGCCTGTAGACTCCCGTCGGCCGAAAGGTCACGGCCCTCGCGCTCGGTTCCCGCATTTAACTGCACACGTCACGGATCGTTGGCGACACTCGAATCCGCATGAAGCCCGCACTGAGCCAGGTTTGTTCGCTCGCTGGCCCGTTCGAGAAGGACGTGACGGACTATGCCGCCGGCCGGTGCGATGCCATCGAGTTGTGGTTCGGCAAGCTCGAAGGCTATCTCGAGTCGCACACGCCCGCCGACGCACGACGCCTGCTCGACGACGCCGGTATGAGCGCGCCAGTGGCCAGCTTTCAAGGCGGGCTGCTCATCAGTCAGGGAGATGCCCGGCGCGAACACTGGCAACACTTCGAACGGCGACTGTCACTCTGCCGTGAGTTGCGCGTCGGCACACTCATTGTGGCCGCCGACCTACAGGGGGCGATCGAACAACACGATCTCGAGCGCGCCGTAACGTCACTGCGGCAGGCGGCCGATCGTGCCGCCCAGCATGAGGTGCGCATCGCCCTGGAATTCCAGTGCCGCGCCACGTTCGCCAACAACCTGCAGACCGCGGCCGCCTTGGTTGACGAAATCGCGCACCCCGCGCTCGGGCTTTGCTTGGATGCCTTCCACTATTACTGCGGGCCGAGCAAGCTCGAAGACCTGGGGGCCGTGCCCCCCGGCAAGTTGTTTCACGTACAGCTTTGCGACCTGGCAGGCCAGCCGCGCGAACTGGCCACCGACTCCGACCGGGTGTTGCCGGGAGACGGCGACTTTCTGCTTGAGCCCTTGATCGGCTCGATCGCCGCTCTGGGATACGACGGGCACGTTTCCATCGAGACCATGAACCCTCAGATTTGGGCCATTCCGGCGCGCCAGTTCGGCGAAGTAGCCATGACCGCCCTGCGCAAGGTGCTCGGGCAGGCGAGCATGGCCTGAGCGGGTTGCGGCTACCACCGGCCGAGGCTCCCTAGTTCCGCCGGCCGGAATCCGCTAGATTAACGCCCTTCGAGGCGCCGGGGGCCAAGAGTCGAGCTGACTTTGTAGCTGTGCTCGTAGCGAGTACGGGCTCGGTCACGGCGGCAAGCCCCCCCTTTCGGGCAAGCAATAGGGAGATCGCACCGCATGGCACGCAAGACTGTCAGCCACAAAGAATTGCGACGCGAAGTCGAGGCAGCCGAACGCGCCGAGGCCGACAAACCCAAGACTGCCAAGAAGAAGGCCGCCGGCGAAACCAAACGCAAGAGCCGCGCCAAGACTCCCAAGGAAGTGCGCCTCAAAGCGTTCTGGGGAGTCTTCAACCAGTCGATGAAGCGCGTGTCTGTCTTCGAGTACAACCAGCGTAAGCAGGCCGATCAAAAGGCCAATGAGTTGACCACCAACCAGAAGACGCCGCACTTCGTGCAGCTCGTCAAAGAGGTGATCCAGGAATAACCTGGCTCACGCTGGGCCTACGTCTCTTCGCCCCCGCGATTCACAGCCTACTCATGCGCGCGATCCCGCTCATGCGCGCCAGCTTCCGCTCAGTTTGAGCACGATCAGCCACATTGCGCCACTGGCGCCGGCTATCGCCGCTAACGAGAAGGCCAGCCCGGGGCGTCCGGCATCGATCAGCAACCCCACGCCCAGGCTCGACACCATGTCGCCGACTGCGTTGGCCGAGGCCAAAACGCCAAAGCCCAGGCTGCGAACTTCGCGCGGCAACAACTCGGCCACGACTGCCTTCTCGAGCGTTTCTTCGACTGCGATGTACACGCCTGACAGCAGCACCGCCACGCACAGTCCGGCCAGCGAACCGTAAAAGAGCGCAAACAACAGATTCGTAGCAACCCCCAGACAGTAACCGCCGATTAGCAGGTTGACCTTGGACCAGCGATCTCCCAGATGGCCAACCGGGTACGCGGCCGCGGCACTGACGAGGTTGTGCACCGCGTAGAGCAAAATCGCGATCTGGGCAGCGCTAATTCCTTCCCCGCCCACCTCCGTCGCAGAGATACCGCCCGCTGGGGAAGCGGCCCGATCGATCAGCAGCACCAGAAACGTGCGCGAGAAATCTCCTAGACCGAAGAGCACGACACCCCCTAGCAGCAACCAAAAGGCGCGCGGCAGTTTAGCGGTGGGGGCGTGCGCAGCCGCGGCCGGTTCAACCTTGCGGTGAGACAGTTGAGTAGCGGTCGTTGTCGAGCGTTCCCGGACGAGCAGATAGAGGGCCGCCGCTGCTCCGATGCCCGGCACGAGTGTGATCAGCAGCAACTTTTGAAAACCGAGCCCGCCTTGCAGGAGCGCCAGCGCGATTAAGGGACCCGTGACCGCCCCCAGCATATCGCCAGCTCGTTCCAGTCCGTACGCGCGGCCGAAGTGGGTTGACTCGACGGCGTCGGCCAGGAGAAAGTCGCGCAGTGGCGAGCGAAACCCACGTGCGGACCAGGCCACGGTGCGCAGAGAAACAAGCGCGACAAGCCCTCGCGCAAGTCCCATCGAGGCCGTCGCCAGTGTAGTCACCAGGTAACCAAGCGCGGCTAGCGGGCGTTTGCGCGCGACGTGATGCCCGACGAAGCCCCCGGCGAGCTTCGACAGGCTGACCAGGAGATCGGCGACACCCTCAATGATCCCCAGCGCCGCGGCCGGACGCGCCAGGCCCAGGCTCGACACGTACATCGGCAGCACCGCGGTTGCCATTTCGTGGCTGACGTCAGAAAAAAAGGTCGCCAGCAAGATGCCGACTAGCGAGCGGGTGATCCAGCCGCCGCGCCGCGCAAGGGGCGGCTCGCCACGCTCCGAATCGCCCAGGGGAGGCAAGTCGTCTGGCAGCGGTGGAACTTCAGTGGGTGGCATGCGCGGAGCATCCCCTAGCGGCAAACGGGTAATCCTACCAAGATATTGCACAGCCTCATGAGTTCGGCCCGAATACCCCCCTGGTTGCACAGACTGCCAGTGTCCGACTCGAGATTTTCCTACTCGTTGCTGGCCGTCGACGCAGAGACCGCTGCGCGGCGTGGGCGGTTCCAGACCCCACGTGGCGAAGTCGACACGCCAGGCTTTATGCCGGTCGGTACGCAAGCGACCGTCAAAGGACTAACGATCGAACAACTGCGCGCGACCGGAGCGCAAATGGTGCTGGGCAACACCTATCACCTGGCGCTGCGCCCCGGCCCCGAAGTGGTCGCCGAACTCGGCGGATTACACGGCTTCATGGGCTGGGACGGGCCGATCCTGACCGATAGTGGCGGCTTTCAACTCTTTAGCCTGGCGCAGATGACGCGCGTCAGCGAGCAAGGGGCCGTCTTCCGCTCGCACATCGATGGCCACGCAATGGAACTGTCTCCCGAGCGGGCCATCGAAATTCAAGAGCTACTAGGCAGCGACGTCGCGATGGTGCTCGACCACGTGCTGGGGCTGCCGGCCGAGCGGGCCGCGATCGCCGACGCCTGCGAGCGCACGGTGCGCTGGGCCCAGCGCTCGCTCGCCGCCGCCACACGAACGGACCAGGCCCTCTTCGGCATCGTGCAGGGTGGGCTCGAAGCCGATCTCCGCGTCCGCTGTGCCGAGCAACTCGTGGCGCTGGGCTTTCCCGGCTATGCGGTGGGCGGGCTAAGTGTCGGCGAATCGCACGCCGAGATGTGTCGCATGCTCGACGTCACGGTGCCGGTGCTCCCCGCCGATCGACCGCGCTACCTGATGGGCGTTGGCCGGCCAATCGATTTGCTCGAATCGGTCGCGCGCGGCATCGACTTGTTCGATTGCGTGATGCCAACCCGCAACGGCCGCAATGCGTTGGCCTTTACCGATGCTGGTACGCTACGTCTGCGCAATGCCCGGCACCAGCGCGACCCTCGTCCACTGGAAGCCGACTGCTCTTGTGCGGCCTGTCAGCACAGCCGGGGCTACCTGCGACACCTGTTCATGGCTGGCGAGATGCTTGGCCCGATTCTGCTGTCGATCCACAACTTGACGTATTATCAGCGATTGATGCGCGGCGCGCGCGAGGCGATCGAACGCGGATCGTTTGCGGCCTACCGGGCGAACAAGCTGGCCGGGTGGACACACGGAGAACGCCCCGAAAACCCCGAGACGGGGTAAAAGCAACTGCCGCAGGGGAGCGGCGACGGCAAGTCGGGCACTTACGTTCTTGCAGCGGGTTCCGCTGCCCTTGTCGGCCTGCGCAAGACGCTTTAAGATACCGGCTTAAGTTTGGTCTTGATTGCCTTTCAGCGGTCGAATTTGTCGGTCGCCATGCGGGGAGAAATCGTTTGTTGCCGTGGCTTGAAACCTCCTTGCGACAGGTGCTTGTGCTCGCCCAGGTGGCGCCAGCCGGAGGCGCCGCGCCTGCGGGTGGCGCGGCCCCCAACGCGACGTCGCCGCTGATGAGCATGGCCCCGATGCTGGTCGCCATGTTCTTGTTGTTTTACGTGTTGTTGATCCGCCCGCAGCGCAAGGAGCAGAAGGTCCGCCAGACCATGCTCGACAACCTGAAAAAGAACGACCGCGTCGTCACCATCGGCGGCATCTATGGCACGGTTACCAGCGTGCGCAAGGAGGCCGACGAAGTGACGATCAAGGTCGATGATACGACCAAGCTGAAGGTCACCGTCAGCGCCGTGTCGCGCGTGCTCGGGGCCGAAACCGCCGACAACAAGCCGGTGACCTTGGCTCCTTAGCGTTGCCACGCTAAGCCGTGGCAGGGCCTGGTTGCCGGGCCGTGTCGCCGCCCCAGGTCGCCTTGATTCCGCACAGATAACAGCGTCTGCCGACGCGGGAAGCAGTGAGCTATGTCGAACGTCGTGATGTTGATCATCGCCCTGGCCGTAATGGTGCTGCCCTGGGTCGTCGGAACCTGGTTGGCCAATCTCTGGCGCATGCCTGAGTTCGGTTGGAAGATTGGCCTGGTGCTGTTTTGCATTTGCGCTGGGACGGCGATTGTCACCTTGCGCTGGCCGCCAAAATTCGGTCCCGATCTCAGCGGCGGTACCAACTTGGTTTACGACGTCTACCCCAAGCCAGGCGCCGAAACTTCGGTTATCGACATGGATCGCCTGGTCACCACCATCGCGCGGCGCATCAATCCCGGTGGCGTGAGCGAAATCTCGGTGCGCCCGTTCGGCGAAAAGCAAATCGAGATCATTGTGCCCAACGCGGCCGATCCGCAAGACGCCAAGCGCGTGGAGCAGAAGATCAGCCGAGCCGGCACGCTCGAGTTCCGCATACTCGTGGATCAGAATGACTCGCGCCACGACCGCATTCGCGAATTAGCCGCCAAACCCGCGGTCGAAGTCAAGGACTCGCAGGGGCGCGTGATCGGCCGCTGGACGCCAATGGGGCCCGAAGCGGTGAAGAGTCTGGCGAGCGACACGAAGACGTTCGTGTTCCGCGAGAACCTGCAGGGACAACTCGAGATTCTCACGGTCGTCGATGAAGACCCAGAGCGGGCCGTCACGGGCGCGTACCTGACCGCGGTGCGTCCGGGTATCGACGAAATGGGTCGCAACGCCGTTCACTTCAGCTTTGACACTAACGGCGCTCGGCTATTCGGCCGCTTGACCGGGGACAACCTGCCGACGGCCAATGGCAAGCGTCACCTCGCGATCGTGCTCGATGGCAAGCTCTATTCGGCGCCGACGATCAACGACACCATTACCTCGCAAGGCATCATCCAAGGCGATTTCACCAAGGAGCAGATGAACGATCTGGCCGCCGTGCTTTTGGCCGGCGATCTCGGTGCGCGCCTGGGCGAAGAGCCCGCCTCGCGTCAGTTGATCGATGCCACGCTCGGCCCCGACACCATCCGCAAGGGCGAGCTGGCGATGGGTGTCTCGGTGTTAGCCGTGGTTATTTTCATGATCATTTATTACCGCTTTGCCGGGCTCGTGGCCTGCTTCGCGCTGACACTCAACGTGCTGCTGACACTCGCGGTCATGATTGTCATCCAAGCGGCCTTTACCTTGCCGGGCTTGGCGGGCCTGGTGCTCACCGTCGGTATGGCGGTTGACGCTAACGTGCTGATCTACGAACGCATTCGCGAGGAATTGGCCCGCGGCGCCGCGCTTCGCATGGCGATTCGCAATGGCTACAGTCGCGCGATGAGCACCATCATCGATTCGAACGTCACGACCATCCTCACGGCTTTAGTGCTCTACTGGATCGGTTCCACTGAAGTGAAGGGCTTCGCGATCACGCTGTTCATCGGCCTGGTGCTGAGCATGTTCACGGCCACGTTCTGTTCGCGCGTCGTGTTCGACATCGCCGAGCGGCGTGGCTGGATCAAGAGCCTCCACTTCATGCAGATCGTGAAGGCGACAAACATCGATTTCATCGGGATGGCCAAGCCGGCAATCGCGGCTTCATTGGTGGTGATCGCCATCGGCATGGTGGCGGTCGTCGCTCGCGGCAACAACCTGCTGAATATCGATTTCACGAGCGGCACGCAGGTGACGATGAAGTTCAACGAGCCACAAGATATCGCCGCGGTGCGCGATATGGTGGAGAAAGATCGCGAGGTGCTCCCTGATATCTCGGTGAACTACATCAATCTCACCGGCGAGCCCAAGGGGGCGCGAATCCAGATCAACACCTCGAACGACGATCAGGATGCTGTCGAGAAGCGCCTAAACGAGCTGTTTGGCGACAAACTCGCTCACCAGCAACTGGCCATCACCGACTTGCAGCAAATCGAGGCGGCCTTGCCGGCCGTCGAGTCTGCCCCGGCGACGACACCTCCGGCAACCACTCCCGAGACCACAACTCCTGAGGGCGCCACTCCGGCAACTTCGAGCGAGACTCCTCCCGCCGAGACCGCTCCTGCTGAGCCCGCGACGGAAGCGCCGCCTACGGAAACACCGGCCACCGAAGCGCCGACAACCGAAGCGGCCCCCAGCTCCCCGGTGCCTCCGAACAGCTCCGCGCAGATTGATGCGGAGTCGGAGCCGGGCGATGCCGACGCCGAGTGGCTGGCAGCGCATTGGGTCGATCGCTCCTCCCACGTTGCGGCGCCCAGGACCTTGAGTGTCGCACTCGCCCAGGCGGATCCGCCAGCCCCGGCCGCGCCGGCGACGACAACCGACGCCGCGCCGGCGACAACAACCGATGCCGCCCCGGCGGCAGCGCCCGAAACGCCTGCAACGGAAACGCCGGCGCCCGCAGCGCCAGCCGCTGAGACTCCCGCGACTGAAAATCCCGCGGCCACAGAACCGGCCCCTGGCGAGCCGGCTCCCGCTGCGCCAGCCGCTGATGCCGCGACGGACCCCGCCCCTCCCGCGACCTCCCCGCCGGCACCTCCGGCAAGGCGACCGGAACAAGGACCAGCGCTCCCTGGGAAGATGCCCTTCGGTCCCGGTAACCAACCGCCAGCGCCTGCCGCCGCCGTGCCCGTCGGTCCGGCTGCCGATCCGTTTGTTGGTGGCACCGTGACCAAGCTCGTCTACTCCGATCCGATGGGCTACGAGAGCGTGCGCGAGAGCATTCTGGAAGGCCTGGCCGGCACCGACGACAAAGACGCCGCCCTGGAGCTGTACAACCTCAAAGCCAATCGATCGACGAGCGGTCGCAGCGAGGAGTGGGAGCTGCGGACGACCGTCCCCCCCGATCGTATGCGGCCTGTACTCGAAAAGATCGCCGGCGACTTGAGTTCGGCCCCCTACTTTCCCTCGGTCACGTCGTTCGGTCCCAAGGTGGCAGGCAGCACCCGGCAGAACGCAATTCTGGCGCTCGGCGCCAGTCTGGTGATGATCATTGCCTACATCTGGTTCCGCTTCGATAAGGTGATGTTCGGCATTTCCGCGGTCGTCGCGCTCTTGCACGACGTGCTGATCACGCTGGGGGCACTAGCGCTCAGCTCTTACGTTGCGCCCTACCTGGGCTTCCTGCAGATCGATCCGTTCAAGATCGACTTGGCAATCGTGGCGGCGTTCCTCACGCTGATCGGATTCTCGCTGAACGACACGATCGTGATTTTCGACCGCATCCGTGAAATGCGCGGTAAGAGTCCCGACCTGTCGCCCGAACTCGTCAACAAAGCCCTCAACCAAACCTTGTCGCGCACGATCCTCACCTCGTTGACAGTCTTCATGACCGTGTTGATTCTGTACATCTGGGGCGGCCAGGGCATCCACGGCTTCGCCTTCGCCTTGCTCGTGGGCGTGCTCGCCGGTACCTACAGCACCGTGTTTATCGCCACGCCGGTCTTGATTTGGTTGCATAATCTGGGAAGTGCGGGCAGCACCGCGAAAGCGACGCGGCCTTTGCGTCCGGCGTCGCCGGCGACCCGCTAAGCGCGATTCGCCTCCGCTGACGCCTTGAGTTAAGGTGGATTCTGCCGACTGCGCCCATCGGCTGCGCAGGCCATGCTGCTGTTCGTTCCCTCTCGGCTCCGTGCGACTCGCATGCTCGATATGCTCCTGCAACTGATCCATTCGCGGCAAGCGCGGGTGGGTGTGCTGGGATTGGGTTACGTCGGTTTGCCACTCGTCCGGCTGTTCGCGGCCGCTGGCTTCCGCACGCTGGGCTTCGATGTCGACGAAGCGAAAGTCGCCCGCTTACTGGCCGGCGAAAGCTACATCGGGCATATTCCGGCAACCTGGATCGCCGAGGCCATCGAGAGCGGGCAATTCGAGCCAACGGCCGACGCCCGCCGCCTGGCCGAACCCGACGTGCTTTTGATCTGCGTGCCGACTCCGCTGGCCGACAACCGCGATCCCGACCTCTCGTTCGTCGAGCGCACGAGCCAGCAAATCGGGGCGGCGCTTCGCCCCGGTCAACTGGTTGTGCTCGAAAGCACCACGTACCCAGGCACAACTCGCAAGGTAGTTTTGCCAACCCTGTCCGCGGGTGGGCTCGTCGTCGAACGCGATTTCTTGCTCGCTTATAGCCCCGAGCGTGAAGACCCCGGCAATCCCACGCATCGCGCGGAGAATATCCCCAAGGTCGTGTCGGGGCATGGGCCGGCGAGCCTGGCCGCGGCCACGGCGTTCTATCGCGCGGCCATCCCACAGGTAGTGCCGGTCTCGTCGCTCGAGGTCGCCGAAGCCTGCAAACTGTTGGAGAACACCTACCGCGCTGTCAACATCGCGCTGGTCAACGAGCTCAAGGTAGTGTTCGCTTCACTGGGGCTCGACGTCTGGGAAGTGATCGACGCGGCGCGAACCAAGCCGTTCGGCTTTCAAGCTTTCTACCCAGGCCCGGGGTTGGGTGGGCACTGTATCCCGATCGATCCGTTCTATTTGAGCTGGATTGCCCGGCAGCATGGCGCCAGCAGTCGCTTTGTCGAATTGGCCGGTGAAATCAACACCGAAATGCCCTTGTATGTGGTCGAGCGCGTGGCCCAGGCGCTTGCCGAAACGGGCCGCTCATTGTCCGGCAGCAAAATCTGCCTGCTGGGGGTCGCCTACAAGCGCGACGTCGACGACCCGCGCGAGAGCCCGGCCTTCGTGCTGTTAGAGCTGCTGGCCGAGCGCGGTGCCGTGCTCAGCTACAACGATCCCTTCATTCCGCGGCTTCCTTCAATGCGGCATCACAGCCCGCCCCCCTTGGAGAGCCAGTCTCTCTCGGCCGAATTGCTGGCCGCGCAAGATTGCGTGCTCGTGGTGACCGACCACTCGCAGTACGACTGGCAGTTCATCGTCGATCATGCGCGGCTGGTCGTCGACACGCGCGGCGCCACGCGGCACCTCCCGCGCGGGCAAGAAAAAGTTCGCCAGTCCTGATCCGCGCGATTTTCCGGCTGCCGCTTGCGTTGGCGGCTTTCGGTCGGCGATGATGGGCGCGCCCCGCGCCTGGCTTGAATCGGTCGTGGCCGCTCGCGGGTCGTTTTCGCACTTTTCCTGGCGGAGGATACTTTGATGCGGCTGGATTTCTTGCGCGCATTGCTCATCGTGGCATTGTTCCTGCTCGGATCGACGACGGCCCAGGCCGACGACGCGCCACTCCCCCGCCCGACCGACGTCGAATGGCAACCTCTTGCGGCGCAGGTCAAACGGGTCGCCCAAGCGCTCGAGCTCGTCGGCGCGCCGCTCGAAGCCACGCAAAAAGCTGCGCTCGACGCGGCCCTCGCCAATCCCAATGCCAGCGAAGCCGTCGAGCAGGTGCAGGCAGTGCTCGATCCGTTGTGCCTGGCGCTGGTGACGATCAACCCCGAGAGTCGCGTGAAGGGCGCGCCCGGCCCCGCTCCGCGCAAGCTCATCCAGCAAGGTTGGCGCGTCTTTCTGGTCAAGGTGATCAACGAAGGGGGAGTCACGGCCGAGCTCAAAGTCAGCAGCCCCAACGCGGCGCCACTCTACAAGGGCTCGACAGGCAAGGCAGAACCCGAACGCACCATCAAGCCGACCGACGTGCCCGACCGCTGGCTCGACGTGCAACTATCCAACAACCAGCCACTGGAGAAGGCGCTCTCCGGGTTGAAGATCGAATATCGCATCATTGAGCTCTATAGCCGCGACGTCGGCAAGCGCGAGGCCAAGCTGATGTTCGATGTCGGCCAGGGGACCCAAGACCTCGGCTTTCGCAACGAGTTGAACTTGCTGTTCGACTGCGAGCCAGCCGTCGAGGTGGTGCTCGAAGTCATCGACGACGACGGTACACCGACCACCGGGCAGTTCGTCTTCCGTGATAGCAAAAGACGCATCTATCCCTCGAAGTCGCGCCGCCTGGCCCCCGACTTTTTCTTTCACGATCAGGTCTATCGGCACTCGGGCGAAAGCGTCAGCCTGCCACCGGGTAAGTACGACGTGACCTTCACGCGCGGCCCCGAGTATCGCATTCAGCATCGCGAGCTGGTCGTTCCTGCCGGCACGGTGTCGCATAAGGATTCGTTCCGCTTGTCGCGCTGGATCAAGCTGGCCGACTATGGCTGGTACTCGGGCGATCATCACGTACACGCCGCGGGCTGCGCGCATTATGAATCGCCCACCGAAGGAGTTCAGCCGGTCGACATGATGCGGCACATCCTCGGCGAAGACTTGAACGTCGGTTGCGTCCTCTCCTGGGGCCCGTGCTGGTATCACCAGAAGCAGTACTTTGATGGCAAGGTGCACCGCCTTTCCACGCCGCAAAACTTGATGCGCTACGACGTCGAAGTGTCGGGCTTCCCCAGCTCACACGCCGGGCACTTGTGCCTGCTGCGGCTCACCGAAGACGACTACCCTGGCACCTCGCGCATCGAAGAATGGCCAAGCTGGGATCTGCCCGTCTTGCAGTGGGGCAAGCAGCAAGGAGGCGTCGTCGGCTTCTCGCACAGTGGGCACGGGCTGAACGTCAAGGATATGTCGTTCCCCAGCTTTGAGATGCCGCCGTTTGATGGCATCGGCGCCAATGAGTACATCGTGGACGTCGTCCATGGCGCTTGCGATTTCATCTCGGCGGTCGATACCTGCGTCGTCTGGGAGCTGAGCATCTGGTATCACACGCTCAATTGCGGTTATACGTGCCGCATCAGCGGCGAGACCGACTTCCCCTGCATTTACGGCGAGCGGATCGGCCTCGGCCGGGCATATGTAAAGCTCAACAAGCCCGACGAGCTCAACTACGACGACTGGGTGGCCGGCATCCGTGATGGTCGCAGCTACTGCAGCGACGGGCTCTCGCATCTGTTCGACTTCAAAGTGAACGGGCTGGGCGTCGGCGAACCGGGCGATGCGGGACGCCCCAGCGCGTTAGCCATCAAGTCAGGCGAGCCTTTGGCGGTGAGCGTTAACGTTGCCGCGCTGCTCGACGAGAAACCACGCGATGAAATTCGTCGCGCAGGTCTCGATCAGAAGCCGTACTGGCATGTCGAGCGCGCTCGCATCGGGGACACGCGCAACGTGCCGGTCGAACTAGTCGTCAACGGCATGGCTGTCGAGCGCAAGGAAGTCCCGGCCGATGGCAGCGTGCAGGAAGTGAAGTTCGACTATCAGCCCGAGCGCTCGAGTTGGGTGGCGGTTCGCATCTTCCCGACGAGCCACACCAACCCGGTGTTCGTCGAAGTGGATGGCAAGCCGATTCGAGCGAGCAAACGCAGCGCCCAGTGGTGTTTGGACGCCGTCGACGTCTGCTGGAAAAAGAAAATGCCGCAAACGCGCCGGCCAGAACAGGAAGCGGCCAAAGCCGCCTACGACGTCGCCCGCGAGGCTTATCGCAAGATTCTGGCCGAGTGCGAGGTGGAGTGACAGCCGAACGGCACTCGTAGCTGCCCTAAGATCCGGTGAGTCGCGCGCCACACCGGTCAATCGTCGCCAGTGGGGCACTTTGAATTCCGTGTGCCACGGTGTGTACTCCAACATTTTCAAAGTGACCCACTACCCATTCGCCAAACTTTGTTGACTCGGCTAACGCGTGGCACTACGCTTGGAGAAGTTTTTGGGTCGCTGGCGGCGCTCGTCACCATCGACTTCCGCTCGATAATCTTCCAGGGGTCGCTAATGCTCGGGTGTGCGACGAATCGTTGACACCTGCACGGTAGCCGGAAGCGCAACATTTCCTTAGCGCTGCCTGGCTGCGGTCTGCCGCTCCGAGCAATCCAGGGCATTTCTGCTTTGGCCCCTTCCGCGCTGTTGAGCGGCTCGTTCGACCCTTTGTCGTCCGCTCGCGCATGTTCTTCCTCGCTCGTTATTCACAGGGGAGCCATGCCAATGCTGCGTCATCTGAAATTGTTTTGCCTGGTCGCGCTCGTGATCTCCATCTCGAGCCAACGGGCGCGGGCCGTCACCGTGCCGCTGAGTTTCTCGGGGCCCGAGCAAGATTTCGATGCGACGTTTGACCTGACAGGCAGCCTGTTCGCCACGGGCTCGGGAAAGGTCTTCAACCCGCTCTCCAAAACGGTTGAGGATTTCGCCACCACGCCACCCTTCTCGCACGTCACCAATAGCAAGACGGGTCCTGTCCCTTTCACCGGCGGCGGCACGAGCGATGCTTCGCGCAACCCGACGATGGAGATCGTCGACAACCACGTGACGAAGTTCAGCAACCTCTATGTCGATCTCTTCGACGGAGGTTCCGTGCCGCTCGAGATTGGTACCATCAACGTCACCACGAATAGCAACGTCGCGCTCCTCAAAAACCTAACCGTCGACGCCTCGGCCGATATCACCGATATCGCATTCGAACAAACCGGAACCGGTAGCTTCGTCCCCACGGGTCCGGGCACCGGCACCTTTGCCATCCCAGGGCGCGCCATCGCAACCTACGAAAACTTCCAGGGCGTGCTGGCGGGCCTGATCACCATCCCCTTTGTCTTCTCGGGAGACGGCGTCGGTAAGACATCCATCCTGCTAACCGGCACCTACAAGGTCAGCGGGACGCCAGGCAATACGCGCGTGGAATTCGACGGAGACGGCCACTACGAGTTCGTGCTCTTCAGCACGACGGGGCAGCCGGAGGATTTCGAATTCTCGGCCGATACGCCACTCGCTCTGACGATCTCCGCGCTGGTCAATCTCGGACTGACGACCGGCTACGACGTTCGCTTTCATATGGAGCAATCGGGCATCATCGTGCCCGAGCCAGGCAGCGTGACCTTGCTGTTTGTCGGGCTGACCGTGCTGTCGAGCTGCGCCGCCTTTCGCAGGCTTCGACAGAAATAGTCGCCCGTTGAGCGCCTACCCGGCAGTTGAATCGTACTCGCTGTGCCGCTCGCAGTTCGTTTCCCAGGGGAGCTTTGCCGTGCTGCAGAAATTGAGAATCGTCGGCTCGATCGTGCTGGTGGTTTTGATTTCGAGCCGGGCGGCGCTCGCGGTTACGGTACCGCTGAGTTTTTCGGGGCCCGAGCAGACGTTCGCTGCGACCGTCGACCTGACAACGAATCTGTTTGCCACGCTCGACGGAACGGTGCTCAATCCAGTCTCCAAAGTGGGTGAGGCCTTTTCCACAACGCCGCCGCTTGAACACGGGGCGACGTCGTTAGGCGGTCCCTACCCGTTCACAGGCACTCCGTTAAGTGATGACTCGCGTAGCCCCACGATGGAGATTGTCGGCGGTCACCTCACCAACATCAGCAATTTGTATTTGGATTTGCTGGCTGGAGACATCGTGCCGCTCGTGTCCGAGACCGTAACGGTGACAACAACCAGCAAGGTTGCTCTCCTGAAGAACCTGACGGTCGATGCCTCGATTGAAGTGACTGACCTGGCGTTCCAGCAGTCGGCACCGCATCGCGGCGGCACTGGCCAACAACGCGCTCGCCAAAGACGCCTACTCGCAAGCGCACCTCGAAGAACTGCACGACCAGGCGACCAAGGTGCTAGCGGCCGCGCTCGAAGCCATAGAGCCATAGCGCATCCGACTGAAAAAGCGTTCGTGGCATGGGCTTCCAGCCCATGCGGATGCAGAAAATACGGCCAGGATGGCCGTGCCACGGTGTGTTTTGGTCCTCGCGGCGCGTGAGCATTGAAATTGCGTCAAGCTCACGGGCGCCGCCAATTCGCCGGCCTTTTGCTGCGCCACGCGCGACCGGTTACCATATCCAGATTGGCGTCCGGGCTGTCGGGAGGGTGCCCCAGCGCTCCCCACGCGCCGTCCGCCGCAAATCGTCACACTCGCCGATTCTGGCACGGCGCATCGTCAAATCGTTCATTCACCGGGAGAATCGTTCATGCGTCTTCTGCACGGGTCGCCACGGCGGCCGCTCGCCAGTTCGCTCGTCTTGGCCCTGGTCGTCGGCACCTTGTCGGCCAGCATCGCTTCGGCCGCCAAGCGCGAGGAAATGGTCCCCATGCGCGATGGCGTCAAGTTGGCCACGAACATCACGCTGCCGCCGGGCGAAGGTCCGTTTCCGGTCGTGCTCACTCGCACTCCCTATGGAAAGGACGAGGGGCTGTCGCTCGTCGGCGAGCGCTACGTGAAGGATGGTTACGCATACGTCGTGCAAGATTGCCGCGGCCGCTTCAAGTCCGAAGGCGAGTACAAGACCTTTGAGACTGATCGCGACGACGGTTACGACACGCTCGAGTGGATTTCGAAGCAGCCCTGGTGCAATGGCAAAGTCGGCATGTCAGGCGCCTCGGCCATGGGCATCACCTCGCTATTGGCCGCCATCTCGCAACACCCGGCGCTAAAGTGCGCCTTCGTGATCGTCGCGCCTGAGAGCTTCTGGACCGAAGCCACGTTCATCGGCGGCGTGTTCAAGGAAGCCGACACCACCGGCTGGCTGCGTGGGCAAAAGGCCGAAGACCAGATTCCCCTGCGCCGCGCGGCCCTGAGCGACACCAAGCTCGAACTCGCCCAGGATATCGCCGCCCATCGCGACAAGATTCAGATCCCGATCTTTCACGTCGGCGGTTGGTACGACATCTTCGCCGTTGGCACGCAGGGCAACTTCTGCTACTTGCACAATCACGGCGCGCCCGGCGCTCGCGGCAAGCAGAAACTCGTCATGGGCCCGTTTGGCCACGGCAGCCTTAAAGGGGAACTCAAGTACGAAGCCGGTGGCGGGCTCTTGAACTCGATGGGGGACGAAACCCGCTGGTTCGCCCACTACCTCAAGGGTGAAGACAACGGTATCGATCGCGAACCGCCCGTGAAGTTTTATCAAATGGCCTCGGCCCGCAAGAAAGCCTTTTCCAAGAAAAACGGCTGGCAAACGGCCGACAACTGGCCCCCCGAGGCGACCGAAACTCGCTACTACCTGGCCGGACAAAATGAGCTGTCGACCACGGCCCCGGCGATCAGCGAGTCGTCGACCAGCTACGACTTCGATCCGAAAAATCCTGTGACGACCGTCGGCGGCGCAAACCTCACCTTGCCAATCGGCCCGCTCGATCAGCGTGAAGTCGGTAATCGTCCCGACTACTTGCGTTTCCAGACGCCAGTGCTCGAGAAGGACGTCAAGATCGGCGGCCGCGTCACGCTCGACTTGTTCGCCGCGACTGACGGGCCCGATACCGATTTCTGCGTCAAGCTCGTCGACGTCTATCCCGACGGTTACGAGGCCCTGATCCTCGATCAGCCGCTGCGCGCCCGCTACCGCGCAGGGCATCGGCCGGCTGACGTCAAAATGATGAAGCCGGGTGAGCCCACGCGCATGACGGTCGTGCTGGGGAGCACCTCCCAACTGTTCGAGGCCGGGCACCGCATCGCCGTACACATCACGTCGAGCAATCATCCCCGTTTCGAGGTCAACCCCAACACGGGTGAAGCGCCCGGCAAGAACGACAAGCCGCCGCGCGTCGCCCGCAACACCATCTACCACGATGCCGAGCACCCCACGGCGCTCGTGCTACCCGTTGAGGAGTAGTCGAGGGTTCAGTCGCGGTAGATGGTTGTCGCCCCGGGTCAAGGAACGCGGCGGTTACGGCCTCGCCCCATCCGGCGGAGACAACTCCCTTCGGAAACAACATCCGGCGAAAACAAGGAAGAATTGAATGCGGTTAGCAGCATTGTCGCTCGGGTGCGTTGCGCTTCTTGGAATCCTCGCGCCCACGCGCGCCGCCGACTGGCCACAGTGGCGCGGCCCCGGGCGCTCCGGCATCTCGCAAGAAACCGGTCTCCTCAAAAAGTGGCCCGCCGAGGGGCCAAAGCTCGTCTGGCAGATCAAGGACTTGGGCGATGGTTACTCGACTCCGGCCGTGGCCACCGACCGCATTTACGTCATCAGCAACGCCGGCGTTGAAAACGAGTACGTGCGCGCCCTCTCGGCCGCCGACGGCAGCACCCTCTGGAGTACTACGATCGGCAAAGTGGGGGCCAACCGCGGCCCGCAATATCCTGGCTCGCGCAGCACACCGACGGTCGATGGCCAGCGCGTCTTCGCGCTTGGCTCCGACGGCGACCTCGCCGCCCTCGACGCCGGCACCGGTCAGGTACTCTGGAAGAAAAGCCTCCGCACCGATTTCGGCGGTGTGCCAGGGGCTTGGGCTTACAGCGAGTCGCCACTCGTCGATGGCGACGCGCTGATCGTTTGCCCCGGCGGAGCCACGGCCACGGTCGTCGCGCTCGATAAAACCTCGGGCGAGGTTCTCTGGCAGTCAGCCCTGCCTGAAGCCGATGAAGCGGCCTACGCATCGGCCGTCGTGGCCAACTTCGGCGGCGTCAAGCAATACGTGCAGTTCTTGCAGAAGGGGCTCGTCGGGCTCGATGCCAGTACCGGTAAGCTCCTTTGGCGCTACACCAAGACCGCCGAAGGGAGCCCCGCGAACATCCCGACGCCAATCGTCGACGCTGACCTGGTCTATAGCGGCGCCACGCGCTCGGGCGGCGGGCTCGCGCGGTTGGTGAGCAACGGCTCCACGCTCGAAGCCCAGGAGGTCTACTTCGCCAAAACACTGCCGACGAGCATCGGCGGCGCGGTCAAGGTCGGCGAATACCTCTACGGCAGCAACAGCCAGGGGCTGCTCTGCGTGGAGTTCGCCACCGGCGCGCTCAAGTGGCAAGACCGCAGCATCGCGCCAGGCGGTGTCTGCTATGCCGATGGCTGCATCTACCTGCACGGCGAGAAAGAGGGAGACGTGGCCCTGATCGAAGCCACGCCCGAGGCTTACCGCGAGCTCGGCCGCTTCACTCCCCCCGAAGTGCCCGAGCATGGACAGAGTAAGGCCTGGACCTACCCCGTGGTCGCCGATGGCCGGCTCTACCTGCGAGATCTCGGCGCGCTGTGGTGCTACGACGTGCGCGACAATGCTGCGAAATAGTGTTACGAAATAGTGCCGCGAAATCGTCGCTGTAAATTAGCGCGAAGCTGTCGAGCTTAGCTGAACACGCGTTGCAGCACGTGCCCGTCGACGTCGGTCAGGCGGAAGTCACGCCCGGCGAAGCGATACGTCAAACGCTCGTGATCGAGCCCCAGCGCGTGCAAGATCGTCGCCTGGAAGTCATGCACGTGGCAAGGGTCCGCAGCGATCTCCGTGCCATGCTCGTTCGTCTCACCATAAGTCATTCCGCCGCGGATACCGCCGCCGGCCAACAGCGACGAAAACGCCTTCGCAAAATGATTGCGCCCTTTCGTCCCCTTGGCGTCGGTCCAGGGGGTGCGGCCGAACTCGGTGCAAATCACCACCAGTGTGCTGTCGAGCATGCCGCGTGATTTGAGATCGGCGAGCATCGCCGCCAGCGGTCGATCCACCCGCTGCGCCTTGGGGCGATGGGCCTGCATGTCGCCGTGGGCGTCCCAATTGTCGTGCGAGCCGGTGTCGATCAGCTCGACCACGCGCACGCCGCGCTCGGCCAGGCGCCGCGCCATCAAGCACTGCCAGGCGAACGAGCGATTGTCTCCCGGTTCGATGCCGTAGTTCGCCAGCGTGGTGGTGCTTTCGCGCGCCGCGTCAAACGCCTCGGGCGCTTCACGCATCAGCCCGCGCGCGATCGTAAAGCTGTTGTCGCGCGCAGGCAGGTTGGCATCCTCCGGCCGGGCCGCCGCGTGGCGCTCGTTGAGCGTGCGCAGCATCACCGCTTCCAATTCGGCCAAGGTGCTCGAACGGGCCGGCGAGTGCAAGTCGGCCACCGGTTCGTCCCCAGGCACCACCCGCACGCCTTGATGGTCTGGCGGCAAGAAATTGTTCGCCCACACCTGCGCGCCGGCGTAAGGCAAGTGTTCGGCCAGCACGACGTACGATGGTAAGCTCGCGTTGTGCGTCCCCAGCGCGTAGCTCACCCAGCAGCCCAGGCTCGGCAGGGCCACCGTCGCGCTCCCCGTGTGCATCGCCAAAGTCGCCTGAAAGTGCTCGACGATGTCGGTGTGTAGGCTGCGGACGACGCACAAATCGTCGGCCCGCTCCCCCAGCTTGAGGAACAGTTCGCTGATCCACAGCCCCGACTGGCCGCGCTGCGTGAATTTGAAGGGGGACGCCATCAAGGGCTGCGTGCTGGTTTCGCGCAGGTTGACCGCCGAGACCAGCTTCTCGTTGTCGGCGGCTAGTTGTGGTTTGTAGTCGAACGTATCGACGTGCGAAAAACCGCCCGTCAAGAACACGAAGATCAACCGCTCGGCCCGGGCGGCAAAATGCCCGCCCCGCGGCGCCAGCGGCCCGCCCCCCTCGAGTGCGGCGGCCAGCGCCAATCGCTGGTGGAGCGTGGCGGCGGCCAGCCCCGCCCCACCGGCGGCGCAGCGCGACAGAAACGCC
>CAZBWM010000101.1:14569-23088 GCA_964495375.1 uncultured Planctomycetaceae bacterium | reverse complement strand
ATCCCGAGACGTTGGGCCGCCTCTGGCAAGCATACGAAGTGGTTGAACCGGACAAGGTGCGTGGCAAAGGGGGCAACCAACTTGTGGACGTGATCGCACTGGTGCGCCACGCCATCGATCCGAACACGCCTTTGGCCCCGATCGGCATGACTGTCGAAGAGCGGTACCAAGCCTGGCTAGCCGAGAAGCAGGCGGCGGGCGTCACGTTCACTCCCGATCAACGCCGCTGGCTCGACGCCATCAAAGACCACATCGCCGCCAGCCTGAACATCGAGCAGGAAGACCTTGAGGACGTACCGTTCAATACGATTGGTGGCTTGGGGCGGGCGTACGAACTATTTGGTGACTCACTCGACGCCATCCTGAATGAACTCAATATGAGGTTGGCGGCATGAGCGATGCAAGTCCCAATGAAACGAATGGTCGTGGGTTGGACGCTTCACGCTTGCCCCCTGTGCCGCAGGGCTGGTGCTGGACCACTCTTGAAAGCATTGCCAGAATCGACGGTGGGATTACCAAAGACCAGAAGCGGGTCCGCACGTCCACAATGCGTGAAGTTCCCTATCTTCGAGTTGCTAATGTTCAGCGTGGACATCTTGACTTGCACGAAATCAAGACCATCTTGGCTGACAAATACGAACTTGAAGCCTTACGACTGATACCCGGCGACATTTTGTTCACCGAAGGCGGCGATAGGGACAAACTTGGGAGAGGTTGGGTTTGGAACGGCGAGATCGAAGACTGCATTCATCAGAATCACATCTTTCGAGCGAGGCCGTATTTCAATGTTGCAGAACCAAAGTTCGTCTCATTTCATGGCAACTTTTTCGGTCAACATTGGTTTACAAAGACCGGCAAACAGACGACCAATCTCGCCTCGATCAACAAGGGTATTCTCCGCAGGTTCCCCGTTCCGATTGCCCCGTTCAAAGAGCAACGTCGCATCGTCGCCAAGATCGAAGAACTCTTTTCCGATCACGATGCCGCGGTCGCTGCGCTGAAGCGGGCCAAGGCGAACCTCAAGCGTTACCGAGCTGCGGTCCTAAAGGCTGCCGTCGAAGGCAAGTTGACTGCCGAGTGGCGGACCAAGCATTCCAATACCGAACCCGCCTCAAAGCTGCTCGAACGCATTCTGATCGAGCGCCGCCGAAAGTGGGAAGCCGACCAACTCACCAAGTTCGCCGCCGCCGGCAAAGAACCGCCCAAGAATTGGAAATCGAAGTACGTTGAGCCAACGCCTCCGGAAACGATCGATCTACCCGACCTGCCTGAGGGTTGGTGCTGGGCCCGTGTACAGCAAGTCGGTTCCGTGCAACTTGGACGCCAAAGAGCGCCTCAGAATCACAACGGCCCCCACATGCGCCCCTACTTGCGCGTTGCCAATGTGTTCGAGGATCGAATCGACCTCAGTGATGTCATGGAGATGAACTTCACTCCCAAGGAGTTTGAGACGTTCCGCCTCTCTTACGGCGACATCCTACTGAACGAAGGGCAAAGTATGGAACTCGTCGGTCGCCCGGCGATGTATCGAGATGAGATGCCGGAAGTCTGTTTCACAAACAGCCTAGTCCGCTTTCGGGTCTACGACGGCGTGGACACCAACTATGCGCTCAAAGTGTTTCTGGCATACCTCAATAACGGACGGTTTCAAAAGATTGCCACTATCACGGTGAACATTGCACATCTAGGAGCCGGGCGATTCTCTGAAATCGAGTTTCCCCTCGCTCCGAAGGAGGAGCAGGCTGCGATCATCGAAGAAGTGGACCGCCACTTTTCTCTGATCGACGCTGCGGAAAAGGCGATCATCTTGGGTCTGGCTCGTGCATCTCGCTTGCGGCAGGGCATTCTCAAGCGAGCCTTCGAAGGGAAGCTCGTTCCCCAAGATCCCAACGACGAGCCGGCCAGCGTACTGCTTGAACGAATTAAGACTGAGCGCAATGGGGAATTCGACAGGCCGGCTACAAGAAGGGCGAGACAGTCAAAGGCAACGACGCGAAACAGAACGCCAGCCACATAGGTTAGGAGGGGCACCATGGCCTACTGGATTTACAAGTGCAATGCTAAGCGCAGACCGCACCAACGTTGCTGGGGCGATTGGGATGATCTGTTTTCCGGGAAGACGGCCGTCCGCTGGGGAACGACGGAGCACATACCCGCCCTCCAGCAAGCAGCGGCTGGCGACACGGTTATTGCATATCAGACGGACCGACGGGAACTAGTCGGTGTTGCCAAGGTGCTTCGACTGGCACGTCGCGGCCAGTTTCTTGAGTTGATTCTGAAGCCCGTTTCCAGAGTGCAGGCAAGTATGCCTGCCCTGAAGAAGAAAGATGCCCGCATTGCCGCCCTACCAGCGTTTCGTCCGGGTTGGATTGCCACGCTATACCCAATCTCAGTGCCCGATGCGAAACACTTGCTGCGGACCGCCGAAAGGCAGCCTCCGAAACGGAACGCCAAGGCATGATGGCATTCCCAAAAGGCCTCGACGATCAGAAGGTTGTTGCGAATTGGCGATGCCAAGCTGCCGACAGTGGCGAGGAGATCGAGGTCATGCCAGGCGATTGGAAAAGTATCGAGCAACAGGAATCATGAGCACCGACTCCCAACAGATCGTCAACAAAGCCTGGAACTTCGCCCATGTCCTGCGCGACGATGGGCTCTCGTACATGGCCTACACCGAGCAGATCACATTTCTGCTCTTTCTCAAAATGGCCGATGAACAGACCAAGCCACCGTACAACCGACCGTCGATTGTGCCCGCCAAGTTCAGCTGGGAAAGCCTGCTGAGGCGCGAGGGTGACGAACTCGAAGTCCATTACCGCCACATCCTCGAAGAGCTCGGCAACAAGCCGGGGATGCTGGGCGAAATCTTCAAGAAGGCTCGACCCGAGATTCAGAACCCGGCCACGCTGCGGCGATTGATCGTAGATCTGATCGACGTGGAAAAATGGTCCTCGATGGACGCCGACGTGAAGGGTGACATCTACGAGGGCCTGCTCGCCAAGAGCGCCGCTGAAAGCCCGAAGGGGGCCGGGCAATACTTCACCCCGCGCGAACTTATCAAGGCCATCGTGGATTGTGTGCAGCCAACGGCCGACGACACCGTTTGCGACCCGGCAGCCGGCACGGGCGGCTTCCTGCTGGCTGCCTACGACTATGTGGTCAAGCACCAAGGCAAGACGCTCGACAAGGATCAGAAGAAGCACCTGCGAACGAAGTTCGTGAAGGGCTGGGAGCTGGTGCCGAACACGGCTCGGCTCTGCATCATGAATCTGTACTTGCACGGCATCGACGCCGATCCCTGTCCGATCAAGTCTGGACTGGACAGCCTGGCGAGCGATCCGGGTGAGCGATTCAGCGTTGTGATGACGAATCCGCCGTTCGGCAAGAAGAGCAGCATCGCCGTCGTCAATGAGGCCGGCGACCTGGAAAAAGAGGACCAGTCCTACGAGCGACAAGACTTTTGGACCTCCACCAAGAACAAGCAGCTTAACTTTCTCCAGCATGTTAAGACGCTGCTTAAGGTCAATGGGCGGTGTGCCATCGTCGTGCCGGATAACGTACTGTTCGAGGGCGGCGCCGGCGAGACCGTCCGCCGCAATCTGCTCAAGCAGTGCGACGTGCACACCCTGTTGCGATTACCGACCGGTATTTTTTACGCGCAGGGTGTGAAAGCGAACGTGCTGTTTCTCGACGCCAAGCCCGCCCAGGAAAAGCCGTGGACCACGAAGCTGTGGGTTTACGACCTGCGGACAAACATGCACTTCACGCAGAAGACCAACCCGCTCGAGCGTTCGGACCTCGACGAATTCGTAGCCTGCTACAAGCCCGAGAATCGCCATCGTCGCAAGGCGAGCTGGGATGCCGAGAAGAAGCCAGAAGGCCGCTGGCGGTCGTTCGATTACGAAGAGCTGATGAAACGGGACAAGGCCAATCTGGACATCTTCTGGCTGAGGGACAAGAGCCTTGAAGATTCCGACGACCTACCCGACCCGGATGTGCTCGCGCAGGAAATCGCCGACGACTTGCAAACAGCCGTTGAGCAATTCACTTCGATCGCGGAGAAACTGAAGGCATAAGAAGAGGCCTCGAACTGCCAAATGCCGCTGGCGCGGTGGTGGCACGAAGTATTGACGGCGGTCGAAACTGGCAGTGCCGGGATCGTGGCCTCACAACGGGGCGCGGGAAGTCTTTTCCACCTCGAAGGAGAAAGTTGCGTGAGCCCAGAAGCGCGTGCGGGCGAATGCATCGGTCATCGAAGGCTGGATCTCGGAACGCCAGAGTGGTGTCGCCGCTGCTAACTCTGGTCCCATCGCCAATCGATGTTCACCTGCGATGTAGCTCACGTCGTGGCGGCAGTTGGCCGCGGACACGGCATGGTCGGGTTGCCGCGCTTCCGCGACCACCGAGCTAGGGACCTGACTGGCGCACGCCGGAGACTGGCACAATTACGCGTTGACAATCTCGTTGCTTCTCACCCACCCGGACTCGCGCGGAACTTCCGACCGAGGCGCGCGATTCTGGCTCGAATATACGGCTCATTCAGGAGCGAACCTCGTTTTGCCGCTGTGTTGATAAGCGGGTCGATGTTGAGCCTTCCCTTGTCATCAAATGGCAAGTGGATCGTCCTATCACTAATATCTACATCGAACTCATCGGGATCATCCGCAGAGCGCATGACCTCCGTAACGGTCCAACGGACACGCAGATACGGAATGGCGCCAGGGGTCATCAAGTGCACAAAATCGCGCCGTCGGTACGGCACATTCATTGCGTCGAGCAAGATGTTGACATCGCGCTTTCGTCGCCGTCGAGTCGTCATCGTCTGCTCCTGGGGAGGCAGGCGGGATTTGGCGATTGCCGTTGTCACAAATAGTCTGGGAAACTATAATAACTGAACATTATCCCCCCCACTCATGAGTTGTCAATGGCGGAGCGAGAAGCGATCACGACCCGATTGGACCTCGACCCCGATCTCGTCCGGCGGGCGAAGATCGCTTTCGCGCGGCGCATGGGACGAAGCACGCGTGGGCGTCGGCTCGAAGAAATCCATTTTCGACCGATGCTGGACGCGGCGGTTGAAGAGTTTCTACCCGTCGTGATCAACGCCTTGAAGTCGGCCGGCTTCCGTAGCTCGGCCCCGAAGCCCAAACAGCGTCCCGTGACCGAGGCCACCTGGACTGAGCTTGGTGCGCAAGCGAAACTCGTCGACGTCAGTCGCGTCCAGCTTGTCCGGGCGGTGCTCGAACTTTTGTCCCGCTCTAGCAAACGATAAGGGATTCGCGGCTTATGTCCCAGGATCGGTCTAGCGCCAATCGCACGCCGTCTGCGTTTGGCATGCTGGGGACCTTGCGAACTTCGCCAGCTTGTACGTCCGACCAGCGGGACACGCGGCGTGCGCCACGAGGGCACCGGACTGGCAATGGACTACGCCCGCCAGTGTGCTGCAATTTGCCGCCGACGCACCGTTCGGTAGCCCGGCACGTTTACCGCACCCGCGCCACAGATTCCGGCCGCTGTCATCGAAGTCCCCATTCTGGCGGTATGAAAACGCATCCCCCATTTTCGGAAAATGGAACGTCCTTCCGCTTGCACGTTTCCAGGTCGGCGGCCTCCAGGCGGCTGGCCCATCTATGTTTCCTGGGCGTGCGGTCGTCTGCGGCCACGGCGTTGGCACAGCCTAGGCCCCGGCAAAAAGGTCAGCATACTGGCCGTCAACTCACGGTACCCCCCGTACACAAACCGGGATGCGTTGAAATCGCTTGACGACGCTACGGGCCGTGGTATTCTAATCGGGTACGTGGTAGTGCCATAGCTACTACCAAGAGGGGCGCCGCCATATCGCACACACCGTCGATCCCCCGTTGTTGCGCAGCCGCGTATCGATCGCGATCTGCTTAGTGCAACTTCCAACAAACTCCCTTGGCCGTGGTGCAGTCCGTAAGCGTATGACAATTGGGGCGAGGGTTTCCTGGTTCCATCCGGAAGGTGGGCGACGATGACTCGATCCGACGAGAAGCCAGCAGGCGCACAGTTGATTACCAGTTATCAGGAATTCCGTAGTGTCGCGCAAGCGTTCGCTGATGGCAAGCTCAGCTTTGTAGTCGTCGTCGGCGGGTCAGGTCTACAAAAAAGCCGCATCTTTGACGAGGTATGCGGTGCGGCGGCCTACCGGATATCCGGCAACGCTACCGCTTTTGAGATCTACTGTGAGCTGTTCGCGCACCAGAACCAGCTTGTTGTTCTCGACGACGTCGATGGCTTGCACGCAACCCCGCAGGGCATTTGCCTGCTCAAGCAGCTCTGCCAAACGGACTCTCGCAAGCGTGTTAGTTGGAATTCGAACGCTGTCAAGTTGGCAAAGGAAGGTATCCCGCGCCAATTCGTGACGACCAGTCACGTAGCCATCATTACGAACGGATGGCGGACCATATCGAAGAACGTCGAAGCGCTCGAAGATCGCGGCCACGTGATCAGCTTCGAGCCAGCGGCGTTGGAGGTGCATGCGCGAACAGCCGAGTGGTTTTGGGATCAGGAGGTCTTTGACTTCGTGGCAGAGCATCTGCACTTGATTGCGACGCCATCAATGCGAGATTACGTGAAAGGAGCGCAACAGAAAAAAGGCGGCTTGAACTGGCGGAATGCGCTGCTGTCTAAGTGGGGACTCGCCGACGCCCGCCTGCTCGTGGCGCAGCTCATGGCCGACCCCAGCTACGAGACTGAAAAACAACGCGCTCAGGCCTTCGTTGCAAAGGGGGGTGGTTGTCGCGCGACCTACTTCAATCACGCCCGAAAGGTCAAGGCGCCGATTGCCGTGCCGCCGATCGCCGTCAAAGGTCGGCCCCCACTAGACTCTGAGACACAGCTCGACCTCATGTCCCTTCTCCAAAAACGATATGGAAAACTTGGGAAGGGTTAGACATTTAGACTCTGCGGCGCGGTGACGGCTCGGGGATTTCGTATGTAAGCCCAATGACGGACTGATGCCTTCGGAACCGCGTGAGTGGTGACAGCCGCGCTCCGCCGGCGCGGACGAGGAGTCAGGCACATGCCATCCACATGGACAGGAGCCTGACCTGAGACGCGAGCCCATGGCCCCGTCGATCAGTTACGCGCCGCCGTGTACCGGCGCTAACAAGGGAACTTATCCATTGACTCAACTCGAAAGGACGCGGCATGCCTCGAACTCTTCCGAACGACCACGAGGACTCGCGACGGGTGCGCGCGAGCCGGCCAGCTCGACGATGCGCCCGGCAGCCGAAGAAGTGCCTCACGCTCGACGACCTGAGCACGATCTACGAAGCAACTCGAATCGTGACGACGCGGATTTACATGACTGGAAACGTCGGCGTTTCTGAACTCGAAGTTCTGCGCTGCAAGCTCGCGGCATGTTTGCTTCGCGAGGTGAAGTCCAGAAGTCTAACCGAGCAGGAACTGCTCCTGTTCGTGGTTGCCGCGGTTTCCGAGCTCGCTCGGCCTTATCTCAAGCAAGGCGAAGCTCGACAACCCACGTCGCAGGCAGTCCCAGCACTCCGCACGGCACGTCAATCGATGCCCGACGACCTGCACGAAGTGTTCGACCTGCTGGCCACGAGCACGCCGGACGAGATTGCCGTAATCATCGCGCGGGCTCCTTGCTTCGTGGAAAAGCAGATCCGCGAGATCCGCCGCCACTGCAAGGCACTCGGCGTCGCGCAACATCTCCCGTATTAGACTCCGAATCAGGAGAGTGGCTAGTCGCAAGCGGCTCGTGTGGCGACAGGGGCGAGGTTCCGAACGATCATCGGCGACGACAGCATGCAGCTTGTCGCACACCGAACAACGCCACTGGATTTGCGCGCTCGACCGGGCCGGCGTGGCCGTTTCTTTTTGCAGGCCGGACTGGAGTGCGTGACGATCTCGGTCACGCCTTCCGTGATTTAGGACTGTCCTTCTTGGCAGCCGCCGCCCGACGCTGGCCATCGATCCGTTTCGCCACGCCGTCTAGCTTCTTTTGGACCGCGCGAAGGTCGACTTCGACGTTGGTTTCCCCCGACAATAAGTGGACGCACGCCCTCAACAAAAAGGTACCCGGCAAGTCGACCAGCCTGGCCGCCTGCATTAAGAGCTCCCAGCAAGCGTCATCGACTGGACGGGGCCGCGGCTTGCGGGCGTCCTTCGGCCGGTTGTCCACCAACCCCAGGTCGATAAGCGCGTCCAGGAGTCGAATCAAGTTGGTGGCCAGCGCAGCTGAGAACAGATCCCGGTTCGTAAGCTCCTTGTCTGATCCCGCGTCGCCAAAAGCTTTTACAATTGCCCGGCGCCGTGCAGGACCGATCTCTTTGATGAGGCGGTCATCGAAGTCGAAGACCTTTTTGAGCACTTCGATCGAGCCTTTCTGTCTGCGTTTTTCCAGATCGGCAGCATAGCGCTGACTGATTTTTTTGACGGCCACTCTGCTTCTCCTCAGCGCGAAATCACTGGCAGCTACCACGTAGTGACTGCTCTAGCAGCTATTCGAAAGTCTAGCATGCGGGTCGTCA
>CAZBWM010000101.1:0-14559 GCA_964495375.1 uncultured Planctomycetaceae bacterium | reverse complement strand
TCTTTCTCGTGATGCCGAAATTGCTTGACGACCCGTCTGGCTGTCCATAGGATGATCGTCATAGATGTACTCGGTAGTGCATCGTCTACCATGCAATAGGAGGTACAGTCATGTCGAGCAATCAGTCACCCCCGCGTCGCCAGGCCCGCAGCACCCGCCGTCAGATCACGGTTCGCTTGATCCAGATTCGCCTGGACAAGGACAACTATTGCCACCGCGCGGATGATGATCTCGCCCCTGACAAACTGTCGGGACTCAGCGATTCCCTCGTGCAAGAGGGACCGCAAACGCCGGTGGTCGTTGTGGCGACCGACGACGTTATCGATTTCGACGGACAGCAGTTGCCGGTCTACTTGCTGATAAGCGGTCATCGCCGCTTCTCCGCACTCAAGGAGGCCGGGCGTCAAAACTTGGACCCCGAGCGGATCTCCGATGAGATGCCAATTGATGCCGTCGAAGTTCTCCAGGGTCACGATCAATCGAAGGCGGACTTCGACGACGATTTGCTCATATGTTCTGTGTCGGAAAACGAACAGCGCAAACTCCTCAGTAACGATCAACGGCTAGCGGTGGTCGAAAAGTTCGTCGCCCGTCGCATCTCTGCACAGCGCGCGTCGTCGGCGTTGGGGATCAGCGATAGCCAGTACGGTCGCGACTCGGAGTTGGTCCGTGACCCGGTGATGTACGGCTGGGTCAAAGAGGGCAAGCTGACCGCCACGCTGGCCGGCAAGCTGATCGAAGCTGCGAAACCGCTTGGCGAGAACTACGACCTGCACAGCGAACTTGGTCGGATGCTCTCGCTTGCGGAGAAGCGACGCGACGCTGAGGTGGCCAAAAAGGCGAAGGTGAACAAGAAAGCTAGCTTGCTGGTGAAGGACTACATCACTTCGCGGCTGGCCAGCCACTGGGTTGACCAAGTTGAAAAGGGCATCCTGCTGGACGAAGAGGTCGGTCTCAAGTTCGGCATCGCCGTAGATGAGGAAAACGACGAACTGACGATCACCGGCGTGCAGTCCTCTCTCAAAATCCTCAGCGTCGACGACTACGTCCTCGTCCTAACGCAACTCGACGATGCCAAGCGGGCACTTCGTAAGCCCTTGCGAAAGGCCATGGCGCTTGCCGAGCTGGCACAAACTGACGACAGCAAGCTCGACGCCGAAATCGAGCGCATCGTGATGGACCGTCGGGAGCAGCAGGAACGGCAACGCGAGGCGGAGAGTGGTCGCCCGGCCGAAGGTTTCGGGGTTGTCGCCGAGCCGGAGATTACCGACGTGAACGACTTCCTGTCGTCGGAGGACCTGGACTCCGAAATGGACGCCTAGCCCCGGTGACCTCGCAATGAGGGCGGGCCGCGATCGCCGGTGGTCGCGGCCCGCATTTCTTTTCGCAATTGTTCTTACCGCCTTACGCGGCCCAACCTTGTTCCGAGTGGTCGTTCGAATGAAGCCAACCCGCCTAGCTCCTGTATCGCATTGCCCGGTCGAATGCGCCACGGCACTGGAGCGAGCATCGCTGGTAATTTCTGATGTCGAGACGACCGGCGTGAGAAGAAGTGACGACCTGGTGAGCGTGGGCTTGCTTGTCGACAACCAGCCGTTCGTCCTGTTCTACAAATCGGTCAGTATTACTACGACCAAATTTTGTCTCTCCCGAGAGCAACTGGTGGCCGCACTGCACTGCCTTACACGGCCCGGACTGACGATCGTTTTCCACAATGCCCGCTTTGACCTGCGCGTGCTGCAGAGCAACGGCGTCTCGCTGGGCTGCCAGGTTCACGACACACAGCAGTTGTTGAAGCTGCTCGATCCGGACCGTGGCGGCAAGGATGCCGGCGGCCGCGTGCACCGCCAGTATCGAGGAGCCGACGGTCGCGGTGCCCAGCTTAACTATAAGCTCAAAGACGTTGCGCTCCACGTGCTGAATCTCCGGGCCGAGCATTTCCCCGGCGATATGGCGGCGCTCGATTACGATCGCCACGTCCGCTATTTGTTATCCGACTTGATCGTCACCCGCCAGCTATATCGCTACCTGACCAGCCGACTGCGACCGCAGGAGCTGGACTACTACCGGCGATATGTCGTACCGGTGACGCCGCTTCTGGTGCAGATGGAGATGGACGGCGTGCTGGTCGACCACGACTTTATCGCCAGCGAGAGCGAGCGTCTCGACAACCTGCGAATGGCTATCTCGGACGCCCACCATCGCCAGTTTGGCCTAGCCCTCGATACCGGCGACTATTATCTCCGCCAGTGGGTCTACCAGCGACTTGGCTGTCGCGCCGATCGTTTTGTCAAGCAGGGCAAGCGGCGCGTCCCGGCGCTCGACGCGAAGACGATGAAGCGCTTGCGTCGCGAGGCCACGCAGCCGTCTGTGCAGGAATCGCTCGCGCTCGTGCACGATTACTTCCTAGCCAGATCGCTTCTGATCCGGCTGCGAAGTCTGGAACGCTACGTTGATCGGCGCAGTAGCCGGGTCCACGCCCAGTGGCACGACATGCAGCATAGTGGTCGCACGAGTTCGACGAAACCGAATTTGCAGCAACGCGCCAGGCTGGTCGCCCCCGGCCAACAAAAAGAGTTCATCAGCCCCATCGCCAGCGGCACCATCGTGCGATCCCGCAACGCAATCGTCGCCTCGCCGGGAACCACGCTGGTCGCGTTCGACGTTGCGCAAGCAGACATTCGCGCCCTGGCCTGGTTCGTCGAGCAGGCACGTGAGCCGCGTACTGAATTCCTGAAGCGTCTGCGCCAACAGCATCTTGTCGCCAGCCCGCTGGCACGCCGGCTGGCACCAGCGGTCTGGCAACACTACCGAAAGCACAACGCGCAGTGGCGCAACCGTGACGGTGACCTGTTCGATCCCGAGGCCCCGTGTCGGCTGGCCGACGATTTTCGCAATGCAGCCGGCGATTTTTACACCGTCGCTTCGACACGCATGCTCGGCCGACCACCACGTAACAAAGCCGAGCGAGATTTCATGAAGCAGACGATTCTCGGCATGGTCAACGGCATGTCGGCCGAGGGGCTCGCCGATCGGCTGGAAATTCCGGTCTGCGAGGCCAAGCGGTACATCGCCGCTTTTCGGGCTGCGTACTCAAAGGAATACGGTTTCACCGAGTTGATGCACCAGGCATTTGCCATCACCGGCCATGCCACGTCGATGGGCGGCCGACGGCGCCGGGTAACGCCGCACTGGTGGGCCGCCAATCATGAGCCGGTGGAAATCTTCGTCAGCTATCGTGGCGCCGACAAGCTTTGGTTGCGCGTGGTGCCGCTGCGAGCCAACCGGCACACGCTGACCTGCTACGTCCAGCGGGCCATCGACTCACGGTACAACAGCCCGAACCGCGGTCAGGAAATCTACAGCCATTTGACCGGCAGGATCAGCCAGGCGCCGTATCGCTTCTTCGACGACCGCAAACACATTTTCGGTCTTCCCGTCCGCAACGTCAGTTGGCGACTAATCCGCCGCGTGCGCACGGCCACCGAGGAGTGCCGGTACGAGGGCTTCGATCGCACCCGGCGGCAGCTCTTCAACCACCTTTGCCAAGCGACGACCGCGGACATCGTGCGCTTGATGATGATCCGCATGCGACCGGTCGTCGAGCGGTTTAACGCCCGCACGCTGCTGCTGATCCACGATGAGCTGGTTTACGAAGTGCCCGAGGGCGAAGCGCTCGCATTCATGCGCACGGCCAGGAAGGTCCTCGAGCAGCCGCCCGTCCCCGACTTCAACATTCCGGTCGAGATCGAACCGAAGCTGGGATCGGCCTTCGGCGAACTCCGTGAGCCGGCTGATTGGGAGCTGGCGGAACCCGCGTGGCGGCGCATCTGGCTCAGGGTCCGCGGGTGGTATGTCGCCTTTGCCGCGCGAGCGCGGGCAAAGCTTTGCGCACGCGTGTCGCGCGTGCGCGCGTTCTTATATGTATGCACCTTTTGGCGATAAGCAAACCAGGACGGCCAGTCTGCCGATCCGGGGGAGAAACCGATGCTCCACATGATGGCCCGCAAGCGGGATCTGAAGGTGCCGGTCGAGGCTTCGGCGGACTCATTGTTGATCGACGTCGGGCAGGTCGCGGCGATGCTCGCGGTCTCGACCTCCACGGTCTGGCGACTGCGTGATCAGGGCCAGCTGCCGGCGCCGATTCGCATCGGATCACTGGTCCGCTGGCGTCTCGGTGACATTGAGCGGTTCATTCGGCCACAGGACCAGAAGTAGCGATTCCAACTCGAAAAATTGGCGGTCGACTTTCGGCGCGATCCAACGGGGATTTCGGTCACATCGCGCCAACACTGAGCGTTGTCCATGTCGAAATCGGTCTCCGTATCGTTGTTCAAGCCCACCGTGGTGCGTAAGGGCATCCGCACCAAGTCGGCGATCTGGTGGATTGCCTGGCGGGACCGCCATAGCGGAAAGCTCGAGCGACGCTCGACCGGCGCCCGCGACCGTTCCACGGCCAAGCGCATCGCTGCTGAACACGAGCGCTGCCTAGTGCTACATCCGCTAGGTCTCTACGACGCCGCGCGCATTGGCATCCCGAAGCCCTGGACTGAGGCTGTGCTGGAGTTCTTGGACCAATCGAAAGCTCGCCACCGCCCGGATACGACGATCGCGTACCGCTATTGCCTCGATGCGTTCGCAAAGTTGATGAAGCCCAGCTTGGTCAACACCGTGACCACGACGACCATCGAAGGCTTCGTACGCGGTCGCGCCGAGCAGGGCGTAGAGCCTGCCACCATCAACAAGGACTTACGCCATCTGCGAGCGTTTCTGCGGAGTGCCCAGAGGCGGGGCTACTTGCTGCAGGTGCCCTGCTTCCGAAGCCTGTTCGTGAAGGAGGATACGCGCACTCCGGTGGTGATCAACGACGATGATTTGGCGGCGATCGATGCCGTGCTCACTGCTGGGAAGCTGGCTTTGCGGTTCCGAGCGGTCGAGTGGTGGCGAGTGTTTGTCTGGCTTGCCGTTTATCTGGGCCTGCGGCGGGGCGAAATCTTGGGGCTGACCTGGGGAAAGGTCAACCTGCAGACGGCCGAGATCACCGTGGTCAGCACGGCCTCGAAGGGGCGCCGGGACCGCACGTTGCCGATTGCCGTCGAGCTCTTGACGCTGCTACAGGCGTGGCAGGACCACCAAGATATGATCGAAGCCGCCAGCCACGTTCTCCCGCTCAATGGAATCAAGCAGCGTCGCCTATACGACGACTGGTACGCCATTCTGAAGGCCGCTGGTCTGCCGGCTGATCGTCAGTTTGCGCCGAAACACTGCCGGTCGACCTGCGCGTCGAATCTGATCACCGCCGGTGTGCCGACCGTCGTTGTCAAAGATTGGCTCGGGCACGCGAGCGTCACAACAACGGAGCGGTTCTACGTGAACACCGCGCCGGCCCTTAGAGCAGCGTCGGTTGCACGCAAGTTGCCGCCAACCTAATCATTGACGAACTGTCCCGTTCATTGCTTCGCCACAAGCTCGCGGTCGGCGTCGAGGCCTCTACTTCATCGGTCGATCTCACCGAAGCAGACTCGTGGCCAACCCTCGCTTCGCCGAGGTGTCGGACCGATGCAGCTTGGAGACGTTCGATTTCTCGTCACTTCGCGGTCACTGCAGCTTAAGAGCCAATTGAAGAATTTCTTGATGAACCCGTTGTACGGTCACCGAGCCCATTCCTGATACGTATCCGTGTCGGGCATCTTCGCGATCAGGTCTAGCAAGTACTGCCGAACTACCCCGGTGACGTGAAAACAGAATTCCTTCGTCACAAGGAGCGTGTTGTCCGCGTCGATCTTGATGTCAGTCCGCTTCTCCACGTATTTCCGGATCTCACCATCCTCGTCGTCAGGAGCGCCTTCCTCTCGGAACTCACCGCGCCGGTGCACGATGACGTTGCGAATTTCCTGAAGCCGCTTCACCTCCTCCCACGTCCGTATCGATTTGACCTTCGTGAGTCCGCACACTTTCTCTAGATACGCGGCTGCTTGATCAATTCCTTTGCCGTCAGACTCCCGATAGGTCGCGGTGTAATTCCGAATCCTCTGGAGCCGTTTGCACAGGCTGAACATCTCGTGTTCGAAGAACGAGAAGATTGAGACGAACGTCGCGGAACTGAACATCGCCGGAAACACTTCCAAGAGGTCGTGTTCAGGATCGAGAAACGCGATCGCGATATCCTGCTGGGCCTCCTCGTCACGTGCCTTCGCCACATCCTGCTTCGTTTGCTGCTCAAGGATCGCATGAGAACGCTTCAGGCTCTCATGGATCTCTCGCACGTACTGATCGAGCCGGTGGACCTCGTCGTAGACGCCTCTCGTGAACGCGTCCTTGTATTTCACTGTCGTCCTGCCCATTGAAACCTCCTTGTGCATCGACAAAAGCAGAATGGTCTTGAATCTACGTCGGTCAGCTTGACGAGAAATCGTGACCGGGTTTTATTTCGCTGATTGCTCCGAGATTGTAGAGCAGGATCAGCACGAAGATTGCCACACGCATACTGCGGTCGCTGTACAAGCCCTCCTCGTCCGCAGGGATGTACTTGTCGACCGCCTGATAGACGTCAACAAGCGTGTGTGCAACCGCATTACGGAGCATATTGAGCTGCCGAAGCATCATCTCTTCGCCGTGAAGGGAATCGTAGAGGCCAACGTACAGTTGGCTAAGATTCGCGAACGTCCATCGAGAATTCGGTCCAAAGACGCTTGGGCGAGCCATTTTGTCGACAATCTTCGCGATTAAAGCACGCTCGACGAGCAAATGCCCTTCAAGAATTCTTTGGAGCACATCTCCACCGCCAAACATCTTCTCAACTCGTTCGACGAGGGCAGCATCAAAGGAGCTGTTGCCGTGGCCCTTCAAAATGAACATCTTCATTGCACTTGCCCCTAGTGTCCATAGATCTCTTTCCGCCGGAGGAACGCCGCCGGCCCACCTTCCAGGATGTTTTGGACGCAGAGTTTCGTCGACTCGCCGTCAATCGAACCGCGGTCCAAGCATTTGCCGAAATCGTTCACACGGCTCATCGGAAGGAGAAGCTCTGAGTCACCGAGTACTGCAATGTTCGCGTTATGCGTGACGAGGATGACCTGGCGTCGTTCCTTGATTGATCGCAACGTCGCCACGATGCTCGCGAAGATGAACGCGTTGTCGAGGTCGTCCTCAGGCTGATCGATGATCAGGGGCACATTCGACTCCGCTAGCATGGCGATCGTCAGGAGAATCGTGTGCCGTTGCCCGTCCGACAGGTGGAAGACGGGAATCTCCCTCGGCGGCACCGACTTCGTTCGAACCGTGATGATCGGTTTGGGCTGCTTTGCAAGCACCTGCAGCTCAAACAGGATCTCCCAGAAGCACAACTTGTCGACGATCTTCTGTGCCCACTCGGTCGAGATTTTGGCTGTCGTCGCCAAGGTCTTGTAGTTGACAGTTAAGATAAGCTCGGCAAGATCGGAGGGCGTCACGCGAGAACAGATACTCTCGATGACGTTGTCCTGCATGAAGGTCCCGTGCATGCGCTCCTGCATAAACTCTTCGAACTCGGCCGTGATCCCCGCGTCATCATACTTGATGAAGACGGTATAGTCTTTGATCATTGCGGCGAGATTCGCGTTTATGCCTCTAAGTTGCGCCTTGCGTCGTGTGGTCATCTCCTCACGAACTGTCTTGAGGCGTGCACGGAGTTTCACGCGTTCCTCTCGGCATTCGTTTCGCTCTCCCGTTCGCTGTTCCACTGCGGCAATCTCGGTCGCAAGCTGCGTCTTCTGGCGCAGCAAGGCTTCCAGACCAGGGATGTCGGTCGCTAGCCCCCTGGCTTTGAGGTCCGCAATCTTTGTCGCGATCCCGCCACCGATTCGTTGATGGTGGACCCTTAGCTCGCCGGACAGTTTCTGGAGCTGTTGCGCGCAAAGCTTGAGCGCGGCGTTGATCTCGCCTTCCTTCAGCTTGATGAATGCGTTGGCCGTCGTGATGGCGCCCTTCATCCCCGCAAGCGTCTTCGTGCATTCCTCGTCGTCCGTGCAGGTTCCCGCGGTCTCAATAAGCTGATCGAAGTTCCGCTGAATGTTGGCGAAGTTGTAGCCGTTGTTGTATTGCGTCACGATCAGGTCGATGGCTTCGCGCACGGCCTTTTCAGACGCGAGCTTGCTCTGAGTGCCAACCACCTCTCGCAGATTGCCATCTTCAGCCACCTTGAGCTTTTTCTCGATCTCTTCGAGAGTTTTCTTCTTGCCGCGAAGTTGTCCAAACGCGTTCTCCAAGGGATTGAGGCGACCCGCGTTCTCACGCAACATCGTCACTAGCGTCTCCTCGGTTTCCACGAGGTCGCGCAGAGTCGTATGGCGATCCAAGAACTCTTGAAAAAGTTGCGGATTCTTGAGCGGGTTTTCCGCGACCTTCGCGAGTTCACCTTGGCCGAAGTACTCCACCCGGAATGCATCCAGCGGCACATCCGTGATCGACCCGTCTTCCTTTGCTTTGACTTCGATGTCTCCGCCCCGCGTACGCGTGTAGCGATAGAGGACGCCGTTTGAATCCTCGCACAGCACCGTCAGCGAATCAGGGCAGTTCTCGAAATCCTCAAACTCGTCATTAATCCCGAAGGCGTACGCAATTGCCCGAATAGCGGTAGACTTCCCTGTCCCGCGACCGCCGATAAAGCAGTTGAGATTGTCGCTGAAATGGATCTTTTCCTCGTGCAAGAAACCGCCCGTGATCGACACCCCACGAACGCGCGGGATTGATCGCGGCACCGAAGCACAGGCCCGCACGCGTGCTGTGGGATCGATTAACGCGACGCGCAAGGCACCGAAGCTCAGCTCCGTCAGCTTTACGCGGGTCCAGGGCTTGTTTGGGTCTTGATGCTCAAACTGCTTTAGCGTGTGAGCGTCTGATCCCTGAATATGAGCCAGATGATGCCGCGACTTCAGTTCCGGCACTTGCTCGCGAGCCGTGAAAATCCTCTTTCGCTCAGCGCCGGCAGAGCCTGCCTCATCAATCTCGGAATACCACACGAGGTTGTCAGCCTTGTCGCATTCAACGCCATACAAGCCAGGGCTGCAAATGATGTCCTTTTTCCAGTTTTGAAATCCTGGGGCGAACATATCGAAGCCGGTCTTCTCACGGTCGATATGCGCGGCGATACAGATGCCGTTTAAGCGTGCGGCGTCGGCGATAGCGTCCGACATCGACTTCTGCGTCCGTGTGTTCTCCTCACCCATATTCCCGATCAGCTCAAGCCGGATCAGGTATTTGTTGAGGTCTTCCGCTCGGTCGGGGGCGAAGTACACCAGGAGATGGCCGTGGGCAGTGGTTACCTCGACGCCCGGCAACACGAGGAGCTGCCCTGCGTACTGTTGGGCATGAGCCAATGCACGATCGACGTTCTTGTTGGAGTTGTGATCCGTGATAGCGATGACGGTCAGGCCTTGCTTCACAGCCGCATCGACGATCGCCTCCGGCGTCATCGCCTGATCCTTCACATCGGCCGACGCACCATACGAGTGAATGTGCAGATCAACGTTGTAGAAGCGGGCGCCATTGTCGATGGACGCCAAGTCCTTGAAATACATGAGCTTGCCCTCGCCCGCAGAATTGCGGCCCTTGCCGGAATCCCCTCAATTGTCGGCGGCCAGCTACCTCCGTCAAGCGGCCAAGAATCTCCTAGTCAAGAACGACAGTTGAGCCAGCACTCGTGTTCGCGGCAGCGAGGAGCGCCAAGACGCTATCACGATGAGCGGCGCGCATCGGTCACATCGACCGGCTGCCTAATGAGAACCCAATCGGGTGCGTCGGTGCTCATGACCGAAGCGTTGGAATGCTCGTGCAACCGAATGTCGAGCGTCTGAGCGCCGGCAAGCGAGAAGTACGATCACCCACTCGGGCCAAGTCAGCAAGCAATAGCCGGAAGTTCAAGATCGACCGCTTCTCGCGTCGATCACGTGGCAGGTTTACCCACCGGGCAGCAGGCCGCCAAAACTGGTCTTGGCCATCAGACGACCCATTCCTTGAAATTGGAATGATCGACGAGACGAGGTGCTGTTCTCGGCACTTATGGCGGTGGAGTATTGATCGAACGAAATGCCTGCCGAGTTGCCACCCGGACCGAGCTATCCAACTAACCAGACAATTTCGGGTTGATATATCCTTAGGGTGTTGGAACGCCGGTTGGAACGCGACGTGGCCCAGCATGGGGTCAACTGCCAACGACTGTCCATCGAGGTGGCAGCGCAGGCTGGACCAAGCAGAACCGCCACGCGATGCACGAAATCCGTGTTCGAGCGTATTCTGCTACCGCTGGGCACCGTTTGAGAACGTCTGCGAAGGGTTAGTGCGAGAGCCGGGAGTCGAACCCGGACGGGTTTCCCCACTGGATCCTAAGTCCAGCGCGTCTGCCAATTCCGCCACTCTCGCGATGCGTGAATCGTACTACGCAAGAATAGCTGGCGTCGAGTCCCGTGATTTTTCCAATGCCGAGCCCCGTAGCGGGCCCGGCTCACCAGCAGAGGACGCCGTTGGATTTGTGCGCCGCTCCTGCTAATCTGCGGATAGGGGGGGCAGGGGCGTCTTTAGCGGAAAACAGTACCATGAGTGAGCCCGTCGCCAAGCCAATCCAACTACTCCCCGGCGACCGCGTGCGCCAGAAAAGCACCGGACGATCGGGGTTTGTCTCCAGTCGCCAGTTGGCCGGCAAGGTCGTGGTTCGGCTCGAAGATGGCCGCAGTGAGTCGTGGCTAATCGAAGATACCGAGTTGGTATCGTGAGCGACGTTTGACGCAGCACCGCTCGGCCTCGTCAGACGGCCGCGAGGGCAGGCCACTTTACGGTGCTGCTGGCTCGCCGTCCGTCCTCGTCGTGGCGTGTCGCTTTTCCCAGCGTGCGCGCTGTGCCGGAGTCAACACTTCCAGCGCAGCTCGGTTGGCGGCATCGCCTGGCGTGTGCTCTTGAATTTTCAGCAGGGCGCGGCGCTGGCTCTCGTCGAGCTCAAGCTCGTCGGCCAGATCGGGATCGTCGAAGAGCGACGACAACCGCGACGAGCCGTCGGCAGCCTGTCTTGGCGCTGTCGCATTCGGTGCGCGAGGCTCGGCAGGTGTTGTGGAGTTCGAGATGGCAGCGGCGGGCGTCGCGTCCGGTTTCGCCAGGCGACGATCGGCCGCGGCAGGGCGGTCCCCATCGGGCTTGCGCACGCGCGAAGGCGCGGAAGTTCGACCGGCACCAGTCGGCGACGAGCCGTGCGGTAGTGCACCCGCCGAAGTTCGCCTGGCTGCGGGATTTGTCGTGACAACCGGCTGCGAGCGCACTCGCGCAACGGGGTTCTTAGGTTCCGGCGTCGGAGAGAGAATCACCACGACGACGAGGCCAATCAGCGCCGCGGTGACCAGCCAAAAAAACAAGCTCGCTGGCAACAAGTCGCGCAGGGCCGTTTGTGTTGCTGGCGACGCGTCGTCACCGGCAAAGGTCTCCTGGAGTCGTCGCAGACCGGCCACAGTTTTGTCGCCGGCGACTTCGGCGTGTACGACTTCCGCTGGCAGCCAGGCGTCGTCGAGCAACACTTTCAAAATGGTGCCCGCATGAAGTTCGCAGTCGGTGGCTACGACAACTTGCAGGCCGCTGGCCGAAATGTTTACCACGCGACCATCGAACATTCGGCCGCCGATGTCGACAACGGTTAGTTGCCGCCCGAGGGCGACCGGAAAGCGGTGCGCGCGTCGCTGCTCGCTGTGGCTGGTCGATGGCGACGAGACGGACGACTTCACGAGCGCTCTCCGGGAACTATCTAAAACATAGCTTTTTCAAGTGGTTGTCGAGGGCGCGACGCGGGCAAAAAAGAGCGGAAATCGCCGGGCTTGGCGATCGTCCAGGCGGTTACTTGCCGAATCCCCCAGCGGTGCCGAGCGGTTCGCCGCGGCCGCACGGCGATTTGGCGCGCGCTAACGCAGCTTGGAAACCTGCCGCAGGAAGTCGTCGTCCAAGGTCGTTCGATCGCCGAACGCTTGCTCGAATTCGGCTAGCCGTTCCGCGGGCGTGTCCCACACCAACGGGCCTTTGGCCGCGAGCGTTCGGCTATACGCCGCGTACTGATCCCAACGCTGCCGGACCAGGAAATACGTGAGCGCCCAGGCTTCGGCATACGCGTCCTCGGCCTGCCGGGCATCACGGAAGCGGCGATCGTCCTGGACGAGTGTTCGTAGCGAATCGGCCGGGCGACGCGGCAGGTAGTCGCGAAACTGCTCGAGCCGCACCCGATTCACCGCGCCGATCGTGCGCCAACCCTTGCCGCTGCCGAGGTCGGGCGTTTCGAAGTACATGGCCAGCCCTTCGCTCGACCAGAGCGGGATATCGGCCAACCGCGCAGACAGGCCCGTATTGAAGGCGATCTGATGCGTGGCTTCGTGCACGATCGTCGCGACACTTCGTTCGGCGGCCGGCTGCGACAGCAGCAGGTTGATCTCGGCGGCCGATCCGCGACGACTGCGCGGCGAGCGCAGCCGGGCCATGCCGGTCAGATCGACCAGCGCCATGCGGTTCGTCTTGAGGTTAAAGTAGCCGAGCATTGTGGCCGCGTTTTGCAATTCGCGCCGGGTGTAGTCGGCATACCCCTCCTGATCGGCGAAAACGATTGCCACGAGCGGGAATTCCGGCGCGCGAAGCTCGAAATCGCGCCGGCTCCAGAAGTTCGTGAACGCCGCATACAGCCGCTCAAACACGCCACCACACCACTGCGCGTACGCGCGCGACGTGTTGTGACAGACGACATAGTGGGCCGTGTGATGCGCCTCGAAGCCAGCGGGCAACTCGGCCAGCACCTGCTTCGCCAGTGCCGCGGCGTCGAGCGGTTGAAAGGGCTCGTCGTCGCTCGTGCGGCGCAAGAGGTCGGCCGGTTCGATCGTCACCAGCGCGCCGGCCGGTGTTTCCAAGAGCAGTCCACCATCGGCGGCGGTCACCAGCACGCGCCCCTCGACGTGCAAATCGCCGTCGTCGCGGCGCAAGGTGATTTGCTCGACGGCAGAGGAAGTCGCCGGCGCCAATGCGATCAGTGCGGTTAACGCTGATGCGAACCCAATGCGCGCGCACGAAGCGGTCTGTCCCATTTTACTCGGAGTATCTCGCAAAATTGGGACAGTCTCCGGCCACCTGGAAACGTGGATCGCTACTCTTCCACTGTGCCGTGAAAACCGGCCTGGTGCAAATGCTCAAAGACCAGGGCCGCGTCAATTTCTTTGCCCGTCAGGGCCACGGTGCCCGCCTCGATGTCGCAGTCGACCGCCACGATCGACTCGACGTCTTCAAACGCTTTGACCACCGCCTTGGTGCAACTCTGGCAGCAGAGGTGGACGCCGGTGAGCACCAGCCGATCGGTCTTGGTCTCGCTGGTTTCGGCGTCGGCGATCATCGGCACCGGCTCCTCGCCGTGCATGGCGGTCCCATAGAAACCGGCCCTGGCCACGGCTTCCAACGCGGCGGTGCGCGTCTTGGCGTCGGGCACGCGGAACCGGGCAGTCCGCTTCTCGCGGTCGATCGACAGTTCGCTGAGCCCGTCGACCTCGTCGAGCGCTTCCTCGAGCGCGGCCACACAACCGCCACAGCAAAGATGCACTCCGGAAATTTCAACCAGGTTGTCGTCGGCGGCCAGCGAGGCGGTCGAAACCAGACAGGCCAGGGAGAGGGCCAACACTATCGAGGCAAAGCGGCGCATGGCGAAGCTCCTTCCGGCGACAATGAGATTGAGGGGGCGTAGCTTGTATCCTAGCGGGCCAGCCAGGGTCAAGGGGGACGACTTTCTGTCCGCCCCCCTCCTTAATAAAGTGTTCCGGGATTTTGCGTCCGGGTGCGTCCGGGTGTCTTGATATTGCACCCGAACTCGAATAGAGGGCACAACTTGGGGCGATTGGGCCTCTCGACATTTTGCGTCCGGGTGATCGTCCGGGTGCGTCCGGGTACGGACAGGCTTCAGACCTCAGACTACAGGCTTCAGACGTCAAACCTCAGGCCTGAAACCTCACGCCTCTTCGATAAAGTGTTCCGGGATTTTGCGTCCTAACCGTCCTAAGCCCGAAAAAACTGCGCCTAAAGCCTTACTATGAAAACACTTGAACTTAGGACGCAAAACCCGAAATGCTTGCGTCCTAAACCGTCCTAACGGGCCATTTTGCGTCCTAAGAACAGGCCAGGGGCTAGAGGCGAGAGGCAAGAGGTTAGTCGCGAGGGAGGCTCCCCCCGTTCCCCCCGCACCTGCGGCCTGAAGCCTGAAGCCTGTGGCCTGTCGCCTGTCCCGCATCCCGCTTGCGTCCCGACGGGGGTTGTTGCGTCCCGGGTAGCTTGGCGGATTGTCTCGCGCAAAGGCTCGAAGGCGCCGAGGTCGAGACGTGGATCTGAATCTCACGTCGGGCGTTTTTCGGTTGTGGTTTTGCGATCCGCAAAGGGGATCGGAGCCTTCAGCGCAGGCATTGGCCGCGCAGCGACGGCCAGAGCTTAGCCCTGGGTGCAACCCACGGAACCGTAGCGCAAAGAACCCATCGAGCCGCGCAGCGGCGCCATTCCGCCGCTGCGCGGCTAAGGCATCAACACAGAGGC
>CAZBWM010000100.1:0-23379 GCA_964495375.1 uncultured Planctomycetaceae bacterium | reverse complement strand
TTTCGAGCGAGCCGAGGCGATCGGCAACGCCGAGAAGTTGCGCCGGGTAGAGCGTGACGGCCTTGAGCGCTTCGTCGCGCGGCAGCCCGTAGGCGGCGGCCATCCCGGCGTGATAGGGCAAATTGCGAACGTTCGACGCCTGCTCGGCCCCGCTAATGCAGAACTTGATGCCGGCGCTGCGCAGCCGGGCGGGCAGCGTGAACGGTTCGTCGTAAGCGTCGCTGGCGCGCTCGGGCAACCGTTGCACGCCGCCGATGATCACCGGGATGTCGTGCCGCTTGAGCAGGTCTGCACAAGCGGCCGCATCGTAGCCGCCCAGGATAATCAGTTTGACCTTCTGCCGTTCGGCGAAGGCGACGGCCCCTTGAATCTGTTCCAACTCATCGGCATGCACGATGAGCGGCAGCTTGCCGTCGAGCACAGGGAGCATGGCTTCTGCCCGAACGTCGAGATCGATCGGCCGCTCGGGCGTGGCAGCGGCTTTGCTGACCTGATAGGCGCGGGCTTGGGCGAAGATCTCGTCGAGGGCTTTCAAGGCTTCATCGCGCTTGGCCGAGGCGGGCGTGTCGTCTTGCGTGCGGAAGCCACGCAAGGGACGCAACCGTGGCCAGGCGATGTGCATGCCGATGGGGGCACGCACCGTCATGTCTTCAAAGGTCCAGCCGTCGAGCGCGATTACTGCCGATTGCCCCGAGATTAGCCCGCCGGTGGGAGCGGTGAGCACCGCGAGCACACCGTTGGAGCGGACAACCGGGATCAGTTCGCTATCAGGATTGACGGCGACTTGTGCCCGGACGTTTGGGTTGACGGTGCCGGTTTCGGCTTTGTCGACCGTGGCGCGGACCGACGGGATTTCGATCAAGCCGAGATCGGTGTAGGCGTCGATGAGGCCGGGATAAACGTGCTTGCCGGTGACGTCGAGCTTTTCGGTTCCTTCGGGCAACTGCACATCGACGCCAACGGCCGCGATCTTTCCATCGACGAACAGCACGATGGCTTTTTCGATATCTGGGCCAGAAACGGGGTGGACGGTTCCGCCGACCAGCGCGATCGGTTTGGATTGTGGTGCGCCGGGGACCTCCGGCGAGGCGAGGGCATGTGCCGACAGCGCAAATGTCGCGACCGCAACTAGCAGCGCACTAATGGACAAGCCAGCAGTGGCACCCGGTGCAGGTCTAAAGGATTGCTTGAAACGAAATCGCGTATAGCTCATCGCTGAGTGCAGCCTAGTGTTCGTGGTGTTCGTGGTGTTCGTGGTGGTGTTCATGGTCATGATCGTGGTGTCCGCAGAAGAGATCTTCGCGCGGCCACTGCACGCGCCGGGCCGTGCGGCTGTCGCCGGGGCCGGCCGGGTCGTCACCGCTGGCGAGGATCCTCTGCACGAGGGCGGCCCGCATTTCGTCGGCGCGCTGGCGGGCGGAGGCGTCGGTCGCGCGGTCGAAGTACTTGCGGCCGTCGATCCAGGTTTGCTCACAGCGTGAATAGACCGATAGCGGCGAGCCGCTCCAGACGGCGAGATCGGCGTGCTTGCCTGGCTCGAGCGAGCCGACCCACTCGTCAATCCGCAATTGCTTTGCCGGATTGAGCGTGACGAACTTGAGCGCTTCGGCCGGTGGCACGCGGCCATACTTCACGGCCTTGGCCGCCTCGAGATTCAGGCGACGAGCCAGCTCCGCGTCGTCGCTGTTGAACGAAACGATGACGCCGGCATTGTGCATCAGCGCACCGTTGTAGGGGATGGCGTCGATCACCTCGAACTTGTAGGCCCACCAGTCGGAGAAGCTCGATCCGCCGGCGCCGTGCCGGGCGATGGCGTCGGCCACTTTGTAACCTTCCAAGATGTGCTGCAAGGTGCCGATCCGCACGCCGAACTCTTCGCAGGTGCGCAAGAGCGTGAGGATTTCGTCCTGGCGATAGGAATGGCAGTGGATCAGGCGGCGCCCTTCAAGGATTTCGGCGACCGCTTCGAGCTCCAGGTCGACACGCGGCGGCAAGCCCGACGGCTGGCGGAGATACGCTTCCGCGCGACGGCGATAGTCGCGGGCCGCGTTGAACTCGTCGCGCATGATCTGCTCGACCCCCATGCGCGACTGCGGGTAGCGCGTGGTGTAGCGCTCGCCCCAGTTGCTTTGCTTGACGTTTTCGCCGAGTGCGAACTTGATACCCTGAGGGGCCTGGGCGAACTTGGCTTCTTCAGGGAGCGCGCCCCAGCGGAGCTTGATCACCTGATTCTGCCCGCCAATGGGGTTGGCCGAGCCGTGCAGGATATTCGACGTGGTGACGCCACCGCCGAGCTGGCGGTAGATGTTCACGTCGGTGGTGTCGATGAAGTCGCCGATGCGCACTTCGGCGGTGATGGCCTGGCCCGACTCGTTCACGCCGCCATCGGTGGCGATGTGCGAATGGCAATCGATGATGCCGGGCGAAACGTGCCGGCCGTTGAGGTCGACGACGATCGCCCCCTCGGGCGCGGCGATGTCGCGGCCGACCGCTTTGATCAGCCCATCGACGATGAGGACTGAGCCGCCTTCGATCGTCCCTTCGGGGCCGCTGGTCCAGATCGTTCCATTCTTGAAGAGGACGGCGGCGGGTCGCTCAGGAGCGGCGCTCACGCCCTGCGCGCCGAGCGGATAGTTGACTTCATAGAGCGCCTTGGTCGCTGCGGGCTTGTCGGCTTCGGCAGGTTTGGCGTCGTCTGGCATCGCACCTTCTGGTTGGGCAGTTGCCGGCTGGGCCTCGGGCGCGGCAGTCGGTTCTGCCGGCTTGTCGGTTTCTGTTTCCGCGGCTTTAGCGGCATCGGCCTTGGGATCGAACGGCGCCGTGCGCTTTCCGGAGATGGCTGATTGTCCGCCATCGGACCAGCGCAGCACGCCGGTGAGTGTGAGCGACAACGCGGGTTTCTTTTCACCTTCCGCGACCGGCACGGTTGCCGGTTCCGTCGCCGCTTCGCGTTCGATCGTGGCGCTGAGCTGCACGATGCCGGTCCAGTCGAGCGGCTTGCCTTCGACCAGTGCAGTGAGACGGGATTCGGAGAGCGTCGGCTTCTTGAGGGGCGCCTTCTTATCGCCGCGGATTAAGTTACCGGAGAGCGCGGTGGGTTCGCCGGCGAGTTCGAGCTTGAGCACTAGCGGCTGGCCGTCGGGGCCGGTGAGGGTGAGCTCCCATGTGCCGCGGATGTCGTCGGCTGGTGCGGAGACGATTTCCTCTCGCTGGCCGTCGATCCAGGTTTCGAGCACCTTGGTTTTGTCGGCGAACAAGTCGCCATCAGCCACCACGAGCAGGGCCGCCTTGCCCGCGGCGATGGTGCCGATCCGCTCCTCGAGGCCGAACAACTCGGCCGGCGTGACGGTGAGCGCGCGCAGAGCGGCGTCGGCCGACAGCCCGCGGGCGACGGCTTTGCGCACCTGAGCCAGGAACGTGCCGGAGTCTTTGAGACCGAGCGTGGTAAGGGCGATGCGCACGCCCGCCTGGGCGAGTCGGGCCGGATTCTCTGGAGCGATGTCCCAATCGAGCAGGTCTTCGAGCGAGGCGGCGCGGGCCCGCTCGGCCGTGGTCACGTCGGGGGGCTTGGGAAAATCGACCGGCACCAGCACCGCGCGGCCCGAGGCTTTCACGGCGTCGAGGCGTCGATATTCGACCCCCGAACCGCGCACGATGGCATTGAGGCCAAATTCTTGCGCGAGACGATCGGCCCGCAGAAAGTACAGCTCGTCGTCGGCGTCGATCACCACCGGGAGCGAATCACCGACGAACCGAGCGAGCGCTTCCAGCGCCACGTTGCGTTCGGGGCGCGGCACGGCCGAGCGCGTGCGGTAGGCGTCCCAGGCTTTGGAATACCACTGGGCATCGAGCAGCGATTGCCGCACGAGCGTGTAGGCGCCCATGGGGGAATTCGGGTATTCGTCACGATTGGCGCGTCGCAAGGTGGGCTCGAGGTGGAGCGCCGCTTGCTCGCGCAGGATGCCGCGACTGCCGGCGTCGGCGGCCGTGGTGACAATCACACTCGTGCCGCGAATGATGCCCGACGAAGGGGCGACCAAGCGCACGGTAATCCCCTGGCTACGCAGCTTGGCGTTGGCGCCGGCGTCAGTCTTATAAAGCGTTTCGGCTCGCACCTGCGGCGTGATTTGATCGCTCCAGTAACCAGGCCCCGCGGCGTTATTCGGTCCAGCGGGTAACTCGGAGAAGGCATCGAACAGCCCTGGATAGATCCAGCGCCCCGACAGGTCCCAGACGCGGGCGCCGGGGGGGACAGCCACATCGGCCCCGACCGCTTCGATCACCCCATCGCGAACGATGATGGTACCGCTCTCGATCACCTCGCCGGGGGCGACGACGATCCGGCCGCCGACCAGGGCGTGCAGCGCCGGCAGGTTGTCGCGCAAGCCTTGCGGTGGAACCGTGGTCGGCGGGGCAGCAACGGCGCTGGTGACCGCCGCGGCGACAAACGCCATCGAAAGAGTGGCGAAGGCGGCAAAACGAAAAGCGCGACGATTATTCAAGAGTCTTGGCATTACGAATCCTGAAGCAGTTGCGAACGACGATTGTGGGGGCATGTCGGCGGGATTGTCTGCCGCGGGCGTGGACGATTTCGGTGGAGTTTGCCTGGGCGAAGTACGCAAGTCAAATCTACGTCACCGGGACCGTCGGGCAGCCAGGTGATGGCGCGCGAACATCGCCAAAATGCCCGACTGGCAACGGTTATTTGGCCGCCGCGTCGATTTCGTCGCGATTGAGGAGCGAGGGCTGGGCACCAGGGCGGGTGACCGAGATCGCAGCCGCCACGCTCGCCCAGCGAGCCCCCTCGACAAGCGATGCCCCCTCAGACAACCGCACCGCCAAGGCGCCGTTGAAGGCGTCGCCGGCGGCCGTGGTATCGACAGGTTGCACCGCCAGGGCGGGTAAGTCGACCGCGTTGCCGTCGCCGCGTTCTTGGCACTCGATCGAGTCGCCCAATACCGTGCAGCCCGCCGAACCGCGCGTGACGATCACCTGCCGGCAGCCAAGCTGTTGCAGGTGACGGGCAGCGGCGAGCGCCGAACGATGATCGGTGACGCTCTGGCCGGCCAGGGCCGCGGCTTCATGCTCGTTGGGGGTCAGCACGTCGACCAATTCCAGTACGTCGGCCGGCAGCGGCTCGTTCGCGGGGGCAGGATTCAAAATGGTCGTCATGGCGGAAACGCGTGCGCGGGCCAGCGCGTGACGCACGGTCGGCAGCGGCGATTCCAGGCAGGCCAGCAACACCCCCCCGGGCGCGAACCAGGCATCGGGCAGTTGATCGACATCGGTGATCGATAAGTGCGCGTTGGCGCCCGAGGCTACGGCGATCATGTTCTCGGCCTCGGCATCGACGAGGATGAGCGCCACGCCGGTCGCTTCACCGGAAACGATGCGAAGATGCTCGCAGAGCAGTCCTTCGCGGCGGAAGTTATCGAGCGATTGCTGGCCGTAACGATCGTCGCCGACCGCTGCCACGAAGGCCACCGGGCCGCGTGCAGCGCGCGCGGCGGCAACCGCCTGATTGGCCCCCTTGCCCCCGGGGGCCTCGAAGAAACGACCGCCGAGGACAGTTTCGCCCGGCGACGGCAACCGCGGCGCGCGAATCACCAGGTCGATGTTGACCGAACCGAGGACGATGATTTTGGGAACAGTCATCGCAGTATGATCCTAATCCGTACCATCCGTGAAATCCGTGGTTTAGCAATCTGAGCTTTGTGGTTGCCCGCACGTTGCTCGTTGGTCAGTCTCGATAAAACCGCCCTCCGAACGGTGCCAGGAACCGATTCAAGTGGCGGTTCACCAATTGATATTCTTCTACTTCTACTGAATCGGTTCCTGGCACCGTTCGGGCTCACCGCGATGCAGACGGACCAACCGCGCTCCTCACTTGCCGATACAAAATCGGCTGAAAATGCGATCGAGCAAATCCTCGGTGTAGACGGCGCCGGCGACCTGCCCCAGCTCCGTGAGGGCCAGGCGAATTTCGAGGGCGAGCAGCTCGTCGCCGCCAGCCTGTTCGGCCAGGTCGAGCGCGCGATCAAGTGCGGTAGACGCCGATTGCAGGCTGGCGCGACAGCGCTCGGCGGTCGCGGCCACGGCCGGTGTGCTGCGCTCGGCAACCAGTGACGCGATCTGCTCGCTGAGCTGAGCGAGCAAGTCGTCGACGCCTGACGGGGCGACGCAAGTTGTCGAGACGATATGTTCGGCGGGAGTATCTCCCGGCAATTCGAGTCGTTGTGGCAAATCGCTCTTGGTAATTGCCAGCAGCCAGCGTCCACCGGCCGGATTCATCGGGCCGCCGGTACGCAGTTCGTCGAGTCGCTGCCTGTCGGCGGCGGTGAGTGGTTGGCTACCGTCGAGACAAAGAATCACGATATCCGCCCGCTCGAGCTGCTGGCCTGCGTGGCGCGCCGCGCCCACTTCAATCGCGCGGATACTATTGCAGGCTGGTGGCGTGGTGGGCGATGCGTCAAGCGGTGTGGTGCCGGCCGTGTCGATCAGCTCGCACGTTTGGCCGGCGACGGTGAGCGTAGCGCGAACCCAGTCGCGCGTGGTGCCAGCCGTGGGTGAGACGATGGCCGCGGTGTGCCCCACCAGCGCGTTGAACAGGCTGCTCTTACCGGCATTGGGGGCACCGACGAGGACGATGGCCGGCGCGTCGATTGCTTCGGCGCGAGCGCCGAGTTGCGCGGCCAGCGTTTGCACGGCCGTGGCAGCGTTTGCCAGCCGCGCGCGAGACTCCTCGCGCGAGATGAACTCGATGGGCTCGTCGACGAAGTCGAGCCCCGCTTCGAGATCGGCCAACAGATCGAGTAAGTCGCCCCGCACGCGCGCTAGAGGAGCGGCCATACCACCGGCCAACTGTACGAGCGCGGCACGCAGCGTGTCTGCATTTGGCGCGTCGATCACCGCGGCGACCGCTTCGGCTTGGGTGAGATCGAGCCGGCCGGCCAGAAACGCCCGCAGCGTGAACTCGCCGGGCCCGGCCAGGCGGGCGCCGGCCGCCACCAGGGCGTCAACCACTGCGGCCAACAGCGGCGGCGAGCCGATTGTGTGCAGCTCGACCAGGGGCTCGCGCGTGTAGCTGCGCGCGGTTGGCCACACATAGGCATCGATAGGGAGCGACGCGTGCAAGGATGGCAGCTTGAGCTCGCCTGCGTAGACCACCGCGCGGCGGCACGCGGCAAGTTGATCGGCCAATTGCGCGTCGGCCAGAGTAGCCACCGCGGCGATCGCTTGCTGGCCGCTGATTCGCACGACGCCCCGCGCGGCGCCACCGGCCGGCGAGGCAATCGCGACGATCGTATCGGCAAGCAGGTAGGGCACGAGCGCGCGTTCTTAAGATCGGCGGTTGTCGTTCCGCTGCGCTTCGTTGAACAGTTCGATGGCGCGCTTCCCCCAGGCGGTTTTTTCCAGGCTACTGAGCAGTGCCGCGAAGGGCTTGCCCCCCTCTTGCTTTTTGCTGGCCTTGCCGGCGCCGTTGCCATTGGCAGCGCCACCGTTGTTTTTGGCGCGGCCAGCGTTGTTCTTGGCGCCGCCACCATTGTTCGAGGCGACCGTGCCAGCGAGAGCCGCTTTGATGCGGTTCTCGCCCGGCGGCTGATCGGCCGGCGACGTGGCCCCCGGCTTGGGCACCAGCTTGCGCTCGGCCAGGCCCCACAAGCTCGACGCGATGAAGTAGACGCACAGGCCGCTGGGGACTTTGAAGAACATGACCCCCATGAAGATCATCATGTACTGCATCATCTTCTGCTGCATGGCCGCTTGCTCATCGGTCGGCGGCGGCATGAACATCTTCTGCTGCACGATGAACAGCGCGATGGTGACCAGCGGCAACAAATTAAAGTACGGGCCTAACCAGCCGAGCACGAACTGCGGCATGAACTCGAGCCAGTGGTACATCTTGTCGGGCGCCGCCAGGTTCGAGGCCCAGGCGCCATCCCACAACAAGGGCGCGCCGCGCAACTCCAAGTCGACCGACAATGAGCGATAGAGCCCGATGAAAATCGGCATCTGCACCACCAGCGGCAAGCAGCCGCTGAGCGGGTTGTAGCCGTGCTTAGCGAACAGCTCGCGCTGTGCCTTGGCGCGGGCTTCCATGTCGGTTTTGTACTTTTCGTTGAGCTTCTTGATCTCGGGCTGCAAGAGTTGCATCTTGGCCGCGGAGGCCGCCTGCTTGCGACCGAGCGGGAACATCGAGCCGCGCACCAGCACCGTCAGCAGCACAATCGCGATGCCGAAGTTCACGCCGGGCACCGTGGCAAAGAAGTGCAGCACGCGAGCCAGCGGCTTGGCGACCCAACCAAACCAGCCGTAGTAGTTCAATTCACCCAGCGCGTATTGATCGAGCACCACCGGCTTCTTGGGACCGGCAAAGAAGACGTAGCTTTGCTTGAGGCTCTTTTGCGGCTCGAGCTTGACTTTCTGGCTGGTGAGCCGCAGCGAAGAGTTGGCCAACCGTTTCTTGTCGCTTTGCTGGGGGAGCGGGCCGGCGACGATCGGCTGCCATTCGTAGAACCAGTCGTCGAGGGCTTCGGCCTTTTGCGGCATCAGCACGGCGGCGAAGTATTGGGTGTCGACCCCGACATAAGCGAGGGGCGCTCCGCGGAGGATTTCGGCCGGCTTGCCGCTGGCCAGAGTCGCGCAGGTGACCAGGCGGTCAATGATCTTGCCCTCGACCTGATTTCCGTACACGACGTCGCGGGGACCGGCGCCACCCCAGTTGCGGCTGATCTTGCTGGCGTACCACCAACCTTCGGTCGGCAGGCCGTTGGGGCCGAACAAGCGGTAGGCCACTTCGTGCGGAGCATTTCCGGCGTTGTGGATTTCGATTTCGAACTCGAGGTGGTAGTCGCGGGCCGCGCCGGCAGGGGCTGCCTGACCGGCGACCGCCGGGGCCGGCGGAGCGAGGCGGAAGCGCTTGATGATTTCGATGCCGGCCGGATCGATGCGGCGACGGAAGGCGACCTCGTTGTTGTTGGCCCCTTCGACGACTTCCCAGTTCTCTTTTTCGAGATTGACGCCGGGGAGCTCGAGCTGATCGTCTTTGAGACGCTGGCCATCGAGCTGTTCAAGCGTCAAGAGCAGCGAAGGGATATTGTCCGCCGCGGCGATGACATCGGGGCTCAACCGTTCCCAGAGCGCTTCGACTTCGGGGAGATCCTCGGGGCGAATGACTTCAAGCGGCCGGCGAACGAGCGCGACGTCAAAACTTTGTTCCGCGCCAGCCCGCTGCACGCGGACTTTGATTTGCTGCTGAGGCTTGGTTTTTTTGATGGCCGCTTCGAGATCGCGAGCGTCGTCGATCTGGGTGTCGTTGACGCGGTCGATGATGTCGCCGGCTTGCAGGCCAGCCACGGCGGCCGGAGTGCCAGGCCCGACGACTTGCAGCAAAGCGCCGGTGCCGGCGGGGTTGTCGATGGCGTCCAAGTGACCGAGGTAACCACCGCGGTCTTCTTGATCGAGATAATGGGGATCGCTCAGCTCAATGCGCTCGATCGCCGCGCCGCGGTTGGTCCAGGTGACGAGCAAGCGCCCGCCCTGGGCGGGATCGAGCGTGCCGAGGGTACCGTGGCGCTCGGCGACGACGGGCTGAGCCGGCAGTTCGGCGGCGGGTGGATTGGCGGGGGCTGCATCCGGGGCGGCCGGATTCGCTTCCGCAGCGCTCGGGTCAGCAGCGGCTGGCGCGGCGGCGCCGTCGGCCGCAGCAGCGCCGTCGGCCGGTTCGTCGGCGGCATGCTCACCGGCACCATCGGCCGGGGGCTTGTTTGGATCGGCGGCCGCGGCATCAACCGCCGCCACCGGGGGCCGTGGGCGTGGCGGGTTCCACCACTTTAGAAACTGTCCGTAGCCGACGAACAGCAGTAGCGACAGCACCAGAAAGAGAACGAAGCGCTTTTCCATTTCGGACAGTTCCTACAGGCCGGCGTCAGCTCACGATCGACTCGAAGCGACGGCCGGCGGGCGGGGTCGAATCGCGTGGGGGCGCGGGGACCGAGCTACCAGGGTACTGGCCCACTCACCGAGCCAAGTTGCGGCCCAAAAATCAATAGTTCTGCGACTGCCATCTTACCGCGCCCCAGACCGCTACCCAGCCCAAATGGCCACTGTTAGCCGCGGGAGTTGTCCCGCGCGCTAGCTCGCACGACGACTCACCGGTCCAGCTAGCGCGCGGAGTAAACTCCGCGGCCAATAAGTCGATCCGATCTGGCGCGTTTACAGTGCGCTCCATCCCCCCCTACCGCCCATCCTTGATGCGGTCGCCCAGGAAGTTGTCCAAATCGGGGGTGTCGTAGATCTTCTGGGCGGTTTTGTTGACGTCGTAATCGATGCGGCGGAAGGTGATCGTGTCGCCTTCGAGGATCACGTAGCAGGCCCGGGGATCGCCGTCGCGCGGCTGGCCGACGGAGCCGACGTTGGTCATCGTTTTGTCGTCGGTGAGGCGGTACGAGTAATTGCTGGCGGCCAGATCCTCGAGGGCCAAAAAGTTCAGGCTGTGCGTGAACACGCCCGGCACGTGCGTGTGCCCCTGGAAGCAGTGCTTTTCGACCAGCGCGAAGATCTTTTCCATCTTCTTCTGGTTGTAGATGTCCTCGGGGAAGACGTATTCGTTGATCGGGTTGCGGGCCGAGCCGTGGACGAAGAGGAAGCCGTTTTCGCGGCGATTCCGCGGCAATTCGCCGAGAAAGTCCCAGCGGCGGGCGTTCTGATCGGGGTCGCCGATCGGTTTTTCGAGCTGCTCGCGCGTCCAGAGGATGGCCCGTTCGGCCCCGGCGTTGAACCCCTCGGGATCGAACATCGCCCCCTGGTCGTGATTGCCGAGGATGCAGACGTCGAAGTTCATCACCAGGTCGATGCACTCGCGCGGGTTGGGGCCATAGCCGATGATGTCCCCCAGACAGTAGATCTCGGTGATCCCCTGCTGCTTGATGTCGGCCAGCACGGCCTCGAGGGCTTCGAGGTTCGAGTGGATGTCGCTGACAATGGCGCGCTTCAAAACGATTGGTCCTTGCGTCGGCGGCCAGAGCCGACGTAATCAAAACAACACCGGTGGCGGGGGGCGATCACTGAGCGGCGCAAGGATCGCTACAAGTTCATCTTGCGCTGGTACTTCCAACCAAGCGCCGGCCGGCGCGCACCCGAACGTGGCGACCCACTCGAGCGCCGGTTGGCAAGCAGGCGGCCTGAGTCCCCCTAGATGGACCCCGGCTCATCGGAAGTCTAAGTGCTTGCTACGCAAGGGTCAAGTAACCGACCAATCGCCGGCTCCCCAGAATGATTGCAGGCCACCTGAACGGGTGATTCTGTCGCTCCTACCGCTCATCCGGTTTGCGCGGGGCGTCGCCGGGGCGTAGACCGAACAGAAAATGCATCAGATCGCGCGTGCCGAGCATGCGCGGGCTGGCCAGCAGCTCGCCTGCTTTAAATCCGGCCGCCGTCCCCTGCTGCATCGCATAGCTGCGCACGCGATCGAACACGTGCGCCTTCTCGGGCGGAAACTGCGTTTCGTAGCACTGCACGGCGGCCACTTTGGCTTCGAGCGTGTCGCTGATGTCGACCACCAGGTGGCTGGCAGCGTCGGGCAGGTCGAGCCGGCCGAACGCCAGGGTGTAATACAGGTGGGCCGAGATCGTGTGGGTCGGCAGCCCGTCGAAATACGACTCCCATTTGGTCAGCCGCGAGTAAAACACCGCGGCATCGGTGATCTGCATGGCCTGCCAATGGTCGGGCGAGGCCAATGGCGTCTTCTCGCCGAAACCGAGCACCAGTTTCGGCCGGTAGATGCGGAACTGCTTGGCCAACAGCACGCGGGCTTCAAAGGTGTCGAAGAGCCGGCGATTCGGCAGATCAAGCGTGAGCCGCACCGAGACGCCGAGCGCTTCGGCCGCGCGACGAGCTTCTTCGAGGCGCACCTCAGGGCCGGGCGAACCAGGGGTCGGCTCGCCGTCGGTCAGGTCGATGATGCCGACGCGGTAGCCTTGCTGTGCGAGCTTGGCCAGCGTGCCACCGCAGGCGATTTCGACGTCGTCGGGGTGCGCGCCGACAGCGATGACATCGAGTTGGTCGAGTTCGGTCATGGATGAACCTTCCGAGCGATACTCACCGCTTCTAATAGTGTCGGCGACTGGGTGGCCCGACTGCTCGCAGTCGGGTGGCGCAGCCACAAGAATCTAATCATGCGGCGAAGTCGTTTGCAGCGACGTCGCCACTCGGAGGTTTCTTGTCGCTGCGCGACCCGGCCGACAAGCGGCCTGGCCACCCCACGTTCGACCCTACTTCGGTTTGACGGCGGCCAACAGGAACGTCGGATTGAGCGCCTCGAAGCGGAGCCGCTCGAACTGCTCGGTGCCGCGGGCGATGTTGAGCATCCACACCTTGACGTCGGCGCAGCGCCGTCGCATCACGGCGTACACATCGCTGACGCTCTCGATGCTGCCGACCGAGGCCACCAAGCGCCCGCCCACGCGCAACCGATCCGCCGCCAGATCGACCAGGCGATTGATCTCGCGCCCGCTGCCGCCGACGAAAATCGCGTCGGGCTCGGGGAGCCCTTGCCAAGCCTCGGGCGCGCGGCCCAACACCGGCGTGAGGTTGGTGACGCGGAACCGCTCGGCGTTCGTCAGAATCAGGGCGTGATCCTCAGGATCCATTTCGATGGCGAAGACCCGCCCGTCGATGGCGATTTGCGCCGCTTCGATGGCCACCGATCCGCTGCCGGCGCCAATGTCCCACACAACGCTGCGCGGCCCGAGGTCGAGCTCGGCCAGCGCGATCGCCCGCAGCTCGCTCGGCGTGAGCAGCCCGTGCTTGGGCTTCGACTGGGCGAACATTTCGTCGGGGTTGCCGAAGAGCCGCTGGCCACGGGCTTCCAGCGGGCGATCGGGGACGTCGGGCTTGCGAACCAGGATCATGACGTTGAGCGGGGCAAACTCTTCATCGACGAGATCGGCGAGCTCCCCCTGCGTGACCCGCTCGTCGGGGGAGCCGAGGTTCTCGCAGACGTAGGCCGAGAAATAGTCGATTCGATGCTCGAGCAGCGTGGCGGCCACGCGGGCCGGCGTCCATTGATCGCTCGTGAACAGGCCCACCTTTTCGGCAACGCGCACCTTGTCCAGCAGCGTGGCGAACGACCGGCTCGCCAGGTCGGTCAAGTAGGCTTCTTCCCAGCTTTCCTTCACGCGGGCAAATGCCAACTGCATGCTGCTGACATGCGGCGCGACCTCGAAGCGTTCTTTGCCGAGCCGCGAGCAGAGGTGCCGCGCGACGCCATAGAACAACGGATCGCCGGTGGCCAGCACGACGACGCGCTTGCGCGGCGAGGCGGCGATTTTCTCGACCGCGGCGTCGAAATTGTCGTGCACCACCAGGCGCTCGGCCCGGGAGTCGGGCACCAGGCGCAGCGTGGCGTCGCTGCCGATCAGGACTTCGGCCGAGGCGAGCAGTTGCCGCGTAGCGTCGGTCAGGGCGGCGAGCCCGTCGTCGCCGATGCCGATAATGTGAACTTTCTGCGAGGTGCTCAACCGTGAGCCTTTCGTCGGAGTAGTGTGGGGCGAACCAGCGCCGGATTCTAGTGCGATTGGGGGCGAGGTGGCAACGGGCGATGTGCCCGCGCAGGGTCGCTGCTTGCCCAAATGGCGAAAGTTGCCGGTCAGTCTACCCGAACGCTCGTCGGCAAGTAAAAATCGGGCGGCCACCAGGCGTCCGCGATTTTGAGCACCGAGCGTTCCCGCATGTCGATCACCGCCACTGACCGTCAACTCCTTTGTTGCCGCGCGATCGGCAAGCGGTTCGGCGGCGAGCTGGCGCTCGATGATGTCGATTTCGACGTGGCGGCCGGAGAAGCGCACGGAGTGGTTGGCGCCAACGGGGCCGGCAAGAGCACGCTGATGCGCATCCTGGCCGGCGCGCTGGCCGATCATGAAGGGACGATCTCGATCGATGGCCGGCCGATCGAGTTGGCTACCCCGCAAGCCGCCTTATCGCACGGCATCGCGATGGTTTATCAGGAGCTCTCAGGCATCGGGCAGTTGTCGGTGGCAGAGAATCTGTTTCTGGGGCGGCAGCCGACGACGCGCCTGGGGCGCATCGATTGGCGGCGCATGAATGCGCTGGCACGCGATTATTTGCGCGAGCTGGAGATCGATGTCGACGTCGCCCGGCGACTCGATCGCTATCCGCTGGCCGTGCGGCAGATGGTGGAGATCGCCCGCGGTTTGCACAGCGGTTGCCGGCTGCTAATTCTCGATGAGCCGACCAGCGCGCTGAGCCCGCCGGAGACGCGGCGCTTGTTCGACCTGATGCGGCGGCTGCGCGAGCGGGGCGTGGCGATCGTGTTCATTAGCCACTTTCTCGAAGACGTGCTCGAGGTGTGCGATCGCGTGACGATTTTGCGCGATGGTCGGCGTGTAGCGACGCGCGATAGCAACGAATTGTCGAAGCACGAACTGATCACGGCGATGCTGGGGCACGACGTGGCGGCCGGCGAACCGGGCTTTGAGCGCGGCGTGACCTTGCCAACGAGAAGCGTGCGGCCGGCGCTGTTGGCAGCCGAGGGGCTTTCCTTGGCGGGGGCGTTCGACGACATTTCGCTGGAAGTTGCGCCCGGTGAAACGCTGGGTCTGTACGGATTTGTCGGCGCGGGGCATCTGGAAATCGTGCAGGCCCTGGCCGGGGCCCGGCATCCGCAGCGCGGCCGAGTTGTCTGCGAGGGGCATCCACTGCGACCCGGACAGCCCGACGACGCCATCCGCCATGGCGCCGTGCTCGTGGCCGCCGATCGGAGTCAGTCGCTGGTGGCCGGCGCAGAGGTCTATAAGAACATCACGCTCGCGCACTTGAAGCACGCCGCGGGGAGTTGGTTGACGCGACGGCGCGAACTGGCCGCCGTGCGGCCACTTTTGCAGCGCGTCGGGTGTCGCCCCAACGATCCGCTGCTACCGGCACGAGCACTGTCGGGTGGGAATCAACAGAAGGTGGTGCTTGCGCGGTGGTTGGCTGGGCCCGTCCGGGTGTGGCTGTTGGAAGAGCCGACGCGCGGCATGGACGTGGCCGCCAAGGAAGAAGTAATGGCCGTCGTGGCCGAGCTCAAACGACAGGGGGCGGCCGTTATTCTGGCGACGAGCGAACCGGAGCTCGTGCTGGCCCACGCCGATCGAATTCTGGTGGTCAGCCGCGGCCAGGTGCGGCATGAGTTTGCCGACGAGTACGTGGATAAGTCGGCACTGATTGCCTTTGCATGAATCAAGAATCTGGAGCAGCCTCTGCGATGCCCGAACAATCGACAACACGCCGCTGGCGCTGGGAAGCGCGCGACATCGCGCCGCTGGTGAGCCTGCTGGTGCTGGTGGCGTTCTTCTCGGCGGTGGCACCGAACTTTCGCCGCGCGAGCGCGATTTACAACATCTTCGATCAGGGAGCGGCCCTGGCGATCGTCGCCGCGGGGCTGACGTTCGTGCTGATCGCCGCCGAGATCGACCTGGCCGTCGGCAACCTGGCGGTGTGGACCGCCTGTTTTTGTGGTTGGCTGTTTACGCGCGACTGGGCAGCGGGAGCGGCGGCCGATCGATCAATCGATGGGCTGATGCTGGCGGCAATACTTCTGGTGCCGCTCGTGAGCGTGGTGCTACTGGGCGTGGTCTCCGGCGTGCTGACCGTCTGGTCGCGACTACCGAGCTTCATCATCACGCTGGCGATGATGAACATCACGATGGGGCTGTCGAAGTATCTGACGCACAATCAAACGCTGCCGATTCCCGGCGTGCTGCACACGTTGGGCAACGGGCGATTGAAGCTCGGCGAAGCAGGGCCAGCGATTCCCTACGGTGTGCTGTTGGCAGGCGTTGTGCTGCTCGTCGGTCATCTCGTGTTGCGGCACACGCGCTTCGGGCGTTATGTCTACATGAGCGGCGGCAATCGTGAAGCGGCGCGATTGGCCGGCGTGCGCACCGGCACGATCGTCGTGGCTTGCTTGGCGATCTCGTCACTTTGTGCCGGGCTCGGCGGGCTAGTGAACGCGGGCCGGCTGCAAAGCGCCAGCGTGTTGTTGAATCAGAATTTGCTGCTCAATGCGGTCGCGTGCGTGGTGCTCGGCGGCACGAGCCTGTTCGGCGGCGAAGGGGGGATGGGGCGGACGCTCATCGGCGTGTTGACGTTTCGCGTGCTGGAAGTCGGCCTGCAAAAAATCGCCTGGATCGATGAAGACGCCCGCATTCTGCTCACGGGGGTGGTGCTGCTGGCGGCCCTGGTGATCAATGGGCTGTTGGCGAAGCGATCGAATTGAGAGTTGCATGGTGTTCGATATTAACCCGACGCGCCAGCGAGGGAGAGAGCGGAAAGTCCCTTGCTGGCGCGGCGGGTTAGTAAAAGTGCCGGCATTTCATACCTAGAAAGCCATATTCGAGTGGCCCGTAATTCCAAGATACTGCGGCGCGATGCCCTGGCGATCTGGCATGCCGGAGTTGAAGCGGTGCGTGCCGAACGCTTGATGCACGAGGCCGTGCAGCTCGATGGTTCGACGTTGTCGCTGCATGGCATCGATGGCGGCAGTTGCACGGTCGACCTGGCCAAGTGTCGAAAGCTGCTCGTCGTCGGTACTGGCAAGGCTGGCGCCGGAATGGCAGCCGGGCTCGAAGAGATTCTCGGCGACGAGTGGCTTGCGCGGCTGGACGTCGATGGCTGGTTGAACTTGCCGGCCGATTGCGTGCGGCCGCTGAAACGTATCAAGCTGCACGCCGCCCGGGCAGCCGGATCGAACGAGCCGACGCTCGCGGGGCAACAGGGGGCGGAACAGATTCTCGATCTGGTAGCAACGCTGGGCCCCGACGATCTTTGTATCTGCTTAATTTCTGGCGGCGGATCGGCACTATTGCCGGCGCCGATTGAGGGAGTCACGCTGGCCGACAAGCTGGCGGTCACCCGGTTCTTGAGCGCGGCGGGAGCGAACATTCAGGAGCTGAACACGGTTCGCAAACACTTGAGCCGCATCAAGGGGGGACGGCTCGCCCGGGCATGCCGGGCCGGGCGATTGATCGCGCTGGTGATTTCAGACGTGCTCGGCGATCCGCTCGACGTGATTGGCTCGGGCCCAACGGTGCCTGATACTTCAACTGATGAGGACGCACTCACGGTGTTGTTGAAGTTTGATCCCGAGCGGACGACGGTGCCAGAGAGTGTGTGGCGAGCGCTGGGACGAACCGCAGGCACTGGCGGAACTAGTAGCACCCGGGCGGATGCAGAGTGCGTGGTCGATAATCTGGTGATCGGTAACCTGGCCCGGGCGGTCGATGCGGCGGCAGACGCGGCCGAGCAGTTGGGCTATCGCGTGGCCAGCGCCGTCGCGCGGACGATGGAACCGACGGCAGAAGAGGTAGGGCAACACTTGGCCGAAGCGGCGCTCGCCTTGCAACGCGGCGACGACAGCCCCTATGGGCAAGGTGCTAATTGCTTAATCTCGGGGGGCGAGCCGGTCGTGCGGCTGGTGTCGATGGATCAACGTGGGCGTGGAGGACGTAATCAGCAACTGGTGCTTGCCGCGGGAGAGTATCTGATCGCACACAACGTATCGGGCATCGCGATCCTCTCGGGTGGCACCGATGGCGAAGATGGGCCGACCGATGCGGCCGGCGCTTTGTGGGACGACGAAGTGCGCGAGGCGGCCGCGGCGCAGGGTTTTGAGCCGGCGACATTTCTGGCCCGCAATGACGCGTATCATTTCTTCGCGCCGCTCGAGGCGTTAATCAAGACCGGCCCGACGCACACGAATGTTTGTGATGTGCGCGTGGTGCTAATGGTGGTGAAAGAGACAGAGGCCGTGCCCGAGTAGCCATGAAAGTGCACTGTTTGCCGGTCGAATGAGCGCGAAGCTCCCAGTAATCAGACACCGGCAAGCAGTGCGGAGTTTTCGCGAGAGGCGACCGCACTGCTTGTACGTCGGCAACGCGCGTGTCCATGGATCATTGAGTCAGCGCGCCGACTGCCAAGCAGTGGCACTCCAGACATTTGCCGTTGGCAGACACTACTCGGTCGGCGGCTGGGCTTGCGGGCCTAAGATCTGTTGCAGTCGGGCCAGCGAGCGCGTGAGCATCACGCGCACGGCGCCATCGGTTTTACCCAAGCGCTCGGCGATCTGCTTCGACGGCAGCGCCTCGACGTAGCGCAGCCGCAGGGCCTCGCGCTGATCGTCGGGTAACTTCGCCAATGCCTCGAGCAGTTGAACGTGGCGCACATCGCGCGAGAAGGCGGCGCTGGGGCTCGTCATACTGGCCACGAGCATGTCGATCAGGGCGACGCGCTGCGAGTCGTCGCCCGAGGCGCCGATCGGGACCTCGCGCGCGGCCGAACGTTTTTGCGCATCGAAGAAGCGCCGGTGCGCGTCGATCATTTTGCGCTCGGCGATCTGGCACAACCAGCCGAACACGTCGCGCTCGGCCAACTGTGCCAAGGGGAGCGCGCGGACCGCCTCGATGCTGGTCTCTTGAAAGATGTCGTCGGGCTCGACTTTGCTGCGCAGGGCCGGCCCCAAGTGCTTGATGATGAAGGCCGTCAACTGTGGCCTGCGCGCCGAGAGATAGTCGGCCAAGGCGGCAACATCGCCGGCGCGAATCTTCGCGACTACCGGATCCAGTTCATCCGTCATGCGCAACAGCCCCCGCGGTGTGCGTGAACGTAGTTCCCCCAGTCTGTAGCCAACCTCGTTAAAAGGCGGGCTCGCGCCCGACGCTTCGGGAGGTAGCTGGCCCGGCTACGGCTTCTTGGCACTGTTCCTGCCACGCGCCGCATCGTACGGCCCTGCCCGACGCCCTGCAAGCATTCGCCGGGCAGGGGCCCCCCACGGACCGTGGAGCCCCTTTGGCGTACAAGGTTGTGCAGGGTGCCCGCAGCCGACGGTTTGTGTTACAACCAGGGACGCTGGAGCGGCCAGAAGGCACGTGCGGGGGGCCGCACGATTGGCCCGATGGTTCCACGGACGAAAGGCGTCAAAGCGCGTGGTCGACACCACGGTAGCCTCAGGATTGCAAGGGGACGACGCCCAGCAAATCTGGGACGTTCTGTCGGATCGTCTCGAGGCTTTTATCAAGGCCTGGGAAGAGGAAACCACTCCGGCCATTGGGAAGTTTCTGCCGGACGAGCCCGCCGAGTTGCGGGCGATGGCTTTGGTCGAGATGGTGAAGGTCGATCTCGAGTACCGCTGGCGACCGGGTGGTTCGCCCAAGCGTCTGGAAGACTACGCTCAGGAATTCAACGAGCTGGCCGGCGGCGGTATGCCCTGCGACTTGATCTACGAAGAGTACCACGTTCGCAAGCAGGCGGGCGAAACGATCGCCACGCGGGAATACTTCGAGCGGTTCCCCCATCAGTCGGCCGAGCTGGGGCGCTTGCTCGGGATCGACAAGGCGCAGACGACCAGCGCGCTATTCCCCGTCGAGCGGGTCAAGGAGTTTGGCGTTGGTGACCAGGTCGACGATTTCGATTTGATCGGCCGGTTGGGGCGCGGGGCGTTCGCCACGGTGTTTTTGGCGCGGCAGCGTTCGATGCAGCGAACGGTGGCGCTGAAAATCTCGAGCGATCGCGGGACCGAGCCGCAGACGATGGCGCAGCTCGACCACCCGAACATCGTGCGCGTGTTCGACCAAAGGCGACTGCCCGACTCGAAGCTGCGGCTGCTCTACATGCAGTACGTGGCCGGCGGCACGCTGCAGGTGATCGCCGACTACGCGCGCAATACGCCGGAAAGCGAGCGCTCGGGCCGCACGCTGCTGCGGGCGATCGATTTGTGCCTGGAAGGGCGGGGTGAAACGCCGCCGGTCGATTCGCTCACCCGACAACGGCTGTCGCACTTGAGCTGGTCGGAAGCGATTTGCTGGATCGGCTCGAGGTTGGCGCATGCGCTGGAGTACGCACATTCGCGCGGCGTGCTGCACCGCGACGTCAAGCCGGCCAACGTGCTGGTCTCTGCTGAAGGGGCGCCGAAGCTGGTCGACTTCAACATCAGCTTCAACAGCAAGCTCGACGGGGCGACGCCGGCGGCCTACTTCGGCGGCAGCCTGGCCTATATGTCGCCCGAGCAGCTCGAGGCGTGCAACCCGTCGCATCCGCGGGAAGCGGCCGAGCTCGACGGACGCATCGATCAGTATTCGGTGGCCGTGATGCTGTGGGAGCTGTTGGGTGGCAAGCGGCCCTTTCTCGACGATGGCATCCGCGGCGACTGGTCGACGACGCTCAGCTCGATGGTCGAGGAGCGACGGCGCGGGGTGAACTCGGCTCGGCAAGCCGACCTGCCGAAGCAGATTCCGCACGGTCTGATCGACGTGCTGGAGAAGGCGCTTTCGCCCGAAGCCGAAGATCGCTTTGGCTCGATGGGAGAATTCGCCCGACAGTTGGAGCTGTGCCTGCAACCGGCGGCGCAGCGATTGTTACGGCCACCCCGTCGTGGTTGGCGACATTGGGTGCGTTCGTACCCGCTGACGGCGCTGTTGACGGCGGGGTTGTTGCCGAACGTGATCTTCAGCGTGCTGAATTACATTTACAATTTTAAAGAGATCTTTGGCAACGAGACGGACAAACTTCTCTCCAGCCCGCGGGTGTTGCTCTACAACGGCATCATGTACGCAATTGCCATCACGGCGTGCGTCGCGGTTGCGATACCGGTACTTCGCGCCGTGGTCGCGTTGCGCCGAGGGGAAAAGCTCGATGCCGAGCGCCAAGGAGAATTGCGCCGGCGGGTGCTGCGCATCGGTGATCAGGTGACGCTGATCATCTTCGGCACGTGGATGCTGTCGGTGCCGCTGTTCTATTTTTCGCTGCGGCAGTATCTCGACGGCTTCGAGGCCGTGCATTTGATTACGTCGCAAATTCTGTTCGCGTTGATCTCGGTGACGCTCACATTTTTCTTGTTGACGTTTTTGGATGTGCGCGTGTTGTTTCCGGCGCTCGTCGCCCCGCAGGGACGCGACCCGCGCGATCTTGAAACGCTCATGGCGTTGGGCCGGCGCGTGTGGGGATATCTGATTGCCGCCGGCGTGACCCCGTTTCTATCGGTGATTGTGCTGGTGCTCGTCTCGATGATGACGGGCGATGCACTGAAGCCGGCTGTGATTGGCACGCTGGGGCTGGCCGGGCTTGTGAGCTTGGGGATCTGCTTTCGACTGGCGTTGTCGATTCGCGCCGATTTGACGGCGCTGGGCAGCGCCCTGAGCCCCAGCAGCGATCCGTTGAGCCCCAGCGAGACGTTCGACTCGTTTCTGGCGGGCTCTTCGCGGCGTTCGTAGCGCCTGTTCGCGGGTACGAGTGGCGCTTTTTACGCGTGCTGCCCTCATCAGGTAACGTTCCAGGGGACAGGCGTCGTTTCCGATTTGCGCCGTGCGTGAACGAGGCGTCGAACGCGGAAACGACTCCAGTCTCGGGGGCCGGCAGAACCGGCGTTTTCACGCCGATTTCACTTGATTCCGCCGATCATGCACGCGGCTTCTGGCCGGCACTTTGCGCCGGTTTCGCGCCACAACCTGCATAACACGGCGCCTGTGCTCGCGACGACCGGGCTAAACGTCGCGCCGCGGGCGACCGCCAAACTCGGCATGGCCCCTAGTTTGCGAACTACGCAGCCTAGGCTAAATGCGGCAAGCGTGCCGGTTCGATACGACGTTCAGGACTGGGCACGATTCGCTGCGGTCGCTGCGGCGATGCGCGTTCCCCAGTCTGACCCTCGTATACGTTCCCCTTAAGTTACTAGGAGCTCTCCCCATGAAGTCGCGTATCATTCTCGCGGCCGCCGCCGCGGCGCTGTTCTTGGCCGCCAATGCCGGCCAGGCCAGCGCGTTCCATCGTCATCGCTGTTGCCAGCCGTGCTGTGAGCCGGCCTGCTGCGAGCCAGCGTGCTGCGAACCGGTCTGCTGCGAGCCCGCTTGCTGCGAACCGGCCTGCTGTGATCCTTGCTGCGATCCGTGCTGCAAGCCGCGCTGCTGCCACAAGTTCCGCGCGTTCTTGCGTCGCTGCTGCAAGCCGCGTTGCTGCGCTCCGAGCTGCTGCGAGCCCGCTTGCTGCGAGCCGAGCTGCTGCGAATCGTGCTGCAACTAGTTTTGCGGCGGTAGGGGATTGAGCTCTGATCCCCGCAGTTGACGACTGCACCCAATCAACGGCCTCGTGTCCTTCGCTAGGGACGCGGGGCCGTTGTCGTTTTGGGGGGGTGGAGAATTTACCGGAGTGACTGTCGCCTACGCAAGGCAACTGCCGCGAGCGCAAACGCGACGATCGTGGCCATGGCGACGGTCGAGGGCTCGGGAACGTGGACCTGTACGTCGAAAATCTCTCCTCCGACCACAGGTGGCAGCTTGGAAGGGTTCAGAACGCTATCGTAACCGATGAGCTGGACGTTTCCGGCGAAGTCTCCATACACCACGTTTGACTTCCAGCTGAACCAAATCCCAGTTTCCTTGGCTTCGCCGTCGTCGGTAACACCGACAAGTTCGGTTCTAAATTCTCGATACGCCAAGTTGGTATTGAACGATGCCTCGTAGCCTGGTGCATCAATGAAACCCAGCACATTGCCTGCCTTAACAACAGTGCTCTCGTTGTAATAAAACGGGGCATCGTCGGGCACGAAGTCGTACCCCACATGACCGGTGTTGCCCAGCGCGTTGGTCACGAGATATCGATCGAACGACGACGGGATCGGGTCGATTCTCGGCTGCGGTGCCGGCGACACCTGCCCATCGTGGTTGATCTCGACTTTCCATCCTAATGGCAGCGGCGGATCCAGGATCGTTTGTCTCCAATTGAAATGGCTAACTCCGAACAAACTCGCAATGTCTGCCAGTCGCATGGGAACGTCATAACCGCCGATCTTGACGTGTGGCATAAATTCCGCGTAAATCGCGCCGCCGACGATCTTCGGCTCGCGTAGGTCGGCACCAAACCCAAATGATCGGGGATTGCGAAAGACGTCTTGAGCTGTGAATGTCGACGGATTGGGGTTTGCAATATGGACAAATCGAGGGCCAGGTGTGCCTCCGCTCAGTCCGCCCGCACCACCGATATTAGGCGCGAAGCCGCGCAAGAGGTAGCTTCCCAACATCTGCCCAGGGAATACACCCGGACCGGGGTTTGTGTAGACGTTGATGAATGGATTACCGCCATACCTAAGAAAACCTCCCCCGCCATTCCCGTAAGCCTCCACATATGATCCAGGTACATAAAATGGACTGATCGAATCTGTGAGCGAGTCGTCAATTGCCGAACCAGCGGTCAGGCTCCACCGATACGTGGGTCCGTAGACGGAATTCCCTACGTATGCGGCAGTCGCTCTTGGATCGAGGAGAAAGTACCCACCCGCTAGGCCTCAATCAAGCGAAGGCTTTGGGCTTTGTGGCGTCAGCGGCGTCATCG
>CAZBWM010000099.1:0-24420 GCA_964495375.1 uncultured Planctomycetaceae bacterium | reverse complement strand
CGCAACACGCTCGAAAAGCAATACGCGCCGGCCGTCGACAAAGCGGTCGAGCGGGCCGGCAAAGCCAAAACGCTCAAGGACACGCTGCTCGACATCATTCCCGAGAACCCGTTGCAAGAAGCGGTCGGCGCGCTCGACGGCAGCTCGCCGGGCAATGGCATGTTGGCCGTGATGTTCTTTGCGCTGGTGTTCGGCATCGCGCTGTCGGTCGCCGGCCCGCGCACCACCACACTGGTCGGCTGCCTTGAAGGGCTGTTCGACGTCACGATGGTGATTATTGGTTTCGCCATGCGGCTGGCTCCGTACGCAGTGGCCTGCCTGGTGTTCGCGGTCACCGCGCGGATGGGGCTCGACATCGTCAAAACGCTTTTCTGGTTCGTGCTGACGGTGATGCTGGCGCTCAGTATTCACATGTTCGTGGTCTATTCGGCAACCGTGTACTTCATCGGGGGGCGCCGCCCGTTGGATTTTTTCCGCGACACGTCCGAGGCGATCTTTACGGCCTTCGGCACATCGAGCTCGAACGCGACCTTGCCCACCTCGCTGCGTGTGGCGCGCGACCAGTTGAAGCTGCCCCCTGATATTGCACAGTTCGTGCTGACCGTCGGTTCGACCGGCAATCAAAACGGCACGGCCCTCTACGAAGGGGTCGTCGTGCTATTCCTCGCGCAGGTGTTCGGCAAAGATCTCACGCTGGCGCAGCAGATTTCGGTGGTGCTGATGTCGGTGCTGGCCGGTGTCGGCACGGCTGGCGTGCCGGGGGGCTCGCTGCCGCTGCTGGTGATTGTGCTTCGTAGCGCCGGCGTGCCCGCCGAAGGGATCGGCATCATCCTGGGTGTCGATCGCTTGTTGGACATGAGCCGCACGGTGCTCAATGTCACGGGCGACCTGGCGATCGCGGCTTGCGTCGCCCGCAAGGAAGCGCAGCCGAGCGATTATCCGGAGCGGGGGGGATAAGAGCGGCGGCTGGGACGGTGGCGCGCCAAATCATCGACAATGCGCCAACTCAAGTGCTACTAACCGAGCACCGCGCGTGCTGATGTGGCGACCGCCCCCTTGGGCAAGCGGACTGCACCTACCGCCGGAATGTCGTCGCCGGGATCGGCGCGGTGCGGGCGGTCGCGGCCGGCGGCGCTTGCGGCGCCGTCACTTTGCCCTTTGACTCAAGCACCAGCAGCATGTCCGCCCGCGCGGGCCCCATGAAACTGGTGAGCCCCATCGTCAGGCCGCTCGCTTCTCGCGCCACGGGGGTTGGCACGACGCCCAGCCCCACGATCAGCACGTGATCGGCCGGCCAGCGGAAGCGCTCGTGCAGCCGGAATTGGCTCGATTGCAACACGTCGACCTGCGTGCGCTGACGCTGCGCGGCGGCCACCGGAATCTCCAGCGACACCGGCATCAGCCGCTCGATCTGATCGATGTTGCACTTGATCGCCGCGTCGACCAGCGTGCCATCGAGCGACATCAGCGGGCTGAACTCGAGCGAAAAGCCCTCGTCAAATTGCGTCGACTCCGCCTGAAAGCCGGGCCAAGCCTCGGGACGCAGAATCAGATCGCGCACGTAGGTGCGCGGCCGCGTGTTGGATACCACGGCCGATTGCCCGTTGTTCACGAGCAAGTGGGGCGAACCATGCTCGCGGAAGTCGTTGCGCCGCCGCAGTTCGGCCAGCATGAACGCGGCGTCTTCCTTGGTCACCAGCCAGGCCTGCACACCGGGGGTTTGCACCGGCACCGGCTTGAGCATCCGCTGTACCTTGGTGCGCCAGCTCGGATGATCGATCGTCACCACGCGCACTGAGAATGCTTGTGTCTCGGCGTCAGTGTTCACGAAGCGATCGACGATATCGCCGACGGTCGATTGCACTTCCGGCGTGTGATAAACGCGTAGCGTGCGGCTATCGGCCGTCAGCACCGAGACCTTCTCGCTGTGCCAGACCTCGAAGCCCGTCTCGCGGAAAATCCAATCGACGATTGCCTGTTCGGGCCGATTGGTCGAGGCCACACGGAGCGTGTAAGGCGTGATGTCGTATTCGCACCACACCTGGCCATGCTCGTTCGGCAGGCTGTCGGTCCCCTTCTTGACCTTGGCCAGACCACGCCGCGGACCTGGGGGGAGCCCGCGCAGCGGTTGGAGCGGTTGGTCGCTGTTGTCGCCGCTGTTGGTCGCCGCGCGGGGCGCGTCATCGGCCGGCGCCGTGCGCTCGCTGGTGCGCCAACCGTTTTCATCGATGTCGGCCGGCACGGTGTCGGCCGGCGGGGCCGCTTCGGGCGGGGCGGGGCGCTGTCGCGCGCGGCGAATCGTGCGAGGTTGTGTTTCGGCCGGAGCCTGATCGTCGAGCGTGCCGTCGGGCCCTTGAGCTGCCGCCCAACCGCTCGTCAGACAGAGCCAGACCAACGCCAAACACGTCACGCGGCCGATGAGTCGCGCCATCGAATTACCTCCGTGAGCACGCACGTCGGCGAGCGCTAACGCGCCGCCGCCAGGCGACTACCATGCGATTGATTCTGCGAATGCAATTGCGGCCGGCGGATTTGTTCCGTCCGCGGCTGCCGCTAAGAAAGGGTCGCGGAGTATACAAAGGGCGCCCCAGCCCGACAAGCCCGAGAAGGCCGTCGAATTGCTAGCCTGCGCAGATTAAATCGCTGCAACTGCCGCGGCAGGCAGGGCCGACCGGGCGGGCTTGGTAAACCGGATACTGCAGAGCCCGAGTTGTCGCTACTCTGAGGCGTATGGAACAGAACCCCTATCAGGCCCCACCCCAAGGCGAGTCTGCCGCCGCCTTGACTGTGGAACCATGGCGCAAGTTCACGATCGCAGCGGTGATCGCCACCGTCGTGGCATCGTTGGGAATCGTGGTGATGATGTCGTTGAACTTTTTGCTTTTTCCGCTTGGAAATCCAAGTTACCCGTGGGTGGACATACTCAGTACTGTGGGAAGCTTCCTTTGTCTGGCGGCGCCGCTCGCCTTGTTGGCCTGGACCTTCGGCAGCGTCTTCTTGTTGCGTGCCCGACGCCGAGAACGCACGGATTCCACGGCAGCGCCGTGAGCCGCCCCTGGTCCCCCGCTCGGGCATCGACTAGCCTGAGCAATACGTCGCCACCGCTCCTCAGTTGCCCCCGCAAACCTCGCACCTTGCCATGTCGATTCGCGAACTGGTCCGCCAACTCATTGATGCCGTCGAAGCCGGTCGACCGACGGTTTACTGCCGGTTGGTCGAAACGCGCGGCTCGACCCCGCAGAAAGCGGGCGCCGGCATGCTCGTGTTCGCCGATGGATCGCAAGCTGGCACACTCGGCGGCGGCTGCGTCGAAGCCGAAGTCAAGCGGCAAGCCCTGGCCCGCTTGGCTGCCGGCCCGGCGAGCATCGAACGCTTTCAACTCGATCACGACTACGGCTGGGATGACGGACTGATCTGCGGCGGTCGCATGAATGTGTTGGTCGAGCCGGTGCGAACGCCGGTCGATCTGGCGTACTTTCGCGCCTTCGATGAACTGCTCGCTGCCGGCGCGGCCTGTCAGGAAGCAATCGTCTTCGACGCCGAGGCCGCAGGCATTCCAGCCCCCGCCTGTTGGCTCTTCGACACGCATGATCGAATGATCGCCGCGTCCACTATTGCTCCTGCCGATGCCCCCGCGGCAATCGTCGACCAATTGCTAGATCTGGGGACGCGCCCTCATCCGCGCGCCGCGCACGGTGTTGCCTGGCTGCCGCAGTTGCCACGTTGTCCGTTGTTGATTGTCGGCGGGGGACACGTCGGTTTGGCCGTCGCCGAGTGGGCGGCCGACTTGGACTTTCGCGTCTGGGTGCTCGACGACCGTGCGGAATACATCTCGCCGGAGCGCTTCCCGCGTGCGGAGCGCCGGCTGTGTGGCCCGATCGGTCGCACGCTGGCCGAACTGGAAATCACGCCCGATACTTACGCGATCATTGTCACCCGGGGCCACAATCACGATGAAGAGGCCTTGCGCCATTTGGCCGAGCGCGGCGCGCGCTATGTCGGCCTGATCGGCAGCCGGCGCAAAATCAAACTCATCTTCGACGACTTGCTCGAGCAAGGGATTTCGGCCGAAGCACTCGCGCGCGTCTATGCCCCGCTGGGGATCGACATCGGTTCGCAGACCGTGCCGGAGATCGCCGTCAGCATCTTGGCGGAACTGATCGCTCATCGAAACCGCCAAGGGGAAGTCCCTGGTCGACCCGCGGCCGTCGACGTCGTCGAGTCGAGATAGGGACGGCCGAGAAATAGCTTCCAGATTTCTTAGCCCCCTCACCCTATCCTCTCCCGCGAGGGGAGAGGGGAAAGGAGAGGAGTTTTCTCGGCCGATCCGTTGATGAGAGCCTAAGGCGTCCTATGCCAATGCGCACATTTGCGATTCTGCCAGCTGCCGGGCATTCTCGGCGAATCGGTCGCCCGAAGCTGCTGTTGCCGTTGGCCGACGGCCGTGTGCTGATTGATCACGTGCTGGCGGCCTGGCGGGCGAGCACTATTGACGAGATCGTCGTAGTCATGCGCCAGGATGACGCCCCTCTGGCCGAGCGCTGCCAGGGACCGCGCACCACGATTGTGCAACCCGATGTTGATCCGCCGGATATGAAGGCTTCGATCGCGGCGGGCATCGACTACTTGCGCGATTCGCGACGACCGGCGGCCGACGACGCCTGGCTCGTGGCGCCGGCCGATATGCCGATGCTTTCCGCCGGGGCAATCGATGCGGTGATCGCGGCGTACCAGCAGCAGCTCGCGGCGCGCGACGCGGCGCATCCGAACTTGCCGCTGCAGATCGTCGTGCCGCACCATGCCGGCCGGCGAGGGCATCCCGTACTGTTGCCCTGGAGTATCGCGACTGAAGTCGCCGCGCTCGGGCCCGACGAGGGATTGAAGCAGCTAATCGCCCGGCATCCCCTGCTGACGATCGATGTGCCGGACGTTGGCATTCTCACCGACGTCGATACGCCGGAAGATTACACCCGGCTGACGCGAGACGCCGGCCTCGACCGTTTGTGACAGCTCAGTTCGAGATCGCCAACTCTTGCTCGACTGGCTCGCGCGCCGCGACCACGGCATCGAACTCGTCACGCAATCGCGCGACCGTCGATTGCAGGTCGACCACGCGCTTCTCCAGTTGGCGAGCGCGCGACAACAGTTGCTCGAAATCCGCAGGATTGAACTCAGGCATCGTCAGGCAGGCTCAGCGGTGGGTGGGATGGTTTCGCGAGTGAAAGCGCCGGCGGGGTCAGGCAGGTTGTTCAGGCAGGACGTTCGAGGTAGGCGCTGCAAGCGTAGCAGACGATTCCGTCGCGCGTCGCCGCCGTGGCATCCCAGGGGCATTCGGAGCCCCGCTTGTTCCGGATGTGCGGGTAGTTCGGCGCACTTACTGCCCGAAGCGGCCGTGCGGAATCAGCGTGACACTCTTGAGATCGAACATCGGACCGGTGGGCTGACCGTTCGGCCGCAGCCCCAGGCGGTACTGCCCCGGCTTCAGGTGGACATCTCCCACCTTGATGCGGCGGTACGTATTCCAGTCACCGGTCGACTCGATCTTGCCTGTGAGTCGCTGCTCGGCGGTTGACGCGGGTGCGGCTTGTTCGGTCTTCTCTGGCTGCGCGGCTGAGCCCGCATTGGTCGGCGCTTCTTCACCCGCGGTTCCTAGCTCAGTTGCAGCCGCGGCGGGCTCCAGTGCCGAAAGCTCCATCAGCCAGGTGTTGCCGGCCGATGCCTCGTCGCAGGCGAAGTCCAGAAACACCGCGTAACTCTGTTCGCGTGGAGCGGCCAGCATCCAGGCCGCGCGATCGCTTTCGGCCGACCACCAACCCAGGTTGCCGTGCGGCTGTTCGATCACCAGATTCGGGCCGTAGATTTCGGCGTTGGTCGGCAAACAAAAGTAATAACCACGAAGCGCCTCGGGGTGCACCACTTCGGGAGCGTTGCCGGCCAGCACCTTCCGCGGCGCCTCGGCGGCCCGAATATAGGCAATCACATCGGCCACGTCGGCCGGCGTCAGATCCTTCTCGAATTCCTCGGGCATGAGCGATTTGCCGGTGCTCTCCAGCGCTTCGAGATCGTCGCGCAGGATGGCCTGTTGTTTCCCTTCCTGACCCAACAGTGTGACGCTGTTGCCGGTCTCGGCGGCCAGCAGCCCCGTGAAGGTGAGCCCCGCCGTCGTCACGGCCGTGTAATTGACGAACTTGTTTTCTACCGCGCGATTGGGATCGAGAATCGCCACGAGTAGCGCCGTGGGCGACTTATCCGTCAGTGCCGAAAGATCGGGCCCGACCGCATGACCTTGCTCGCGGAAGCGGTGGCAAACGGCGCACTTCTTGTTGAAGTGTTCGCCGCCGCGGGCAGCATCGCCGACGCGCGCGAGCGATTCTTGATACCGATCGAGCACCGCTTGGCGACCTCCCGACGACGACTGCCCGAAGAGTTGCGCAGCACGGTCGCGAATCTCACGCTGGCGTGATTCGCGCAATTGCTGTTGGCGGGTGAGGTCGATTTCGCCGGCGGCGATTTGCCCCCCGGCCACGGCATCCAGCAGTTGCACGGCCCACTCGCTACGGCCCACGATCAGCGAAACGACCTCCGAACGGGCCGCGGGGCTGTACCCCTTCCAGGCCGCCAGCAATCGTGTGGGTACCTCAGGCGTGCGCAGCCCCCCGAGCGCGCGAATGGCCCCCGCTTGTACGGCTGGAGCAGTTTGCGAACCGAGCAAATGGGTGAGCGCCATTACGTCGTCAGCTTGACCATCAAGGCCGCGCCCCAGCAGCTCGAGCGCGGCCAGCCGCAACGATTCATCGGCCTGGGCATCAGCCGCCACGAGTCGCGCGTGCGCAAACAGCCCGCCGAGCTCGTTGACGGCTGCGCGGAGCGGTTCGGCCGCTTCGTCGCGAAATTGAACCAGCGTCTTGTTGCGGCGATCGAGCAGGTTGAGCAGTTCGCCTAAGGCCGACAATTGCCACGGCGCGTACTGCCCGTCCACGGCACGGCTGATCGCCGGCACCAGCTCGACGATTGCTTCCGTGCGCCCCATCGCGGCCGCGATCGACAGTAGCTGTGCCGCCAGTTCCGCAGGCGGGGGCGCTTGCCCGCTGGCTGCCAGCACGGCGGCGACCATTTCATTGAGATTACGCGTCGCCGAGCTCAGCGCCGCCGCGGTGATCCACGGATCATCAGCATTGCGAACCGCGAGCCGCCCCAGCGCTTCGCCGGCGGCCGGGCTCGTCCACTCCCCCAACGAGTAGGCTAATTGCAGTCGGACATGTGGATCGGCATCGTCGACCAGCGGCACCACCGCGGCCGCCACGGCCGGCGATTTGTCGACGTGCGTCTCCGCGATGCGCACCGCGTGGCGGCGCACGCCTGGGTGCGTGTCGGCGAGCGCCGCGACGAGCGCGCTCTCGCGGACTGCCCCCAGTCCATCGAGCGTGCAGATCGCGTGCAGTCGGGCCGTGGGCCGCGCGGCGCTGCGCACCAGGTTCTCGAGCGCCGGAACCGCGTCACTTCCTCCCCGTTCGATCAGCAGTTGTTGCGCCTTGTCGCGCACCCAGCCGTTGGGGCTTTCCAACGCGGCGGCAAGCCCCGCCGCATCGAGCGTCGCCAGCTTGGGGATTGGCCGCGGCGCCACGCCATGCGGATAGACGCGATAGATGCGCCCGTTGTCGCTCCCGGCACGCAGGTCGAGTTGCCGCTGCATCTCGTCCGGGATCCACTCCGGATGTTCGATTACGTAGCGATACATGTCGGCGATCCAGAGGGCGCCGTCGGGCCCCGTCCTGATCGTGGTGGGGCGAAAGTAGTTGTCGCTCGACGCCAGGAACTCACTCCGCTGTTCGTCGGCCGCGCGATGGCTGACGACGCGCACGCCGTCGCTGCTGGCGGTCTCTCGATGCACCAGATTGTGCACCGGCTCGCTGATGAACACATTGCCGCTATAGCCCGGCCCGAGCAGTTCGTCGCGATAGATCGTCGCTCCGCACGCCGACGTGAAGCGATTGGCCGTGTGCGGATCGTTGAAGCGCTCCAGCAGCCTGCTCAACGGATAAACCGGCGCCACACCGGGGTTGTCGGATACTGGCAGGCGGCTGTCCGGCGGGGCCACGTGCGCGTTGCGGCGCAGGTAATGATCGGACAACACATACTGCCAGAACGGATTGGCGTTGCTGCAGCCGAACCAGTTCCCCCAGTCGTCGCGCGGCCGGCTGAACTGCGTGAAACCTTCGATCGGCTCGAACTCGCCTGTCGCGGGGCGCAAGCGGAAGTCGCGCCCCCCGATGCCAAACTCTTCGCCACCAACCGTCGCGCGCACGCGTCCGCCGCTGTCACCATTGGCGCCGTAGATCCAGTTGTCGAGCCCCCAGACGAGTCCGTTCGCCAGGTGCTGCGGATTGCCGCGCGCAAAGCCGGTAAAGAGCACTTCGGTGTGATCGGCGCGGCCGTCGCCGTCGCGGTCTTCGGCGTAGATCAAGTCGGGCGCGGCGAGCACCAGCGCGCCGCCGCGCCACGTGAACACGCTCGTCGGATACTTCAGCTCGTCGAGAAACACGCTGCTCTTGTCGTAGCGGCCGTCGCCATCGGTATCCTCGAGCACGCGCACGCGCCCTCCCGGGCGGCCATCGACCCCCGACGGATAATCGCGCATCTCGACGACCCACAGCCGCCCCTGGCCATCCCAATCCAGGGCGATCGGGTCCTCGACCAGCGGTTCGGCCGCGACCAGCTCGGCGACCATGCCCGCGCGCGGCACGAGCGTTTGCTGCGCGGCCTTGGCGCTCTTCGCCTCGGGGACCACGTCCGCCAGCAAATCGTTGAATGCCAGCCGCTGGACCGAATCGGGCAAGCGATCGGTGTCTTCGTTCTGCACGACCAGTTCGCGATCGTGGAACCACGCCCCGTTGTCGGTGCCTTGGCGCGAGATCATCGGCACGGCGTCGGCCTGCGTGCGCGCCCCGGAGCGCACCGGCTGCGACCAGCCTGAATCAAGACCTGCGAACAAGAACGCGCCGAAATCGCGCTCGTTCGAGAAGAGGACGTCGAGATCGAGGTCGTCGTCCAGATCGACGAGCCGCAGACCGACGTCGCGCCCCGACTCGTCGGCAAACAAGGCCCCGGCGGGCAGACTGTAGTTGAGCTGGCGCCATTGTCCGTTCGATTGGCTCCCCTCGTCACCCGGGCGGATATCCCATGCGAATGCAGCCTGCACCTTCGGCGTGGCGATCAACAGCTCGCAACCCCCGGCGCCGTCGACATCCAGAATCCGCAGCCCGGCCAGGTCGGCTGCGGTGATTGCTACTCGTTGACCGTCGCGCTGGACGCTTGGCACCAGCCCGGGCATTTCGATCCAGCGGCCGGCCGAGTCCTTCGCTGCCTCGAACCGCCAACCGCGCAGCGTGTCTCCCTCGGCAGCCAGCACCACGGGCACGCCGGGCTCGCCCACGATGCCGAATCGCGCGATCGGTCGTCGCTCGGCACCGCCATCGCGCGAGACCAACTCGCAGGGAAACTCGCCGACGAGCCACTCGTCGGTCTCGTCGTTCCAGATTCGCGTGGTGCGAACCTGCTGGTTGCCGATCACCACATCCTGGAAACCGTCGCCGTTAAGGTCCAACAGTCGCACGCCTTGATCGCCACCATCGGCCCCGCGCAGCGCCACGCCGCCGAGCAGGTTCTTGTTGATTCTTTCGAGCGCTTCGCGAAAGCTGAGAAACTTGACGCGCCCTTTGTGCCGCACCACGACGTGATCGATCAGCTCGACCACCTGCTCCGAGCGAATCCAGTCGTACGGGTGGAACACCAGATCGAACACGCCGCGCTTGGCCACGGCCGCATCGAGCGCCCGTTTCATGTCGACCACCATCTCAGGGCTCGCCGGCCGGTGCAGCTTCTGCCCTTGCCAATCGCTGGGGACCACGCAGGGAAACTCCCAGCAGAGCCGGCCGATCGGATAGGGATACGGATAGTTCTCGATCGTCGCCACGTAGCCGGGGTTGGGCAGGTAGCGACGAAACCGCTCGGCGCCGTCGGCCGACAGCACGAGCTCGCGCGGCAACTCGGGATCGGCCGGCGTGAAAAGCTGAAACACCGAGCTGTCGATCGCCAGGTGACGCCCGGCCGATGCCGTGCGATTGAAGATTTCGCTAAAGAAGCGCGGGCTGGCGGCGTTCAACGAATCGCAACAAGGCACCCGGAAAGCGACCGGTCGATTGCCGGGAACCTGCGTGAGCAGTTCGATACAACCGTCGTAGGTTTGTTTCGCCCGCGCGAAGTTGCCGCCATTCAAGAGTACGCACGGATGGTCGATCGTGTGGCACTCCAGGCTCAAGCCCTCTGCCAGCCACGCGGTCAGCTGCGGATCGGCGGGGTCGACCTTGCAGGTCATAATACTGACCGAGGCGCGCCCCTCGAGTTGTTTGAGCCGATTGATGATCGGCCGCAGATAGGCTTCCCAGCGCGGCGGATCGCGCAAGTCGTCGATCGCCAGTACCACGACTGCGTCGACTCCCGGCTCGCCGATCCACTGCGGCGTCGTGAGCTTTGCCGTCGCGCTCGACACGTAGAACGGATCGCTGGTGTCGAGATGGGCAAAGCGATTGCCGCCGCTCGGCGGCGCAGCAATCACCGCTGGGGCGATCCCGATTTCGACGATCAGCCCGCAGGCGACGAGGGCGGCGAGCAATGGACGCATGAAGAGCTTTCCTGTGAGACCATCTAGCGGGGCGTGTCGCTGCGACGCGCGCCAGGGGGCTGCCAAATCGGACCAGGCCGCGTAACAGTTTAAGCGGCTTGATCCTGCGATACACGCGGCCCCACCGCGGTGTTTAGCTCCGGCGTGCGGCAAATCCCCCCACTCGGCGCCCGCTCGATCCCCAGAAGAGGTGATCAATTTGCCGAAGTTCCGGTAGAATCGCCCAGCGCTGTCCGGGGATAGGCTACTGTTTGACATGGGTGCAAACCCCCTCTAGAAAGGGGATGCCCGATCCCCAATTCTGCCTATAACTCTTTGGCCAAAGCTGGATTCCCCCCGAAGGCCCGGTCTATGGCGGTTCTGCCCCCCCAAGAGGTCGTCAGCAGCGAGGAAGTGCGCGCGTTGCGTCGGCAGGTGGCGGAGCTCCAGCGTCGAGTCGCCGAGCTTTCGACGGAAGGCCTATTCCATAACCTGCGCGAGGCCCTCCGCGACGAATCTGCGACGCCTTCCGCGCCCGGCGACCTCCGCACGGTTGTGGCCGGCGGCTCCATCTTCGCTTGGGCCATCGATCTGACCAGTCATTTCACGCTCGCGGCCGGTAGCGGTTTGGCCGCGCTCGGCGTGACCACGTCGGAGGTCGTCGGCCAGAGCATCGACGCGATCTTCGGCGACACTCCGCAAGTGCTCGAAGGCGCGCGCCGCGCTCTGGCAGGGCAATCGTGCCGAGCGCTGGTCCGCGTGCGCGACGTCGCCTTCGACGCCTACTGTGCTCCGCAATACGACGACGCCGGCCGCATCGTCGGCGCGTTGGGCGTGGCGGCCGACATCAGCCGCTTCGAGCGCGCCGCCCGCGCGCTGCAAGTCGATCGCGATTTCATGTCGGCGGTGCTCGACGCCATCGAAACGCTGGTCGTCATCCTCGATGCCGAGGGGCGCGTCGTCTTCTTGAATCGCGCCACCGAGCAAATGACCGGCCGCTCGGCGAAAGAATCCAAAGGCCGTTACATCTGGGAACTGTTTCGCGAGGAACAAGTCGACCGCGCCAAGCTGGCCGTCGAACAAATCTTGGCCGGCGACGTCAACCACGCGCTGCGCCAGTTTCGCGTGATGCGCGAAGGCAAGCTCTACACGCTCGAATGGTCGGCTCGCGTCTTGCCCGCCACCGAGACGTCGGGGCAAATGATCGTCGTCTCGGCCGTCGACGTCACCCAGCGCGCCGACGCTGAGGAGCGCTTGCGACAAGTCGTGCAGAACATGCCCGTCATGCTCGTCGCCATCGAGCAGCAGGTCGACCTGACGACCGACACGCCGATCATCCAGGTCGTGGCCTGGAACTCCGAGTGCGAGCGAGTCAGCGGCTACACGGCCGCCGAAATCGTAGGCAACCCGAAGGCGTTCGAGCTGATGTATCCCGATCCCGACTATCGCCTGAAAATGATCGGCGAGTGGCGCGAGCTCGAAGATCACTTTCGCGACCGGGAATGGATTCTCACCGCCAAAGACGGTACCCCCAAGACCATCGCCTGGTCGAACCTGTCAGCCTTTTTTCCCATCTCGGGCTGGGGGAGCTGGGCTGTGGGGATCGACGTCACGCAGCGCGCGCAGGCGAAAGCCGAGCTTCGCAAAGCGCGCGAAGAGCTTGAAACCCGCGTCGCCGAACGGACCAGCGAACTGCTCGACGCCAACGAACAACTGCGCAGCGAAGTGCAAACGCGCCACGAAGTGCAGCGTGAGCTCGTGCGGCAAACGCAGATCTTGCAATCGATTCTCTCCAGCATCGGCGAAGGGGTCGTGGTTGCCGGGCGCGATGGCCGCTTCACGCTGTTTAATCCATCGGCGAGCCGCATCTTGGGTGTCCCCCGGCTCGACGTACCGGCCAGCGAGTGGTCGCGGCGCTACGGGTTGTTCCTGCCCGATCGCGTCACGCCTTACCCTGAAGATCAACTGCCGCTGGTCCGGGCCAGTCGTGGCGAAGTTCCTCCCGAAACCGAAATCTACGTGCAGCACGCTAACCAGCCCGACGGCGTCTGGTTGAGCGTGATCGCCCGACCCGTACGCGACGACAACGACACCTTGATCGGCGGCGTGGCCGTGTTCCGAGACGTTACCGAGTCGAAGCGTGCCGGCGCGGCGCTGGCCGCCGAGCAGAAGCTGCTGCAGCGGTTGCTCGTCGCGCACGAGCGTGACCGCCAGCTCACGGCTTACGAAATTCACGACGGCTTCCTCCAGGACATCACCGGCGCGCTGATGCACTTGGAGAGCTACCGGCGGCTCAGCGCCAAATCGCCTGACGCCGCCGGCCACGAGTTCGAGATCGCCCTGCGACTGTTGCGAGACAGCCTGGCCGAGGGGCGCGGCCTGATCAGCGGTCTGCGGCCACCGATTATCGACGAGCAAGGTATCGTGGCCGCCATCGACTACCTGATCGGTGAACAGTCGACGAGCGGCGCCGGCTGCGTCGAGTTTCGTCCCCAGGTGTCGAGCCGGCGGTTCAGCGCCTTGGTCGAAGGAACCATTTACCGCGTCGTGCAAGAAGCGCTCAACAACGTGCGCCGGCACAGCCGGGCCAGCCACACCACGGTCGAGCTCGTCGAAGAGGGAGATTGGATCCGCGTCGACATCCGCGACAACGGCATCGGCTTCGATCCGTTGACCATCACCGAAAACCGCTTCGGCCTGCAAGGCATTCGCGAACGGGCGCGGCTGCTGCGCGGGCGGGCCAGTATCGAAAGCCAGTTAGGCCAGGGGACTCGAGTGTTCGGCGAAATTCCGGCCACGCCCCCGCAGGACGTGTCCGACTTACGAGGTCAGGAATGAGTTTGAAAATCGTGATTGCCGACGATCACGAAGTCGTCCGCTCGGGCCTTAAGAGCTTACTGGCCGACACCGACATTGAAGTCGTCGGCGAGGCTACCTCGGCCCCCGAAGCGGTTCGCGCGGCTCTCTCGCTGCGCCCCGACGTCGTGATTCTCGATGTCCGCATGGGAGATACCGATGGCCTCTCCGCGCTCGCCCAAATCCGCCAAGAGCGCCCCGAAATGGCCGTGCTAATTCTCTCCACGTACGACAATCCCACGTACATCGCCCGCGCGCTGGCCTTGGGGGCGAGCGGCTACCTGCTCAAGGGGGTCGGCCGCGAAGAATTGCTCGATGCCCTGCGCAAAGCGGCCGCCGGCGAAAACGCCTGGACGCGCGAAGAGCTGCGTCGCGTCACTGGCGCCCTGGCCACGCCGCGCCTGCCCGACGACGTCGAGGTCTCGCTCACCAAGCGCGAAAGCGAAGTGCTCCGGCAGATGGCGCTCGGGCTGACGAACAAAGAGATCGCCCAGTCGCTGAAGATCAGCTACGAAACGGTCAAAGAGCATGTGCAACACGTGCTCCGCAAGATCGGCGTTTCGGACCGCACTCAGGCGGCCGTCTGGGCGGTGCGCCACGGGCTGGTGTAAGCTGACGAGAGGCGACTTCAAAAACTTACTTCGGTGCCCCGGCGGGCTTGCCCGGTAGTGCTCACGCGGTGTCGACCTCGTCGCTCCGCGCCAGTCGTTGCCTCTCGCGTTGGTCATTGGCTCTGCAGAGGAGCAGGTTCCATGCGTCCCATCGCGCACTTCCTCGCCCAGCATCGCGAACTGACTCGCCGCTACTTTCTCAAGGCCGGCGGTGCCGCCCTCGCTGGCACATCGCTCTGGGCGCGACGGGGTTTGGCCGAGCCAGCCGCGGGTGAAGGCACTCCAACAAACCCAAGCGATCAATCTGCCCCTTCGGCAGCACCCGACGCACCTCCCGCCAAGCTCAAAGTCGCGCTCGGCGACGGCATCAAACGCAACGACAAACTGCTCACGCCGCAGCAGTTGTTCTTCGACGTCTCACGCGGCAAGCCGCTGCCACACTCGTTGTCAGACGACAAGAAGACCGAAGTTGGCCTGACCCGCGAGACCTGGAAGCTGGAAGTTGTCTCCGACCCCGAGCACCCGGTGCCGCTGCGCAATCCGCTCACAAAAGAGAAAAACAAGGCCCTCGACTTCGCCGCGCTGATGCAATTGGCCGACATTCACTCGGTGCGCTTCGCCAAAGCGATGACCTGCCTAAATCTTGGCTGTCCGTTGGGCTTCGGCATTTGGGAAGGGGTGCCCGTTCGCGAGGTGGTGCGGCTCGTCGAGCCGCGCGACAATCTCCGGCGCGTCTTCTACTACGGCTACCACAACGACCAGCCCGACCAGATGTTCCGCAGTTCGCTGCCGATCGGCCGCATCTTCGAGGATTACAACGACCTGCCGCCGGTGATCCTCTGCTATAAGCTCAATGGCCAATGGCTCACGCCCGAGCGTGGCGGGCCGGTGCGCGTCGTCGTCCCCGAGCACTACGGCTTCAAGTCGGTCAAATGGCTCACGCACCTGGTGCTCACCGAGCTGTCGCACGCCAACGACACCTACGCCGAGCAAGGCAACGACATCGACAGCCCGATGAAGACCTTTGCCGCCACGATCGATGTGCCGGCCGAAATCAAGGCGGGCGACAAAATCCCCATCACCGGCTACGCGCAGGTCGGCGTTGGCGGGCTGTCGAAAGTTCAAGCCTGGATTCAGCCCGCCGGCGAGCGCACGGCCGGCGGTGAGCGCGACGGCTTCGCGAGCGCTCCTTGGGTCGACATGGAGATTCTTGCGCCGCCGCAGGACTGGGGTGGCGATTTGCCCGACGGCCGCATTCCGCAACCGACGTTAGGTTTCGACCCTGCGACCGGTCAACCGCAGCGCTGGCCCATGCGGCTGGCGATTGCCCACTGGGCCGGCGTGCTGCCGGTGCTCCCTGCGGGCGACTACACGTTGCGCTGTCGGGCGATCGACGAGCGCGGAAACGCGCAACCCTTCCCGCGCCCGTATCGGCGCTCGGGCCACGCCGCGATCGAACAGCGCAAGTTGGTCGTTAGCTAGTGGAACAGCGCAAGCAGTTAGTTAGCTGATCAAGCAGCATTGGCCATAGACAATCCCCTCAGATCGCCCAAGGCGAGTCGAAGGCGATCACGATACCTCGTTCCGGGCATTACGGTTGTCGACATAGCGGCGGACGCTCGTCGCACCAAGGCCAGGCCGCTTCATAGGCCGAGGCCAATTGCAGCACCGTCGCTTCGTCGAACCTTCGGCCTACAATCTGCAAGCCGATCGGCAAGCCCGCCGCGGAACGGCCCGCGGGCAAGCTCGCGGCCGGTTGCCCGATCATGTTCCAGGGAACGCAGAAGCAGAGCCACGACAGCGCGCGGCGCTTTTGTCCGGCGATTTCGCGTGGCCCCAGCGAGCCGTTCTCCGGCGCCGTGATCGGCACCGTTGGAGTTAACAGGGCATCGTACTGCTGCCACAGCGGGGCCAGTCGCTCGGCAAAATCGTCGGCAGCCCAGTGCGCTTGGACCAGATCGCGATACGTCCGTTGGTCGGCATGCTCTAACAATCGGCGATGGCCCGGATAGATCACCTGTTCCCACTCGGCGCGGCGCTCGCCAATCGCGGTGGCCGCTTCACAGAGCACGACTTGCTGTTGGGCTGCCGTCAGCTCCGGTAAGTCCAGTTCGATTTCATCGACGCGGCAGCCAAGCTGCTCGAAACGCTCCGCCGCCTCGCGACATACTTCGAGCACCTCGGGCTCAACGGGCAAGCTCCCTAAATGCGGACACCAGGCGAGCCGCAAACCACGCGCGTCAGCGGTGCACGAGTCGACAAACGATGTCGCCGGCTTGGGAAGCGAACGGCGATCGCGCTCGTCGGGCCCAGCCAGCACGTCGAGCGCCAGCGCCGTGTCGCGCACCGTGCGCGAGACGACGCCTTGATGGGCCAGCGTTTCCCAGCCACGCGGAAAGGCCACATGCGGCACGCGACCAAACTGCGGCTTGAGGCCGAACACGCCCGTGAAGGCGGCCGGCACGCGGATCGAGCCACCGCCGTCGCCGGCCGTCGCCAGCGGACCACAGCCGCAGGCGACCGCCACGGCCGCCCCGCCGCTTGACCCCCCTGAGTTGTGCGCGAGGTTCCACGGATTGCAGGTCGGGCCGAAGATTGAATTGTCGGTGAGCGGAATCAGCCCGAACTCCGATGTGTTCGTTTTGGCGAACAGAATCGCGCCGGCCGCGCGTAGCCGCGCGACGATCGGCTGATCCCAATCGGGGACGAAGTGCTCGTAGAGCAGCGACCCGAGTGTGGTGCGGACGCCGGCCATCAGGTGCAAGTCTTTTACGGCGACGGGCACTCCGGCCAACGGCCCGACCTCATCGCCGCGGGCCAGCGCGATTTCGATCTGGCGTGCCTGCTGCCGCGACTGGTCATCAAGGCGCGTCACAATAGCGTTCGTAACCGGGTTGACGCGGTCGACCTGGGCGAGCACCGCTTCGAGCAGTTCGCTCGGCGAGACCTGCTTCGCGCGGACAAGCTGCGCCATTTCGACGGCTGATTTCCAGCAGAGCTCTTGCGACAAGTGGACTTCTCCCAATGCTGTCACGCGGTTAGTGCTTACGGGCCGCGGTAACGTGGCGGCGGGACGGCGATGAACCTAGTTGCCTTCCCGGAGGGGTGTCAAGCACTCGTGGCTACGCGAAATCCAACCGCTTTTTACTTGGCCTGGCGGTGCCCAAGCGGGACAATAAACCTCAACGGGCAGCGGAGATTGCGGCGCACTCGTCAGGTGCGAAGTATTCTTGAGACGGGGGAATGCGATGCGGCAGTTATCGGGCTAAGTCTCCAAAATGCCGTCATTCCATGGGGCGGCGCGCAAGCGTCGCTCGAACGATACCGCAAAGGGAGGAAACAATCATGCGCGCGAACCCTTATCGATTGCTGGTGGTGATCGGCCTCGCCTGGTTGGCCGGCTGCGTCGAATCGGAGAAGCCGCTCGCTGATCCGGCGAATTCCAAAGCCGACGAGCGGATGTTCGGGCTGTGGCAGCGCCGCGACCCCGATGGCGCCGTCGAGTATCTGCATATCGGCCGCGAATATCAGGTGCCGCTCTCAGTCGGTCGCGCCCAGCCCGAGCCGGGGTTGATGCAGTACACATCGATCCGCCACGAGCCAAATAATCGCGCGGCGGAGGCGCCGATGGTTGTGCGGTTCTTCGTCACCCGCGTCGGCGACGAGGACTTCGGCAACTGGGCCTTCCCGCAGGACGAGAAAGACCGTGGCAAGCCGGTGCACTTCGCCTTCTACAAGTATCACGTCACGCCCGACAAGCTTGATGTCTGGGACATGGACCGCGACGAAACGGCCGCCGCCATCGAGTCGGGCAAGGTCAAGGGCGTCGTCCGCCGCAAGGCGCGCGTCAATGCCACCGACCCCGCCGAGTACGATGAACTGCGGATCACCGACACGAGCGAGAACATTGCCAAGTTTCTGGCCGATGGCGGGGCGAAGAGCTGCTTCCCTGAAAAAGGTCGCGCCACGTACGAGCGCGTGAAGTAATCAGAATGGGACCAACGATGCGTGCAATGCGAGTCTTGTTGTGTGGTGGTTTGTTGGGCCTGTTGTCCGGTTGCGCCGCGTCGGTGCATCCGCTCTGCGACCCGGCGACGGCCGAGCCCGACAAGCGGCTGGTTGGCATGTGGGAGCGGCGCGACGGAGAGGACGCGTCGCACGTCAACTACTTGCACATCGCGCGCGAGCCGACGCGCGCGCTCGATACGTCGCGTGCGGAGTCTGAGCCGGGGTTGATGCGCTGCTGGGCTACGGGGCACGACGAGAAAACGTCGGTCGGAGACGATTTCGGCGGCGGGCGTTTCTTGAGCACGAAGATCGGTTACCTCGACTACGCAAGCATCGTGATCGATGATTTTGCGCAGCATGCGAAACCAGCCGAGCAGGGTGAAGCGGCGCCCGAGTCGGAAGGTGCTCCTGGCCAAAAGCCGCGCTTCATCATTGTGCGCTACGATGTCACCGACGATGTGCTGGTGGTCTGGCCGGCGAATCAGGACGACGTGGCCCAGTCGATCGAAAGCCGGCAGATCGCCGGCATCGCCCGGCGCAAAGTTCGGCAGCCAGGGCGGCTCGAATTCGGGAAGTGGGAGGAAGTCACGCTGACCGCCACGACGGATGAATTGCGGAAGTTCTTCGAAGCCGGCGGCGCGGAGAAATGGTTTCGCGAGGACACGAAGACGGTCTATCACCGCCTGCGTTGATCGCTTCAACCTCGGCGTGCGGTGCGATTGGGTCCGACGAGCGACACCGCGGGCCGGCCGCTGAAGACACCGCACATGCCGCCGCGCTGGGCGACGTTGACCACCTGCTTTTGCGAGGCGCGCCCTAGAATTGCCAGCCCGTGCTTCGTGGGGGCAAAGCCCATCACCGTGTAGAACGGTTCGTCGTGGACGTTGCCATCGGGACCGACCACGGGGAATTCGTTCACGGGCAAGATTGCTTGCCGCTGCACGACCCAGCGATCGGGCGAGGCGACCGCTTCGTCGATCGCCTGCTCCCAATCTTCCTGGCTGATCGCCTGGCCGATAAGCACGCCGGCCCCACCGTACGAGCGGTTCGGCTTGAGCACCAGGATATCGCGCTGCCCGCGGACGAATTCGAGCAGGTCGCCCCAGTCGCCATCGGGCAAGTTCGTCTGGCGATCGGTGAGAATGCGGGTCCACAAAATGTGGCGACGAAAGACCTGCCGCTCGTCGGCCGTGAAGTACTTGTTGGTGAGCTGCGGATCGGTCAGTAGTTCCCAGCAGCTCTTGTGATCGAACTCGCCGGCCAGCGACGAAATCACGCGGTTCTCGCGGAACAGCTTGCGCACTGGCGCCAGATCGTTGCCGGTCTGCACGGCCAGCGAGATCAGATCGCGCACTTCGTAGTCGCGATAGGCCACGTCGATCGGTTCGCCAAGGTAGCAGACCTCGTCGCCGACGATCTCCAGCTCGCAAGGATCGGCGTGCATGACGCGCAGCCCGTGCCGCTCGTGGTAGTAGTCGGCCAGCGCCTGCTGTTCGTCGGGGCCTTCGCCGGCGTACTTGGGCTCAATGAAACAGATGTTACGGCCGCGGCGGCCGATGGCTTCCATGTGGTCGAGCACTTCCTGGATGAACAGCTCGCGCAGGTCGCGGAGCGGTTCGAGATCCAGGTCGGGATCAGCAGCGCGAATAATCGGCAGCACCAGATCGGCCAGCAGTTGCTCGCAGGTCGGCCCGAGCCAGATGCCGCCGACGCCGCATAAGTTCGGCTCGAGAAACTTGAGCGAGTCCTTCCACATGGGGCTGGTGAACTCGACGACGGCGTCGAGCCGGCCGAGCACCGTGTTATTCTCGCGTTGCGGCACGCCCCAGTTGTCCCACAGCCATTGTTGTTCGGCGGGGGACAAGGGGAACATCTCGCGCACGGCGAAGTCCTGCATGTACAGGTCAGGCAGGCGCTTGAGTGCGTTGAGGATCGTCAGCGAGACGTAGTGCAGGTAAGCCAACTGGTCGGGCAGAGCCAGAATCGGCCGCGGAAAGACGTGAATCGCCTCGTCGCGGCCGTCGTGCAAATACCAAAGCTTGCGGTCCCAGGCCTCTTGTTCGATGCGCTGGCACAGCTCGGCGGCAGTGTTCTGCGGCAAGTTGTAAAACACCCGCCGCACGCGGCTATCGAGGCTCAGTCCACTGAGTCCCAGTTCTTCGGCGGGGGTGAGAATGCTCATCGTGCGCGCGAATCCTTTGCACAGCCTGGGCGGTCCTGCCTAGCGCGAGCTCGCCCGCGCAACGGCGCGCTACTTGATCATGTCTTTGACCGTCGCGCCACCGGGGATCATCGGCAGCACGTGCTCTTGGTAGGGCACCGCAACATCGAGCACGAACGGAATCGGCGACTCGATCATTTCAATGAGCGCGGCTTCGAGCTCCGACTTCTCCTTGACGAAACGCCCACCGCAACCGAAGCCTTTGGCGATCGTCACGAAATCGGGATAGCGTTCTTGCGGGCCGATGCCGTTCCCCTGGCCAATCGCTTCGGGGTTGTCGATCGGGCCGAGATAGGTATGCGCCCGATTGCCGGCATGGAAGCGATCTTCCCACTGCACGACCATGCCCAGATGCTGGTTGTTCAACAACAGCACCTTGACGGGGAGCTTCTCGCAGAAGGCCGTGGCCAGTTCCTGAATGTTCAATAAAAAACTACCGTCGCCGTCGATGTCGACAACCAGGCTGTTCGGGTGGGCGGCTTGCGCGCCCAAGGCAGCCGGCAGGCCAAAGCCCATCGTGCCCAGGCCCGAGCTCGAAAGCCAGGTGCGGGGACGCTTGAACTTGAAGTGCTGCGCGGCCCACATCTGGTGCTGGCCCACGCCCACGGTGATGATTGTGTCGCGCTCGGCGCAGAGCCGCGAAAGGGTTTCGATGGCGTACTGTGGCAGAATGCCGTCGAAGTCGCGGTCATAGCGGAACGGCTCGTCGCGGCGCCACTGGTCGAGCTGAGTGACCCAGGGCGCGATATCTTCCGGCCCTTCGACAATCTTGTTCAACTCGGCCAGCGCGAACTTGACGTCGCTGACGATCGGGATGTGCGCCTCTTTGTTCTTATTGATCTCCGACGGATCAATATCGATATGGACGATCTTGGCCCCCTTGGCGAACTCGGCCACTTTGCCGGTCACGCGATCGTCGAACCGCACCCCCAGCGCAATCAGCAAATCACACTGATCGACCGCCCAGTTGGCATACACGCTGCCGTGCATGCCAAGCATGTCGAGGTAGAGCGGGTCGCCGGCCGGGAAGGCGCCGAGCCCCATCAAGGTGCTGGTGATCGGAATGCCAGTCTTCTTGACCAGCTCGCGCAGCTCGGGCGAAGCACCCGACGCGATCACGCCGCCGCCGGCGTAGATCACCGGGCGACGCGAGCGCTTGATCGCCGCGGCAACCTGGGCGATTTGTTCGGCACGGGCGAGCCGGGTCTCCACGCGATAGCCGGGCAAGTTCATCGGCACGTCGTACTTCGGCACGGTGCGGGCGATCTGCACGTTCTTCGGCACGTCGACGAGCACCGGGCCGGGCCGCCCCGTGACGGCAATGTGAAAGGCCTCGGCCATCACGCGCGGCAGTTCTTCGATATCGGTCACCAGGTAGTGATGCTTGGTGATGCCGCGGCAGACCTCGACGATCGGCGTCTCCTGGAAGGCGTCGGTGCCGATGACCGGCGTAGCGACCTGGCCGGTGATCGCCAGCATGGGGATCGAATCCATCTTGGCGTCGGCGATCGCGGTCACGAGGTTCGTGGCTCCGGGACCGCTCGTGGCCATGCAGACGCCCGGCTTACCGGTGGTGCGGGCGTATCCCTGAGCAGCGAATCCACCCCCTTGCTCGTGCCGCGGCAACACGGTGCGAATACGGTCGCGGAATTTGGTCAGCGCCTGATGCAGCGGCATGCTCGCTCCGCCGGGATAGGCAAAGATGACGTCGACACCATGATTGACCAACGATTGCACGAGAATTTCAGCGCCATTGACCAGGTCGGCGCTGGTGGTCGCCGGAGATGGTTGCGTCGTCGCCACGGTATTACGAGCCTTTCGCGAGAGCCAAGAACCGAACAAAACCTGCTACGTGGGAACTCTTTAGGATAAGTGGCCAGTGCGTTTATTGCAAACGGCGCGCGGGCCACGAACCGCGGCACACGAGCGCGCATTTCGAGCTCAGGAAACCTGCCAACGGTACCGACAAGAGCGGTCCAGTGCGGCTAAGGTTCGCCAAACGGACTGCTAAAAACCCTTCCCTTTGGTCGCCGTTTTCACCCGCAGCAGGTACATGTCGGCGGTGATATAGAGCGTGCTGCCATCCTCACCCCAACCGCAGTTAGCGGTCGCCTCGCCCGTGGCGATCGTTCCCAAGTGCTTGCCGTCTGGGCTGAAGACCAGCACGCCGCCGGGACCGGTCGCAAAGAGATTCCCTTGGGCGTCGACTTTGAGCCCGTCGGGCAGCCCCTTGGCTTTGCCGACTTGCGAGGTGAAGTCAGCAAACACGCGCCCGGCGCCGAGCATGCCATCTTCCTTCAACTCAAAGGCCATCCAGATCGCTTTGGCCGGATCGGAGTTGGCTACGTACAGCGTGCGCTCGTCGGGCGAGAGCGCGACTCCATTCGGATAGCTCATCTCCTTCGTCAACAGCGTGAGCTGGCCATCCTTCGACAGGCGATAGACGCCGTTGAACGGCAACTCCTTCTTTGGATCGTTGTTCTGCCCTTCCAGGCCATACGGCGGATCGGTGAAGTAGAGATCGCCCGCCGAACTAAAGACCAGATCGTTCGGGCTGTTGAAGCGTTTCCCCTCAAAGCGATCGGCCAGCGTCGTCTTCGAGCCGTCGGTTTCCAAGCGGGCGACGCGGCGATCGCCGTGCTCGCAGAGGACCAGCCGGCCGGCTGAGTCGAACGCCAGTCCGTTCGAGCCAGGTTCGCCGCCGCGTGCTTCCGCGCCGGTGTAGCCCGATGGTTTCAAGAAGATGGTGCTGCCGAGACCGGGCTCCCACTTCACGACCACATTCGGCGGAATGTCGGAGAAGACGAGATAGCGATGTTTGCGATCCCAGGCTGGCCCTTCCGCCCAATCGTAGCCGTCGGCCAACCGCTCGATCGCGGCGTCTTTCGGTACTAGCTCGTCGAAGCGCGGATCGAGTCGCTCGAACTTGCCAATCTGGGGCCAATCGTTCCACAACCAGCGGAGCGACTCGGGCAGGATCGCGCCGCCATGCTTGCCACTATGGGCGCCGGTGCCGAACTCGAATTTGTAATCGTACGAGGCAAAGTGCAACGCCGAGGCCATCTCCTGATTGGCCAAGGGCCAGTTACCGTGCTCGTTGTCCAAGTCGCCGGCGCCTCCTTGCAAGAAGGCTTTAATCGGTTTGCGCGGCGTCTTGCGGATCAGGGCCGGATAGACGTGCCCACCTCGGATGTTCGTGAAGCTGCCGACGTGACTGAGCACGCGGCGGAAGGAATCGGGGCGCTGCCAGGCGACGGTCCAGGCGCAGATGCCGCCCGAGCTGATTCCGCAGATCGCCCGGCCGGCGGGGTCGTCGGTGATCTTGTAGCTCTTGGCGACTTCCGGCAGGATCTCTTCGAGCAGCAATCGGGCGTACTGATCGCTAAGCGTGTCGTACTCAAAGCTGCGATTCGATTCGCGCGGCTTATCCCCTTGCGGCGGGATGACGCCGGGGTTGATGAACACGCCAATCGTCGCGGGCATCTGCCCCTTGTAGATCAAGTTGTCGAACACGATCGGCACGCGGAACTGGCCGTTCTCGTCGACATAGTTCTGACCATCTTGAAAGACCATCAGGCAGGCGGGCACCTCGGCCTTGTACTGGGCGGGGACGTAGACCCAGTAATCGCGCTCGGTGCCGGGGAAGACCTTGCTCGTCCAGTGGTGCTTGGTGACCTTGCCCTGCGGCACGCCGTCTTGCCGCTGTGAGTCGGGGCCCAGGGCGTAGTCGGAGTCGGCGGCCAGTGCGGCCGAATTGCCGACGGTCAGCAGTGCCAATGAAACCAGGAAACGAATCATCGCTTATATCCCCAGTGGTGAGCTTCGACTTGGCAGCAGGACGGACGCAGTGATGTGGAGAAACCATGGAGGCAGCTCCCGGATCCACCCCGGCACCAGCGTAGCGAGTTTTTGGGCGTCCGCCACGTGCCTAGCCGCAGCGACCGCCCAACGCGGCTCCCGCGGCTAACGGGCGAGGTCTAAGCGAGTTGCCGTGCGGTGACCTCTCTCCGCTGTCTTGCTTCGTATGGAATTGGAAGTTCCGGTGGCGGGGTTAGCATAACCCT
>CAZBWM010000098.1:0-24571 GCA_964495375.1 uncultured Planctomycetaceae bacterium | reverse complement strand
GTGATCTCCCTGGTGAAGAAGGGGGGCATCGACCTCACTCGGGCTCGCGAGGTGGTGTTCGTCGAGATGCTCGCCTCGGGCAAATCGGCGGCCGACGTGCTGCGCGACAAAGGGATCGAGCGGGTCGACGAGAGCGAGCTGGAAGCGCTCGCCCGCGAGCTGCTGGCGGCCAATCCGAAAATTCTGGCCGACATCAAGCAAGGGACCACCAAGGCGGCCGGCGCGCTGATTGGTCAGGCCAAGAAGCGCAACCCGAACATCAGCCCGAACCGGCTGCTGGAAATCTGCCTGGCGATTGCGCCGGGGATGTAAGGGCGGACAGACTTCTAATTTCTCGGCAAGGCTGCTGGTAGGACGCTGGGCGCATGGCCTGCCGGCTGGACGTTATAATTGCTTTGCGGCATTAGCACGTTTCGGCGGCCTTTCTTTCGCATGTAGCGGGAGGCTCCATGAGCCAGGTCAACCACGTTTTGCATGGCGTGATTCGCGGCCGGACGATCGAACTGGCCGAAGATGCCGGCCTGCCTGATGGGCAGCAGGTTGAGGTGGTAGTGCGCGCGCCATTGAAAGCGGTTGACGACACGAGTTGGGTCGCGCGCACGGCGGGGGCGCTGGCGGATGTCTGGGACGAGGAGGATGATCGCATCCTCAAGCAAATCCATGATGACCGAAAGCTTGAACGGCGCAACTCACTCGAATCTTTTGACGAATGAGTTACCTGCTCGATACAGACATCTGCTCGCACCATCTCAAGCGGGACTACGGGCTCGCGCATCGTTTCAATCAGTTCGGCGGCCGTCTCTACCTGTCGACGGCCTCACTGGCCGAGTTGCATGTCTGGAGTTATCTACGCAATTCCGCGAAGCATCGCATGTTGATCGCCGAGTTGGTCGAATCGTTGCGCGTCTTAGTATTTGACGAAGCATGCGCTGATATGTTCGGTCAAATCAAAGCCGCGCTGTCACGAAAGGGCCTTGTCGTTCCGCCCGTGGACCTGATGATCGCCGCCACGGCGCGGGTGCATGGGCTGACCTTGGTCACGCACAACACGGCCGATTTTGCCCGCGTGCCCGATCTCAAGCTCGAAGACTGGCTGGCCGAGTAGGCGTCGAAGTGTTGTGCGGAGCGGGGGCTGTTGCTCATCGCTCTCGGTTTTGTTCACTTGCGGCCGGATTTTCGTTGACAGGCGATCAGGCTAGCACTTATTATCCAGCCATGGACCATCGGATTGGCATTTCACCTGGTCCCGGAAAAACTTCATCGAGTCTGCTAATCTCCTGACTCCCGCCCTCACTACTGGGTCGCACGTGCGAGCGCAATTCGGCATCTGATGGCCGAATAACGCCTCGCCTGCAAGGGCCATCTCGCGACCGACAGCAGGTCTCGCTCGCAACAACGGGTTTGCGCGATAGCGTGCGTTACCTTGCACGCCTGATCAGCACCGCGACAGTTGCAGTGTGTCTGGGTCAATTCTACGTTCACGCGGCCATTATTCTGCCGTGACGAACGTCAAAAATACAAAGGGGTAGTTTAGGCCGATGCGATATTTCAATCAGATTGCTTTGACTCTGGCATGCTTGATTGTCGTCATGCCGACGTCGCTTCGAGCGGTGCCGATTCAATTTGAGGGATCCGCGCAGAGTTTTTCTTTGCTGCCGACCGCTAGCGGATTCGCCACGGTACAGGGTGCGCAGCCCATCAGCGGGTACCTGTTAGACGATCAGTCTCTGTTTGCTTTCGGGACTGTTTCGCTAGCCGATGATTCGTTTACGTACGTCGTGACCAATAACCCATCCACAGTCGGTCCGTTGAAAGTGACTGGCCTTGCAACGCTCATAGGCCAACCGCAACAAGTGGGAGTTCCGCGAGTTGGCGACAATTTCCCTCCTCCTGAAACCGAGATTGCGTTCGACGGCGGACAACCGACCAGCCTGACTGGGTTCAACTTCGTGCTTGGAACGGGATTCCTTGGTGTCTCGATCGACGGGATGAACGTGCCCCGGACCACCATGAAAGTGAATCCAACTTACAATGGAGATCCGGACTTCGGACCGCCCTATTTGCCGTCGGCCGAATCTCCGGTGCAGACGAGCCTGCTTTGTCTGATCGGCACGACGTTCTTGGAACAAGATCCCGCCCGAGACGCGACGTTTGTGCCGACGGGGCCAGGAATTGGTACCTATACAATTCCGGCGATTTTTCACGTCGATTTCAGTTCCTCTTTGAAGTTCTTTTCGTTCATCCCGGGGCCGTCGTTTCCGGCAACAACAGTAAGCGCGCCATTCGATCTAGTTGGTACCTACAAGTTGACCGGTCCACCTGATCAGGCGACGTTAGAGCTTGACGGCTCGCAGAAAATCTCAGTTCCCTTGCTGGGATTCAGTCATGCCGTTGCCGCGGATAGCGGAACGCTTTTTGGCCTGACTGCGACATTCGATTTCCAAAGTGCCGCCCTCGACTTCGCGCTGAATTATCACCTGACGACGCAGGTCGCCATCCCCGAGCCGGGGAGCGTGCTGCTCTTGGCGATTGGCCTGCTAGCGCTCACGCCTTTGGCGATGCGGCGGTTGCGTCGCTGACGCCGGCTGCATCTTTGACGCCAGAAGCCGGTCGCGCCACCTGCGGGACTTGATCGGTCCCTCAGCTATTCCAGGGGGGGCCCGGGGCCGCCCCTTTGGCCCCCACCAGACGATTGCCGCGGCTGCCGGCAACTGCCATAATCATCGCATCAACGAAGGTGGATGCGTTGATGGGCGGTGGCGCCGGCTGCCGCTCCTTGCCAGCCGCAACGTACGCCGGCCGAACTCACCGCACACAGGGGTGGGCAGACGCGCGGGTGCTTGCGGCCCAACCCCCCTCCAATTCGCGGGAAGGTTCGCATGTTGCTGCGCCTCGCCCGGTTCGTGTCTTCGCACCGCAAATGTCCGAGCATTGGCGCGGCGGTTTTCGCGCTGGCATTGGTCGCGGTCACTGGGGTCGTGGTCACAGAGGGCGCGGTCGCGGACGATTCGCCACCAGCCTCTGCGGCCTCCGTTCCGCCCGCCGCGCTGACCTACGAAGAACACGTCCGCCCGATTCTCAAGGCCCACTGCTTTCATTGCCATGGGGCCGAGGGGCCGGCGAAAGCAGGGCTCGACCTGCGGTTGCGGCACCTGATCGAGCGGGGCGGCGAGAGTGGCTCGGCGCTGAAACCGGGCAGCCGCGACGAGAGCCTCGTCTACTTGCGGCCGCACGCCGGCGAGATGCCGCCGACCGATGCCAAGCTGTCGGTCGAAGAGATCGAAACGATTGGCCGCTGGATCGATGCCGGCGCGCTGACTAAGCGCCCCGAGCCCGCCGAGCCACCGACGTCGGTGATCACGCCTGAGGAGCGACAGTTCTGGGCGTTTCAACCGGTTGAGCGACCGGCCGTGCCCACGGTGAAGGACGCGGCCCGCGTGCGAACGCCGATCGATGCGTTTCTATTGACCGAGCTCGAATCGCACGGGCAGTCGTTCGCCGCCGAAGCGGACAAGCTCACACTGTTAAAGCGAGCCTGCTTCGACTTGACCGGCTTGCCGCCAAGTGCCGACGAGCAGGCGACATTTCTTGCCGACGCCGCGCCCGATGCCTATGAGCGGCTGATCGATCGGCTGCTGGCGTCACCGCATTATGGCGAGCGCTGGGGGCGCCACTGGCTCGACGTGGCTGGCTATGCGGAGTCGGATGGTTATGTGGACGAGGATCGCCCGCGTCCGTATGCGTACAAGTATCGCGACTACGTGATTCGCGCGTTGAATGCCGACAAGCCATTCAACGAGTTTGTCATCGAACAGTTGGCCGGCGACGAGCTCGTCGCGCCGCCGTATCAGAACCTGTCGGCCGACGCGCAGGACAAGCTCGTGGCGACGGGCTACCTGCGGATGGCCGCCGATGGCACCGGCACCGGCGGCATCGACGAGAATGTCGCCCGCAATCAAACCGTGGCCGACACAATCAAGATCGTCTCGACGTCGCTGTTGGCGCTGTCGGTCGGCTGCGCGCAGTGTCACGACCATCGCTACGATCCGATTTTGCAGACCGATTACTACCGAATGCGGGCGTTGTTCGAGCCGGCCTACGACTGGCAGGCGTGGCGCTCGCGCCCCGAGCGATTGATCTCGCTGTATACCGACGCTGATCGGGCCAAGGCGGCCGAGGTCGAGGCCGAAGCGGGCAAGATCGCCGCCGAGCGGGCCGCCAAAGAAGCGGAGTTCATGGCCGCGGCCCTCGAAGTCGAGCTGCAGAAGTTTCCGGCTGAGCAGCGCGAGCCGCTGCGGATCGCCTATCAAACGCCGGCCGATCAGCGCGGGCCTGAGCAGGTCAAACTGCTGGCCGACAACCCGAGCGTAAACATCAGCCCTGGCGTGCTCTATCAATACAACCAAGGCGCGGCCGACGAGCTGAAGAAGTTCGACGCCCGCATCGGTGAGGTGCGCGCCCAGAAGCCGGTCGAAGATTTCGTGATGGCGCTGACCGAAGTGCCGGGGCGCGCGGCGCCGGTCACGCGGCTGTTCCATCGCGGCGACTTCCAGCAGCCGCAGGCGGAAGTGCCGCCAGGCGAGCTGTCGGTCTGCACGGCCGACAGTGCGCCAATGGATATCGCGCCGCAGGCGGAGGGGAAGCCCACGACCGGTCGGCGACTGGCCTACGCCCAGTGGCTCACCAGTGGGAAGCATCCGCTGGTCACCCGCGTGGCCGTCAATCGGCTGTGGCATCATCATTTCGGCCGTGGATTGGTCGGCACGCCGAGCGATTTTGGCGCACTGGGTGAGCGGCCGACCCATCCGGCGTTGTTGGATTGGCTGGCCGAAGAGCTTGTGGCCGGCGGTTGGCGGATGAAGCAACTGCACAAGCTGGTGATGACGTCGACTGCGTATCGACAGTCGTCCACGATCGAGCCGGCCAAGGGTGAGGCAGACCCCGAGAATCGCTGGCTGGGGCGGATGTCCGTTCGCCGGCTCGAAGCCGAGGCGATTCGCGATCGCATTCTGACGGCGTCCGGCGCGCTCAACCCGAAGATGTTCGGCCCGTCGGTGGCGGTGAGCGAAGATGGCGTCGGCCAGATCGTGGTGCCACCGGCGGCGCTCCCTGCCGCGCCGATCACCAATCCCGCGGCGCTCGTCGGCGGCGAAGAATCGCGGCGCAGCGTGTATGTCGAAGTGCGCCGTAGCCGGCCGCTGGCGATGTTACGCACTTTTGACGCGCCGGTGATGGAGACCAATTGCGATCGTCGCCCCGCATCGACCGTCGCTCCGCAGGGGCTGGCGCTGTTGAACAGTGATTTCATCCTGACCGAGTCGGCGCGGTTCGCGCGGCGCGCGCGGTTTGAAGCCGGTGGCGATCGAGGGGCCGCGATCGCTCGGGCGTGGCAGATCGCCTACCTGCGCAGCCCGCGCGAAGAAGAGACGAAAGTGGCCGCCGAGTTCTGTGCAAAGCAGATTGAACATCTGACCGCGCGACGAGCTGAAGTGGCGGCGGCCGCCAGTGCTGCGGCCGCGGGTGACGACGCGGCCAAGCAAGCGGCCGGCAACGAGGCGGTATCGAAAGACCCGGCCATCGCCGATCCCGAGCTGCAGGCTTTGACAAACTTGTGCCAGGTGCTGCTGAGCTCGAACGAGTTTTTGTATGTGGATTGAGACGACCCACAAGGGAGATCTCGCTGTGTCCAAGATGAATCACGAACTGCCGCTATCAATGGCCCTCTCGCGTCGTCAGTTTCTCGAGCGCAACGCGCTGGGGATCGGCGGCGTCGCGCTCGCCTGGCTGCTCGATCAGGAGCAAGCCCTGGGGGCCACGCACATTCCGCGGCAGGCCCCCAAGTTCGACATGGCGCCGCGCCCCACGCATCACGCGCCGCAGGCCCAGGCGATGATCTCGCTGTTCATGCATGGCGGGCCGAGCCACGTCGATTTGTTCGAGCCCAAGCCCGAGCTTTCGAAGCGCGACGGACAAGATTACCCGGGCGAGGTGACGTACAGCTTCATCAACCGCGCCAGCAAGAAGTTATTGGGCAGCCCTTGGAAGTTCGCCCCACGCGGCCAGTGCGGCACCGAGATTTCCGAACTGTTGCCGCACATTGGCGAAATCGCGGACGACATCTGCTTGATTCGCTCGATGCACACCGACATCAACGGGCATGAGCCCTCGATCTGGTCGGTCAACACGGGGCGCCCGCAACCGGGCCGGCCGACCTTGGGCAGTTGGATGTCGTATGCCTTGGGTTCGGAGACGCAGGACTTGCCGGCGTATGTGGCGATGCCCGATCCCGGTGGTCACCCGGTCGATGGCGTGCGGAACTGGTCGCACGGTTGGTTGCCGCCCTTGTATCAGGGGACCGTGGTCCGCCCGCAAGAGCCGCGGATTCTGAATCTCGATCCGCCGCCGCACTTGCGCGGCGAGCTGCAGCGGCAGAATCTCGATCTGCTGGCCGAGCTCAATCGTCAGCATTTGGAGCAGCACCCGGGCGAGGCCGATCTCGAAGCCCGCATCGCCAGTTACGAGCTGGCCGCGCGCATGCAGGTGGCTGCCAAAGAAGCGCTCGACCTGTCGGGCGAAAGCGCGGCGACGACCAAGATGTATGGGCTCGACGATCCGGAGACCGCCGAGTATGGCACGCGGCTGCTGATCGCGCGGCGGCTGATCGAGCGCGGCGTGCGGTTCGTGCAGATCTTCATCGCCGGGCAGATCTGGGACAACCATCAGAGCATCCGCACGGCGCTACCGGCCTGCTGCCGCAAGACCGACAAGCCCTCAGCGGCTCTCGTCAAAGACCTCAAGAGCCGCGGCATGCTCGACACCACGCTGGTGCACTGGGGGGGCGAGATCGGTCGGTTGCCGGTGACCGAAGGTTCGGGCCCGCCCGAGAGCATCGGCCGCGACCACAACGGCCAGGGCTTCAGCATGTGGCTGGCCGGCGGCGGAATCCGCGGCGGCATGGCCTACGGAGCGACCGACGACTTCGGCCATCGGGCGGCGGTCGACCCGGTGAGCGCCAACGATTACCATGCGACGCTATTGCATTTGTTCGGGCTCGATCACACGCGGCTCACCTACATGTACAATGGCCGCGAGCAAACGCTGACCGACAATCAGCCCTGCCGGGTGTTGCGCGAGCTGCTGGTGCGAGCGTAGAGATTCCGCTACGGGATATCTCGCGCAAAGGCGCCAAGGCGCAAAGAAGTCAGATGAGAGTCGCTTGCTGATAAGTTGATCTTCTTGCCTGGGCTCGATGGGCGCGGTGTCGTCTCGGCTATTATCTTCCGACCATTACTATTACTTTGCGCCTTAGCGACTTTGCACGAGGCAATCGCCCTGCGTACTCGCTTTGCAGTGATTTGATTTTTCTTCCTTGAGATGCACTCGATGAATGCCCTGGCCACGCCCACCACTATCAAGCTCGTCGTGTTCGATTGGGCCGGCACGATCGTCGATCACGGTTGCTTCGGGCCCGTGGCCCCGTTTCGTGATGTGTACGCCGCCAATGGTGTCGAGTTGTCGATCGCTCAGGTGCGCGAGCCGATGGGGCTCGACAAGCGGCAACACCTCGAAGCGCTGGCGGCCATGCCGGGGGTCGCCGAGCAATGGTTGAAAGCTAACGGTCGCGAGCTGGCTGCCAGCGACATCGACAAGATGTATCAAGACTTCATGCCGCGGCAAGTGAAGTGCATCCCGCAAAACTGCGGGCTCGTGGCGGGACTAATGGATGCCGCGGCCGATCTGCGCCGGCGCGGGATCAAGCTGGCCGGCACGACGGGCTACTTCCGCGAGGCGGCCGAGCTGTGCTACGCCACGGCTCGCGAGCAAGGTTTTACGACCGACGCCAACTGCTGCGTGACCGACGTGCCGCGCGGGCGTCCGGCCCCGTGGATGCTCTATCGCCTGATGCAAGAGCTCGACGCTTATCCGCCGGCCACGGTCATCAAGGTGGGAGACACCGTGCCTGACATCGGCGAAGGGCTAGCGGCCGGCGCGTGGTCGGTCGGCGTGTCGGCCACGGGGAGCGATGTCGGGCTGACCGCGGCCGAGTTGGCGGCGCTCCCCAAGGCGGAGCGCACCAGCCGCATCGAGCAGGCCGCTGAAAAACTGCGCGAAGCGGGCGCCCACTACGTGATCGAAAGCGTAGCCGAGCTGCCGGCGCTCGTCGTGCAGATCGAAGCCCAGTTGGGGGGCGGTGTGCGACCGTAAGGTCGCGGTAATGATTTTGCGTCGCGGATTTCGCGTCCGGAATTCCGCGAAGCCGTGGCGCAGGAAGTAAGCTCGCGCTATCACCCCTGCATGCGTGCAAGATGGCACTCGTCTTCATCCCCAATCAGATGCGCTCGCTGACCGGTGGGCTCGATCGCGTCGAGCTATCGGCCGAATCGCTCGGCCAGGTGATTCGCCTGCTCGATGAGCGCTTCCCGGGGCTGGCCGCGCGATTGACCGACGAAGGGCAACTCACCCGCGGGCTGGCCGCGTCGATCGATGGCAACGTCACCGCGCGCGGTCTGCTGGCGCGCGTGGGGCCCGCGAGCGAAGTGCATTTCATTCCCGCGATCGGCGGCGGGTGATTGTCAGCCAGCGAGTCTGCTAGCGCTACCTTGCGCGCGCAACAGCTTGCCTGTTGCGTGCGACTCGCAGCATTTGGGCCGTGCGTGGGCACGGAGTCTCGGCCCACGGCGCGAAAAGTTGCAGCCGCGCTTCGTGCACGGTCGATTCGTCGATTAGAGCCGGCCAGTGGCCAATTGCTCACCGCAGGGACGCGACGAGGAACCTACCATGCATTTTGAAACGCACGAAGAATTCACTCAGGTCCGCTTGCAAGACCTGAGCACCCAGGAAATCGCCGCCCGGCTGCTGTCACTCGGCAGCGAATTGCGCCCGGACGACGTGCTGGCAGTCGAGCAGTTCGTCGAGCAAATCGGCGGCTTGGCAAACGCCCGCGCGGCAATCGAAATGCTCCGCGAGCTGGAGCTGGAAGACGCGGCGTAAGGCGCGCGTCGAATAGCGCCGCCGCGGAAACTTCTCTAATCGGCAAACTCCGCGGCGGCATGCTAGCAAGCGCTTCGGCCGGCGCAAGAACCCTATCTCGGCGTGTCGGTCAGCCCCGGGATAATCGTGCCCAGAAGCCGCATTACGTCGTCTTCCCGCACGACGATTCTGCCCATCGGAAACAACAGCAGCGAGTCTGGGTCGCCACTCGCTTCGTAGCCGAAGTCGCTCCAGACAAAGCAGCCCTCCGCGCGCTCGACGATCGCCGAGATGCAACCGCATGCGAGGTCCGCGCATTCGGGGCAGACTATAAACTCTCGGCGTCCAGATGTGAGCACCGCTGGCTGCCGAAGAAGCAGGCGTTGGGCAACTTCCAATTGGTACTCGGCGGGCGTCCAACCAAACGGCGAGACCAGATCGAAGGTCTGTTTCGCGGCCCGCTCACAATGCTCGAGTAGCGAATGTCCATCAACGTAGAACTCGGCGGCCACGAGGTGTGGGCGCCGCGGCGCAGCGTGCGACTCGACGGTCAACGTACTGACCCGGCTCACGGCCACTACTCCCCGATCACTTTGACCAGCACGCGCTTGGGCCGGCGGCCATCGAACTCGCCGTAGAAAATCTGCTCCCACGGGCCGAAGTCGAGCTTGCCCGCGGTGATTGCCACGACGACTTCGCGCCCCATGATCTGGCGCTTCATGTGGGCGTCGGCGTTGTCCTCGCCCGTGCGGTTGTGATGGTACCGCTGCGGTGAGGCGTCAAACGGGGCGAGCGCTTCGAGCCACTTTTTGTAGTCGTGGTGCAGCCCGGGCTCGTCGTCGTTGATGAAGACGCTGGCCGTGATGTGCATCGCGTTGACCAGGCAGAGCCCCTCCTGCACGCCGCTGGCAGCGACCACGCGCTCGACCTCGGGCGTGATGTTCACCAGGCCCATCCGCTCGGGCAGGTTGAAGGTGAGGTACTCGGTTTGAGATTTCATGCCGACTCTGGCTCGTTGCATCGGCGCGACCGTGCGCCGCAGCTGAATGGCCCGATTCTCAGCGAAGTGCTCGCAAGCGCTTCAACTGCCACGCCAAGCAAACCAGCCCGATGGCTGCTAGTGAGCCCGTCGTGGGTTCCGGGACTGTCGCCGTCACCACGGCATCGATGCGGAGAGCCAAATCGTTCGGTGCGTTTCCAAATAATCCAGGAGCATTGTAAACCTCGAAACGGATGGTATTAACCCCGGCATGAAAGCCGCCTAACCCAAGGTCTCCAAGGTTTTGGAACACGCGAAATTCTTCGGCGAAGTCATTGAATGCTTGCGAGAAGACAGACAAACCGTTAACCCGAATGCCCACTAGCTGATTGTCGGTCGCGTACTTCAGCGAGGAAATCTGAGCCGAGAATGCCTGATACCCGGTCAGGTCGACGCTGGTATCAAAGAAGTAGGTCCCCTGTGGAACCGACAGACCGGCTTCGCCAGTTCCGCTCAACGCGATCCAACGAGAGGTAGTTGAAGCTGCATCAGGCACATAGCTTGGTGCAATTGGAGTGGTTCTTGCGAAGGGAACCTCACCGAAATGCCCTCCAGTGCCGCCCGGACCAATCACGTAGTCGGTATCCGACGCGTTGTTCGCTATCTTGGTATTCGTCGCGTCGTCCCAGCCAGTGCTAATGCTTTTGACGATTTGGCTCGCATCGCTTGACCCCACCAACACGCACAAGGCGAACGCGATCGTGCAACAACGTCGGGCGAAGCGGAACGTGCCGTCAAATGAGTCGATCATTGTCGATTTCGTCATTGGCCAATCCCGGGCAATCCCCAAAATGGTAACCGAGCGCATCACAGCAGTGCGTTTACAATTAGTTCAACGAGTAAGTCATCGCAAGCACCTAGGCTTCGGCCCTGGCGTCGCCTGCCGCCGGTGAGCCGGCCACGGAGCCGGTTGCAATCAAAAACTTCCAGAGTGCGCGGCCACAGTGTCGGCTCGATGACTACCCGCGATACGCCGAGCTGACGGATGTGGACGCGGCACCCGCCGGCCCATTGCCGGTGGGCTTTGCCCCGCTGGCCAGTTCGCCGGCAACGCGCTTAAGCACTTCCACGGCTGCCGAGACATCGGCGCGGGAGACGTCCAGGTGCGCCAGCGCCCGCACTTGTTGCGCCGCGATCGGCAGCATCAACACGCCCGCCTCTTTCAGCCGGGCACAGAAATCGGCCGCGGTCCCCAGCTTGGGCGAAACCGCGAAAATGACAATATTTGTTTCCACGTCGGGCGGGTCGAGCGTGAGCCCTTCGATCGTGGCGATCGCCTGGGCGAGCAACTGGGCGTTGGCGTGGTCTTCGGCCAGCCGTTCGATGTGATGATTCAGTCCATAGAGCGCGCCGGCGGCGATCACGCCCGCCTGACGCATGCCACCCCCCAGCAGCTTGCGCGCGCGGCGCGCCTTGCGAATTAAATCCTTGGGCCCCGCCAGCGCCGAACCAACCGGCGCGCCGAGCCCCTTGCTGAAGCAAACGCTGACCGTGTCGAAGTGGCTCGCCCACGCGTGAGCGGCGACACCGGTCGCCACCACGGCGTTGAACAACCGAGCGCCGTCGAGATGCGTGGCCAGCCCCTGACTGTGTGCCCAGCGGCAGATCGCCGCGACCTTATCGACCGGCAGGACACGCCCGCCGCCGCGGTTGTGCGTGTTCTCCAGGCAGACGACGCGCGAGCGCGGGTAATGATCGTCATCGGGGCGGATCAAACCGGTGAGCTGTTCGGCGTCGAGCACGCCATAGCGCCCCGCGACGGGCCGCGCCGCCACGGCGCTGAGCTGCGCGTAGCCGGCCTGCTCGTAGTTGAGAATGTGGCACGTGGCTTCGCAGATCAGCTCGTCGCCCGGCTGGCAGTGGACGCGCACGCCAAGCTGGTTCGACATTGTGCCCGAGGGGGCGTAAACGGCGGCTTCTTTGCCCAAGAGCTCGGCGGTGCGGGCTTCGAGGGCCAGCACGGTGGGGTCTTCGCCGAAGACATCATCGCCGACCTCGGCATTGGCCATCGCCTGCCGCATGGCGGGCGTGGGGCGAGTGATCGTATCGCTGCGGAAATCCAACCAGCGCGGCATCGTGAAATTCCCAGGAGCCAGCGGCGGGCGCGAGTCGAGCGGCCACGAAGCGCCGCGTGAGTCAGAACCAGCCCTTCTGCTCGATTATATACGTCTGGTAGAACTCCTCGTCGCTCTTGGAGAGATAAATGATTCCTTCGACGAGGCCGATCACGTGCATCACGCCGTAGGCCATACCGCAGGTGACGATGCCACCGACGAGCGACACCAATAGCATGATAATGGCGGGGGTGGTGAGGCCGATAATGAACTTATGGACGCCGAAGGCGCCGAACAAAATGCCCATCACGCCGGCCAGCACGCGTTTGCTTTCGGGGCGAGCCGGTAGCGCGGGCGCACCAGCGATTGCGGCCGGAACGGTTGCCAACAACCCTGGCACGTTGGCGGCCGCTTGCCACTCGGCCATGCCTTCGCGCCAAACGAGATCCTGCGGGCGGACCTGGCCGCTGCCGATCAACTGCTTGAGCAACGTCTCGGCAACCGGGCCAGCTTGCCGACCATCGACGGCGTAGTACCAATTTTGGGACATGGATAATGATCAGAGGTTAGTGGCTACTGGTCAGAAAGACGGACGCAACACGGGCGAGTAGTGACGGCTGTGGCGGTGATTTCGAACTCTAGTCACTAACCACTGCCCACTAGCCACTGCTATTCACTCTTCCTTCGTCGGGGCTGCTGGCGGTCGCGTACAGCTTACGCGGGATGCGGCCAGCGAGAAACGCCAATCGCCCGGCCGACATGGCGTGCCGCATGGCGCGGGCCATCGTGAGCGGCTCGCGGGCGTGCGCAATCCCCGTGTTCAACAGCACGCCATCCACGCCAAGCTCCATGGCGATTGAAACGTCGCTCGCGGTACCAACGCCGGCATCGACGATCACCGGGTAATCCGGGTCACCGTCTTTGAGGTATTCGAGACAGATGCGGATATTATTGGGATTCAAAATTCCCTGACCCGAGCCGATCGGGCTGCCGGCGGGCATCACGCTCGTGGCGCCCGCTTGCTTCAAGCGCAGGGCGGTCACGGGGTCGTCCGTCGTATAGCAAAGCACCTGAAAGCCTTCGGCCACCAATCGTTCCGTGGCGGCCAGCGTGGCGATCGGGTCGGGGAGCAGTGTCTTCTTGTCGCCGAGCACCTCAAGCTTGACCCAATCGGCGCCGGGATTTTCAAGCCCCAAGAGAATCTCACGCCCCAAGCGGGCGACGCGCACCGCGTCATCCGCCGAAAAGCAGCCAGCCGTGTTGGGTAGCAGCAGGTAGCGGTTGCCGGGCAAAAAATCGAGAATGTTGCGCCCCGAGTTATCGACCAGTCGCTCGCGGCGCACGGCCACGGTGATGCAGTCGGTGCCCGAGACGGCCAGCGCCTCGGCCATCAATTCGTAGCTGGCATACTTGCCGGTGCCGACGATCAGCCGGCTGGCCAGGCGATGCGTGCCGACGGTGAAGCCATCGGCCTCGAGCGATTGATCGGGGAGCACGTCAGTGGTCACAAGATCCTTTCCACGGTACTCAAGAAATCAGCGCCCAAAAAATGGTTGCCAGCGGAGTTCCCGTGGCATTCAGCCGCCGCCGACGAGCGTGACGATCTCGAGCCGGTCGCCGGCGGTCAATCGCGTATCGGCGTGACGCGCCCGCGGCACGAGCTCAAGGTTGATTTCGACGGCGCAATGGCGGGCATCGAGCCCCAGCTCGCTCAAAAGCGCGGCGACGGTCGCCTCGGCCGGGACGTCGCGCGGCTGGCCGTTGACGACAACTTCCACGCTAATCATCACTCCGCAATATCGTGGCACGTCAATTCTGTGGCACGGGCATCCTGCCCGTGTCTTCATCCTTCGGCGGCATTCAATCGACATGGGCTGGAAGCCCATGCCAGGCTAACACCACGATTGCCAAACTATTCTTGTTGGCGCACGACGACTTCGCGGAACGGCGCGACGTCGAGCAGGATCATCTCACCTTGGAACGGCGCGCCGGCGTTGTGGATGTCGGGTCGCCAGGGAACGGCGTAGGCGGCGATCTTGCCGGTGGTCAACTCCGCGATGTACACGACCGACGCGCTAGGGCGAAACTGCCCGCCCCCTTGGCGGCGCAGGTTTGCCACGCCGGTGACCATCAGGTAGCGCGGGTTCTGCGTGGGATCGACTCCCAGATCGCTGAGGATGTTGCGAGTGAACATGGCGTTGAAGCGGCCGAACTGCGGGCTAAGGACGGCGGCCTTCAAGTCGCCGGAGACAAAGTCGAGAAAGAAGACGGCCTCGACGTTCTCATCCAACGGGCCCGTGGCGATGGCGAAGTTCTCATGCCGATCGGTGGCCGTGGCGTGCAGCGGAGTGTGCGGCCAAAGCCCTGCCCCGAGCAACAGCGCGGCGACCACGAACCCGAGAATCGCTCCACTGGCGAATCCGGCGCCGCGGCGACTTTTCCAATTCGACGGCATGTTGATTGACTCCCTAAGTTTAGCGCACCCTGAGTGACCTCTTCCGCGTGCATCCTACCCGTTGCCAGGGGGGGATTCCAGCAGGGCGCACCGGCGGATGGCGAGCGGCCCAGGGGTGTGCTAAAAGAGAGCCCAAACACGACAATCTCCGCGCCACATGGAGCTTCGCAGGCATGCCCACTAACGGAAAACTCGGACGGAAACTTCGCATGGCCCTGGTCGGCGGCGGCCAGGGGGCGTTCATCGGCCGCGTGCATGCCACGGCGGCGGTGCTCGACAATCGCGCCGCGCTGGTGGCCGGGGCCCTGTCGAGCGATCCGGCCAAAGCCAAGGCATCGGCCCCCGATTACGACATTCCGGCGGCCCGGGCGTATGGCTCGTATCGCGAGTTGATCGAATCAGAGAAAAAGCTGCCCGAGGACCAGCGCGTCGACTTCATCACGGTCGCCACGCCGAACCATACCCACTTCGAGATCGCCAAGGCCGCGGTCGAAGCGGGCTTCAACGTGCTGTGCGACAAGCCGATGACGTTCGACCTGAAGCAGGCCGAAGAACTGGCCGAGGCGGTCGATCGCGCGGGCGTGGTGTTCGCCGTCACGCACAATTACACGGGCTACCCGCTGGTGCGGCAAGCGCGCGAGATGGTGCAGGCCGGCGAGTTGGGCGAAGTGCAGGCGATCCGCGCCAGCTACATCCAGGGCTGGTTGCGGAGCCGCATCGAGAAGGACGATCAGAAGCAAGCCGCCTGGCGCACCGACCCGGCGCGCAGCGGCGTGGCCGGTTGCTTCGGTGACATCGGCACGCATGCCTACAACCTGGGTCGGTACATCAGTGGGCTGCTGCCGGTCGACGTGAGTTGCCATTTGAAGACGTTTGAATCGGGCCGCGCACTCGACGACTACGGCCACGCGGTGATTCACTTTGAGAACGGCGCGCTGGGCACGGTGACCGCGTCGCAGATCAGCCATGGCCGGGAGAACGACATCGCCATCGAGATCGACGGCACCAAAGGGGCGATCCAGTGGCGTCAGGAAGAGCCGAACGTGCTTTGGTTCCGCCGCAACGGTCAGCCGCACGCCATGTACACGCGCGACCCAAACGTGTCCTGGTTACACGAAACCGCCAAGGCGAGCTGCCGACTGCCGGCCGGGCACCCCGAGGCGTTCTTCGAGGCGTTTGCCAATATTTATCGCTTTGCTTACGACGCGATGGTTGCCCGGGCGACCGGCGAGAAGTTCGAACGCACGGCAACGATCTACCCAAACATCAACGACGGCGTCGAGGGGATGTACTTCATCGAGCAGTGCGTGGCCAGCAGCAAGGCGGGCGGCGCGTGGACGCCGCTGCGGCACAAACGGGCGCGGAAGTAGAGAGTCATCCGCACGCGTCTTGTTAGCCGCGGGATTTATCCCGCGCGCTAGCTGGAGCAACGTCGACTCGGAAGCGTGATTCGAAGTGGAGTCGAACGAGCTAGCGCGCGGAGCAAGCTCCGCGGCTAACGGAAATCACCGGCAATTAGTTGAACAACCACGGGGGAGCATGCCATGAGCGACGCACGGTTCACTCGGCGGGAGATCAATCGGTTCGCGGTGGGCGGGTTGGCTGGCCTCAGCGCCGGCATTTCTTCGCGCTGGCTGCGGGCTGCCGACACCACGCCGCTCAAGCGCGCGCCGGGGGATGAGAACGCGGCCGAGCCGGCGCCGTTTATCGAAGGTTCGTGGACGATCGCGGCGCTCCCTGACACGCAAGTCTACTGCGAGCGCTGGCCCGACCATTTCTATCGCCAGACCGAATGGATCGCCAAGAACAAAACGAAGCACGACATTCAGTTTGTCGTGCATTTGGGGGACATCACCAACCGCAACACTCCTGAGCAATGGACCGTTGCTCAGAGGGCGATGCGCACGCTCAACGGTGAGGTTCCCTACTCGCTGGCCTACGGCAACCACGATTGCGGGCCAGGCGGCAACGCCACGACGCGCGAAACCTACTTGAACGAGCACTTCTCGCTGGCCGACGCCCGCAAGAGCCCGGCGCTGGGCGGGCTGCTCGACGAGACGCGGTTGGACAACAGCTTTCACACGTTTACCGCGCACGGGAAGAAAGTGCTCGTGCTGGCGCTCGAGTGGGGCCCGCGCGACGCGTCGGTCGAATGGGCGGAGAAGGTGGTCGCCGCGCACGCGGATCACAAGGTGCTCTTGACCACGCACGCGTACATGTACTTCGACGACACCCGCTACGACTGGACGAAGTATGGCAAGAAGCAGACGTGGAATCCGCACTCCTACGGCACCGCCAAACTCGATGGCGGCGTCAACGACGGGCAGCAGCTCTGGGACAAGATGATCGCCAGGCACGACAACTTCTTCATGACCCTCAACGGGCACGTGCTGCAGGACGGGCTGGGCCGGCAAACGACCGCCACGCCGGCCGGAAATCATGTGCACGAGCTTCTGGTCAATTACCAGATGAAGAAAGAAGGGGGCGAAGGGTTCATGCGGTTGGTCGAGTTTCTGCCTGACGGCGAGACGGTGCAGATTCGGGCGTACTCCCCGTCGCTTGACGCCTACAAGACCGATCCGCAGAACCAGTTCACGCTGAAGCTGAGCCCAGGTTGGGCATAAGCGGCGTTAACGCACGCCGCGAAGGCGCGAGAAGTCGAGCAGATTCCACTGCCGGCCGCGCCAGGTGAAGGCGCGGCGCGGGGCGTGCACGACCAGCGGTCGCCCAATCAACTGCGACATTGGCACGCCTGGTTCGGCAGTTACGCGGCTGTCTTGCGAAAACGGGCTGTTGTCGCCGAGCAAGAACAGTTCGTCGGGCCCGACGAGCCAACTCTCCGCGGTCGGCGTTCGCTCGGCGAAGCCCTCGGGGAGCCGCGTGTAGTAGATGTCGCGCAACACTTGCGCATTGCGCACCTCGACGGTTGCGCCGCGTGCTCCGATCGAGAAGCAACCTTCGGTGAAGCGTTGTGGAGCGGCCTGGCTGTTGATCGGAAGATTCTCGGGAAGCTCAAACGGCGGAAACAAGAGCTCGCCGTCGATCGCGCAGAGGAATTGCCGATCGATCGTGGAGAGTTCGCACGTAACTTCGTCCGCTAGCGGCGCAAGTGAGACGACTGTTTCGGCCATAATTGCGTCATCGATCGCGAATGTGGCGATCCGCTTGTCCATCGACAAAAAGACTTCGTAAATGTGATTGCCGTCGTTAGCGCGGAGTAAAACTGTTCCCTCGCTGCCAGTGACTTTCAGCTCGCAGCGCAGCAGCAGTTCGCTGACCGGATGCAACTCGAGAATCGGTCGCGACTGGTTGTACGCGTAGTGGTCGTTGATGCCGGCGCTCGGTGCCTCGCGAGAATCTTGTGAAGCGCCGAGTCGTTGCCGCGGGTGAAAGTCGATCCAGTCGATTGGGCGGAGCTCTGTCCACTTTGCACCTTCCGGCGATCGATAGCGAAACTCTGCCCGCTCGAGTGACCACCCACTCGCTTGTTCTTCGCGCGGATGCCAGCACGACGTGCCTGTTAGCGCGCCGTCGCTTGGCTGCGTCGTGCGCGGCCGGTAACGATCGTCATGGATCAGGACCGCCATGGCGCGCTGCACGTCGAGCGGCTTGCGGGCGATTTGCCCATCGACGATCACGTCGCCGCCAGAGAGTTGAATCATCTCGCCGGGCAAGCCGACGACGCGCTTGACGACGTATTCGCGGCTGCCGCTCGCGCCGCGAAACACCACCAGCTCCCAGCGGCGCGGCGCTCGCCAATGAAAGGCCCCGCGGAAGACCAGCAGCCCGTCGCCGGGGGTGTCGGGTAGCGCGGCCAAAAGGTTGTCGGCCGCACCGCAGTTGGGGCAAATGGCTCGCGCTTCAGTCCAAAGGGGCTCGCTGCCCGTTTGGCTCCCCACGTCAAACGGCAGTCCACAATCGAAACAGGTCACCCGGCGGTGCTGCCCTAGGAGCGAGGGGGCCATCGACCCGCTGGTAACGACATAAGCCTCGAGGAGCCAGCAATGGGCAAGAATGGCGAAAATGGCCAGCATAACCAGCCATTGAACGCCATTTCGCAAAGCGTTTTGCTTGGGCACGCGGGTTGCAACTGGGTTGTCGGCCTGGGTGTGGAGAATCTTCAGAGATTTTTCTCTTGCCGTAATATAATTCGCAGCAACGGGTTGCGACATGGCGCCAAAGCAATGTTAAACTTTTCTGTTTGCGAACATGCAAATCGTCGGCCAAATTTGCACGAAGCGCGCCGATGCGGCGAAAAAACATCGCCAGAACCCCTCTGTTGGGTGGGTTTGGTGCATTTCGACACGCGCCAGGCATGGCCTAGGTTTTAGCAGCCTGCTCGCCGCTGGTGTGCGAGCTGTGGGGGAGATGTTCACGATGCGTTACGCCTTGAGTTCATGGATCGTGGCTCTGTGCATGGCTGTCGGCCTGACCGACTCGCGGGCCTGCTCCGACTGCGCCACGCCGGTGCGCACTTACCGTCCTGTCTATGAGACCACGTACGAGGAGCGGCAGGTCACGGCCTACCGTATCGAGCTCGAAACGGTCTTTGAAGAACGGCAAGTCACCAGCTATCGGCCCGTCTGGGAGACCGAGCTGCGCGAGCGCCGTTATACCGTGGCCAAGCCAGTGACGGAGACCTCGGAGCGCGAAGAGCGTTACCGCGTGCAAAGGCCGGTCCAAGAGACCGTGATGCGCGACGCCAGCTACGACCGCGTCCGCAACGTTTTTGAAACGGCCGAGCGCGAAGAGCGCTACACGGTCGCGCGGCCGATCGTCGAGACCAGCGAGCGCGAAGAGCACTACACCGTTCGCCGGCAGGTCATCGAGACGGCCGAGCGCGACGAGCAATTTACCACCTACGAGCCCGTGACCACGTTCCGTACCGAAATGGTCGATCAGGGGCACTTCGAAGATCAAACGATCGTGCAGCCAGGGCGCGTCTGCAAGAAGCTGGGCTGGGCGCCCGGCGGTTGCGTGACGGACCCCTGCACCGGCACTTCGTACTACCGTGGCGGCGCGCTGGCTTGGATGCCGGTCAAGGAGCCCGATACCTACGCCGTGCAGCGTGTGTATCGGCCGAACATCGTCGGCGTGCAAGTGCCGCAGACGACTATGGTGGCCAAGGTGAACGTTCGCAAGGTGCCGATCCAAGTCGTGCGTTACGTCGATGAAGCGATGGTTCGCAAGGTGCCGGTGCAGACTTACCGTACGGTCTACGAGGAGCAAGTTCGCAAGATCCCTTACACCGTTTGCCGCCAGGTGGTGGAGCGCGTCGAGCAGCAGGTGCCAGTGCAGGTTTGCCGGATGGTTGAGGAGGAGGTCGTCCGCAAGGTGCCGGTGACCACCTGCCGCATGGAGTACGAAGAGCGTGTCGAGCAGGTGCCGGTGCGCGTCTGCCGCCAGGAAGCGGTGCAGCAGACGATTCAAGTGCCGATGACCGTGCAGAAGCGCGTGCCGATCACCTATACGTATCGCGTACCCCGTTGCGAGATGCGGTGGGCGCCGACAGCTCCAGCCGCGACGGTGGTCGTGCCGGCCGCTCCGGTGATGCCGGCCCCTGACCTGCGTGCGGTGCCGGCTCCGGCGGGCGATGGATACCAGCAGTCGTTCCCCAGCCAAGGCGCCGCTCAGCCGCAGCAGACTTTTGCCGAACCAGGCCGTCCTGGTGAGCCGACTCCCGCCGATGGGACCACGACTGCCCGGCCGAACGGCACGGGCGCCACAAACGGCACCAACGGAACTAACGGCACGCCGAACGGCGGCGCAACCCCAGGCGCGGCGACAGACTCCGCGCCCCCGGCCCCTGCGAAGCAACCCGTGGTGCCCCAGCCGACTAACGGTGACACGACCTAGTTTCGTCATCAGCGATTCCTGCTTGCAGCGATCGCCCTACGGACAACAACCCGCAGTACTCCCCACTGGCTTCGCTCGCGGAGCCAGTTTTTTTTGCGCAGTTGGCTGGTGGCGATTTCCGTCGTCACGACTTCACCAGCGGTTCTCGATTCCGCGTCAGCATTTCTTCAGCAGAGCGCCGGCGGATCGCTACAATCAAAGGCTGAGCCGCGGGCCTGACGCCGTGGGAAGTTGACAAGTTTTCTTCGACCGCCACGGTTCGACGCCAAATTTTCGATACCGAGCTAAGGATGGCAACTCGATGAGCATGTCGGGCGAGATCTTTGAGCGACACGACAACGTGGGCACCGTGAGTTTGTTCGGCCAGCGTGTGGCGTTTGTCGGTCGGTTGGCCGGCATGTCGAAGCGCGACGCGCAGAAGCTGTTGCGCGAGCGCGGCGCCGTCGTGGTCGAAACCGCCGATGAAGCGATTGACCTGGTGGTGCTGGGCGAAGAGAGCTGGCCGCTCGAAGCACCCTGGACCGACGCCCTCGACGGCGAGCTGTTGTCGCGCGCCGAACGGGGCGAACTGGCGGTCATCAACGAGACCGAGCTGTGGCAACGGCTCGGCCTGGTCGACGCCGAACATCAAGTTCGCCGGCTCTATACGCCCGCCATGCTGGCCGAGCTCTTGGGCGTATCGATCGCCGTGGTGCGTCGTTGGCATCGCCGCGGTCTGATTCAACCGGCGCGGCAAGTGCGTCGGTTGCCTTACTTCGATTTTGAAGAAGTCGCCAGTGCCCGGCGCTTGGCGGCCATGCTCTCGGCCGGCATGTCGGCGCAGGCGATCGAACGCAAGCTTGCGCAACTGCGGCGCTGGTTGCCGGGAGTCGAGCGGCCGCTGGCCCAGCTTTCGGTGATCGTCGAAGGGCAGCAGCTTCTGTTACGTCAGGGAGAAGGACTGCTTGAGCCGGGAGGTCAGCTCCGTTTCGACTGGGAAGGGCCGCCGCGGCTGTCGATCGAGGCGCCTCCTGCCGTGGATCGCGACGACCAGCTTGCCACCGGGTCGCACGGTCGGCCGCGCACGCTGGGTAAGGCGTTTCCTGTTCCTGGGCAAACGCCGGATGCCGCGAATTCAGCCGAGGAATTGCTGATCGCGGCCGGCGATTTGGAAGACACCGGCGAGCTCGAGGACGCGCTCGAGCTGTATCGCGCGGCGCTGGCTGCCGGGGGGCCACATCCTGAGACCTGTTTCCGTCTGGCCGAGTTGCTCTATCGATTGGGCGATTTGGCGGCCGCCCGCGAGCGCTATTACATGGCGATCGAGCTCGACGAAGATTACGTCGAGGCGCGGGCGAACTTGGGCTGCGTGCTGGCCGAACTGGGCGAGCCTGAGTTGGCGACCGCGGCCTTCGAGGGAGCGCTGGCCCATCATCCCGATTATCCCGACGCGCATTATCATCTGGCGCGGTTGCTCGACGAGTTGGGAATGTCGCCGGCTGCGGTGCCGCACTGGGAAGCCTTCTTGGCGCAGGCGCCCGACAGCCCCTGGGCCGAGGCGGCCCGTCAGCGGCTGGGGCTCGAATAATTTGGACGGCGTTGCGCCGTTTGCGTGGCCGATCGCTGAGGGACCTCGAATTCTTGATGCTGCGCCAAAAGATTGACGGCCACCGAGCGAACTGTAGGTTGTCGGAGAGTTGGGGGCGTCTGCGACGCACGCGCAACTGGCGCCGCGGCAGTTTGTTAGCGCTCGTTGAACCGCTGCGCGCCGAGGTGTCTCGATCCATCCGCTGCAAGGGGACAGAACATGCACCGAGCTACTGGACTGGCTTTTCTGCTCTTGGCGCCCGGGCTGGTCATGTCGAGCCCGATCTCGGTAAGCCGAGCGATCGCCGCCGACACTTCGACTCAGGTCATCGCCCAGTTCGCGCTGAATCCCCAGCGCGAGCCAAACCTGGGGACGATCAAAACGATCGAAGCCGACGGCCGCATGCGGGTGGCCACCGGCGCGAATGCTCCGGGTGGCGCGCGCGGGCTCAGTGAAGAACCGCGGGAAGGTTACTACGTGGGGGTTGTCGTCACGAAGCTGGGTGGGCCGAAACTCCAAGACGCCCGGCTGGTGCGCGTGCAGGTGACCGACATCGAAGCCGACGGTATTTTGTACGCGCTCGTCGGCAAGAATCTGCAGACGAAGATCAAACCGGGAGAAGTACTGATGTTCTTCCGCCCGCCGGGAGCATTGACGGCCCAGCTCAGGGCCGTTCCCGATCTGGTTCCGCTAGCCGAAGGACTGCCGCCGGCGGCCGAGGCGCCGGCCGATCCGCGAGCGCTGCAACTCGCGCATGTCACGCAGTCGCTAGCGAATCTCAAGCAGATCGGGCTGGCGATGCATAACTTTCATAGCACCTACAACAGTTTTCCGCCGGCTGTGATTCGTGGTCCAGACGGCAAACCGTGGCACAGTTGGCGCGTGCTCTTGTTGCCGTTTCTCGAAGAAGGGGATCTCTATGCGAAATACCGCTTCGACGAACCGTGGGACGGGCCGAACAACAGCAAGCTGCTCGACCAGATGCCGGCGGTTTATGCCGATCCGATTTACGGTGAGAATAAAGATCACCTGACGCACTATGCCGCGATCACCGGGCCAGGAATGGCTTTCTCGGCCGAGGGACTGAAATTCGACGGACAGAAGCCAAAGTTCGACGGCGGTACCAGCTTCCGCCAGATTGCCGATGGCACGTCGAACACGCTGCTCGTCGGGCCCATCGCACCGGGCGAGAAAATCCCCTGGATGAAGCCACAGGACCTGGTGATCGACGACAAGTTTCCACTACCGGGCAACCTGGGGAGCTTCGCGCTGCCGTATAAGCTGCCGCAAGGAGACTGCGGCCCGTTCCTGGTTAGCGATGGCTCGGTTCAACTACTTCCCAAGCCCAAAGACCTGGCAACATTGCGAGGATTGCTGACGATCGATGGCCGCGAGGTGAACGACGGCACGCTGTTGAGCGTGATCCCGGTGCCCATCGCCGGTGGCGGAACGGGTCGCCCGGTGCCGACGATCTACGTGCTTCGCGAGGGGGAAACCACAACGGCTCGGCTCGTCATGCCGCAACGTGGCGGGAGACCACCGCGCGCCAGCGCTCCGCGCTAGCGTTATGCTCCGCGCTAGGCTAACAACTGGTCGCGACCGGCTCGTCGGCCTGCAGCAGGCGATAGAGCGTCTTGCGGTGCAGGCCGAGCCGGCGGGCGGCGGCCGCTTTGTTGCCGTCGCAGCTGCGGATCACTTCGCGAATGATCTGCCGCTCGATCGCGCGCAGATCTCCTTCGACGCGGATCTCGATGGTCGGTGCGTCGCAGGCCCCGCGGTCGCTGGCCGCAGCGTTCAAGAAGGGGAGCACTTCGGTATCATGGCAACCAAAGGCGTGTGCTTCTTCCAGAGCGCGGCACGGGGTTGAGCGGGTTGGCAATTCGGCGACGGGAGCCGGTCGCACGGTTTTGGTGCGGCGCCCAGCGGCGGCTGCTCGCGACAACGCGCGCGCAATATCTTTCGCAGTGAGCGGTTTGACCAGATAATCGATGGCCCCCAGGCGGAGGGCTTCGACGGCCGAATCGAACGAAGCGTGCCCCGTCATGAAGATGATCGGCGTCTGGTAACCGCGGCGGCGCAGATCCTCGACGAGCGCCAGGCCGCTCCGTTTCGGCAGCCGCAAATCGATGAAGGCGGCGTCGATGCCAGGTTGCAGAACAAAGGCCACGGCCGAATCGGCCTCACCGGTCGACACGACCTGGACCCCTTCGCTGGCGAGCACTTCCTGAATCACACGGCAGACGGCGGGATCGTCGTCAATGACGGCTACGCGCGCGACAGACATACTTGCCCTCTCTGACAGAACCATGGGTTCGCAGTTTTGTATCGTCTGATGGACAGCGGCCGGCATCAACCGCAAGGCCGGGCGGCAACTTGAGCGCGCACGGCGGAGCATGGTCGATGCCTGGGACGGTTCACTGGCAGCAGCACTCGGCAAGCAATCAGGGTGGGCAAATCGAAAGTTCCGGCGCCAGCGCGACCCCGGGGGGACGCAGCGCTGGGAGTGCATGAAAAACCGTACGCCGCAACCGCGCCGAAGCGCGGCAAATCGCAATCCACCCCCCATGCGGTTATCCCTAGACGCCGCCCGGGGGAAGGTTCATTCGTTGTCGCCGGCACTTTTGATACGA